>NZ_BMPJ01000064.1 GCF_014647535.1 Thermus composti | reverse complement strand
CCACCTATTACCGCTGGCGGAAACGCCTGAAGGAAGAAGGCCTTGCCGGTCTTAAGCCCCGGTCAAGACGCCCTAAGCGCCTGCGGAAGAGGGTGTACTGGACCCCCGATCTGTTGATCCGGGTGGAGACTTTGAGGAAGGAGAACCCCACCTGGGGAAGGTGGCCGATCTGGCTAACTTTGAGGAAAGAGGGTTTTGCGGTGAGCGAGCGGGCCGTGGGGCGCATTTTGGCCCACCTGGAAGCGCGCGGCCGGGTGGAAAGCGTGGCTGCCTTTCTGGGGCGGGCCCGGCGGGGGGAGGTCAAGCGGAAGACCCGGCGCCCCTACGCTCAAAGGAAGCCCAGGGGATACGAGGTGAAGCACCCCGGGGATCTTGTCCAGGTGGACACCCTCACCGTGACCCTGGGTCCTGGGGAGACGATCCGGCACTTCTCGGCGGTGGACCTCTTCACCCGTTTTTCCCTTGCGGAGGTCCACACCCGGGCCACGGCTGGTTTGGCGGCCTGTTTTCTTGCCCGCCTGGTGGCGCAAACTCCCTTTCCCATCCGAGCCCTTCAGGTGGACGGCGGGAGCG
>NZ_BMPJ01000063.1 GCF_014647535.1 Thermus composti | reverse complement strand
AGCAACCGGCAGTACCCTCTCTGGAGCCTTTTGGCCCTGATCTTGGTGGCCTTTTTGAGCCGCGTGGACTCCCTGCGCGGGGTGGAACGCTTTGCCCGCACTAACTCCCACCTTCTTCCCCACCTAGGCCTCCGTAAGGCTCCGGGCCACACCCGCTTGACCACCTTCCTCCATGGCCTGGCCCCCCAGGCCTTGGGACAGGCCCTCCGCCAGGTCTTCCCCGAGGCGGACCTGGAGGAGGTCCTGGTGGTGGATGGGAAGACCCTGAGGGGAAGCGGCAAAGGGAAGAGCTCCCAGGTCAAGCTGGTGGAGGTCCTGGCCCTCCACCTGGGCACCACCCTGGCCCAGGCCAGGGCGGAGGGCAGGGAGGACAAGGCCCTCCAGGACCTCTTGGAGCGCCTTGGGGCCGAGGGGTTGAAGGGGAAGGTGGTGGTGGGGGATGCCGGGTACCTGTACCCGGGGGTGGCCCGGGCGATACGGGAAAAAGGGGGGACTACCTCTTCCTCCTGAAGGGGAACCAGGGGGAGCTTTTGGCCTGGGCGGAAGAGGTCTTCCGGGGGGTGGCGGAGAAGAGGCTTCCCGGAGAGACCGAAGCCACGTGGTGGGTGGAGCGGGACGGGGAGGTGTGGACCTACCGGGTCCTGGCTTCTCCCTACCTTCCCGAGGAGATGAGGGCCT
>NZ_BMPJ01000062.1 GCF_014647535.1 Thermus composti | reverse complement strand
GCCAGCCGTCCTTGAGGGCTTTTTGGGTTTCTTCGGGGCGGTTCCAGTAGCCTTTCATGACGTTGGGGCCCTTGACGATGAGCTCGCCCACCTCGCCTATGGGGACCTCCTTGCCCTCCTCGTCCACCACCTTGGCCTCCACGCTGGGGAGGGGCATGCCGATGGAGCCCTTCTTCACCACCCCCTCCACGGGGTTGCAGTGGGTCACGGGGCTCGCCTCCGAGAGGCCGTACCCCTCAATGAGCCGCGCCCCGGTGATCTCCTCAAAGCGCTTGGCCACCTCCACAGGCAAAGGCGCCGCCCCCGAGAGGCAGATGCGGATGCTCTTCACGTTCCGCTTCTCAATGCCGGGGAAGTTGTTGAAGGCCACGTAGAGGGTGGGCACCCCGGGGAAGTGGGTGACCCCGTGCTTCTCAATGGCTTCCACGATGGGGCCGATCTCGGGCCTCGGCAGGAGGACGATCTTGTACCCCGAGAAGAGGCCGTAGTTCATGGCCACGGTCATGCCGTAGACGTGGAAGAAGGGCAGGGCCCCCAGCATCACCCCCTTGCCGAGAAGTTCCCTGGAGGTGGGGTCCCAGGCGTCTATCTGGAGCACGTTGGCCACCAGGTTCTTGTGGGTGAGCATGGCCCCTTTGGCGAGCCCGGTGGTGCCCCCGGTGTACTGGAGGAGGGCCAGGTCGT
>NZ_BMPJ01000061.1 GCF_014647535.1 Thermus composti | reverse complement strand
CCATCCATCCACCCCAGCTTTCAAGATCCCCCGCCGCCCACCAGGCAGCGCAAAGAAAAAAGTACCAGAGTGAAGGGGGCTTGTCAAGGGGGGTGCTTGCAGAGCTGGCTAGGGGCAGAAAGGGAGGGCGAAAGGGATGAGAACTCATGGGTTTTGGTGTGCGCCCCCATACCTCATAGGGAAAAGAACCCCCTTTCCTCGGCTTGGGCTCGGGACCTCTGCCCGGCACCTCCTTAGCGGTTTTCGGAAATGTAGCGGGAAAGTTCCTCTATGACCATTTCCTGCTCGGTGATGATGGCTTTGACCACGTCCCCGATGGAGATCACACCCACCACCTGTTCCCCTTCCACCACGGGAAGGTGGCGCACCCGCTTCTCGGTCATGAGGCGCATGGCCTCGGCGAGGGAAGTCTCGGGGGCTATGGTAATCACCTCCCGGGTCATGACCTCCTCCACCCGGGTGTCCTTGGAGAACCGCCCCAAAAGCACCAGCTTTCGGGCGTAATCCCGCTCGGAAAAGATACCCGAAAGCCGATCCCCCTCCATAACCAAAAGGGCCCCCACATCATGCTCCGCCATGCGCTTTAGGGCCTCGAGGACCGTGGCCTGGGGTGAAACGGCGTAAACCGCTCCCCCCTTGCGCAAAAGGACCTGCCGGACCGTCATACCCCCCCTTTCCTTTAGGGGTTTATTATCCCCCCTTCGGTTATTCGCTCCGACACTATTCACGCCGCCACCCTAGCTACCCAGGCGATGGGTAAG
>NZ_BMPJ01000060.1 GCF_014647535.1 Thermus composti | reverse complement strand
GGTACCAGATACGGGCTGCGCCCGCAAGGGGAGATTTACCACGAAACGGAGATGTGGGTAAAGTCCTGCTGCATGGCGCCTTGACATCCGGCATGACGCCGGTTATACTTGAGTAGTCCCCACGCATGTGGGGATGGCCCTTTACACCACTTGACGAGACGTGACCGGCGGCGGTGCTAGGAACCGATGGCGCAGGTGGGAGGTATGTGTCCGTTGGCCGGTAAACCCGTCAGGAACAGCGTGGAATGCTGGGTCATCCGCCGCATGGCGGATGCGGAGGAACTTGTACTCCTCTTGCACGTAGCGGCAAGCCCGGAAATTCCCACCGGCTTCTGGCAGCCTATTACAGGCGGAATCAAGGAAGGCGAGGCCTCCCGCGAGGCTTGTGTCCGGGAAATTTATGAAGAAACGTCCCTGAGGATAAGGACGGAGGATCTCCACTCGATCCCCGGCCACTGGGAGTTTGAGCTCCCGCATCAGGTCATTCGCAAGAGCCTGTACTGGGTGGAGACGCCTGAAGCCAGCATTCGGATCGCCCCGGAGGAGCACGACGACTGGAAGTGGGTGCCCATCTCCGCGGTGGAGGCGCAGCTCTACTGGGAATCCAACCGGCGCACGTGGGCGGCAGTGCGTGACTGCTTGCGGCGGTGAACGCACTCCGTCCCGGCCTGACGAGCGGCGCCCCGCGAAGGTAAGGACTTGAGGGAGAGAGCAAGCGCAGTGAAGGAGAACAGAATAGCACGCTACCCCGTCTTTCGCCACCCGCTCTTCAGGGCTTTACCCAAAACTCCTTCCTCGCCCTCCCTTAGCCTGCTTCAAGAGTTCTTGGGTGACTTCAT
>NZ_BMPJ01000059.1 GCF_014647535.1 Thermus composti | reverse complement strand
TGACGACACCCAACCCCTTTCTCACCTTACCAGAGCTCCCAGAATGGCAACTGCGCACCCTCGTCCGGTCCCTCCAGGTCCCGGAGCCCAACCCAAAACCTGGTCGCCCGAGAACCTACACCGACACCCATCTCCTGCGCCTTCACGTCTACCGGGTCCTTATGGGCTGGTCCGTGGAACGCATGCTCCGGGAACTCCGACGAGACCCCTCCCTGCGCCGGGCGCTAGGCCTGCCCGGCGTTCCCGGTCGGGCCACGGTGAGCGAGCGGAGCAAGCACCTGCCCTGGCGGGCGCTTTGGCAAAGGCGGGAGCGGGAAGAGGAGGGGGCCAAAAGAAGGGTCCTGGGTTTAGACGCCACCCCCCTGCCTGCCCAGGCCACGGACCCCGAAGCCCGGTGGGGGAAGGATTCCAGGGGGCAATGGGTCTACGGGTATAAGCTCCACCTGCTCCTGGACCTAGACACGGGGGAGGTCCTGGCCCTCTCCGTGACCCCGGCCCACCGGCACGATGGTCCGGTGGGCCTGGCCCTGGTGCGGGGGATGGCCCCTTTGGAAGGGGAAAAGCCCTCCCTGCTCCTTGCGGATTCTGCTTACGATGCCGAGGTTCTCTTTGAGGCTGCGGAGGGGAAGGGGCTTTTGCTCCTTTCTGGGCACAACCGAAGACGGGGGAAGCCCAGGGGGAAAAGGAGGAAGAGCAACTTGCGGCGGCTTCAGCGTGGGGCCTACCGTGGGCTGTACCGACGAAGGTGGGAGCTGGAGACGGTGGTTGGTTTGTTGAAGGGCCCCTTAGGCCTGGAGGCTTGTGTAGGGCGGGTGCGGGGCCTGGAGGCGGTCATCCGGCAGGTGATGGCGGTGGTAACGGCCTTTTCCTTCGTAGCCCAAGCGTTGGCTC
>NZ_BMPJ01000058.1 GCF_014647535.1 Thermus composti | reverse complement strand
GGTAGAAGGCAAAGGGCTGGGCCACCCCCACGTTCACCCCCACCATCCCCGCCTGGACCTTCTCCCGAAACTCCCGGGCCGCCTTGCCGCTTTGGGTGAAGAGGCAGGCCATGTTCCCGTAGGGGACGCTGTTGGCCTGCCGGATCGCCTCCTCCAGGGTCTTGGCGTAGGAGACGGAAAGCACGGGGCCGAAGATCTCCTCCCGCCCCACCGCCATCCCCGGGGAGACCCGGTCCAGGACCGTGGGCCCCAGGAAGAAGCCAGGCCTTGCCATCTCCTTCCGCCCGTCCAGGGCAAGGCCCGCCCCCTCCTCCAGGCCCCTTTGGATGTACCCCACCACCTTCTGCCGGTGCTCCTCCCGGATTAAGGGCCCCACCTGGACCCCCTCCTCCCAGCCCGGGCCCACCTTGAGCCCCTTGGCGGCTTCCACCACCCGCTCCAAAAGCAAAGGCCCCACCTCCCCCACCGCCACGGCCACGCTCCCCGCCAGGCACCTCTCCCCAGCGTTGCCGAAGGCGGAGTTGAGGATGGCAGGGACGGCCTGGTCCAGATCCGCGTCCGGCATCACGATGAGGTGGTTCTTGGCCCCCCCCGCCGCCGAGACCCGCTTCCCGTGCCGGGCCGCCTCCTGGTAGACGTAGCGGGCCACGGGCTCGCTCCCCACGAACTGGACCGCCTTGACCCCGGGGTGGCGGAGGAGGGCCTCCGCCGCCTCCTTGCCCCCGTGGACCAGGTTGAGGACCCCCTCGGGGAAGCCCGCCTCCAGGAAGAGCTCCGCCAGGCGCACCGCCCCCAAGGGGGTCCGCTCCGAGGGCTTGAGGACGAAGGTGTTCCCGGCGATGATGGCGATGGGGAACATCCACAAGGGGATCATCACGGGGAAGTTGAAGGGGGGGATGCCGGCCACGACCCCCAAGGGGTAGTGGAAGAGGTTCTGGTCCACGCCCCCCGTGACCTGCCTCAGGGTCCTTCCCTGGAGGAGGGTGGGGGCGGAGAGGGCGAAGTCCACCA
>NZ_BMPJ01000057.1 GCF_014647535.1 Thermus composti | reverse complement strand
CCTCCTCCAACGCCACCGGCTTGATCAGCTCCACCGTAAACGTCACATTGTCCCCAGGCATCACCATCTCCACACCCGCCGGCAGCTGCACCACACCCGTCACATCCGTCGTCCGAAAGTAAAACTGCGGACGGTACCCGGAAAAAAACCCCGTGTGCCTACCCCCCTCCTCCTTCTTCAGCACATACACCGACGCCTCAAACTTCGTGTGCGGCGTAATCGTCCCAGGAGCAGCCAACACCTGCCCCCGCTCCACCTCCTCCCGGCTTACACCCCGCAAAAGCACACCCACATTGTCCCCAGCTATCCCCTCCTGCAGGGTCTTCCGGTGCATCTCCACACCCGTAACCACCGTCTTCCGCGTCTCCGGAACAAGGCCCACAATCTCCACCTCGTCCCCAACCTTCACCTTGCCCCGCTCAATCCGCCCAGTCGCCACCGTCCCACGACCCGTGATCGTAAACACGTCCTCCACCGGCATCAGGAACGGCTTGTCCACATCCCGCACCGGCGTGGGGATGTACTCGTCAATCGCGTCCAACAACTCCCAAATCTTGTCCACCCACTCGTTCTCCCCACGCCGCGTCCTCGGGTTCTTGTGCATCTGCTCAAGCGCAAGCAGCGCGCTCCCGCGAATCACCGGAACCTCGTCCCCGGGAAACTCGTACTGGTTCAGGAGGTCCCTCACCTCCATCTCCACCAGGTCCAAAAGCTCCGGGTCGTCCACCATGTCCACCTTGTTCATAAACACCACAATGTACGGCACCCCCACCTGCCGCGCCAACAAAATGTGCTCCCGCGTCTGCGGCATCGGCCCGTCCGCCGCCGACACCACCAAAATCGCCCCGTCCATCTGCGCGGCACCCGTGATCATGTTCTTGATGTAGTCCGCGTGACCAGGGCAGTCCACGTGGGAATAGTGCCGCTTCGCCGTCTCGTACTCCACGTGCGCCGTGTTGATCGTAATCCCACGCGCACGCTCCTCCGGCGCCTTGTCAATGTCCGCGTAGTCCCTAACCTCTACATTCGGGTTCTCCGCCGCCGCCACAAACGTCAACGCCGCCGTCAGCGTCGTCTTCCCGTGGTCC
>NZ_BMPJ01000055.1 GCF_014647535.1 Thermus composti | reverse complement strand
CCTTACCCATCGCCTGGGTAGCTAGGGTGGCGGCGTGAATAGTGTCGGAGCGAATAACCGAAGGGGGGAAGTCTAATCGGATAGTCCTCCCTGTGTAAAGCACCACCTCCACCTGGGCCCGTACCACCTGTTCCTCGGAGAGGAGGGGGGCGAGTTCTTCCAAGAGCACCTCTTCTAAAGCCTTGGGCTCCAGGGCCTGGAGGAGGTTTTTCCGGACAAGAAGGGCTTCCACGGGTCCCTTTTCTACCTTAAGAAGGGTGAACTGCCCGGGGGCCAGGCTTTCCGCCATGCGCCTGGCCGCCTCCGGGCCGATGGGGGCGTGGCGGCCGATGAGGAGGACGTCCCAGAGGAGTGGGATCTCAAAGAGCTGGCCGCTTAGGCGGAGTTCCAGCTGCCGCTTAGAGGGGGTGTTCCTCTTAGCCATCCCCCTAAGTTTACTCTTCCTCCCCGTTTTCTAGCTTCTGGAAGTGCTCCAGGGCCTCCCGCACCTTCTCGTGCACCCAGTAGGCCTTGCGGCCGAAGAGGAGCTCCACCGCCTCGTCCACGCTTTCCACGGCGTAGAGGTGGAAGCGCCCCTTTTCCAGGGCCTCCACCACCTCTTCCCGTAAGGTGAGGTGGGGGAGGTTGGCCTTGGGAAGGACCACCCCCTGGGTTCCCGTGAGGCCCAGGGTCCGGCAGACCCGGTAAAACCCTTCCACCTTCTCCGCCACCCGGCCCACGGCGAGGACCCTTCCCGTCTGGTCAATGGCCCCGGTCACCGCCAGGTCCTGCCTTAAGGGAAGGCCGGAGATGGCGGAGAGCACCGTCAGAAGCTCGGCGAGCCCCGCCGAATCCCCCTCAATGCTCCCGTAGCTCTGCTCAAAGACCAGGCTCACCGTGGCGGAGAGGGCCCCCACCTGGGCGTAGGTGCCCCGAAGGTACCCGGCCAGGGTGAGGACCGCCTTGTGAAAGACCTGCCCCCCAAGGCCCACCTCCCGGTCAATGGAGAGGATCCCCTCCCGGCCGGGCCCCGCCTGGGCGGTGATGCGCACGGGGCGGCCTGCGGGCAGGGGGCCTTCCACCACCACCAGGCCGTTCACCTCCCCCACCCGCTCCCCGGCCACCTCCAGGGCCACCACCCCCTCCTCGAGGTCCTGGAGGTAGAGGGCCTCTTCCAGGGCGAAGCGCTCTTCCCGCGCCCGCACCGCTTCCCTTACCGCCTTCTTGTCCACGGGGGTGCGGAGGGCCGCCGCCTCCTTGGCCAGGTCCAGGATCCGGTAGAGGCGGGCGTCTAGCCTTTCCCGGTGCCCCGCAAGCCGCCTGGCCTCGTCGGCCAGGGCGGCGAGCCCCCCGGGGGTGAGGGGGATGCCCTCCTTCTCCAGAAATCCCCCCAGGTAGGCCACGTTTTCCCGGGTGTAGGGGATCTCGGGGGCGAACTCCACCCGGAAGGGGAAAAGCTCCAAAAACTCCTCGTCCTCCTCCAGGAAGGCCATGACCTCCGGGGGGCCCACCAGGAAGACCTGGGCCTCGAGGGGGGCGGGTTTGAGCCTGGGGCCCTTGACCTCGGGGTGGGGGGCCAAGGGCTCCACCTCCCCCGTGGCCAGGGCCCGCTTGAGGAGGGGGTAGCTCCCCAGCTCCCACACCCGGTGGGCCTCGAGGACCACCACCCCTCCGGCGGCCTTGAGGAGGGCGCCGGGCCGCAGGAGGCCCAGATGGGTGGTGAGGACCCCCTCGTGGACCTCGTACTCCAGGTGGCCGAAAAGCCTTTCCGGGGTGGGGTTGGGCTCGTAGACCACCCGGCTTCCCCCCTCCACCAAAAGCCGGGGGAGAAGGGCCTGGAAGGCGGGCTCCTCCTCCAGGGCCGCCGCCCTTAGGAGGGTTTCTAAAAGCCAGTCCAGGTAGCGCCCGGTCTCGGGGAAGCGGGCCTTGAGCTCCTTGGCCCGGGGGAGAAGAAAGCGCTCGGCGAAGCCCCGCCTTAAGGCGGCCACCTCCGCCTGGGCCTTCTGCCTGGCGTCCATGTAGGCCAAAACCGTCTCCTCCAGCTTGGCGGAAAGCTCGGGGGGCAGGGGGCCCTTGCCCGAAAGCCTGAAGGTCTCCTCCGTCTCCTCAAGGGCGAAGCCGTGGCTTTCGGCCTCCTGAGAAAGGGCCTTTAGGAGGGCCTCCGCCTCCTTCTGGTAGCGGGCTTCCACCAGGCTTTTGGCGTAAAGGAAACCCTTTTCCCGGAAAAGCCCCGGGGTGAACTCGGCCAAAAGGGCCTCCACTCCCTCCACCAGAGCCCTTCCCTTCCCCTCGGGGAGGAGGAGGGGGAAGGCCTCCTCCCCCACGGGAAGGTAGACCAGCTCGGGCCGGGGGAAGGTGCGGCCCTCCAGGTAGGCGAGGAGGCGCCTGCGCTTGCCCAGGCCGCTGGGCCCCACCAAATAGCCGTGGCCGCCCTGGCGGAAGGCGGCCTCCAGGGCCCTTAGGGCCTGGGCCTGGCCGAAGAAGAGGGGGGCGGGTTTGGGCTTGGTGGGCGGGGTGAACCAACGCAAGGAGGCGACCCGCATGGGGAACACTATACCGGCCCCTTTGGGTAAACTGGGCTTTAAAGGGAGGATTTTATTCCCCCCTTCGGTTATTCGCTCCGACACTATTCACGCCGCCACCCTAGCTACCCAGGCGATGGGTAAGG
>NZ_BMPJ01000054.1 GCF_014647535.1 Thermus composti | reverse complement strand
AAGGTCGTGCTCTACCGACTGAGCTACTCCCGCGAAAGGGAAAATCCCCCGCACCGACCTACTCTCCCAGGCGGTCGCCCGCCCAGTACCATCGGCGCTGGCGCGTTTCACTTCCGTGTTCGGAATGGGAACGGGTGGTTCCACGCCGCTATGGGCACGGGGGATTCTGGTGTTTTGGGTTTTCAAAAGGCCACGCCGCCATGGGGGCGGGGGATTGGGCTGGGGTGGGTATCAGGGCAAGAGGGGTCAAGACCTCGGACGATTGGGACCGGTCGGCTCAACGCCTCGCGGCGCTTACACCTCCGGCCCATCCACCGGGTGGTCTTCCCGGGTCCTTACCGGCTTGACGCCGTGGGAGGCCTCATCTTGGGGCGGGTTTCCCGCTTAGATGCTTTCAGCGGTTATCCCTTCCGCACATGGCTACCCAGCGTATGCCCCTGGAGGGACAGCTGGGAAACCAGAGGTGCGTCCCTTCCGGTCCTCTCGTACTAGGAAGAGCCCCCCTCAAGCCTCCTGCGCCCGTGGCGGATAGAGACCGAACTGTCTCACGACGTTCTGAACCCAGCTCGCGTGCCGCTTTAATGGGCGAACAGCCCAACCCTTGGGACCTTCTTCAGCCCCAGGATGCGACGAGCCGACATCGAGGTGCCAAACCTCCCCGCCGCTGTGGACGCTCGGGGGAGATCAGCCTGTTATCCCCGGGGTAACTTTTATCCGTTGATCGATGGCCCTTCCACACGGGACCACCGGTTCACTAGGCCCGGCTTTCGCCCCTGCTCGGCATGCCCGCCTCACAGTCAGGCCCCCTTCTACCCTTGCGCTCTCCGGCGGATTTCCGTCCCGCCTGAGGGGACCTTTGGGCGCCTCCGTTACCTTTTAGGAGGCGACCGCCCCAGTCAAACTGCCCGCCAAGCGCTGTCCCCCCATCCGAGGGTTAGGCCCCCAGCCGCGTCAGGGTGGTATTTCACCGGCGCCTCCCCCCCACCCGGAGGCGGGGGTTCACAGGCTCCCACCTATCCTACGCAGACGCGACCAAGAGCCAACACCAGGCTGCAGTAAAGCTCCACGGGGTCTTTTCGTCCTGCCACGGGTAGGCCGCATCTTCACGGCCAGTTCAATTTCACCGGGTCCCTCGCCGAGACAGCGCTCCGGTCGTTACGCTTTTCGTGCAGGTCGGAACTTACCCGACAAGGAATTTCGCTACCTTAGGACCGTTATAGTTACGGCCGCCGTTCACCGGGGCTTCGGTTCGGGGCTTGCACCCCTCCCCTTGACCTTCCGGCACCGGGCAAGCGTCGCTCCCTATACCTCCTCTTACGAGTTCGCAGAGAGCTGTGTTTTTGGTAAACAGTCGCCAGAGCCTGTTCACTGCGGCTCCCCGAGGCTCATCACCCCAGGGAGCACCCCTTCTCCCGAAGTTACGGGGCCAGTTTGCAGAGTTCCTTGGCGAGGGTTCTCCCGCGCGCCTGAGTGCTCTCGCACCCGCCCACCTGTGTCGGTTTGCGGTACGGGTTCCCGTGGGTTGAGCTTAGAGGCTTTTCTTGGCTCCCTGGCTTCGGGGGGTTATCACCCGTACGGGCTTCCCCACCACGCAGAGCTTTTGGGAGGCGGATTTGCCTACCTCCCACCCTGCGCTTCTGGCCGGGCACGTCCATGGCTCCGGTCCCCCTAGCCTAGAGCGTCCCCCCATCGCACCCACGGGAAGGGCCGGAATATTAACCGGCTGTCCTTCGGCTACGCCTTTCGGCTTCACCTTAGGTCCCGCCTAACCCTACGCTGACGACCATTGCGTAGGAACCCTTGGGCTTACGGCGAGAGGGATTCTCACCCTCTTTATCGTTACTCATGCCGGCATTCGCACTTCCCTTACCTCCAGCCGCCCTCACGGGTCGGCCTTCATCGGCATCGGGAACGCTCCCCTACCGCCTGGGGTCATCCCCCAGACCCGCAGCTTCGGCGCTGGGCTTAAGCCCCGATCATTTTCGGCGCAGCGCCACTCGACCAGTGAGCTATTACGCACTCTTTAAAGGATGGCTGCTTCTAAGCCAACCTCCTGGCTGTCTTCGCGGCGCCACATCCTTTACCACTTAGCCCAGACTTGGGGGCCTTAGCTGGCGGTCTCGGTTGTTCCCGCGCTTGGACGCGGACGTTATCGCTCGCGCCCTCACTCCCAGGCTCCACCTGGGACCCTTCGGAGTTTGACAGGGTTTGGTAGGCTGGTGGGCCCCCTAGCCCTATCAGTGCTCTACAGGCCCCAGTCAGCACCTGAGGCTGACCCTAAAGTCATTTCGGGGAGAACCAGCTATCTCCGGGCTCGGTTAGCTTTTCACTCCTAGCCCCAGCTCATCCGAGGGGTTTGCATCCCCCACCGGTTCGGGCCTCCACTGGGTTTTACCCCAGCTTCACCCTGGCCAGGGCTAGCTCGCCCGGTTTCGGGTCCACGGCCGCGGACTAGACGCCCTGTTCGGACTCGGTTTCCCTACGCCTTCGCCTAAACGGCTTAAGCTCGCCCACGACCGTGAGTCGCCGGCTCATGCTTCAATAGGCACGCCACAACCCCTTGCGGGGCCGTGACTGCTTGTAAGCCCACGGTTTCAGGCTCTATTTCACTCCCCTCCCGGGGTTCTTTTCACCTTTCCCTCACGGTACTGGTGCGCTATCGGTCACCCGGAGTACTTAGCCTTAGGCGGTGGTCCGCCCAGATTCCCCCATGGCTCCACGGACCACGGGGTACTCGGGTACCCTCACCTATCCCCCCACCTTTCGCCTACGGGGCTTTCACCCTCTCTGGCGCTGCTTCCCAACAGCTTCGGCTAGGCTGGGGATTCGGTATCCGAGGGCCCCACGACCCCGCCCGGACAAGCCGGACGGTTTAGGCTGGTCCCCTTTCGCTCGCCGCTACTCAGGGAGTCGCTTTCGCTTTCCTCTCCTCTGGGTACTGAGATGTTTCAGTTCCCCAGGTTCCCCCCGCGCTAAAAGCGCGGTGACCGGCGTTCGCGCCGGCCGGGTTCCCCCATTCGGACATCCAGGGATCAACGCCCGCTACCGGCTCCCCCTGGCTTATCGCAGGTAGCCACGTCCTTCATCGGCTCGGGTGCCGAGGCATCCACCGTGGGCCCTTAGTATCTTGACCCCTGCAGGCCTATTTAGGCCTCGGCTTC
>NZ_BMPJ01000053.1 GCF_014647535.1 Thermus composti | reverse complement strand
ATGAAGTCACCCAAGAACTCTTGAAGCAGGCTAAGGGAGGGCGAGGAAGGAGTTTTGGGTAAAGCCCTGGTGTATGGGATTGACGGAAAAGTGAAAAAACATTATCATTAGCCCGTGAAGGCCCTGGAGGTCCGCGCCCTTTCCGTCCGCTTCGGGGAGTTCTGGGCCCTGGAGGGGGTGGATCTGGAGGTGCCCGAAGGGGCTTTCGTGGCCATCGTGGGCCCCAACGGGGCGGGGAAGAGCACCCTCTTAAAGGCCCTTCTCGGCCTCGTGCCCTACCAGGGGGAGGTCCGCCTTTGGGGCAGGCCCCCTAAGGCGGTGGACCCCCTTTGGCTGGGGTACGTGCCCCAGATCAAGGCCTTTGACCGCACCTTCCCCGCCTTGGCCATAGAGCTCGTGGCCACGGGGCTCCTCCGCCGCTGGCCCTTCCGCCTCCCTTCCTGGGCGCGGCAGAGGGCCCTGGAGGCCCTGAGGCGGGTGGGGGCGGAGGCCCTGGCGGAAAGGCCTTTGGGGCGGCTTTCCGGGGGGCAGCTCCAACGGGTCTACCTGGCCCGGGCCTTCGTCCGCAGGCCCAGGCTCCTCCTCCTGGACGAGCCCGCCACCGGGATAGACCGGGCGGGGGAGGTGGACCTTTACCGCCACCTCGAGGCCTACCAGGCGGAAACGGGGGCCACGGTGCTCATGATCACCCACGACTGGGAGGCGGCCCACCACGCCAGCCATGTCCTGGTCCTGAACCGCCGGGTTATCGGCTTTGGCCCGCCGGAAAGGGCCCTTTCCGAGGAGTGCCTGCGCCGTGCCTTCGGCCACCTGGGCCACGCCCATGGCCTCTTCGTGGGGGGAAGCGGTGCTTGAGGCCTTAAGCTACCCCTTCTTCCAGCGGGCCCTTTTGGCGGGGCTTTGGGTGAGCCTCTTGGCCGGGCTCCTTTCGCCTTTCGTGGTGCAAAGGCGCCTCTCCTTCCTGGGGGACGGCCTGGCCCACGCCGCCTTCGCCGGGGTGTCCCTGGGGCTTTTCCTGCGGGGGGAGCCCCTTTGGTTCGCCCTTCCCTTCACCTTCCTGGTGGCCATGGCCATCACCTTCGTGCGGGAGAGGACCGAGCTTTCCGAGGACACCGCCATCGGGGTCTTCTTCGCCCTTTCCGTGGCCTTGGGGGCGGTCTTCCTGGCCAAGGCCAAGGGGTACGTGGGGGACGCCATGAGCTACCTCTTCGGTTCCCTTTTGGCGGTAGGCCGGGAGGACCTCTACGCCCTTGGGGCCCTCTCCCTCCTCGCCCTGGGGTTTTTGCCCCTTTGGGGGGCTTTGGCCTACGCCACCTTGGACCGGGAGCTGGCCTTGGCGGACCGCCTGCCCGCGGTCTTCCACGACTACCTTCTTTCCGGCTTCCTCGCCGTGAGCCTGGTCCTGGCGGTGAAGGTGGTGGGGGTCCTTTTGGTGGCCGCTTTCCTGGTCATCCCC
This sequence comes from Thermus composti, assembly GCF_014647535.1. Taxonomy (GTDB): domain Bacteria; phylum Deinococcota; class Deinococci; order Deinococcales; family Thermaceae; genus Thermus; species Thermus composti. The sequence goes on along the minus strand of NZ_BMPJ01000053.1, from coordinate 1,955 downwards.
GGGGCCACGGCCCGGCTCCTTTCCGCCACCTTTTCCGGGCTTACCCTCCTTTCCCTCCTCTTCGCCCTCCTCTCCACCCTTTTGGGGCTTGCCCTTTCCTTCCTCTGGGACCTCCCCAGCGGGGCCAGCGTGGTTTTGGTGCAGGCGGGGTTCTTTGCCCTGGCCTTCACAAAGTCCCTATTTTCGCACGGGAAATAGCAGTATACTGGAGGCATGTGGGTTTCCACGAAGGCCCAGTACGGCCTGAGGGCCCTGGTGGAGATCGGCCTCCGCGCTCCCCAAGCCGTGCCCCTCAAGGAGGTGGCGGAGGCCCAGGGCATCAGCCAGCACTACCTGGAGCAGATCGCCGCCCAGCTCCGCCGGGCGGGCTTCATCCGCTCCGTGCGGGGGGCCAAGGGGGGGTACCGCTTGGCCCGGCCCCCCGAGAAGGTGACGGCCTTAGAGGTGGTGGAGGCCCTGGAGGGAAGCCTGGCCCCCGTCTCCTGCATTGAGGACCCGGAGACCTGCGCCAAGGTGGGCCAGTGCTCCACCGAGGTCCTCTGGCGGCGGGTGGACCTGGCCATCCGCCAGGTCCTGGGGGGGACCACCCTCAAGGACCTCATTGAGGAGCGGAGGCTCATAGAGGCCCGCCGCCTGGTCCCCCTCCAGGCGGGGTAGGCTAGGAGGCGTGGGCGGCGTCTACCTAGATTACGCGGCCACCACCCCCCTGGACCCCGAGGTGCGGGAGGCCATGCGGGGGGTGGAGGAGGTCTTCGGCAACCCCTCCAGCATCCACCGCTTCGGCCAGGAGGCCAGGCGGGTCTTGGAAGGGGCGCGGGAGAAGGTGGCCTCCCTCCTGGGGGCGAGGCCTAGGGAGGTGGTCTTCACCGCCTCGGGCTCCGAGGCCAACGCCTTGGCCCTTCTCGGGGTGGCCTTGGCCAAGGGGCGGGGCCACGTGGTGAGCACCCAGGTGGAGCATTCCTCCGTCCTTGGGGCTTTGCGGCTTTTAGAGCGGCTAGGCTTCGCCGTGACCCGGCTCAAGCCGGACCGCTTCGGCCTCGTCTACCCCGAGCAGGTGGCGGAGGCCCTGCGGGAGGACACCTTCTTGGTGAGCGTCATGGCCGCCAACAACGAGGTGGGGACCCTTTACCCCCTAAGGGAGATCGCCCAGGTGGTTCGCGGGCGGGGCGTCCTCTTCCACACGGACGCGGTGCAGGCGGTGGGGCACGTGCCCTTCCGGATGGACGAGGTGGGGGCGGACCTGGTCTCCTTGAGCGCCCATAAGTTCTACGGGCCCAAGGGGATCGGGGCTCTCCTTGTGCGCCAGGGGGTGGACCTGGTTCCCCTGGTCCCAGGAAGCCAGGAGGGGGGAAGGCGAGGGGGGACGCCAAGCCCCGCCCTGGCCTGGGGGATGGCGGTGGCCCTGGAGAAGGCCCTGAGGCTCCTTCCCGAGGAGGCCCCCCGCCTTAGGGCCTTAAGGGACCGCCTCGAGGCGGGCCTCCTCGCCGTGCCCGGGGTGGAACGAAACGGCCACCCCCAAAACCGCCTTCCCCACCTCGCCCACGTCACCGTGAAGGGGGCGGACGGGGAGGCGCTTCTTCTCGCCATGGACCTCTTGGGGGTGGCGGTCTCCTCGGGCTCGGCCTGCTCCGCGGGGAGCCTCGAGCCCTCCCACGTCCTCTTGGCCTTGGGCCGCCCCCCCAAGGAGGCCAAGGCCTCCTTGCGCTTCTCCTTAGGCCGCTTCACCACGGAGAAGGAGGTGGACCGGGCGGTGGCGGCCTTCCGGGAGGCGGTGGAGCGGGCTCGAGGCTAAGTACCCCGCCGTGGCTTTCGCCACGGCGGGGACCCCTCACGGCCCAGGCGGGCGCTTAGGCCTTCTTGGTGAACTCGTCCCTTAGCTCCCGCCTCAGGATCTTCCCCACGCTGGACTTGGGGAGGCTTTCCCGGAACTGGATGATGCGGGGCACCTTGTAGGC
>NZ_BMPJ01000052.1 GCF_014647535.1 Thermus composti | reverse complement strand
TGGCGGCGGGGGTGGGGCGGGTGGGGATCGTGGAGATGGACCGGGTGGAGCTTTCCAACCTCCACCGCCAGGTCCTCTACGCCACGGAGGACGTGGGCAAGCACAAGGCCCTGGCGGCCAAGGAACGCCTTTTGGCCCTCAACCCCCTGGTGCGGGTTGAGGCCCACCCCGTCCGCCTCACCTCGGAAAACGCCCTGGAGATCCTGAAGGACTACGACCTGGTGGTGGACGCCTCCGATAACTTCCCCACCCGCTACCTGGTGAACGACGCCTGCGTCCTCCTGGGGAAACCCCTGGTGTTCGGGGCCATCTACCAGTTTGACGGGCAGCTTGCCGTCTTCCACCACCCCACCGAGACGGGGGAGATGGGGCCCTGCTACCGGTGCCTCTTCCCCAAACCCCCGCCCCCGGGAACGGTGCCCTCCTGCGCCGAGGCGGGGGTCTTCGGGGTTTTGCCGGGGGTGGTGGGGGCCTTGATGGCGTCGGAGGCCCTAAAGCTCCTTTTGGGCCTGGGAAAGCCCTTGGCGGGGTACCTCCTCCTCTTTGACGCCCTGGAGGGAAGCTTCCGCAAGCTAAGGATCCAGCGAAACCCCGCCTGCCCCGTCTGCGGGGATCACCCCACCCAAAAGGAGCTTATAGACTACGAGGCCTTCTGTGGGCTTTAAACCCCATCCCGGCCCAAGCCGGGATGGGGGAAGCCCTTTACGGTTTTAGCCCCGGGCCTCAAGGGGCACGTAGGGCTTGTCCAGCTCCCCGATGTACTTGGCGTCGGGGCGGAGGAGGCGGTTATCCAGCTCCTTGTACTCCAGGATGTGCCCCACCCAGCCCGAGATCCGGGCCACGGCGAAGATGGGGGTGAAGAACTCCAGGCTGAAGCCCAGATCGGAGTAGACCACCCCGGAGTAGAAGTCCACGTTGGGGTAGATGCCCCTGGGGTTCAAGACCTTCCCCGCCTCCTCCTCCACGATCTTCAGGATCTGGTACTCCTTGGAGTGGCCGTGCTTCTCCGCCACGATGCGGGCGAGCTTTTCCAGGACGCCGGCCCGGGGGTCAAAGGCCTTGTAGATCCGGTGGCCCATGCCCATGATCCGCTCCTTTTTAGCGAGCTTCTCCCGCACCCACTCCCGGGCCCGTTCCGGGGAGCCGATCTCCTGGATCATGCGCATCACGGCCTCGTTGGCCCCGCCGTGCCGGGGGCCCTTGAGGGAGGCCACGGCGGCGGTGATGGCGGAGTAGAGGTCGGTCTCGGTGGAGAAGGCGGCGATGGCGGTGAAGGTGCTGGCGTTGAAGCCGTGCTCGGCGTGGAGGATGAGGGCGGCGTCCATGAGGCGGGCCTGCTCGGGGGAGGGCTCCACCCCGTTCGCCATGTAGAGGAAGTTGGCGGCGTGGGAGAGGTCCTCCCTGGGCGCAAGGGGCTCCTTGCCCTCCTTGAGGCGCTTGTTGGCGGCCACGATGGTGGCGAACTTGGCGATGAGGTCAAGGCCCTTTTGGTAAAGGGCCTCCTTGGAGATATCCCCCTCGGTGGGGTCCAGCATCCCGAGCTCCGAGACGGCGGTGCGCAGGAAGCTCATGGGGTGGGCCGAGGTGGGGTAGCGCCGGAAAGCCTCGAGGAGCTCCTTGGGCAGGGCCCGGCGTCGGGCTAGATCCTTCCCGAAGGCCTCAAGCTCCGCCTTGGTGGGCAATCTCCCGTGGAGGAGGAGGAAGGTGGTCTCCTCAAAGGTGCTCTTCTCCGCCAGCTCCTGGATGGGGATGCCGTAGTAGTAGAGCTTCCCCGCCTCCCCGTCAATGAAACACATCCGGCTTTCCGTGAACAGGACGCCTTCTAGACCCCGTGCCACTTCCATAGATCCCTCCTTGTCCGCACCCCAAGGGTGCTTCCTCCCCCATCATACCCGCTAGAGGGCGTCCTCTTGCAGGATAAGGGTCTTGAGGTAAAGGCTTTCGGGGATGTGGAGGCTCCAGGGGTGGTCGGGGGGCTGGTAGGTGACGGCGTGGACCCGAAGGCGCTTCCCCTGGTCCGCGGCCGCCCTGCGGGCTACCTCCAAAAGGTCCTCCACCTTGAGGTAGTAGCTGCAGGCAGAAAGCCACAAAAAGCCCTCGGGGGCGAGAAGCCTCAAGGCCTCCCGCACGAGGTCCACCAGGTGGCGCTTCATGGCGGGAAGCTCCTCGGGGCGCTTCACCAGGGTGGGGGGGTCCAGAAGCACGTGGTGGAAGGGGCCTTCCAGGGTCCTTAGCACCGCCAAGGCCTCCCCGTGGCGGATGTCCACCCTTAGCCCCGCCTCCAGGGCCGCCCGGTCCAGGACGGCCAAGGCCTCGAGGTCCTTGTCCACCGCCAAGGCGTAGGCCCCCTTGCGGGCCGCCCTTAAGGCGAAGCCCCCCACGTAGCTAAACACGTCCAAAACCCGCTCCCCGGGCCGCACCATGGCCTCAAAGAGGCGGCGGTTTTCCCGCTGGTCCAGGTAAAACCCCGTCTTCTGGGCGAGGCGCAAGGGGATGGGAAACCGGAGGCCGTCCTCCTCCACCGCCAAGACCTCGGGCACCTCCCCGTAGACCACCCCCACCCGCTGGGGAAGCCCCTCCCGGCTCCGGGCCTCCACATCGCTCCGCTCGTAGACCCCCCGGGGGGCGAAGGCCTCCAGAAGGGCGGGAAACCACACCTCCCGCAAGGCCTCCATCCCCCGGGAGCGCACCTGGAGGACCAGCACCTCCCCGAAGCGGTCCACCACGAGCCCGGGCAGGCCGTCCGCCTCCCCGTGGACCAGGCGGCAAAAGCTCCCAAGCCCCTCCCGCCGCCTTAAGGCCCTCTGGAAGCGGGCGAGGAAGAAGCGGCGGTCCAGGGGCCCCCGGTCAAAGCGGAAGGCCCGGAAGGGGGCGGAGGCGCGGGGGTCGTAGTAGCCCACGGCCAGAAAGCGCCCGTCGCTGGCGAAGGCCTCCGCCACCCCTGCTTCTAGTGGGGCTTCCAAAAGCTCATCCCGGTAGAGGTTGGGGTAAAAGTTGAGAAGCTTCTTTTCCTTGCCCGGCCTGGCCACCACCCTAAGCACAGGACCAGGATATCCCTTAGGCTAGGGCCATGAACCGGAAGCGCTGGCTGGCCCTCTTTCTCTTCCTCGCCTTGGTGGCCTTAGGGGTGGTGGGCCTAGGCCGCCTCACGGGGGAAAAAACCCCGGCCAAGCCCTGGCGGGAAGCCTCCCTCTACGGCCAGGGGGAGAAGGTTCTCCTTTTGGAGCTTCGGGGAAGCATCCCCAGGGGGAAGGACCTCGAGGCCTTCCTCTCCCAGGTGCGCCAGGCCCGGGAAGACCCGGGGATCAAGGCCGCGGTCCTCCTCGTGGAAAGCCCCGGGGGGTCGGTGACCGAGACCGAGGCCATCCACCGGGCCTTAAAGGCCCTGGACCAGGAAAAGCCCCTGGTGGCCGTCTTCGGCCGGGTGGCGGCCAGCGGCGGCTACTACGTGGCCACCGCCGCCCGGGAGATCCTCACCCCGCCCACGGCCCTCACCGGCTCCATCGGGGTCATCTCCGTCATCCCCGAGGTGGAGGGCCTGCTGGAAAAGCTTGGGATAAGGGTGGAGGTCCTCAAGGAAGGGGCCCTGAAGGACATGGCCTCGGGGCTTAGGCCCCTTTCCCCCGAGGAAAAGCGGGTGCTCCAGACCTACATGCGGGAGGCCTACGAGCTCTTCCTCACCCGGGTGGCCGAGGGGCGCCGCCTCCCCTTGGAGAGGGTGCGTTCCCTGGCGGACGGCCGCATCTACTCGGGCAAGCAAGCCGTCGCCCTGGGCCTCGCCGACGGGGAAGGCTACCTGGAGGAGGCCGCCCAGCGGGCGGCGGCCCTGGCGGGGCTGGAAAGCTTTAGGCTCGTGCGCTACACCAGGCCCCAGGGCCTTTGGGAAAGCCTTCTAGGAGAAGCGCCCTGGGCGGGCGCCCAAGGGGAAGGCCCGTTAGGCCTTTGGGAAAAGGCCCGGCTTCGGCTGGAGTACCGCTACCTGGGAGGTGGATGGTGGTAGTGGCAAGCCCCTGGCGAAGGCTTGTGGCCTCTTTGGTGGATAGCCTTTTGCTCCTCCCCCTAAGCCTTCTCCTGATGGCCCTCTCGGGCGTGGACCCCTTGGGCCCCACCACCTTGGCCCAGGACCTCCTCTTCCAGTGGCTTCCCGGTTGGGCCTACTACGTGGCCTTCACCGCCCTTTTCGGGGCCACCCCGGGAAAAATGGCCCTGGGGATGAAGGTAGTGCGCGCCGACGGGAAGCCCGTAGACTGGCTCACCGCCTTCATGCGGGAGGTGGTGGGCAAGACCCTCTCCACCCTGCCCCTAGGGCTTGGGTACCTCTGGGCCTTCTTCCACCCCAGGCGCCAGGCCTGGCACGACCTCATCGCCGACACCCTGGTGGTGCGCACGGGGCTTTCCCAAGCCCCCAACACCCATGGGCCCCAATAGCCCCCAAAAACTTTCCCCCCTCGGTGGCGAGGGGGGAAGCTTTGCGTTCTACTGGTGGGCGATGGTGGACTTGAACCACCGACCTCACGCTTATCAGCACGCAAAGGAGAAAGGGGCTTAGGCCTGTTTGCGTGTGGAAGGGCGTTTTGTGGCCCTGGTCTTTTCGGTAGATGCGGGGGTTTGCGGGGTGTTTAGGTGTAGCAAGGTGTCAAGGGACAAAGCCCCAGCCCGGTGGTCCTCTTCTATGAGCTGCTGGTAGACCTTGACGGTGAAGGTAGGGTCAGCGTGCCGCAAGCGGGCTGCCACCACTTTGGGCGGGAGGCCCGCCCGGAGGGCCAGGGAGGTGTAGGTGTGCCGGAGGCCGTGGGGGGTGATGCGGGAGACTCCGGCCTTCTCCTGCAAGGCGTAGAACAGGGCTTTACCCAAAACTCCTTCCTCGCCCTCCCTTAGCCTGCTTCAAGAGTTCTTGGGTGACTT
>NZ_BMPJ01000051.1 GCF_014647535.1 Thermus composti | reverse complement strand
GGTACCAGATACGGGCTGCGCCCGCAAGGGGAGATTTACCACGAAACGGAGATGTGGGTAAAGTCCTGCTTATGGAGGCCTGGAAGGAGGCGGCCAAGGAGGGCAGGATCCGGGCCAAGACCCTGGGGCGGGAGAACGTGGTCATCGTGGAGGACCCCGCCCTCATCGCCCGCCTCGAGGCCCTGGGCCTCAAGGGCGAACCCGTGGTGGAGGAAGCATGAAGGGTGTGATCTTTCTGCACGCCTTCCCCTATAGCCCCAGGATGTGGGAGGGCGAGGTGGCCCTCCTCAAGACCCGCCTCCCCGTCCTCGCCCCCCATTACCTGGGCCTTTCCCTGGGGAAGGCCGCCGAGAAGGTGCTGCAGGAAATGGACGAGGCGGGGCTGGAGCAGGCGGTCTTCGTGGGGCTCTCCATGGGGGGGTACCTCATCTTTGAGCTCTTCCGGAAAGCCCCGGAGCGCTTCCTGGGCGCGGTCCTCTCCAGCACCCGGTCGGGCCCCGACACGGAGGAGGTCAAGAGGAACCGCTACGCCCTCAAGGAGCGGGTGCTGAAGGAAGGGGTGGGCTTTCTTCCCGAAGCCCTCCTCCCAAGCCACCTGGGCCGGACGACCCAGGCCACCAAGCCCGAGGTGGTGGAGAAGGCCAAGGCGATCATCCTGGAGGCCACCCCAGAGGCCGTGGCGGAAACCCTCGTGGCCCTGGCGGAAAGGCCCGACTCCACCCCTCTCCTTTCCCGGATTCAGGTGCCCGCCCTCGTCCTCGTGGGGGAGGAGGACACCCTCACCCCCCCGGAGGAGGCCAAACGCATGTGGAAGGCCCTCCCCGACGCCCGCATGCTCATCCTCCCGGAGACAGGCCACCTCGCCAACCTGGAAAACCCCAAGGCCTTCCGCACCGCCCTTTTGGGCTTCCTCGCCGAGTTCTTCTAAAGCCGGAGGGCGTCCTCGAGGGAGAGGCGCAGGTCCAGGCAGGGCACGTACACCTCCTCGCCTTCCTCCTCCACAAACCCCTCAGGGGTGAGGCGGTAGGCGGTAAAGCGACGCTTCTCCGGGTCCACCAGGAGGTAGACCTGGAGGCTATCCAGACTCAGGTACATGGCCCGTTTCTCCCTGCGGTCCAAGGCCTCGGTGGCGGGGGAGAGGACCTCCACCACGGCACAGGGGGCTTCCTCGTAGTACAGGTGGGGCGGTCCCTCCCTGCAGACCACCATCACGTCCGGGTAGTAGACCGCCTCGTCCCGGATCCGAAGCTTCATGTCGCTCATGTAGACCCGGCACCCCCGGGGCCGGGCCGCCTCCAGGAAGCGGGCGGCAATGTTCAGGGCCACGCGGTTGTGGAGGGCGCTGGCCCCGGCCATGGCGTAGGGAAAGCCCCGGTAGAACTCCCGCTTCACGGGGCTTTCCACCTCCTCTTCCAAATAGCGCTCCAGGGAAAGGGGCTTTCGGGCAAGCATTTTCTTCATGCTACCTCCGGACCCCCTCCCCTTTCCTCCGCCCGGCCTGTCCCAAAAAGCCCCCTGGGCAAGCCCGCATGGGGCGGCCTCATTCCTCCTTGGGCTCCCGGGCCATGAGGGCCTTAAGGGCCGCCAGGGGGTCCAGGCCTTCGTGGGCCACCCGGTGGACCGCCTCGGCCACGGGGAGCTCCACCCCTTGCTCCTTCCCCCAAGCCACCATGGCCTTCACCGCGTAAAGCCCCTCCACCACCCCCCGGGCCTCGAGGGCTTCCCGGTCCACCCCCCGCACCAGGTTCTCCCCCGCCATGCGGTTGCGGGAGTGGAGGCTGTAGGCGGTGGCCAGGAGGTCCCCCAGGCCCGCAAGCCCGTAGAAGGTGGCCTCCTCCCCTCCAAGGGCGGTGCCAAAGCGGACCATCTCCCTAAGCCCCCGGGTGAGGAGGGCCGCCTTGGCGTTGTCCCCCAGCCTAAGCCCGTCCACCATCCCCGCCGCCAGGGCCAAGACGTTCTTCACCGCCCCCCCGAGCTCCACCCCCCGCCGGTCCCGGCTGGTGTAGACCCGGAAGGTGGGCCCGGAAAAGAGGGCCTGGACCCGCCGGGCGAGGTCCTCCGGCCCCGCGGCCACGCTCGCCGTGGGGAGGAAGCGGGCCACCTCCTCGGCGTGGTTGGGCCCGGAAAGGGCCACCACCGGCCTTTGGGTCAGGGCCTCCACCACCTCCGCGGGCGTCCGGACCCCCTCCCCCCCGTAAAAGAGGCCCTTGGTGGCGGAGACGTACCAGGGGGCCGGGGGAAGGACGGCCAAGGTCTCCCGGAGGGCCTTGGAGGGCACCGCCACCACCGCAAGCTCCGCCCCCTCCAGGGCCTCCTCGGGGTCATGGGTGGGGTAGAGGTAGGCGGGGATGGCCACCCCCGGGAGGTAGTCCCGGTTCTCCCGCATGGCCTGCAAGGCCTCCGCCTGCGCCTTCCGCCGGGCCCAAAGCCGGGTGGGCACCCCCTTGCTGGCGAGGAGGACGGCCAAGGCCGTCCCCCAGGCCCCCGCCCCCAGGACCGCCACCCTCATAGGAGGAAGACCACCTCCCAGGCCTCGTACCAGGCGGCGGCGAGGAGGAAGAGGGCCCCCAAATAGAAGGCCAAAAGGAGCCCCCTAAGCCCCTCCCGGTACCCCTGGCCTCCGGCCACCCGGGCGAGGAGCACAAGCCCGCCGAAGGTGACGAGGATGTAGGCCTGGAGCTCCAAAAGGAGGGTGGGCAGGTGGAGGAGGAAGGCGCTTCCCAGAAGGACGGGGGAGAGGGCGAAGCCAAAGGCGAAGTAGCGGAGGGCATTGAGGAGGAGCACGGGAACCCCCAAAAGCAGGGCGGGAAGGAGCCCCGTGAGGAAAAGCCCCTGGCTGAAGTTCCAGTGGAAGATGACCCCGGCGAGGACCAAAACGCCCCTGTCCACCGCCTCCTGAAGGCCGATGGCCTCCAAGGCGCCCCCGAAGAGGACCTGCACCGCCCGGGCGAGCTCGGGCATCCCGTAGGCGAGAAACGCCCCCAAGGCGAAAAGGCCGTAGAGGAAAAGGTTGGTGAAAAGGTAAAGGCCCCGGTAGGCCCGGATCAGGGAGAGGGCTTCAAGAAGCCAGGCCCGGAAGGGGGAAGGATAGAAGAGGAGGAGGCCCCAAAAGAGGGAAAGGAGCAAAAACCCGAAGCCCGCCATGGGGGTGAGGAGGTAGGCGGGCACCCCGAGCCCCTCGGAACGGAAGTAGATCCGGCGCACCCTTTCCCCCTCCAGGACCACCACCACCTCCCCCACCTCCCCCCCAAGGGCGGCGGGGAAGGAGACCCGGTTTTCCTCCACCTGGGGGCTTTCCAGGTTCACGGTAAGCCCCTGGGGGGGCGGGGGAAAGAGGGCGTAGCGCTCAAGGAGCCTCGGGGCCTCCTCCGGAGGAGCCTTAAGGACCTCCTCGAGGCTCGGGGAAAGCTCCCCTCTAAGCCACCGGGCCACGGCCTCCCTCGCGGCCTCCTCCGGGGCCGCGAGGGCCAGGGAGAGAAAGCCGAAAAGAAGGGCCACGAGGAAGCGCACCCTAGACCTCCTCTAAGGGAACCCCTTCCCGGCAGAGGGGGCAGGCCTCCGGGGCGTACTGGGGAACCTCGAGGGAGACCAGGGCCCGGAAGGGCACGCCGAAGGAGGCCCTCCCCCCGCTCCGGTCCACGATGGCCCCCACGCCCACCAGCACCCCGCCCCGGGCCTCCGCCGCCTGGATCGCCTTGCGGACGCTCTCCCCGGTGGTCACCACGTCCTCCACCGCCAGGAAGCGGTCCCCCGGGTTCACGGTGAGCCCTTTTCGGATTAGCATCCCCCCCTTCCCGTCCTTCTCGGCGAAGAGGGCCCGGGCCCCGAGGGCCTTCGCCACCACAAAGGAGAGGACCACACCCCCAATGGCCGGGGCAATGACGAGGTCCACCTTCTCGTCCTCAAAGAGCTTTCCCAAAGCCTCCCCCACGGCCTCGGCGTAAAGGGGATGCTGGAGGAGGGCCGCCGACTGCAAAAAGAGGGGGGAGTGCATCCCCGAACGCAGGAGGAAGTGGCCCTCGAGAAGAGCCCCCGTCCTCCGGTAAAGCTCCAGGACGTCCATCCCCCCTACTCTACCAAAGCCTTAAGGAAGCCCTCCGCCGCCCTTTCCGCCGCCTCCAGGTCGGGCCTCCCCCCGGGGTAAAAAAGGGCCCGGCTAGCGGAAAAGAGGAGCCCCTCCCCCTTAAGGGGCTTCCCCCCCTGGGCCCCCAGGCCAGGGAGGAGGAGGGGGGCGTGGGGCGCCTTTTCCCGCACCCTGGCCACGGCCTCCGGGTAGGTGGCCCCCACCACCATCCCCACCCGGCTCCAAGGACCTTCCCGGTAGGCCTCCCCTTCCTGGGCCAAGGCTTCCGCCAGGTAAAGGTAAAGGGGCCTCCCCTCCACGGAAAGGTCCTGAAGAAAACCCGAACCCGGGTTAGAGGTCTTGGCCAAGACGAAGACCGCCCCGCCGCTTTCGGCCGCCGCTTGGAAAAAGGGCTTCAGAGCGTCCAAGCCCAGGTAGGGGTTGACGGTGAGGGCGCTCCCGGGAAAGCGGCGAAGGTAGGCCTCGGCGTAGGCCTCCGCCGTGGAGCCGATATCCCCTCGCTTGCCGTCAAAGATCACCGGGAGCCCCATCACCCGGGCTCCGCTAACAAGCTCCACCAAAAGGGCCATCCCTTCAGGTCCCAAAGCCTCAAAAAAGGCCAGCTGAAACTTCACCGCGGCAAGCCGAGGAGCCAAACGCTCGCAAAGCTCCAAAGTATAGCGGCGTAGATGCACCAAAGGCTCAGAACCGTGAAGTCCGGGCCGGGGGTCCACCCCGAGGACCAAGGGCGGTCGGGAGAGGGCCTCCAAAAAGTCCATAAGCCTCCCTTAAAAAAGAAACCCCCCATTCCGGGGGGTTGGCGCCGGGGATAGGGGAAAGCGCGGGAAACGGGCTTAGTCTCCTTAGAAAGGAGGTGATCCAGCCGCACCTTCCGGTACAGCTACCTTGTTACGACTTCGCCCCAGTC
>NZ_BMPJ01000050.1 GCF_014647535.1 Thermus composti | reverse complement strand
CACGTGCCCAATCGTCCCCACGTTCACGTGAGGCTTCGTCCGTACAAACTCGCCCTTCGCCATCTTCGCCCTCCTCGCAAGAAGGGGGTGGGCCTAAAAAGGCCCACCCGACCCGAAGCTACTGACCCTTGATGAGCTTCTCCTGGATCTGCTTGGGAACCTCCTGGTAGTGGTCAAAGAACATGACGAAGGAGCCCCGCCCCTGGGTCTTGGAGCGCAGATCCGTGGCGTAGCCGAACATCTCCGCCAAGGGCACAAAGGCCCGGATCACCTGGGCGTTGCCCCGGGGCTCCATCCCCAGGATCTGGCCCCGGCGGGCGTTCAGGTCGCCGATGACATCCCCCATGTACTCCTCGGGGGTGGTGACCTCCACCCGCATGATGGGCTCGAGGATCACCGGATCCCCCTTCTGCACCGCCTCCTTGATGGCCATGGAGCCGGCGATCTTGAAGGCCATCTCCGAGGAGTCCACCTCGTGGTAGGAGCCGTCGTAGAGGGTGACCTTGATGTCCACCACGGGGAAGCCGATGAGGGGGCCGGACTGCATGGCCTCCTCAATGCCCTTCTGGACGGCGGGGATGTACTCTTTGGGGATCACGCCGCCCACGATGGCGTTGACGAACTCAAAGCCCGAACCCCGGGGCAAAGGCTCGGCCTTGATCTTCACATGGCCGTACTGGCCCCGGCCGCCGGTCTGGCGGATGAACTTGCCCTCCACGTCCACCGGCTTGGTGATGGTCTCCCGGTAGGCCACCTGGGGCTTGCCCACGTTGGCGTCCACCTTGAACTCCCGCTTGAGCCGGTCCACGATGATCTCCAGGTGGAGCTCGCCCATCCCGGAGATGATGGTCTGGCCGGTCTCGGGGTGGGTGGAGACGCGGAAGGTGGGGTCCTCCTCCGCCAGGCGGGCCAAGGCCTGGGAGAGCTTCTCTTGGTCGGCCTTGGTCTTGGGCTCAATGGCCACGTCAATCACGGGCTCGGGCACCTCTATGGACTCCAGGATCACCCGGGGCGCGTTCTCGCCCACCAGGGTGTCCCCGGTGATGGTCTCCTTGAGGCCCACCACGGCGCCCAGGTCCCCCGCCTTGAGCTCCTCCACCTCCTCCCGGTGGTTGGCGTGCATGCGAAGGAGCCGGGCCACCCGCTCCTTGCGGCCCTTGGTGGTGTTGTAGACGTAGGAGCCCGAGGTGATGGTGCCGGAGTAGACGCGGATGAAGGTCAAGCGGCCCACATAGGGGTCGGCCATGATTTTGAAGGCCAAGGCCGCCAAGGGGGCTTCGGGGTCGGGGTGGATCTCCACCACCTCGCCCTCAGGGGTGGTGCCCCGGATGGGGGGGATGTCCAAGGGGGAGGGCAGGTAGTCCACCACCGCGTCCAGAAGGAGTTGCACCCCCTTGTTCTTCAGGGCGGAGCCCAGGAAAACCGGGGTGATCTGGATCCCGATGGTGCCCTTGCGGATGGCCGCCACCAGCTCTTCCTCGGTGGGCTCCTCGCCCTCCAGGTACTTCAGCATGATGTTCTCGTCAAAGTCGGCGGCCACCTCAATGAGCTTCTCGTGGTACTCCCGGGCCTGGGGGAGGTACTCTTCGGGGATGGGGATCTCGCGGATGTCCGTGCCCAGATCGTTGCCGTAGGTATAGGCCTTCATCCGGAGGACGTCAATGATCCCCGAGAAGGTGTCCTCCCGGCCGATGGGAAGTTGCATCACCACCGGGCGGGCCCCCAGGCGCTCCTGCATGGTGCGGATCACGAGCCAGAGGTCCGCCCCCGTCTTGTCCATCTTGTTGGCGAAGGCGATGCGGGGAACCTTGTACTTGTCGGCCTGGCGCCAGACGGTTTCGGACTGGGGCTCCACCCCTTGGCTGGAGTCAAAGACCACGATGGCCCCGTCCAAAACCCGCATGGAGCGCTCCACCTCAATGGTGAAGTCCACGTGGCCCGGGGTGTCAATAATGTTGATGCGGTGGTCCTTCCAGAAGCAGGTGGTCACGGCGGCGGTGATGGTGATGCCCCGCTCCCGCTCCTGCTCCATGAAGTCCATGGTGGCCGCGCCCTCGTGGACCTCCCCGATCTTGTGGATCTTACCGGTGTAGTAGAGGATGCGCTCCGTGGTGGTGGTCTTGCCGGCGTCAATGTGGGCGGCGATACCGATGTTCCGGAGCCGCTTTAGATCGTACTCAACCTTGACCGCCATGGCTCACCACCGGTAATGGGCGAAGGCCCGGTTGGCCTCGGCCATCCGCTCCACGTCTTCCTTCTTTTTCACCGCCCCGCCCTTGCCCTCGGCGGCGTCCATGAGCTCGTGGGCGATGCGCACCGCAGCGCCCCGCTCAGGCCTTTGGTTGGCCGCCTGGACCAACCAACGGAGGGCCAAGGACTGCTGCCTCCGGGGAGAGACCTCCATGGGGACCTGGTAGTTGGCCCCGCCCACGCGGCGGGAACGTACCTCCATCTTGGGCTTCACGTTCTCCACCGCCTGCTTAAAGACCTTGAGAGGCTCCTGCCCGGTCTTCTCCTGGATAATGCGGCAGGCCTCGTAGAAGATGCGGGCGGCCAGGTTCTTCTTCCCGTCCCGCATGATCTTGTTGATGAAGGCCGTCACCACCACGTCCCCGTAGACCAGGTCGGGCTCCAGCTGGCGTACCTCTGCTCTCCTTCGCCGTCCCATAGTTCACCTACTTCTTGGCCGCGCCCTTGGCCGCTTCCTTGGGCTTCTTGGTGCCGTACTTGGAGCGGCTCTTCTTGCGGTCCTTCACCCCGGCGGCGTCGTAGACCCCACGCACGATGTGGTAGCGCACGCCCGGCAGGTCCTTCACACGGCCACCCCGGATCAGGACCACAGAGTGCTCCTGAAGGTTGTGCCCCTCGCCGGGGATGTAGGCGGTGACCTCGTAGCCCGAAGAAAGGCGCACCTTGGCCACCTTCCGGAGAGCGGAGTTGGGCTTCTTGGGGGTCACCGTGCGGACCACCGTGCACACCCCCCGGCGGAAGGGGGCCCCCTTCAAAGCCGGCACCTTGCTCTTCTTGCGGACCTTCTCGCGGCCCTTTCGGACTAGCTGGTTGATCGTCGGCAGTGCCACCACTCCCTTCTTCTTGGACTTGCCCCCGCGTTCTCAAGATCCGCCCGGGGGAAACCCCCGGTCTTGCCCGCACAGGGCACCACCCTCAGGACCAGGGGCTGGCCCTGAGGGCCCTCAACTTGCCTAGTGTACATGGTCCTTTAGCTTTTGGCAAGCGCAAATATAAACCCCCCGGCCCGGGGGGTTTTTGGAGCCGGTGGCCGGATTTGAACCGGCGGCCTACCGCTTACGAGGCGGTTGCTCTACCGCTGAGCTACACCGGCCCGCCCCCAAAAGTTTAGGGCATGGGGGCTTTTCGCGCAACTACCGGAGGACCACGCCGGGCTTCACCCTAAAGGCCCGGGAGAGGGGAAGCAAGGAAGCGAGGAGAACAGCCAAAAGGCTCGCCCCGCTCACCCAGAGGAAGTCGCCCAGGCGCATGGCCACGGGCAGGTGGGTGAGGAAGTAAAGCTCCCCGGGCAGGGTCAAGGGGCGCTGGGCCAGGTAGAGGCAGAGAAGGTAGCCCAGAAGGTTGCCCAAGGCCACGCCCCCCACCCCTAGGATCACCCCCTCCAGGGCGAAAACCAGGCCCACGGTGAGCCTCGAGGCTCCCATGGCCCGGAGGAGGGCGATCTCCGGGGTCTTCTCCACCACCTTGAGCACCAAGAGGTTGGCCACCCCCAAGGCGGCCACGGCCACGATCAGGAAGATGAGGATGCCCAGGACCTCCTTCTGCAGGGCAAGCTGCTCTAAGAGGGTGCGCTGGGTGTCCTGCCAGGCCTGGGGGAAAAAGCTCGTCCCCGCCAAAGCCTCCCCCACCTCCTTGGCCCGCCAGGGGTCCTTTAGGCGCACCTGGTAGCCCTGGGCCCTCAAGCCGGAAAGCCTTTCCACGGTTCCCAGATCCACGAAGGCGTAACCCGAGTCCAGAAGGTAGTTTCCCGTGCGGAAACTCCCCAAAACCCTCAGCTCCACCCGCTCCTGGGTAGCGGAAAGGGCGTAGAGCTTGTCCCCCACGAAAGCCCCTAAGGCGTGCATCAGGGCTGAGCCCAGGTAGATCCCCCCCGGCGCAAGGCTTAAGCCCAGCTCCGGGTAGAGGGCCTCCCCTCCCTCTCCCAGGCCTACCAGGGTGGCGAAGTCCACCCCCGGCCCCCTCCCCCCTTCCGCCGGTCGGGTGAGGAGGGCCTTGGTGGCGGCGAAGGGGGCCTTGGCCACCACCTCGGGGTGGTCGGGCAGGGGAGGGAGTTTGTCTTCCAGGCTGAACAGCACCAGGTGAGGGTAGGCCTTGAGGGTGGCCCGCACGAGGCCGTCCACGAAGCCGTTGGTGAGGGAGAGGGCCACGAGGAGCACCGCCACCCCCACGCCCACGCCCGAAAGGGCCAGGCCGCTTTGCAGGGGGCGGCGGCGGAGATGGGCCCAGGCCAGGAAGAGGGCGAAGCGCACCCTTATAGGATAGAGCGCATCCCCCTCGCCTCGGTACCTTCCCCCCTAGAAGGGGGTTATTCCGGGTACGCCACCACCTCCAGCTGAAGGATCCTCCGGCCAAACTTCAGGGCCAGGGCCCGGTCGGGAAGCCACACGTCTAGCTTCTTGGTCCAACGGGCGTTCATCACGTCGGCCACCACGAAGATCCGGTCGCGAAAGAGGTAGTCAAACTGGCCCTTTCCCCTTCCGTAAATGGAACCCAGGTCCTTGAGGCGCACTTTGGTGCCGAAGGGGAGGATCTTTAGAAGGTCCCGGCTCACCGCCAGCACCCCCAGGCGGGTGCGCATCCCCGTGGCGGTGATGAAGGGCGTGGCGTCGGTCTCCCGGAAGCTGGAGGTGTAGGCGCTGGCCTCGAGGGTGAGGACCAGCTTTTGCGATTGGGCCAAAGCTCCCGCCGAGGCGAAAGCCACGAAGAACGCTATCAGGAACCGACCCATAGCGTCTACCGAGTATGGACACCAACCCGTGAATCCCCTTAAAGGCGGGGCTTCCGCTCCTCACAAAACCCCTTTGATCCCCTTCCAAAAAAGAGAAGCCCCGGCAGCAAGGGGGTTTTCTGCCGGGTAAAGGGTGAGAAAACGCTTAAACCAACTTAATTTTTCCTCATTTAAGCCCCCCTTTCGGATATTCACCCGCATATCCATTGACACGCCAATAAAGAAGGGGGCTTGGGTAA
>NZ_BMPJ01000049.1 GCF_014647535.1 Thermus composti | reverse complement strand
TGTATTTACCCAAGCCCCCTTCTTTATTGGCGTGTCAATGGATATGCGGGTGAATATCCGAAAGGGGGGGGCTTTTTAGAAGCTTACACCGTAGAGTACCTCTCACAGCGGCGCCTCCGTTTTTGGTTCCCCCCGCCTAAGATGAGCCGTCGGACTTTTGAGGAACGGCTTAGGGCTTTCCTGGCAGAAACGCGGCTGGGGGTAGAGGTGATGGAGAAAAGGTTGGAACCTCTTCGCCGCGCTTCTGCTGGCAATCCACTAGATCCTGTAGAGAAAGCCCTCCGCATCCTTTTGGAGAGGGTGTACGAGACGGTCTATCCCATGCGCATCCAGATGCTTCGGAACCTCATCGAGTACGCCCTGAGCACGGAGAGAAACCGGTGTCGCCGCTTGGTGCTTCGGAGCATCTTTGACGACCAGCTTCCACCAGACGATTACCGTTGTGGCTTCTGCGATGTCTGTGAGCCCTCTTTGGCTTTCCCGGTCCCTGGAGCGCTGGTTCCCCCAAGGGAAGCCGAACCCGAGGAGATCGTTCGGCGGCTCTCCACTTTTTTCCAGGATTGGTCGGAGGAGGAAGCCGATCTGCTTCTCTCCGCTGCAAGCGAGAGAGGTCTGAGTCAAGCGGTCATGCTCCGCTCCGAGTATTACCTGGAACGTGAAGGAACGAGTCTAGGGGCCTTTTTCCTGGCGGGTGCCCTCAAGGGGCGTGAAGATCCCGCCCAGGGGGCTCTCTACCTGAAGCGGGGGACCTCTGAGGCCTTGAAGCAGGGCCTTTCTGTCGACGAGATCGGTCCTTTTCTCGCCGAACTTGGAAGGTTGGGACCGGAGCACCTGGGAAGTGTGCTTCTCGCCCATCCTCCTCTTGGGGGCTACCGGGAGCGAAAGCAGGTTTATGAGGAGGTAGGGAAGCGCCTGGGATATGACGATCCGGCTGCTCGGCTCGCGGCGAGCCTAGCTTCTGTAAAGCTTCTTTCCGAGCTGACGGAGTGGGTGGAACAAGAAGGGGTTTTTCCCCAGCTGAGGTCGATCAAGGAAAGGTTTGAAACCGGCTTACAGGGGTAGGGGATGAAGGAGGAAAGAAACTTTCTGGAGCTTTTGGAGCAAGAGGTCGATGCCTATAGGAAGAGCCTTAGGCAAGCCCTGAAGGTGTCGGAAGAGCTTGCCGGGATACTGGAGGCGGCCAAAAAGACGTACCAGAGCTTAGAAGAACGCCTCCATGGCCTACAAGAACTCGTTGCCCGAGGAGGCGAGGACCTAGACAGGTTTCGGCAAGAATGGGAGGAATCCCGTCGTGGGATTGAGGAGTGGCGTCGGAAGCTGGAGGAGCAGGTGCTCGAGCACCTTAAGGAATCCCAGAACCGCCTTAGCGAAATCCAACACCTCACCTTCAAGCGATTAGACCGTGTTGAAGATCAGTTAAGTCAGCAGAAAGCGGAGCTGGAAGGGAGGATGAAGGGCCTTGAGGATCGGATGGACGAGGTGGGCCAGCAGGTTAATCACATGGAGCAGAAGCTCTTGGCGCGGCATCTGGAGATGATGCGGAAGATAACGGGGCTACAAAGGCAAATCTTTATCCTGGGAGGGATCCTGGGGTTTTTGGCCTTGGGAGCCTATTTTTTAGGGAGGTAGATTTGCCTTGCTGAGTGATGACCTCGTTCCCTACAGCCGTGAAGGGCTCGTCAGCTTCCTGGACGCCTTAGGGAGCTTTGCCCCCCGGGAAGAGGCGGTTTCCCTCCCCGGGGGGGTCACGGGCGAGCTCCTCGGCTACCTCTACCTCGAGGACGAGGTGCCCGTGGTGGCCCTGAGGGTAGAGGAGGCCGCCAGAAAGCGCCGCAAGGACTGGGAGCCCGCCGCCCGCTACCTCGTGGAGCGGGGGCTTCCCGCCGGGCTCTTCGTCTTCCATGACGGGAAGGGAGCCTACCGTCTGAGCCTCGTCCACGCCCGCTACCGGGGGACGAGGAAGCCCGAGCTCTCCCACTACAAGCGCCACAGCCTCATCGCCCGCCCCGGGGAGCCCAACAAGACCTTCTTCCAGCGCCTCCGGCGCATGGCGGAAAACCCGCCCGGGACCCTCGCTGAACTCCTCGAGATCTTCAGCGTGGAGGCCGTCACCGAGGAGTTCTACCGGGAGTTCATCGAGGTCTTCGAAGAGAGGCTCGCCAGGGGGGTGGTGGGGGAGGCTTCTTCCGGAGAGAAGCGCGACTTCGCCCTCGCCTTCGTGGCCCGGGTGATCTTCCTCGGCTTCGTGCAGAAGCGAGGGTGGCTCGGGGGAAGGGAGGACTTCCTCCAGGACCTCCTGAAGCGCTACGAGAAGGCGGTGGGCCTTGGAAAGGACCGCTTCTACCGCGAGTGGCTCACCCCCCTCTTCTTCCGCGCCCTCAAGGCCCCTCCCGGTGAGAAGGAGCTTTCAGGCCTCGGCCTTCCTCCCGAGGTGGAGAAGGCCCTGAAGGAAGCCCCCTACTTGAACGGCGAGCTCTTCTCCCCGAAGCCCGGCGTGGACGACCGGGGCCTCTACCTGAAGGACGAGGCCGTCCGGGACTTCTTCGGCTTCCTCTTCGCCCACAACTTCACGGTGGAGGAGAACGACCGCTACGAGGAGGAGCTGGAGCTCAACCCCGAGTTCCTGGGCCTCATCCTGGAGCGTCTCATCAACGACCTCGGGGTGGAGGGGAAGGGAGGCGAGGTGGGGGCCCACTACACGCCCCGGGTGGAGGTGGACCTCATGTGCCGCCTCGCCCTCGCCGAGCACCTCCACCGCCAGGGCCTTCCCCTGGAGAAGGCCTACGGGCTCATGAGAGGGGAGGTGGAGGCCCTCACGAAGGAGGAAAGGGCCTTCGCCAAGCAGAGCCTCCTCGAGGCTAAGGTTCTGGACCCGGCCGTGGGGAGCGGGGCCTTCCTCGTGGGGATGCTCCAGGTCCTGGAGGAGGTCCTCGAGGACCTCGGGGAGCCCCGCACCCTGGACCTCCGCAAGCGCCTCCTCCAGAACCTCTACGGGGTGGACGCCCTGGGCTGGGCGGTGTGGATGACGGAGCTCAGGCTCTGGCTCGCCTACTTCGTGGAGCTCCCCGACAGCGCCAAGGCCTCTAAGGAGCCCCTCCTCCCCTCCCTCGGCCTCAAGGTGGCCCACGGGGACTCCCTGGTCCAGACCCTGGGAGAAACGATCGTCCCCGTGAAGCTCCCCGCCGAGGCTGAGGTGCTGAAGGACGAGAAAGTGCGCAAGGCTTACGAGGCCCTGGTGGCCGCCAAAGAGGACTACTTCCACAACCGGGGGGTGAGCCGGGAGGAGGTGGAGGAGAAGGAGCGGGCCTTCCTCGAGGCCTACGCTTGGCGGGCCCTTTTGGGAAAGGGCCAGCAACCGGGGCTTCTGGTGAAGGGGGAAGCGGAGCAGACCGAGGAACGGTACCGCCAAATCGAGGAGCTCCTCAGGCAGAGGGAACGCCCCTTCTTCTACCTCCTGGACTTCGCCGAGGTCCTCCTCGGGCCCAAGGGGGGGTTCGACATCGTAATCGGCAACCCCCCCTATGTGCGCCAGGAGGAGATCCGGGACCTCTTCGGTCGCTTCGACCCTGGCACTTACAAGAAGCTCCTGCAGAGGTCGGCGAAGGAGGACCTCCTCCTCGCCACCTTCTACACGGAGGAAAAGGTACCCACCCCCTCGGGGCGCTCCGACCTGTACACCTACTTCTATGTGCGCTCGCTGGCCTTGCTCCACCCCAAAGGGGTCCACGTCTTCGTGGTGTCCAACTCCTGGCTGGACGTGCAGTACGGGGCCTGGCTGCAACGGGTCTTCCTGGAGGCCGCTCCCCTCCGCTACGTGATCGAGAACCGGGTCAAGCGCTCCTTCCGGGCGGACGTGAACACGGCGATCACCGTGGCCCACGCTCCGGACCCCGAAAGAAAAGTGCCCCCCGACTGGCCTGTCCTCTTCGTGGCGGTGCAGAAGCCCTTCGAGGAAGTGGACCTCCTGCAGGAGGCGCTGGAGGCCTCCCTACAGGTGGGGCTCGCTAAGGAGGTGCTGAGGTGAAGGCTCCCGAAGTAGTCCGTCAGAACGAGAGCGTCAGGGTGGCGGCGCGGAGCGCCGATGAGCTCTTGCGGGAGGGGCTTGACGAAGACGGCAAGTATGCGGGCGGGAAGTGGGGCGGGCTCTACCTCCGGGCTCCCGACATCTTTTTCCGCGTCCTGGAAAAGGCGGGGGACAAGTTAGTGCGGCTCGGGGACGTGGCCGAGGTGCGCTTTGGGATCAAGACCGGGGCGAACGACTTCTTTTACCTCGAGGTGCTTCCCTACCGTCCGGTCTGCCCTCTATGCGGGGAGGTGCACGGGGAAGCCCTCACCAAGGAGGAAGAGTCGGCTTACTGGGGAAGGGGAGAACGTCCTCCTGAGAACGCGCTGGTAGCGGTAAAAAACGGGGCGGGGTGGGAAGGCTTCCTGGAGGCCGGAACTCTTGTGCCGGTGATACGTTCGCCCCGTGACCTTCCTGATGCTCCTCTTGAAGTGCGTGCTCGCGACTTGAGTACGCGGGTTTTTTTCCCTAGGGCCCTCGATGTTCATGCTCAACATTACGTCTCCTGGGGGGAAGAAGTGGAAGTAAAGCTTTCCCAAGGCCACAAGCGAGGTGAGAGCGTCAAAGGCTACCACAACCTTCCCTCGGTTAGCGCCAATCAGCCTTGGTGGCGACTTTCCAGCCCGGCGTTCCCTCCCAACCTGGTGTGCATGATGAGCTACAACGACCGGTTCGGCTTCTGGGTGAACTGGGAAGCTCTAGTCGATGCCCGTCTCTACACCATCCAGCCAAAACCGGGGGTAAAGCTTGAGGCGCTGGCGGCGGCCCTGAACTGGAGCTTTGTTTTCCTGCAACAGGGCCTATTGGGAAGAAGCAATCTTGGGCAAGGGGCCCTGGACTTCAAGGTCTACGAAGCTGAGCAGCTGTTGATTCTAAATCCGCTTGAGATTGAGGGGATCGAGAAGGAATTTGCCGGGCTGTCCGCATTCCGGGTGAAAGAAAAAGGCGGAAGAGATCGGGTGGCCGAATTGGTGCTGGGTGTCAAGTGCGGGGAAGAACTTCAGCGCGCGGCTAAGGAAATCCACCTCAAGCGTTTGGCTCGAGCTGCAAGCCTGTAGGAGGGAGTATGGACGCGATTATTGCTTACCTTACGCAAAAGTTGAAGAACACTTTTTACAGTCATCCCCCGTCGTCAGCTTTGATCCTGTGGTGGCCAACAAGCTCTTTAGACCAGCAAGGAACCTTCATCTCCCGAAAGATGGATGCCCCACCCCACCCACTTGAAGATTGCCTCCGCGAAACTTTGCGCGCTTCTCTGGTGCTCTACAGCTACGACAGCGAGAAAGATCTGTTACGCTTTGATATAGAATCCCCCCTTCGGTTATTCGCTCCGACACTATTCACGCCGCCACCCTAGCTACCCAGGCGATGGGTA
>NZ_BMPJ01000048.1 GCF_014647535.1 Thermus composti | reverse complement strand
GGTTCTCCTTCCTCAAAGTCTCCACCCGGATCAACAGATCAGGAGTCCAGCAAATCTTCTTCCGCAGGCGGTCGTGTCAAGAATTTTGTGTAAGCGTTTGTGTACGAGGGGCATACCGCTCCTGAAGCATCCTCTCCAAAGTCTCCTGCACCTCCGCAAAGCCTTTGAGCCTCCGCTCCCCCCACCTCCCCTCTTGGCGCTCGGTCTCCAAGTACAAGAGCTTGAACACCGCCTCGGGTCGGGGAAACTTATGGTCCCTCACCTTCGTCCCCCTCCTTGCTTCCCGGATAAACCGCTCCATCAGATTGGTGCTGCGAAGATAGGGCCACAAGACCTCGGGGTACTCGTAAAACCGAAGCAAGGCCCCAGAGTCCCCCCACCACGCCGCCACCAGGGAAGGGTACCTCGCCCCCCACACCTCCCTGAACCGCTCCAGGGCTTCCAGGGCCTCCCGCCGGCTTCCCGCCCCGTACACCCCCCGCAAGTCCTGGGCCAGAAGGGCACGGTCCCGCGACCGCACCTGGGAAAGGCTAAAACGCACCATGTGCACCACGCACCGCTGCCACCGGGCCTGGGGGTAGACCCGGCGGATGGCCTCCTCTATCCCGGGCAGGCCATCGGTGATGAAAAGGAGCACCTGCCGGCATCACAGTTTCGCGCATTACCGCCCTGAGTGATGTCTCTTATCCTCCCCCCAAAACTCGGTTACCAGGACTCGACCATCAGGCATCGGGCAGAGGCTAGCCGGGCCTTCCAGCCCCCAGGCGAAGGGCTTTGCCTCCTCCATGTGGGTGGGCACGCGCAGGTTCCAGGCAAAGGGGCGCACGTACACCCGCCGCGTCCGGCCGCCGACCCTGACCTCTTGCACCTCCTTGAGCATCGCCATTCACCCCCTTACGGGTTAGCCCCAGAGTAGCAGCAGGGGAATACCGCCCGTGGAGCCCAGGAGGGCCTCATCCACGCCCCTCGGCGTCACCACGAGAGGAGAGAACCCTTTGGGAGAGGCGGAGGAGAGGGGGAAAGAGAAGGGAGGCCAGGAGGAAAACGCTCCCAAAGGCCACGAAGGCCCCCCTGGGCCCCAGGAGGTCCCCAAGCCCCCCGCCCAAGGGGGAGCCCAGGACCCGGGCCGTCTGGGTGAGGACGTTGACGTAGGCAAAGAGGCCCACCAGGGTCTCCGGGGGGGCAAGCCGCTGGAGGAAGGTCCGGAAGGCGATCCGGGCCACGGAAACCCCCGCCCCCGAGACCAAGGACCCGAGGAGGAGGTGGGGGTAAGGGAGGAGGCCGTTCCCCAGGTTGCCCAGGCCCAGGAGGCCAAGCCCCCCGAGGAGGCCAAGGACCGGGGGGAGGGAGACGCGGGTAAGGGCCTGGGCCACAAGGAAGCCCCCCAGGCTAAAGCCCGCCCAGGCGATACCTAGCCCCTCGGGCCGCTTGAGGTCGTGGAAGAGAAGAGCGGTGAGGACCCCGCCCCCCGTGAGGGCCAGGGCAGGGAGAAGGGCAGGTAGAGCAACGGGGAGGAGAACACCCAAGGGCACACCCCCAAAGGCCTTCCGCCTCCCTTCGGAAGGGCCTAGGGGAGGAGGGGCCTTCAGGCCCAGGAGGAGGACCAGGGCCACCCCCAGAGGAAGGGCGAAGAGGGGAAGGGCGTAGGGCCCCAGGCGGTCCACGGCAAAGCCCCCTATGAGGGGGGCCAGGACCAGGCCCAAGGTATTGGCCATTTCCCAGCGGGCGTTGGCCTGGGACAGGGCCTCCTTAGGAAAGAGGCGGGGCAGGGCGCTTCCCAGTAAAACGCCGTAGATGGCCAGAGCAGCCGTAAGGAGGAGGAAGAGGGCGAGCAAGGCGGCGTAAAGGAGAAGAAAGGTGCTAAGGCCAGGGCTTCCCAGGGCGAGGAGGGCCGCTACCCCAAGGCCAAAGGCGAGGAGGCGGAGCACCATTTGGGGCCTAGTCTCAAGCCAGGATTGGAGGAGAAAGGGGGTCAGGATGCTTGCTAAGGCTTGAACCAGGGTGAGGACCGAAGTTTGTAGCCCCGAGGCTCCCGCTTCCAGGAACCGCCATAGGCCCGCCACCACCAGGCCCTGGCCGGCCAGGGTTAGAAGGAAGGCGAAGAGGAAGAAGGAGAAGGTACCCGAGGGCGGAGTTAAATCCTTAGCCACGCTGGGACGCTGAGCCATCAAGGTCGAAGGCTTCCTGATTGAGAAAAATGCCCCTCTTAAAGCCGTAGAGTATTCCCCCGAACCGCTCTCTGCGTAGGACAACGCTAGCGTCGCTGGCAAGGACAAGGGGCACGTCTTCGACCCAAAGCCTTTCGTATTCCGAGCCTAATCCTTCTTCGAGGTCCTCCTCGTAAGCCAATATAAAATTGCCTGTATCAATGGCAACCATCAGGAAATCATGCTGCTGGCCTACGACCTTTGGAAGTTGTAAACCCTCTCGTGCATTTCTTCCACCCCCTTACGGGTTAGCCCCAGGGTAGCAGGGGGGAGGTTACGTCCAGGTTACGTGGAAGCTCTTCACAACGATGGCCCCTGCGTAACCTCGCGTAACCTCCCCCTTGGCACCCTGGAAGCATGAGGCACAGGTGGCCTTGGGTTCTCCTCGTGGGATGGCTTCTCCTGGCCCTTCTAAGAGGCCCTGGTCCCGCCCCTTCCCTGGCCTGCTGGAGTCCCGACTGCTTCCCTCCCGGTTCACACCCCGTACTCCCGGCGAAGCCGCTCCACCCGGGCCCGGGTGATGGGGTAGCGGGGATCCTCGGGGGATAGCCCCTCCAGGAGGGCCTCCCAAACCTCCAGGTCCTCCCCCAAGCGCTCTGCGAGGAGGAAGAGGGCTTCCTGGTCCCCCGAGGCCAGCACCGCCCGGCGCAGGGTCTCCTCCAGTTCTAGGCGGAGCGCCTCCACCCCCGGGGCCTGGCTCCAGGGGAGGAGGGGGCCCTGGTAAAGGGCAAGGGCCTGTTCCAGGTCTCTCCCGGAAAGGGCCCTGAGAAAGGCCAAAAGGTCCGAGGGAGGAGGGTCTTCCAGACGGTAGGGGGCGCAGGAGATCCGGAAGCCCTTGGCCCGCAGGCGGTGGAGGAGGGTCTTCAAGGCCCCTAGGTTGGGTTCCCCGTAGAGGGCCTCCGCCAGGGCTTCTCCCGATATGCCCTTCTCGTGGGCAAGGAGGAGGGCCAGCGCCTCCGTGCCCCTAGGCCCTAAGGAGGGTAGGGGACCTCCGTCAAGGAGGCGGAGGGAGGTCTCCTCCCCTCGGCCCAGCAGGAAGGCCCGGGCCTCGGGGCGGAGGGCGGGGGCCAGGCGGGGGGCCAGTGGGGCCTCTACCTCCGCCCCCAGGGCCCTGAGGCGGGCCTCGGCCAGGAGGGCGTAGAGGGCCCCGTCCTCCCGGAGGAGGCCGTGGGCGGAGAGGAGGAGATCCCTGGCCGCCTCCCCCCCTTCCAGGAGCCCCTGGGCCAGGAGGAGGAAGCCCTGGGACCACCCCGCCTGGGGGCCGGCCTGGGCCGCTTCCAGGAGGAGCCGGGCCCTAAGGGGTTCCAGGGCCAAGGCCCCAAGGACCAGGAAGCTCGGGAGGCTGCCCGGGCCCAGGAGGGGAAGGAGGCCCTGGAGGAGGGTCCGGGCCCGCCGGGGCTGGCCCCGGAGGAGGTGGGCCAGGGCCAGGGTGTGCCCGGCCAGGAGGCGCACCCCGGGCAGCTCGTGGAGCAGGAACTCCTCCCCCTCTTCCAGGACCTCGGGGAGGGGAAGGGCGCCGAAGAAGAGCTCCAGGCGGAGGTGGTGGAGCCGGGTCCAGGGGGAAGGGGCCTTGAGGCGGGCCAAGGCGGCATGGGCCAGGGCCTCGGGACGGCCCAGGCGCTCCAGGACCACCGCCAGGGCCAGGTGGAGCCGGGCCTCCGCCTGGGAGTTCCCCCGGAAGCGGTGGAGGGCCTCCTCCAGGGCCACCGCCCCTTCCCTCGGGGGCAGGGCGAGGCCCAGGTGGTAGAGGGTGAGGGGGGTCTGGGCCCTCCGGGCGGCCTCCAGGGCCAGGGCCCGGTACCCTCCCCAGTCCCCCTTGCGGCCCTCCAGGAAGCCCAGGAGGGCCAGGCGCTCCGCCTCGGGGAGGCCTTCTTGGGGGGTTTGGAGGAGGGCCAGGGCCTCCCGGTCCTTTCCCCCCTCCAGGAGGCGGAGGGCGATGGGGAGGCGGGATGGGTCCATAGGACCAGCCTAACGGCCCGCCCCAGGGCCCGCGGGCCATGGGCACCCGTACCCCCTACCTATGCCAGCTCCCTGCACGGCCCCTTGCGCCCCGGAGCTATTCGTCAAAGCCCAGGGCCCGGAGGTAGCGCTTCACCAGGTAGTAGGGCTTGCGGGCCAGGTAGTCCTTGCCCTGCTCCACCCGCAAGACCCAGTGGGGCCGGAGGCCCAGCATCCGGGCGAACCGGGTGGCGGAGACTCCCAGGGTCTCCCGCCTGCGCTTGAGCTCGGCGATGAACTCCTCATCAAAGAGGAGTTCCTCCGTGATCTTGACCTTGCCCTCGAACTTTCCTCCCATGGCGTTCTCCCCCTTCTCCTTGGTCCTCTAAAGCCAAGTTACTAGGGTTGGGAAGGCGCTTCAACACCAGGTTCCTGGGAAGCTGGGGGCCTTGGTGGACGCCAGGCTAGGAGGCGTCATCTAAAAGCTACCGCACCTACTCCCTCTAGGCAGCGCTCGCCCTCGCGGGGTACGAAGGTCTGCGCAGGTCCTCCACCCATTGGATGCGCCGAGTAAAAAGCCCGTGCAGCATGCTCCCCACCGTATCCACCACCCGTCGCCCCACGATGGCCAGGTGATCCGGCCCCCTGAACTTAGACACTTTCACCCTGCCTCCCGTGTGACGCCTCCAAGGTCTTTCCCAGCGCCTCCTCCATCACCTCCCTCGGCGTTCGGTAGCCCAGCCCTGAGTGCAACCGGCCCTCGTGGTAGTAGCGTAGCCGCTCCTCTTGGTGTTCCCCTGTCGGGGAAGCAGCCACCACCCCCCTTAGCTCCCCAAGGCTCTTGGCCTCCAAAAACTGGTCCTGACCCTCCCCCTTGAACCGCCCAAAAAAGCTCTCCACCACCGGGTTGCCCTTCGCCCCCATCAAGCTGTAGGAAAGCCGCTGCCCCTCCCTAAGAAGCGTCCCCACCCAGTCGTGGCTCAGAAAAGGACCCCCCTGGTCGTGGTGGACCAGGGCCCTGGGAAGTTCCCCCGTCACCTCCTGAATCCACGCCTTGGCCCGCTCCCAAACCCCTAAGGCCAGCTCCGCCGAAGGGGACGGCCCCAGACCAAAGGCCACCACCGTCCGCGTCCTGTGGTCCAGGATGGGCACGAACCAGGCCTTCCCTCCCCGGTAGGGCAGGAGGGTGAAGTCGGTGTACAGAAGTTCAAAAGGCTCCGGTTCCCTCTGCCTGAGAAGGAGGGCCCTCAGGTCTGCCCTCTCCCCGGCCAGAAGCACAATCTGCAGCAAGGGGTTGGGCTTGGGCCTCCGGGCGGTGCGCTTCAGGGAGAGGTGGAAGTCCTGCAACAGGCGGTGGACCCGTTTGTGGTTCACCGGGATGCCCTTCCTGTGGAGCTCCTGGGTGACCCGGCGGTAGCCGTACTCGGGGTGCTCCAGCAAGACCTCTTCGATGGCCCTCTTGAGGCGGAGGTCTTCCTCCTCCCGCTTCCGGTCCGCCTCAAGCTTCTGCTTCCGGTAGTAGTACCAGGTGGCCCGGGGGATCTCCAGGGCGCTGAGGACGATGGGCAGGGGGGCCAAACCCTGGGCCAGCACCTCGCGGGCCAGGTCGATGCGCTCGCCCAGGGTCATCTTCGTTACCTCCCCTGCCCGAGGGTCACGCGAAGCGTACGTTCCAGTTTTTTAGAAGGGCGATCTCCACTTCCTTCTTGCCGATGAGCTGCTCCAGGTCGCGGATCTTCTTCTCCAGCTCCTTCTCTTGGGTCTCGTTGGAGAAGAGGGTGGCCCCCTTTTCCATGAGCTCCGCTTTCCACTTGACGATGGTGTTGGGGTGGACGTTGTAGATGCGGGCGATCTCTACGAGGCTCTTTTCTCCTTTGACCGCTTCCAAGGCCGCCTGGAACTTGACCTGAGGCGGCACGGCTTTGGGCTTCTTCGTCTTGACCTCCCAGATGGGGTCATCCTACATCAGAATTGGCGTCTAGTCTAGGGGGTGTAATCGGTCAGCACATATGAGACTCTATGGGGACCGCCTCCCCCCGTATTCTAGCCAGGTAC
>NZ_BMPJ01000047.1 GCF_014647535.1 Thermus composti | reverse complement strand
AAAGGCCAGGGGTTGGTTCAGGGCCCGGTAGAGGGTGTCGTGGGCGAAGTCCTGGCCCTCGGCCATGGCCGGGGCGGAGGTGTTGATGGGGCTTTGGGCTAAAGCTTCTAGGGCGCGCAGGAGAGGTTGTGGAATCCTCTTCATCGGGCCTCCCTAGTGACCGGTTGCTTTCCCGACAGGGAAACACCAAGAGGCCCATTCTACTTGGGAAACCAGAAGCGCATAAGTCCAGCTTTGGGCAAAACACCCCTTCGTCCCCGATCCCCGCAAGAGAGGGGGCACCCCTTGGCGTGTACCCCCCTCTCCCGGGGTTCCGGAAACAAGCCCTCACCGCCTGGGGTCCAGGAGGTCCCTGAGCCCGTCCCCTAGGAGGTTGAAGCCCAAGACGCCCAGGGAGAGGGCAAGGCCCGGCACCAGGGCGGGCCAGGGGGAGAGGGGCAGGAAGCTTTGGGCCTCCCGGAGCATCCGCCCGAGGCTCGGGTCCGGGGGCTGGACCCCAAGCCCCAGGTAGGAGAGGGCGGCCTCGGCAAGCAGGGCGGCGGCGAAGGCCAGGCTTGCCTGGACCAGAAGGGGCCCCAGGAGGTTGGGGAGGAGGTGGCGGAAGAGGATCCGGCC
The DNA here is from genome assembly GCF_014647535.1 of Thermus composti. Lineage (GTDB taxonomy): Bacteria > Deinococcota > Deinococci > Deinococcales > Thermaceae > Thermus > Thermus composti. The sequence goes on along the minus strand of NZ_BMPJ01000047.1, from coordinate 6,364 downwards.
CGGCCCCGCCCCCAAGGCGAGGGCCGCCTCCACGAAGGGGGCGCTTTTCAGGCTTAGGGCGCCGGCCCGGGCCACCCGGAAAAAAGCAGGGGCCATGGAAAGCCCCACGGCCAGCATGCTGCTCAAGGCCCCGGGGCCCAAAAGGGCGGCGAAGAGGAGGGCGAGGAGGAGGCCGGGAAGGGCGTAAAGGGTTTCCGTGAGGAGGCCTAAAGCCCCGTCCCAGAGCCGGCCCCCGTAGCCCGCCAGGAGGCCCAGGGGGACGCCCAGGCCAAAGCCCACCGCCACGGCGAGGCCCCCCACCCAGAGGGCGTTTCTCGCCCCGTGGAGGACCCGGGCCAGGAGGTCGCGGCCTAGGGGGTCCGTGCCCAGGGGATGGTCCGGGGAGGGGGGGCTTAGGCGGCGGAGGAAGTCGGGGGCGTTGGGGTCCACGGGGTAGAAGAAGGAGGCCAGGGCCAGGAGGAGGAAAACCCCTACCAGAAGGCTTCCCCAAAGGAGGCTTTTACGCATACTCCACCCGCGGGTCCAAGAGGCTGTAGAGGAGGTCCACCAGGAGGTTGAAGAGGACGATGAGGGCCGCCATGGCCAAGACGAGGCCCTGGAGGAGGGGGTAGTCGCGGGCCTCGAGGGCGGTGAGGGCCAGGCTCCCGAGGCCGGGCAGGGCGAAGACCGCCTCCACCACCACCGCCCCCGTGAGGAGGAACCCCCCCTCCAGGCCCAAGACGGTGACCAGAGGGAGGCTTGCGGGCCTCAGGGCGTGCTTGAGGAGGACCCAGGCCTCGGGCACCCCCTTGGCCCGGGCGGTGCGGATGTAGTCCTGGGAGAGGACCTCCAGAAGGCTTCCCCGGGCCATGCGGAAGAGGACGGCGGCCCGGGCCAGGGCCAGGGTGAGGGCGGGGAGGAGGAGGTGGCGCAAGGCCTCCCCCGGGCTTTGCCAGCCGGGGAAGCCGCTTGCCGGAAGGAGGGGCAGATGGACCGCGAAGAGGTAGAGGAGGACCACCCCCAGGAAAAAGGTGGGGAGGGACTGGAGGAAGGCCATGAGGCCGCTTAGGGCCAGGTCCCAAAGGGGAAAGCGCACCGCCAGGAGGGCCAGGGGGAGGGCTAGAAGGAGCGCCCCCCCAAGCCCCAGGAGGACCAGGAAGAGGGAAAGGGGAAGCCTCTCCCCCAAAAGCTCGGCCACCGGCTTGCCGTAGCGGAGGGACTCCCCCAGGTCCAGCCGCAAAAGGCCAAGGAGCCAGTCCAGGTAGCGGACCCCGGGGGGCTTGTCCAAGCCCAGGGCCCGCTCCAAGGCGGCCCGGGCCTCCGGGGAAGCCTCGAGGCCCAGGATGGCCTGCACCGGGTCCCCAGGCAAAAGGAGGGCGAAGGCGAAGACCAGGCTGGCCGCAAGCCACAGGGTGACGAAGGCGAGGAGGAGGCGCCGCAGGAGATAAGGGATCATCGGGCCAGGTAGACCCGGGTCACGTTAAGGCTCGGGGTGGGCTGGTTGGACCACCAGCCCATCACCTCCTTGCGCATGGCGGCCAGGTAAGGGGCGTTCATCACCCAGAGGTTCACCGCATCCTGGGCGAGAACCCTTTGCATCTCCTTCATGGTCTCGCAGGCCCGCTGGGGGTCGGGGGTGCGGAGGTAGCGGGCGTAGAGCTCCCGGAAGCGGGGGGAGGCATAGCGGAAGTAGTAGTTGGGGTTGGCGTAGATCCCGATGTCGTTGGGCTCGGAGTGGCCGATGATGGTCATCTGGTAGTCAGCCCCGCGGAAGACCCGGGAAAGCCAGGTGGCCCACTCCACCACCTCCAGCCGCGCCTGGACCCCGATCTGGGCCAGCTGGGCGGCGATGGCCTCGCCGAGCCGCCTTTCGTAGGGGTAAGGGGCGGCCAGGGTGAAGGTGAAGCGCAAGGGGTTGCCCGGCCCGTACCCCGCCTCCTGCAAAAGGGCCCGGGCCCTTGTGGGGTCATAGGGGTAGAAGCCGGAGAGGTCCACGTAGCAGCTCTCCCCGGGGGAGCGGTGGCTGCCGATGGGGGTGCCGAAGCCCAGCATCACCCCCTCCACCAGGGCCTTCTTGTCCACGGCGTGCTGGATCGCCCGGCGCACCCGCACGTCGTTAAAGGGCGGGCGGCCGTTGTTCATCCCGGCGGTGATCTCCGTGGTGGTGAAGCCCGTGACCACCTTGAAGTTGGGGTCCCTCTGGAGCACGAGGGCCGTCTCCGGGCTCACCCCGAGGCCGATCACGTGGATGTCCCCGGCCCTCAAGGCGGCGAGCTGGGCGTTGGGGTCGGGGAGGAAGCGGAAGTAGACCCGGTCCAGGTAGGGCAGGCCCGCCTCGTAGTACCCCAGAAACCGCTCCAGCCGCACCCCCACGCCCCGCTCCCAGGCCACGAAGCGGAAGGGGCCGGTGCCGATGGGCTGGGTCTTCTGCTCCTCCACCCGGCCCTTGGGCCCGATGACCGAGTCGGGCCGGGCCAGGTTGAAGAGGAAGTCCTGGTTGGGCTGGCGGAGGTGGAAGACCACGGTGTAGGGGTCCTTGGCCTCCACCCTCTGGATGTCCTGGTAGTACTCGGGGTGGGTGTGGCCAGACCTGGGGTCCCGGGCCCGGTTGAACTTGAAGACCACGTCCTCGGCGGTGAAGGGGCTCCCGTCGTGGAAGCGGACCCCCTTCCGCAGGTAGAAGGTCCAGGTGAGGCTAGAGGGGCTCCCCTGCCAGCGCTCCGCCAAAGCGGGGACGATCTCCCCCTTCTCGTTCAGCTTCACCAGGCCCTGGAGGACGTTGTCGTAGAGCATGCGGGCGATCTCCTGGCTGGTGGAGGCCGTGGGGTCCAGCACAGGGGGCTCGGCCAGCACCGCCACCCTAAGCTCCCCGCCCCGGCTGGGGCCCGCCCCTTGGGCCAGGGCCATCCCGAAGACCAGCAACACCCCAAAGATCCCACGCTTCACAGATACCCCTCCTTCCCTATTCCAAGTAGAGCACGGCCAGGGCGGCGTAGACCCGGGCCGCCCGGACCACCTCCTCCACCTCCACCCACTCGTCCACCTGGTGGGGCAGGGTCTTCCCCCCGGGGCCCATGACCACCACGGGAAGCCCGGCCCAGGCCCGGAGGAAGGTGCCGTCCGTGGCCCCCGGCACCCCCCCGTGCTTTACGGGGAGCCCGAGAAGCCTTAGGGCTTCCTCGGCCGCCTGGACCAGGGGGTCCTCCTTGGGGGTCTCCACGGGGGGGCGGTCCTCCAGGACCTCCACCTCCACCCCGGCCATGCGACCGAGCTCCGCCACCAAGGCGGCGTGGTCCACGCCGGGCACCGTGCGCACGTCCAGGGCGAGCTCCGCCCGGGGCGGGAGGACGTTGAGCTGGCCCTCCCCGGCCGTGGCCAGGAAGCGGGTGGGGGTGAGGTAGGGAGGGCCCAGGTAGGGGTGGGAGAAGTCCCTCTGGAGGCGCTCCTCCAGGGCCTTTAGCTCCAGGACGAAGCGGGCCGCCTTGGGGATGGGGTTCTCCCCGGCGTAGGGCATGGCCCCGTGGGCCATCCTGCCCGGGAAGAGGAGCCTCAGGCGCAGGGCGCCCTTTTGCCAGAGGCAGACCTCCATCTCCTCGGGCTCGGCCACCAAGGCCCCGCGGAAACCCCGGGCCAGGCCCGCCCCCACGAAGGCCTTCACCCCCAGCATCATCTCCTCCTCGTCGGCCAAGGCGGCAAGGCGCAAAGGGTGCCTGGGCCGCCCCAGAACCCGCTTCACCGCCAGCATGGCCCCCACCAAAGCGGCGAGGCCCCCCTTCATGTCGCAGGCCCCGCGGCCGTAGAGCCTTCCCCCCTCCTCCACCGCCCCGTAGGGGGGGTAGCGCCAGAGGGCCTCGTCCCCCGGGGTGACCACGTCCGTGTGCCCCTCGAGGATCAGCCCCCCCTCTCCTTCCCCCAGGTCGGCCACCAGGTTGGGCCTACCCGGGGCCGCTTCCTGGAGGAAGGGCTTAAAGCCCCGCTCCTTGAGGTAGGCCTCCAGGAAGGCCACCACTTCCTTCTCCCCCGGCCCCGGGTAGTGGCTTGGGATCCGTACCAGGGCCTTGAGGAGGTCCAAAACCTCCTTTTCCGCCACCGCCTCGGCCGCCAGTAGCGCCTTTTCCATGGTTCTTAAAGGGGCGGGGTGAACCGCCCGTCCACCGCCGTCCAACCCCCGTCCACCAGGAAGAGGGTGCCCGTGACGTAGCTGGAAGCGGGGGCGGCTAGGAAGACCACGGCCATGGCCACCTCCTCGGGCTTTCCCCAGCGCAAGAGGGCGGTCTTCTCGGCGTAGGCCCGGTACCACTCGGGATGGGCCTTGATGGGCTCGGTAAGGGGGGTCTCTATGGGCCCGGGGGCGATGGCGTTGGCCCGCACCCCGTAGGGCCCGAGCTCCGCCGCCAGGGTGCGGACCAGCTGGAGGATCCCCGCCTTGGTGGCGGCGTAGACCCCCTGCCCCGGCTCCACCACCAGGGCGCGGATGGAGGCGAAGGCGATGAGGCTACCCGAGCCCCTTTCCCGCATAACCCTTCCCCCCGCCCGCAGGAGGCGCAGGGTGGCCTTGAGGTTCAGGTCCACCACCCGGTCCACCTCCTCGTCGGTGTAGGCCAAAAGGGGCTTGCGCACGTTGACCGCCGGGGTGGAGACCAGGGTGTCCAGCCGGCCAAAGCGCTCCAAGGTCCAGGCCACGGCCTCCTCAGCGGCCTCGGGGGCCATGAGGTCCAAGGGTTTCGCCTCCGCCTCCCCCCCGGCCCGGCGGATGGCCTTTAGCGCCTCCTCCAGGCCCCGCTCGTCCCGGTCCGCCAGGGCCACCCGGGCCCCGAAGGCCGCCAGGGCCTCGGCCGAGGCCCGGCCGATCCCCGAGGCCGCCCCCACCACCAAGGCCGCCTGGCCCGTGAGGTCCAGAAGTTCCCGGTAGTTGCCCATTTGCCTTAAGCCTACCCCGCAAGGCCCCGCCCTGGGAAGGGACAGGGTGTCGTCTAAAGGGAAGACACCTCGTCCAGGACCCTTTTCAGCGCCTCTACCCCGAAGGCCAGCTCCTCCTCCCCCACGGTGAGGGGCGGGGCGAGGAGGAGGACGTTGTGCTTGGCGAAGAGGTAGACACCTCTTTCCAGGAGAGCCTTGTGGAGGGCCTTCATAGCGGGGGAGGGGGGAGCGTGCCAGGGGGAGAGGGGCTCCTTAGTCCTGCAGTCCCGCACCAGCTCCACCCCGGAGAAGGCCCCCACCCCCCGCACCTCCCCTACCAGGGGGTGGGCCTCTAGGGGTTTAAGGAGGTCCCTCAGCACCGCCTCGAGGCGGTAGGCCCGGGCGAAAAGCCCCTCCTCCTGGTACGCCTCTAAGGCGGCAAGACCGGCGGCCACCGCCAGGGGGTGGCCGGAGTAGGTGTGCCCCGTGGGAAGGGGGGTGTCGTCGAAGCGCCGCGCCAGCCCCTCCCGCACCAGCACCCCGCCCAGGGGGACGCAGGCCGAGGCCACCCCCTTGGCAAAGGTGATGAGGTCCGGCACCACCCCGAAACGCTGGGCGGCAAAGGCCTCCCCTACCCGGCCGAAGCCGGTCATCACCTCGTCGAAGACCAGGAGGATCCCGTGGCGATCACAGATCTCCCGCACCCCCTCGAGGTAGCCCTCCGGGTAGACGATGACCCCGTTGGACCCCACCACCGGCTCCAGAAAGATGGCCGCCACCCGCCCCGGGTCCTCGTGGAGGAGGACCCGCTCCAGGTGCTCCAGGGCCCTTTGCGCCTCCTCCTTGGGGTCTTGGGTGTAAAAAGGGCTCCGGTAGGGATAGGGGGCGAAGAAGTGGACCACCCCGGGAATCGCAGGCTCAGCGGGGAAGCGGCGGTTCTCCCCGGTGAGGGCCGCCGCCCCGTGGGTGGCCCCGTGGAAGGAACGGTAGGCGGCAAGCACCTTGAAGCGCCCCGTGAGGTGGCGGACGAACTTCAAAGCGTCCTCGTTGGCCTCCGCCCCGGAAGGGGTGAAAAAGACCCTTCCCCCCTCGGGCCAAGGGGCGAGGTCGGAGAGGGCCTTGGCCAAAAGGGCCCGCTTGTCGTGGAAGAGGCTCGGGGCGGCGTAGGCCAGGGTGGCCGCTTGCTGGGCGATGGCCTGGACCAGGCGGGGGTGGGCGTGGCCCAGGTTCACCGCCACGAGGCCGCTGGAGAGGTCCAGATACCGGCGCCCTTCCGCGTCGTAGAGCCAGCTTCCTTCCCCCCGGACGAGGAGGGGCGGGTCCAGCTCCCTCTACGCCAACCAGGGGGTGAGGACGTGTCTCCGGTGCAGGGCTTTGAGGTCTACCACCGCTCCACCACCACCTTCCTTTGGGTGTAGAAGAGGAAGGCATCGGGCCCGTGGGGGTGGAGGTCGCCGAAGAAGGAGTCCTTCCAGCCGGAGAAGGG
>NZ_BMPJ01000046.1 GCF_014647535.1 Thermus composti | reverse complement strand
GGTACCAGATACGGGCTGCGCCCGCAAGGGGAGATTTACCACGAAACGGAGATGTGGGTAAAGTCCTGGTGGTATACTTCCACGGATGGACCGCATCGTCATCCGGGGCGCGCGGGAGCACAACCTCAAGAACATCAGCCTGGAGCTCCCCCGGGGCAAGTTCATCGTCATCACCGGGGTCTCGGGCTCGGGCAAGAGCACCCTGGCCTTTGACACCCTCTACGCCGAGGGGCAAAGGCGCTACGTAGAAAGCCTCTCCAGCTACGCCCGGCAGTTTTTGGGGGTGATGGACAAGCCCGAGGTGGAGAGCATCGAGGGGCTTTCCCCCGCCATCTCCATTGACCAGAAGACCACGAGCCACAACCCCCGCTCCACCGTGGGCACCGTCACCGAGATCCACGATTACCTCCGCCTCCTCTTCGCCCGCATCGGCCAGGCCTTCTGCCCGGAGTGCGGCCGCCCTATTGAGAAGCAGTCGGCGAGCGAGATCACCGACCGCCTCCTCAAGCGCCAGGGCGCCCGGGCCATCCTCATGGCCCCCTTGGTGCGGGGGCGGAAGGGGGAGTACAGGAAGCTCTTCCAGCAGCTTTTGAAGGAGGGGTACGCCCGGGTGCGGGTGGACGGGGTCATCTACCTCCTGGAGGAGGCCCAAGGCCTCAACCTGGAGAAGTACGAGAAGCACGACATAGACCTGGTGATTGACCGGGTGGTCCTCAAGGAGGAGGAGCGCCCCCGCATCGCCGAGGCGGTGGAGCTGGCCCTCCTCCGGGGGGAAGGGCTCCTTAGGGTCCTCTACCCCGATAGCGGGGAGGAGGAGCTCTACTCGGAGAAGTTCGCCTGCCCCGAGCACGGCTCGGTCCTGGAGGAGTTGGAGCCCCGGATCTTCTCCTTCAACGGCCCCTACGGGGCCTGCCCCGCCTGCTCCGGCCTCGGCTACCGCCAGGAGTTTGACCCCGAGCTCGTGGTGAACCCGGAGCTCTCCTTGGCGGAAGGGGCCATCCTCCCCTGGGCCCGGGGGCGGGACACGGGGCGTAGCTACCTCTGGGACCGGCTTCGGGCCTTGGCCGAGCACCTGGGCTTTGACCTCAAAACCCCCTTCAAGGACCTCCCCGAGGAGGCGAAGCGCGCCGTCCTCTACGGGCTTCCCGAGCCCTTTGAGGTGGTCTTCCGCCGCGGGGGGAAGGAGACTTTTCGGGTAGAGGTCCACTACGAGGGGGTGATCCCCTGGCTGGAGAAGCGCTACGGGGAGGCGGAGTCCGAGGGGGTGCGGGAGGCCCTGGAGGGCTTCATGTCCCTAAGGCCCTGCCCGGTCTGCGGGGGGACCCGCTACAAGAAGGAGGTCCTCTCGGTCAAGGTGGCGGGGAAGAACATCGCCGAGGTCTCCGCCCTCACGGTGCGGGAGGCCTTGGCCTTCTTCCAGGACCTGGAGGCGAAGCTTTCCCCCTTCCAGGCCCAGATCGCCCGGCCCATCCTCCGGGAGATCGTGGAGCGGCTGGGCTTCTTGGTGGGGGTGGGGCTGGACTACCTCACCCTGGACCGGGCCGCCAACACCCTCTCCGGGGGGGAGGCCCAGAGGATCCGCCTGGCCACCCAGGTGGGCTCGGGGCTCACCGGGGTTCTCTACGTCCTGGACGAGCCCTCCATCGGCCTCCACCCCCGGGACAACCAGCGCCTCATCGCCACCCTCAAGCGCCTCCAGGCCCTGGGCAACACCCTCATCGTGGTGGAGCACGACGAGGAGACCATGCGGGCCGCCGACTGGATCGTGGACATGGGCCCGGGGGCGGGGATCCACGGGGGGGAGGTGGTAGCCCAAGGCCCCCTCGAGGAGATCCTCAAAAGCGAGCGGAGCCTCACCGCCGCCTACCTGAGGGGGGACAAGAAGATCCCCGTCCCCAAGGAGCGGCGCAAGGGAAACGGCAAGTGGCTGGTCCTAAGGGGCGCGCGGGCGCACAACCTGAAAAACGTCACCCTTAAGATCCCCTTGGGCCGCTTCGTGGCCATCACCGGCCCCTCGGGAAGCGGCAAGAGCACCCTGATCCACGACGTCCTCTACGCCGCCTTGGCCCAAAGGCTCATGCGGGCCAAGACCACCCCCGGGCCCTACGAGGCCCTGGAGGGGGTGGAGCACCTGGACAAGGTCATTGAGATTGACCAGTCCCCCATCGGCCGCACCCCCCGGTCCAACCCCGCCACCTACACCGGGATCTTTGACGAGATCCGCGACCTCTTCGCCAAGACCCCGGAGGCCAGGAAGCGGGGCTATGGGCCAGGCCGCTTCTCCTTCAACGTCAAGGGGGGCCGGTGCGAGGCCTGCCAGGGGGACGGGACGGTGAAGATAGAGATGCTCTTCCTCCCCGACCTCTACGTGCCCTGCGAGGTGTGCAAGGGGAAGCGCTACAACAAGGAGACCCTGGAGGTCAAGCTCCGGGGCAAGAACATCGCCGACGTCCTGGACATGACCGTGGAGGAAGCCCTGGACTTCTTCCAGAACGTCCCCTCCATCGCCCGCAAGCTCCAGCTCATGGTGGACGTGGGCCTAGGCTACATGAAGCTGGGCCAGCCCTCCCCCACCCTCTCCGGGGGCGAGGCCCAGCGGATCAAGCTGGCCACGGAGCTGGGCCGGAAGTCCACGGGCCGCACCCTCTACATCCTGGACGAGCCCACCACCGGCCTCCACTTTGAGGACGTGGCGAAGCTCCTCTCGGTCCTCCACCGCCTGGTGGACGCGGGCAACACCGTGGTGGTCATTGAGCACAACCTGGACGTGGTGAAGACCGCCGACTGGGTCATTGACCTGGGCCCCGAGGGGGGCGACCGGGGCGGGGAGATCGTGGCCGAGGGGACGCCGGAGGAGGTGGCCCTCTCGGGAAGCCCCACCGGGGTCTTTCTGGCCCGGATCCCCGAGATCGCCGAAAGGCTTAAGGTGGCTACGGATTAGCCGCCACGGAGGGGAGCTCCGGGGCCTCCCTGCGGGTGAGGATGCCCTCGAGGGCGAGCCGCAAGGAGCGCTCCAACTCCACCCCCAGGTCCCGGTGGGGGGTGTAGGCGGCCCAGCGGAGGGCGGCGAGGAAGTAGAGGTCGGCCAGGGTGCGGCCCATCCGCTCCAGGGAAAGGTCCTGGCGCACCACCCCCTTTTCCTGGAGGGGCCTTAGGATCTCCGCGATGAGGTCCCCCAGGGGCAGGGCCTCAAAGGCCGCCCGGGCCCGGATGGGGTCGGGGTTTAGGAGTTCGTAGAGGAGGGGGAGGAGGAGGTCCTTCTCCTCCTTGGTGAAGCGGGCGAGCTCAGCGAAGAGGCGGTAGAGGACCTCCAGGGGGTCCATCCCCTGGGCCAGGTAGCGGCGGACCTCGCTTTGGGCGTGGTGCAAAAGCTCCGCCCCGTACTCCAAAAGGACCGCCTCCTTGTAGGGGAAGTAGTTGAAGAAGGTGCCCCGGGAGACGTGGGCCGCCTTGGCGATGTCTGTGGCGGTGGTCTCCTGGAACCCCCGCTCCCGGAAAAGCCGCATGGCCGCCTGGAAGATCCGCTCCCGGCGGCGCCTTTTCTGGTACTCCCGCACGGCCATGGGCTTAGTGTACCCAAGTCCAAAATCAAAGGGCAATCGCCTTTCCTCCCCAGTCCTCCAAGGCGGCCCGGAGGGCCAGGCCTCCTTGGGTGGTGTAGACCTTGCCCTCCCGCAGGAAGGCCCCCGGGACCACCCGGTACCCCTCCCTAAGGAGCCTTAGGGCCACCTCCTCCCGGGCGGCCACCCTGGGGGGAAGCCTTCCCGCCTCGGCCAGGAAGCCGTGGGCGTTAAAGCCCAGAAAGACCGCCTCCAAATCCTCCCAGATGGCGTCCAGAAAGGCCAGCCAAGAGGGGTCCTTGGCCGCCCGCTCGGGCCTCCTCGCCCCCGGCACCACCAAGGCCTTGGGGGGCGGGGCCGCCGGGAAGGCGTAGGTGGGGGTCCAGACGGACCCCGCCAGGGCGGGAACCCCTTTCCGCCCCTTGGCCACGGTGTAGGCGGGCATACCCCAAAGCCGGGCGGCCTCGAGGGCCAAGGCCGCCTCCAGCTCGGAGAACTCGGGAAGGAGGAGGACCGCCAGCACCTTTAAGGCAAGCTCCGCTTGGCCTCTTCGTACTCCCGGACAAGGCGGGCCACCACCTCCTTGGCCGAGGGGATCTCCCGGATAAAGGCCACCCCGTGCCCGGCGGAGTAAATCTCCTTCCAGGCCTTCCCCCCACCCTGGCGGAAGCGCTCCAGGGACTCCTTGAGGAAGTTGGCGGGCACCCCGGTCACCTCGGGGGTGTACTCTATGTCCTCCGGCTGGGCGCGCAGGAGGGCCTCCTTGTACTCCAAAGGCGCCCCCGACTCCAAGGTGGCGATGAAACGGGTGCCGATGTAGACCCCGTCCCCCAGGGCCAAGGCCGCAAGAACCTGCCTCCCCGTGGCGATCCCCCCGGCGATGAGGACGGGCACCCCGAGCTCCTCCCTAAGCCAGGGCCCGAGGACGAAGGGGCTCACCCTCCCGGCGTGCCCCCCGGCCCCCGCCGCCACGGCCACCAGGGCGTCGGCCCCCGCCTCCACCGCCTTCTTGCCGTGGCGGAGGCCCACCACGTCGCACCAGACCACGCCGCCATAGGCCTTCACCCGCTCCACCACCCGGGTGGGGTCCCCCAGGGAGGTGACCACCAGAGGAACCTTCCGCTCCACCACCGCCTCGAGGTCCTCCTCCAGCCTGGGGTTGGCCTTCAGGATCAGGTTCACCCCGAAGGGCACCCCTTGGGGGAAGGTCTCCAGGAACTCCCGGAAGGCCTCGTGGGTGCGGAAGTTGAGGCTCGGGATGACCCCGATCCCCCCCGCCTCGGCCACCGCCTGGAGGAGGGGGGCGTTGGACACCAAAAACATGGGCGCGGCCACGATGGGGTAGCGGATCCCCAGCATCCTGGTGATGGAGGTCTCCATGGGGGAGATTTTACCGGGTTCAAGGACAATGGAGCGGTGGAACCGGAGCGCTCCCTGCGGCTTTCCATATGGGAAGGGGTCCTTTCCGCCCTCTTCCTCTACTGGAGCACCGGGGTCTTGCTCACGGGCTACGCCCTGGCCCTGGGGGCCTCCCCCCAGGCCCTGGCCCTCCTGGGCGCCCTCCCCTTCCTAGCCCAGGTCCTCGCCCCCCTGGCCCTCTTCCTCCGAGGAAGCCGCAAGGCCTTGGTGGTACGGCTGAACCTGATCTCCCGCGCCCTATTCCTGCCGGCCCTCCTCGCCCCCTTTCTGCCCGAGGGGCTTCGGGTGCCGGGGCTTCTCCTCTTCGCCGGGGCCTCCCAGCTTTTGGCCGCCCCCGTGGGGGTGCTCTGGCTCTCCTGGATGGCGGACCTGGTCCCCCCCGAAAGGCGGGGCCGCTACTTCGGCCTAAGGAACGCTCTCCTAGGCCTTGTGGGCACCTTGGGCAACCTCCTTGGGGGTCTGGTGGCGGACGCCCTCCCCCCGCCCACCGGCTACCAGGCGGTGCTCCTCCTAGGGGTGGGGGTTGGGCTCCTTTCGGTCCTGGTCCTGCGCCTTCAGGAAGAGCCCCCCCAAGCCCCGGCCCCGCCGCCCCGGGAGGCCCTTTGGGCTGCCTTGCAGGATGGGGCCTACCGGGGGTACCTCAGCCTCGTCTTCCTCTGGTACGGGGCGGTGATGGTGGGGGGGCCCTACGTGGTGCCCTACTTCGTGCGGGTGGGCGGGTTTTCCATGGCGGAGGTGGGGCTTTGGACCCTGATCTCTGCCATCTCCGGCCTCCTCTTCGGCCCCCTTTGGGGCCGGCTCGGGGACCAGCGGGGCCACGGGGTGGTGCTCTTCCGAGCAGGCCTGGTGGCGGCCCTCATGCCCCTCCTTTGGCTTGGGGGCTCGGAGGCCTTCCCCTGGCCCCTGTGGCTTTCCGCCGTGGCCGACGCCCTGGCTTGGAGCGGGCTTGGCACCGCCTTGGTCAACGCCGCCCTGGCCCAGGCCCCCAAGGCGGCGCGCAACGGCTACCTGGCCCTCTTCTGGCTGGCCCAGGGCCTGGGGGGCATCGCGGGAAGCCTCCTGGCCGGGGGCGCAGCCAGCCTCGGGCTTGGTCCAAGCCCCTACCACCTGCCCCTCCTCCTTTCCCTGGGCCTAAGGCTTCTCGTAGCCCTCCGGTTCCATAGCGCCTCAGCGCCTCTAGACAGGACAAGCTAAGGGCCCACCCCCCTTCCAAAACCCGCCTGCCCTCTTAGGGACCCCCACCGCGGCGAAAGCCACGGTGGGGCATCTAGGGCCTTGGGGCCATGACCACCAGGAGAAGGGCGGGGCTTGCCGAGACGTTTTGCACCCCGTGGGCCTCGCCGGCGCGGGCGAGGGTCGCCATCCCCGGGGCCAAAAGGGCCTCCTCCTCCCCGATCCGCACCACCACCTCCCCTTCCAGCACGAAGTAAACCTTGTCTGACCCGGGGTGGGCGTGCACCTTCTGGGACTGCCCGGGAAGAAGGGCGTAGAGGTCATAGAGCATGTGGGTGGAGTCAAAAACCGGGATTTTGACCATCTTTTCCGGGTCAAAGCGGGCCAGGCGCTTCACGTCCTTGATCTCCATACGGCCAGTCTACTGAACTCGGACAGACACATGTGAGACTGGACGAGTAAAAATGTGGGGACCACTCCATGGAGAAGGGAGGTCCCCACAGATGCAGCTTACCACGGTCGGCAAAGAGGTTTTTCGGGGCGCAAGAAAGGCCCGGGAACTTCAAGGGGCTGGGGCCGGCGATCCCACGGTCCAGGAGCGCTCACGGAAGCTCAAACAGGTGGCTGCTTTGCGGAGCAAACACCGAGAAGCGCTCAGGAAGCACGGGGTGAGCTGGCCCGAGATCCAGGAGCTTGTAGGGATCAGCCGGGCCACCTATTACCGCTGGCGGAAACGCCTGAAGGAAGAAGGCCTTGCCGGTTTTAAGCCCCGGTCAAGACGTCCTAAGCAGGGCTTTACCCAAAACTCCTTCCTCGCCCTCCCTTAGCCTGCTTCAAGAGTTCTTGGGTGACTTCA
>NZ_BMPJ01000045.1 GCF_014647535.1 Thermus composti | reverse complement strand
CCTTACCCATCGCCTGGGTAGCTAGGGTGGCGGCGTGAATAGTGTCGGAGCGAATAACCGAAGGGGGGATCTAAAAAGCCAATTTGCATGAGGCGCACGAGGGCATATTCAAAGCTGGTCAGTTCTTCCTCATGACCCTCCACCTCCACAAAGCGCTGCCCATCTGGTCCACCCTGCGAAGCGTGGTAAATCCTCTCGGCCACATTCATGGCCCTTTGCAAGGACACCTCTACCCCGGGGTAGCTCCCCTGCAGGAACTCAATCTGACGAGCATAGTCACAAGGGAGCGTCAGACCGTAGGGGCAGGACCGGAAACGCCCGTTCGGAAGGCAAGGGGGTATCCCGTCTCCGCCTAGAACATGTTGTTCCAAGCACGACCGCGTGGGCGGTGTCAGGATCAAAGCGACATGCGCGTGCCTTCCATCGCGCCCCGCGCGCCCTGCCTCTTGGTAGTAGCCCTCGAGACCGCTGGACATGGCGTGGTGGATGATATAGCGAATATTCCGCTTGTCCACCCCCATGCCATAGCCCTTTGTCGCCACCAGAAGGGGAAAGCGGTTCTCCTGGAAGCGGTCCTGGACTTCTCGTACCCTATCTTCCCAGTCAAAGATGATCTTTGGTTTGACAAAGGAAGAACCGCAACTACGGCAAGTGTTTTTTCCCCGATCTGCAAACCACTCGCTAGAACCGCATGAAGGACATACAGCCGGCTTTTTACTTGCGTAAACGTGCACCTGATCGCCAGAAGCCAAGCCCTCTTTGAGGAGGAAGCTTCTTATCGCGTGGACACCCTCCTCGAAAGTCTTCTGCCCACGAGGGTCGGCATAAATGGCAAAGATGACGCCGGCATGCGGGTACGAGGACTGCTTTGGCCTTCCTATAAGCTCCTTCCGTGGCACGCCCAGCGTCCGTGGAAGGATCTCGGTCAAGAGGTTTCTAAGAAGGTTCCTCTTTTGGTTCAGTCCGAGAGGAGCGGGATGGACAGAGAAACTCAGGTTGGGACGATCGCTACTGGCGAGTTGCTCCACAGCCCCCTCGGGGAGCCCCAGAACCCTCAGGATGTCCCTTCGAACGGGAGGAGAGGCCGTGGCCGTAAGCGCGATCAGGGGTAGCTTCCTCGGCGAAACCGCCTGGATCTCCTCGTAAAAGCCACGGATATGGAGATAGGCGGGCCGGAAGTCATGCCCCCACTCGGAGACGCAGTGCGCCTCGTCTACAGTTACCGCCGAGACAGGAAGGTTTCCCAGTTCCCTTCGGAATTCCTCAACGAACCCCTTGATGCGGATCCGCTCCGGGGAAAGGTACACAAGGCGGTAGCGCCCTTCCAACAAAGTCTTGGTCTTGCTCTCTTTGGCCGCGGCCTCGTCGTCGCTGGAAATCGAGGTGACCGCTGTGACGCCGATCCGCTGAAGGTTGTACACCTGATCCCGCATCAGGGCCCGAAGAGGAGAGATGACGATGTTCACCCCCGGGACGAGGAAGGAGTAAAGCTGGAAAATAAGAGACTTACCATAGCCCGTGGGCAACAGGGCAAGGCCGCTTTCTCCCCGTAGCGCCCGTTGCAAAAGACGAAGTTGGGCTTCCTTGAGCTCTGGCACCGGGAAAAACTTCCGGGCGAAGAAGTCCAGAACGAGGGCAGAAGATGCCGTCCCGACAAAGGGAGGAGTCCAAGATCCTCGTTCCTCTTCGTATTCTGCTTGGAAAGCGTCGGCCTCACGCGCTAGGGAAGCGATACGGTCCCAGGAGAAAACGTCAAGGACCCCTTCTTCAGGGGCTCCGTCGACAACTGAAAAGCCCTCAACCCGCCCGACCCAAAGCGGCAGGAGATCCCGGAAGGTCCTTGAAACGCTATCCGCGTCCAGCCGATAAACGCGAACTTCCGGTAAGGGAACGTCAACCCCGGCAAGCCGGCCCACGTTCAAAAGCGTGAAGTAAGCATCGGCGAAGGCCGCCTCCACCAAGGGGGTGGATGACTCTGGGTCCATAATTTGGACGGAACGTTCGCCCTCCCTGACCGCCTTTAAGAGGCGCGCAAAGGCCCCTTTCAGGGCGATGGGGTACCGCACCGGAAAGTCCACAAGCCAGTGGAGGGGCGAATAAGCGGGCCCCCTGGAAAGCCCCACCCCACCTTTCCTCAGGTAGCCCCCCAGGACTGGGTCGCTCTCGGCAAGCCTTATCAAGGCTTCACGGGCCTTTCCCGAGCGGATGTCGTCGTAGGCGATGGGAAAATACGCGACTCCCCGGAGCGTAAGCGACCGCTGACGGCTTTTTTCTCGCGCAAAGCGGTCCGGGCGCTCGTGGTAGCTCTTGCCTTCGATCTCTATGGCGTACGGCCTTTGACCGAAGAGGATGAAGTCAGCCCTGCGCTCTCCCCCCTCCTCGTCCAAGAAGCCCACCTGGGGCAACAAGAGGGCAAGCCCCTCGCTACCAAAGAGGGGAAGGTAAACCTCTTTTAGGAAGAGCACCTCGGCATAGTGCTCCTTCCCTTGAAGACGGTGCTTGCGCACGAAGTCGTCTAACGTTTCGACGGGAACGAACTCCCAGTCGCTCAAAGAAGCCCGAGATATGCGCTCATAAAGGAGCTCTTTGAGTCCTTCCTCTGAGGGCCACCAATGGGTGGCATAAGCGTAAGAGCGCCCCTCGTTTGGGGGCCGAGTAAGGAGAGCTTCTGCAAGATCGAACTCTAACCCAAACCGCTTCCCTACCGCTTGAAGGAGGGCCGTCTTGAGAGGAATGGGAAGAACCCCAAGGGGATCCTCAATCGTGGGGCCTTTAAACTCCGGCCCCAGGATCCGATAAGCCCAGTAGAAAACCCCTTCGTGGATCCTTGGCAAGACCGCCATACTGAACCCAGACGCGTTTAACCAAGCAGTTCCTTGAGCTCCGCTAAGAGCGCTTCTACCCTGGCCCGCTTTTCCGTGGGGAGAGCACTAAAATCCGTCTTCTTCAAGGCGTCGATGACGTCTCCATACCACGCCGCAGGCGCCTTCTCCTTCTTGAGGGCCGCCCGCACCCGGGCCTTCAGGTCCCGCAGGGAGAGGCCCGCCTTCACCTCCTCCAAGAGGGCCTTCCGCAAGGCCTCGTCTTTCACCTTCTTGAGCTCCAGGGCGGCGGTGTAGGGGATCGCCCCCTCCTCCAGGGCCGCCCTCAGGTCCTCAGGGAGGTTGAGGAGGGGGAGGCGGTTCTGCACGAAGCTTTCCCAGGTCATCCGCCCCAGGGCCTGGAAGACCTCCTCCACCCTCTGGGCCTCGGGGGAGGCCATAACGTTATGGCCCGCTTCCCCCCTTTTCTCCTTCCGCATCCGGCGGAGAAGCCCCACCACCTCCTCCACGGGCTTCCCCAAGTCTTCCGATAGGAGGGCGAGGACCCCCACGGTCTCCTCGTAGGGGTTCAGGTCCTCCCGCTGGAGGTTCTCCACCAGGGCGAAAAGCCTCGCCTCCTTTTCGGAGAGCTCCACCACCCGCACCGGGACCTCGGAAAGCCCCGCCATCCGGGCGGCCCGGTACCGCCTCTCCCCGGCCACGATGGCGTACCTCCCGTCCCCCAAGGGCCGCACCAGGAGGGGCTGGAGGACCCCTTTCTCCCGGATGCTCTCGGCGAGGGCTTCCAGGTTCTCAAAGCGCCTCCGGGGCTGGGCGGAAGGGACGAGAGCCTCGAGGGGAAGCGTCTTCCCCCCAGCCTGGACCGGCTTCCCCTCCATCTCCTCCAAGGCGGAAAGCGCCCTGGCCAGGAAGGGGTCCATGGGGCTCGGCTTGCGGCTCATCAGGCCACCTCCTTGTGAAGCTCAGCCTTGACCTGCTCCAGGATCCCCTCCAGAAAGTCCCCGAGGGCCCGCATCTCCCGCCGCACCTCCTCCCCGCCCACCGCTTGCACCGGAAGCCGCTGTACTTGAGCCTCCCGGTACACCGCCGGACGGCGCACCAAGGGGGGTGCTAAGGGGATCCGCCCTCCAAGGCCCTCGAGCTGGGCCAAAACCTCCCGGTCCCGGACCGTCCCTTCCAGCCCGTTAGGGATGAGGGCGCGGACGAAGGCGCCCCCGCCCCACATCCCCAGAGAGGCCAACCCCTCGGCGTAGTCCTGGGCCACGGAAAGCACCGTGGGCAGGGCCTGAAGGCCCTTGGGCGAGGCTTCCACGGGAACCAGAAGGCCGTCCCCGGCCATACCCGCAACTCCAGCCAGGGAGCCCAGAGAGGGCAGGGAGTCTACGAGGATGAGGTCGTACTCCTGCCGGAAGGCTTCCAGGGCTTTCCTCAGGGCGAACATCTTGTAGGGCTCCCGGATGAGGACAAGCTCGGCCCGGGCAAGTTCCACATGCGCGGGGATGAGGCTAACCCCCGGAAGCACCTCCCTCGGCCTGAAGCGTCCCTTACCCTCTAGGAGCCCGAGAAGGGTCTCCTCTACCGGAGCGTCCACGATGCCGAGCCAGGCGGAGAGGTTGGCCTGGGGGTCCACGTCCACGAGAAGAACGCGCTTGCCCCTAGAGGCCATCTCGTACCCCAGGTCCCGGGCCAGGGAGGTCTTCCCCGCCCCCCCGGCGTGGGTGAAGAGGGTGAGCACCACCCCTTCTCCCCCCGGGGCCTCCACCTCCTTGACCACGTACCAGTAGCGGCCAAGGCGCCGCGCGTTGAGTCTCCCCTCCTGGATCTGCTTGAGGGCGCCGGAGTAGGAGAGCCCCTGCTCCAGGGCCCAGTCCTTGAGGGGAATGAGGACGGTCTTCTTCATCTTGGAAGCAATATAACCCGCCTCACGCCGTGAGTCAAATCCCACAGCGGGTGTGTTCTAAATCACCCGGATAAGAGCCTTTCGGCCTCCCTGCCGTGGCCTCGAGGCCGGCGGGGACCACCCCCTCCTTCAGGAAGGATCGTCCCAGAGCCTGGCAGGCTCCACCTTCTTCGCCACGAGCCGCCGGGTCTTCAAGCGGGCCTCTCCCTCCACGTAAACCCCGCTTCCCACGGGGGGCAGGCCCTCGAGGAGGGAGAGGGGAGCCCAGAGGGTGAGGGTGAAGGGCTCCTTGAGGCGTCCCCCAGGATTGGGCCGCACCTCGAGGCCAAACCTCCCCTCCTCCCGGTCCACGAAGGCCACGCGGCCCTGGGCGGCCATCAAGGGGTGGCCCTTCCCGTCCCCCTTGGGTGCCCCAATCCGACCGAGGCGAAGAAACTTCTCCAGAAGGCCTTGGCCGTTCGTGCGGGGCCAAAAGGTGCCCCGGATGCGCGCCCCCACCCGCTCGGCCATGGGCCGGCCCCGGTGGACCCTAGGCAGGCGGAGGAAGCCCCCGTCCGGGAGGCGGAGGCGGTAGAAGGTGTAGACCTGGCCGTTCGGAGCCCGGCTCTCCTTCACGAAGACCTGCCCTTCCACGAGCACCACGGCGGCGTAGTGGGCGCCAAACCTTAGGGGAACCCGGCTCAGGGGGGGTGAAGGGGGCGTCGTGACCATTCCCCTCTACCCTAGCACACGGGCCCGGAGGACGCTCTCCCGGTCCACCAGGTAGGCCACTCCGTCCACCTCCACGAAGGCCTTGGCCCCGCCCCCGGTCCACCCGGCGAAGTACCCCCGCCTCCCGTCCGGGAGAAGGAGGAGGGCGTCCTTAGGCACCTCTTCGGGCGGGGGCGGGGGAGGGGAGGAGCGCTCGGGGGGGGCGAGGTCCTGGAGCAGGCGGTCCAGGTAGGCCGCGGGGTAGCGGACCACGCCGAGGTGGGCCCCCTCGAGGGTGCGCCCCAAGGCCTGGAGGAAGGCCTCCCCCAGGGGCAGGGCCTCCCGCTCCAGGCGCTCTAGGTAGGCCCGCCACAGGCCCTGGTGGGCGAAGCCCGGGCGGAAGACCCGGTAGAAGTCCTGCCAGAGCCCCGCTTCCTTGAGGCGGGCCTGGAGGCGGAACTTCGTGCCTTCCTTCACGAGCGCCGGGGAAGATCCAGAAGGGGAAGGAGGGGCCGAGGACGGCGAAGGAACCAGGAGGGTCGCCTTCCCTCCTCCCTCTGAGGGAGAGGCGGAGACCGCCCTTTCCTTCGGGACTTTGCGGTCAGCCTCCACCTCTTCGACCTCCTCCGCCTCCGCCGCCTGGGCGTGAGGATGAGGAGGATTTTTTTCTTCAGTAGTTGCTTCTCTTTCCTTTATTTCCCGCGCCGAGAGAAGCCCGTCCTGGAGGGTGTTTTCCTCGCCTTGGCCTTGCAAGGTTTGCAGGGGGGTCTGCACGGCGCGCACGGGGGCCTCAAGGTAGCTTCGCTGACCTGGGTCCTGCCCGGGCGGGGCATCGGAAAGCCACCACCCCGTGGCGTCCCGCTCCACCAGGCCCGCCTCCCAGAGGGCGAGGAGGGCCTTCTCCACGGTGCGCTGGTCCCGCCCGAGGAAGCGGGCCAGGTCCTTCGTGGAGGCCTTGTTGGAACGGAGGTTGCGGCGGGTGGCAAGGGCGAGGAAGACGGAGTGGGCGGTGGCCGACAGCTTAGCCGAGAAGAGCTTGTTCAAGAGGGGATTGGGAATAAGGGTGTAGCCGTTTGGCGCTTCCAGATGGGTCCAGCCGACTTGCGTTCCCACGGTCCTTTATGGGCCGCTTACCCCCGGCCCTGGGGCCCGTGGGGCTTCCACCCGGGTTGACATTTTCCCTTCCGCTTGGTACCCTCGGATTAGGGGATTGCGAGGGTACCAAGCTGGTTCCGGAGAAGGGATCGGGGGAAACCCCGGTCTTCCTACTTTTACCTACCGCTACGCGTCCTTAGGTGAACTCTCACCTCCTTAACCCTGGAGTCTAGCACGCTCCCCCCAGGGTTGGCTAGCCGCAACTAGAGGTTAGCATACACCACCCATTTTGGCAATACATGGCCTCTATAGCACCCGCCATCCCCGTACCAGGCCCAGGACCTCGGGGCGCTCCTCCTCGAGCCAGAGGGTGGGGAGCTCCGGGTGGAGAGGGTAGAGGGCCAGGGGGTCCCTCTCCAAGGCCTCGTGGGGGAAGAAGGCGGCGTAGCCACGGACTTTCCCTAGGTAGACGGCCTGGGGCTGGAGAAGAGGCCTGAGCTCCGTGAGGACCCAGACCCTCCGTGCGGTGGGGAAGGGGAGGTCCAGGGTGGCAAGCCACCTCCCCGGGACCTCCAGGAAGGCCAGGCGCTCCACCACCGCTCCCCGGGGGAGCTCCGCGGGGGCGAGGAAGGCCCGGGAGGCGGGCCTCTCCCTCTCCAGCTCCTCGGGGGAAGTGTAGACGGGGAGGGAGAAGGGGACGGAGCCCAGGTCGTCTCCGGGGACCTCTTCCCCCATGACCTCGGAGAGGGTGAGGCCGAGGGCCTTGGCGAGGCCCACCAGGTACTGGGCGGAAAGGGTCTTGGGGTCCACGGCGCCCCGCTCGATCTTGGCCATGAGGCTGGTGGAGAAGCCCGCCATGCGGGCGAGCTCTTCCTGGGTAAGGCCAAGCTCCCGCCGCCTCTCGCCGATGCGGAGGACGTGGCGGGGAAGGGGGCGTTTGCTGGTGCGCGGCATGACCACACGATACGGCCTGTCCTCTTCTGGCGCAACGGCAATTCTGGGAAGCGGTTGGGGCATAGCGCTTCCCGTGCGGGCGCAAGGGGGGTTCGTGCAGATTCTTCCGGGTAAACTGGCCCCGGTGGAACCGGCTTTCGCGATCTACGCGGACGAGTGTGGCCGCCGCCTCAAGGCGGAAAAAGGATTGGGACCCCTCAGGAAGTGATACGGGCGTGGTTCAGGGAACTTGTGGAAGGTCGCCTTTTTGCCCGGGGCGTGACCTCCGAGGTGTTCGCCTTTTTGAGGGATCCAGCTTCGTGGGAGCAGCTTTGGACCTCTCCCTAACGTACTAAGCCCGGGGAAACCCCGGGCCCAGTCCCTAGTTAACAGGGTGGCCGAGAGGGAAAGCCTTGTCAATGAGGTGCGGGCTTGCCTAGCAAATCGCCTTGTACCCCGGAGGGGGCGGGAGGAGGGAGAGAAGAACCCTAAGGCCGT
>NZ_BMPJ01000044.1 GCF_014647535.1 Thermus composti | reverse complement strand
GTATTTACCCAAGCCCCCTTCTTTATTGGCGTGTCAATGGATATGCGGGTGAATATCCGAAAGGGGGGCCTTTGGGGGTAGACTGAAAGGGCCCGGAAAGGGGCGGATGGGTTATGGAACGGGTGGCCATATTTATTGACGGCTCCAACCTCTACAAGGGGTTGGTGCAGCACCTGGGCTCGGACTACCGGCTGAACTTCGTGGAGTTCATCAGCCTTCTCACCGCGGGGCGAAAGCTTCTCAGGGCCTACTACTACAACGCCCCCCTTCCCCCGGAAGACCCCGCCGCCAAGGCCCACCAGAGCTTTCTCAACTACCTCAAGCGGGTGCCCTACGTGGCGGTGCGCCTGGGAAGGCTGGAAAGGCGGGCCGACGGCTTCGTGGAGAAGGGGGTGGACATCCAGATCGCCATAGACATGGTCCGCCTGGCCTTCGTGAACGCTTACGATATCGCCGTGTTGGTCTCGGGGGACGGGGACTTCGCCGAGGTGGTGCGGGTGGTGCAGGATTTGGGCAAGCAGGTGGAGAACACCACCTTCCACGCCCTCTCCTCCCACCGCCTAGCCCAGCAGGCGGACCGCTTCTACCCCCTGGACGACTTCCCCTGGGAGCGGCTTCGGGCCACGCTCCAGGCCCAGGACCCGGAGGAGGGCTAGAGGAGCTCCTCCGGGCGGAAGAAGAGGGCGATCTCCCTTTGGGCGTCCTCCGGGGTGGCCGAGCCGTGGATGACGTTCTCGTCAATGGTGGTGGCGTAGTCTCCGCGGATGGTGCCCGGGAGGGCGTCTTTGGGGTGGGTGGCCCCCATCATCTTGCGTACCTCGGCGATGGCGTTGGGGCCCTCCAGGACCATGGCCACCACCGGCCCCGAGGTGATGAAGGCCACGAGCCCGGGGAAGAAGGGCTTGTCCCGGTGCTCGGCGTAGTGCTTTTCCGCGAGGTCCTGGGAGATCTTCAGGAGCTTTAGGCCCACGAGGCGGAAGCCCTTCTTTTCAAAGCGGGCGAGGATCTCTCCCACGAGGCCGCGCCGGAAGCCATCGGGCTTGATCATGACAAAGGTGCGCTCCATACCCCTAGGAGTGTACCAGGTTCTAGGGCCTGCCGAAATAGCCCAGGAGGATGTAGCCCACCACCAGGACCCAAAGGGCGATGAGGAGCGCGTCCCGCCAGTTCACCCGGGGGCGCTTAGGAGGTTCTAGCACCTGGGTGGGGAGCGCCTCGGGCTCTTCTCCGAGCTTCAAGCGCACGGGAGCCCCCTGGGCCGCCTCGAGGGGCAGGGCGTAGGGCCTTGCGCCTTGGGGAAGCTCCTCGGGGACGCGCACCACGATGGCGCTGATGTTGTCGGGGCCGCCCCACTCGTTGGCCAGGGCCACGAGCCGCTTGGCCGCCTCCTCCGGGGGAAAGTTCTTCAGGACCTCCCTTAGGGTGCGGTCTTCCAGGACCCCGGAAAGCCCGTCGGAGCAGAGGAGGAAGACATCTCCGGGGGAAAGCTTAAGCCCCAAAAGGTCCACCCGGGCCTGGGGGAAGGAGCCCAGGGCGTTGGTGATCACGTTGCGCCAGCGGTGGGTCTTGGCCTCCTCGGGGGAGAGGAGGCCCTGGCGCACCCTTTCCGCCACCCAGGAGTGGTCCTCGGTGAGGAGGGTAAGCTCCCCCTGGCGGAGGAGGTAGGCCCTGGAGTCCCCCACGTGGGCGATGAGGGCGTAGGGGAGGTCCAGGACCAGGCAGGTGGCGGTGGTGCCCATCCCCCGGTTCTCGGGGCGCTGGGCCTCTTGGTAGATGCGGGCGTTAGCCTGTTCAAAGGCCTCGAGGAGGGCCTTGGGGGAGGGTTCCTGGGCCTTCAAGTGGGCCAAAAGGGTCTCCACGGCGAGCCGCGCCGCCACCTCTCCCGTGCGGTGCCCGCCCATCCCGTCGGCCACCACGAAGACCCCGCCCCAGGGGGTGAGGGCGTGGCCCACGGCGTCCTCGTTCTTGGGGCGTTTGAGGCCGGGGTGGGTTTCCAGGGCGAAGGCGAGGGAGGCCACGGGGGGATTTTACTGCAAGGCGTTGACGCATAACGTATACCGCGGTACGCTGAAAGTAAGCCCGGGCCAGAAGGCCCGGCCCTTTTCTTTGGAGGGGTCTATGCGCCTGGAGAGGATCGCCCCCTACACCTACCGCATCCCCCGGCAGGGGAAGATGCGGGTGGACGCGGTTTTCTTCGCCTCCGAGGCGATTTTAAAGGACCTCGAGGCGGAAAACTACGCCTCCTTGCAGCAGCTCATGAACGTGGCCACCCTCCCGGGCATCGTGGAGCCCGCCTTGGCCATGCCCGACATCCACTGGGGCTACGGCTTCCCCATCGGCGGGGTGGCGGCCTTTGACCCGGAGGCGGGCGGGGTGGTGAGTCCGGGCGGGGTGGGTTTTGACATCAACTGCCTGCCCGCGGGGACCCGCGTCCTGGCCCACGACCGCTACACTCGGCCCATAGAGGAGCTGGCCCAGGAGAGGGATCCTTTGCTGGTGGCCTGGCGTCTTGGGGAGAGGCCCGAGGCGGCTTCCGCCCTCCTCCTCCTTTCCCGGGAGGGGGAGGAGCTGGTGCGGCTCCGCACGGAAGGGGGGTTTGTCCTGGAGGCCACCCCCGACCACCCGGTTTACACCCCGGAGGGGATGCGCCCCATCGGGGCGCTTGGGCCCGGGGACCGGGTGGCGGTCCACCCCTTCCGGGGCCTGCCCTACGAGCCCCCTCCCCCCTTGGTCCTCCTGGAGGAGGAAAGGGCGGAGGCCTTGGCCGAGGCGCTGGGCTTCCCCCGGGCCGCCTCGGTGCTCCGCGGGCGGGGGCTTCTCCCCTTAAGGGCCGACCATCCTAAGCTTCCCGCCCTCTTGCGCCTCCTGGGCTACGCCCTGGGGGACGGGACCTTGTACCGCTCGGGGGGGCGGGCCTACCTGGTGCTTTACGGGGAGGAGGAGGGCCTTTGGGAGGCCAAGGCGGACCTGGCGCGCCTGGGCTTCCGGGCCGGGGGGCCCTACGTGCGGCGGCGGGCGCATCGCTTCCGGGGGCGGGCCTTCGCCTCGGTGGAAGCCAGCCTCAAGGTCTCCTCCCGGGCCCTTTACCTGCTCCTTTACGCCCTCGGCCTGCCCGAGGGGGCCAAGGCCAAGCAGGGCTTTAGGCTCCCCCCTTGGCTTTTCGCCCTGCCCGACTGGCTCAAGGCCAACTTCCTGGCGGGGTTCTTTGGCGCGGAGCTTACCGCGCCCCGGGCGGTGAGCGGCCACGGGTACAACCTGTCCCCCCCGGTGGTTTCCCAATCCAAGCGGCAAAGCCTCCTCTCCGAGGGGCGGGCCTTCATGGAGGACCTGGCCCGCCTGGTAGCCTCCTTGGGCCTAGAGGTCCAGGACCTCCGCCAGGAGGCGGACTGGGAGGAGCCCGAGGACCCCTCCCACCGCTACAAGCTCATCCTTCGCTCCACCCCGGAGAACCTGGCCCGGCTCTACGAGGAGGTGGGCTACGCCTACGCTCCCAGGAAGGCGCGCCTCGCCCTTCTCGCCGCCCTTTACCTCCGCCTGAAGCAGGCCCACCTGGCCCGGAGGGAGGCCTTGGCCGCGGAGGCTTTGGCCCTGCGGGAGGCCGGCGCGAAGGTGGCGGCCATCGCCCACCGGCTTGGGGTCTCCCGCCGCTTCGTGGAGCGGACGCTTTACGAGAAGCGGGGCGCTTTCCGGCCCCAGGGCTTTCCCACCTTCCCCGAGTTCGTGGCCGCCAACCCGGGGATGCTCTTTGACCGGGTGGTGGCCGTGGAGCGGGTGCCCTATGGGGGCAGGGTTTACGACCTTTCCATGGCCCACCCGGACCACAACTTCGTGGCCGAGGGGTTCGTGGTCTCCAACTGCGGCGTCCGCCTCCTAGCTTCCCACCTCACCCTCGAGGACCTCCTCCCCCGCCAGCGGGAGCTCGCCGACACCCTCTACCGCCTGGTCCCCTCGGGGGTGGGGAGCGAAAGGCGGGACGTGCGCTTCAGCAAAAGGGAGCTCAAGGAGATCCTCAGGGAGGGGGCGGGGTGGCTGGTGAAGCGGGGCTATGGCTACCCCGAGGACGTGCGCTTCATTGAGTCCGAGGGCCGCCTCCCCTGGGCCAACCCCGACAAGGTCTCGGAGCGGGCCTTTGAGCGGGGAGCCCCCCAGATCGGCACCTTGGGAAGCGGCAACCACTTCCTCGAGGTGCAGTACGTGGACGAGGTCTACGACCTCGAGGCCGCCGAGGCCTTTGGCCTCTTCCGGGGCCAGATCACCGTCCTCATCCACACGGGAAGCCGGGGCCTAGGCCACCAGGTCTGCCAGGACTACGTGGAGCGCTTCCTCAAGGTGGCCCCCCGCTACGGCATTGAGCTCGTGGACAAGCAGCTTGCGGCGGCCCCCATAAAAAGCCCCGAGGGCCAGGACTACCTCCAGGCCATGGCCGCCGCCGCCAACTTCGCCTTCGCCAACCGCCAGCTCATCGCCCACTTCGTGCGGGAGGCCTTTGAGGCGGTGGGCTTCGCCCCAAGGGACCACGGCCTAAGGGTCCTTTACGACCTGGCCCACAACAACGCCAAGTTTGAGGAGCACGGGGGGCGGCGGGTCCTGGTCCACCGCAAGGGGGCCACCCGGGCCTTCGGCCCCGGCCACCCGGAGATCCCGGCGGAGTACCGGAAGGTGGGCCAGCCCGTCCTGGTCCCGGGGGATATGGGCCGCTACTCCTACGTCCTGGCGGGCACCGCCAAGGCCATGGAGGTCTCCTTCGGCTCCAGCTGCCACGGGGCCGGGCGCAAGATGAGCCGGAACCAGGCGAAAAAGGTGGCCCGGGAGCGGAACCTGGTGAAGGAGCTTGCGGAAAGGGGCATCCTGGTGCGGGCGGCCACCCGGGCCACGGTGGACGAGGAGATGCCCGAGGCCTACAAGGACGTCTCCTTGGTGGTGGAGGCGGTGGAAGGGGCGGGGATCGGCAAGAAGGTGGCCCGCCTCAGGCCCCTCATCGTGGTGAAGGGGTAGGGTTCCATCCGCTTCTCAGAAAGCTTTGCTTGGATGGGAGGATGAGGCGGCTTGCCCTTCTCCTCTTCCTCGGCCTGGCCCTAGGCCAGACCCTCCTTCCCGTGGAGCAATTAGGGCTCACCTTCCGGGAGGAAGGAGGGGCCTGGGTGTACGAGGGGGGCGGGCGGCGCTTGGTGTACGCCCCGGGGGTGGGCTGGGCCGAGCCCTTGGGGGCGGAGCTCCCCCCGCCCCAAGAAGGCCTCTTTCCCTTAGAGGCCCTGAAGGCCTTGGGCTACTTCCGGGTGCCCGAGGCGGGGGTGCGCTTCGGGGAGAAGCCCAAAGGCCTCCGGGTGGTCCTGGACCTGCCCGTCCCCTACCGGGCGGAGCCCCGGGAGGAGCGGGGTAAGGCGGGGGCTTTTCTCTACCTGCCCTACCTCGCCCCGGGCCTCCTTAAGGCCCCTTGGCCTTCGGGCCTTAAGGCCAGGGTCCGCCTTCTCCCCGAGGCCACCGAGCTTGCCTTGAGGGCGGAAGGGGGCCAGCTCTACTACCGCCTTTTTCCCCTCGAGGACCCCCCCCGCCTGGTCCTGGACCTCTACCTCCTCGCCCCCGAGGTGGAGGAGGTTCTGGCCCCCGGGGTGCGCTACCGGGAGGTCTACGGCTTCACCCCGGAGCCCCTAAGGTTTTACCTGGTGGAGGCGGAACGGGGAAAGCTCCTTCCCGTGGGCACCCCGGGGAAAAGGGCCCTCCCCAAGGACCTGGCCCCGGGGGCCCTCGCCGTCCTGAACGGGGGGTACTTTGATCCGAGGACCGGGACCCCCATCGGCCTTTGGGTCCAGGACGGGGTGACGGTGGCCTACCCCTACGGGCGGGTGGCCCTTCTTTGGGACGGGTTTTCCTTCTTCCTGGGCTTTCCCCGGTTCGTGGCCGAGGTGGCGGGGCCGGACGGAAGCAGGGCGCGGGTGGGGGTGAACGCCTCGAGGGCCCGCTACACCGCCCACACGGTCCCGGGCCCCGTGGGCCGGGAAGGGGAGGAGGTGGCCTTGGTGGAAGGGGACCGGGTGAAGGCCGTCCTTCCCGCCCCCGCCGAGCTTCCTCCTGGGCTTTGGGCCCTTAGCTTCCCCAAGGGAAGCCCCCCCTTTTCCCTCGTCGTGGGGGACCGGCTAAGCCTCTACGGCAAGCTGGACCCCCCCTTCCGCTACGCCCTGGAAGGGGGGCCCCTCCTCGTCCAGGAAGGCCGGTACGCCTACGAGCCCGCCAAGGAGAACTTTAAAGACCCAAGGCCCCTCCAGGCGGTGGCCCCCCAGGCGGCGGTGGCCTGGACGAGGGAGGGGAGGCTTTGGCTTATCGTCTCCGAGCCCACCACCCCGGGTGCTTTGGCCCGGGCCCTTCTCTCCTTGGGGGCCTGGAACGCCCTGAGGATGGATGGCGGGGGCTCCGCCCAGCTTTGGGTGAAGGGGGTATTGCGAAGCCCCTACACGGGTACCCCGAGGCCCGTGGTGAGCGCTTTGGCCTTATACCTGGAGTAGTCTCCTACAATGGGGGTAGTTATGCCCCTAGACATCCCCATGCTGGAAACCTGGCTTTGGGATGCGGCCTGCGCCATCCGTGGCCCTGTGGACGCGCCCAAGTTCAAGGACTACATCCTGCCTCTTGTATTCCTCAAGCGGCTTTCCGACGTGTTTGAAGACGAGCTCGCGCGCCTCGCCGAGGAATACGGCAGCCGGGAGGTGGCCCTAAGCCTGGTGGAGGAGGAGCGCAGACACGGCATCATCGCCGAGGGGCGGGGCCTGGTGCGCTTTTACATCCCCGAGGAGGCCCGCTGGCCCACCCTTCGCCGGCAAAGCGAAAGGCTAGGGGAGTACCTGACGGATGCCGTGCGGAAGGTGGCCCGGGAAAACCCCCGCCTTTCCGGGGTCATTGACCTGGTGGACTTCAACGCCACCGCTGCCGGGCAGCGCATCGTGCCTGACGAGTACCTAAAGAAGCTCATAGAGGTCCTTTCCCGCCACCGCCTGGGCCTTTCCGACGTGGAGCCGGACATCCTAGGCCGGGCCTACGAGTACCTCTTGCGCAAGTTCGCGGAGGGGCAGGGCCAGTCGGCGGGGGAGTTCTACACCCCCCGCGAGGTGGCGGTGCTCATGGCCCGCCTCCTGGAACCCGAGCCCGGCATGACCGTCTACGACCCCGCCTGCGGCTCCGGGGGGCTTCTCATCAAGTGCCACCTGCGCCTTCTGGAGACCCACGGGGTGGTGGAAAACGGCCACCGCCGCCTGCCCCCCCAGCACGCCCCCTTACGGCTTTTCGGCCAGGAGATCAACCCCGCCACCTACGCCATGGCCCGCATGAACGCCGTCATCCACGATATGGAGGCCGAGATCCGCCTGGGCGACACCATGCGCAAGCCCGCCTTCCGCGACGAGGCGGGCCGCCTCCTGCGCTTTGACCTGGTGGTGGCCAACCCCATGTGGAACCAGGAGTTCCCCACCGATGTCTACGAGAACGACCCCTACGGCCGCTTCCCCTACGGCACCCCGCCCGCCTCCACCGCCGACTGGGGCTGGCTGCAGCACATGCTGGCCTCTTTGAAGGAGACAGGGCGGATGGCGGTGGTGTTGGACACGGGGGCGGTCTCCCGGGGAAGCGGCACCCAGGGCACAAACCGCGAGCGGGACATCCGCAAGAGGTTCGTGGAAGCCGACCTCATTGAGGCCGTGGTGCTTCTCCCGGAAAACCTCTTCTACAACACCACCGCCCCCGGCATCATCCTGGTGGTGAACCGCAGGAAGCGCCACCCGGGGGAGATTCTGCTCATCAACGCCTCCAACCTCTTCGCCAAGGGCCGCCCCAAGAACTACCTGGCCGAGGAGCACATTGAGACCATTGCCCGGCTCTACCACGGCTGGCAGGCCGAGGAAGGGCTTTCCGCCATCATCCCCCTGGAAGAGGCGGCCCGGAACGATTACAACCTTTCGCCAAGCCGCTACGTGGCCCAAAACGGCGGGGAGGAGGTGCTTCCTTTGGAGGAAGCGGTGGTGCGCTTGCGGGAGGCCGAGGAGGAGCGGGCCGAGGCCGACCGGAGGCTGGCCGAGGCCTTGCGAGCGCTAGGACTGTGGAGGTAGTCGTGCCCAGGGCCGATCTGCAGAGGGGCAAAAGGGCGCCAACCGACCTCCCCGAGGGCTACCGCCTGACCGAACTCGGTCCGTTACCCGAAGAGTGGCGGGTGGTGAGGTTGGGGGAGTTGAGAAGCAAAAGTATCCTCTGGGTCAAAAACGGCTTTCCCCAAGGCAAGTTCAACGAAGAAGGGTATGGGGTGCCTCATTTAAGACCTTTTAATGTCCCCCCTTTCGGATATTCACCCGCATATCCATTGACACGCCAATAAAGAAGGGGGCTTGGGTAAATACA
>NZ_BMPJ01000043.1 GCF_014647535.1 Thermus composti | reverse complement strand
GGCCTTCTCCTTCAACCCCCTCTCCGCTCTGCGCTTCCTGGGGCTTTATGCGACATAGTGGTCAAGTCTGTCGAGGAGGGCGGGCTTTAGGCCCAAGTCCCGGGCGGCGTGGTAGAGTCCGAGAAAACCTCCGGCCACAGGCGCAGTACCTAGTCCACGCTGAAGTAGCGGGCCTCGGGGTGGTGGACCACCAGGGCGCTGGTGGCGTGCTCGGGGTCCAGCTGGAAGTTCTCCGTGAGGCGCACCCCCACCCGGTGGAAGCCCATGAGCCGGTCCAGCTTGGCCTGGTCCGAAAGGTCCGGACAGGCGGGGTAGCCGAAAGAGTAGCGGGCCCCCTGGTAGCCCTGCTGGAAGAGCTTCCTTATGTCCGTGGCGTCCTTGCCGGCGATCCCCCACATCTGCCGCATCCTTTTGTGCCAGTACTCCGCCAAGGCCTCGGTCATCTCCACGGAAAAGCCGTGAACGAAGAGGTAGTCCTGGTAAGCCCCCGCCTCAAAGAGGGCCCGGGCCTTCCTCGAGGGCTCCTCCCCCATGGTGACGAGCTGCACCCCGAGGACGTCCCGGGCCCCCGCCCGGAAGGCCTCCTGGGGCATCCAGTCCGCCTCGTCCCCGATGGGATCGGCGAAGCGGGAGCGGAAGTAGTCCACAAGGCTTAGGCCCCCGCCCTTCTGCCGGGGAAAGCGGAAGCGCTCCAGGACCTCCCCGCTCTCGGGGGAGAAGACAAGAAGCTCCTCCCCCTCCCTGGCCACGGGGAAGAAGCCGTAAAGGACCTTGGGCCTAAGCCAGCCCTCCTCCAGGGCCTCCTTGAGGAGGCGGCGGAAGACGGGCTCCGCCTCCCGCTCCACCAGGGCCTGCCATGCCTCCCGGGAAAGGCCCTTCCGGCTATACCCCCACTGGCCCCGGTAGAGGGCCAGCTTGTTCACGTAGTGGGCGATGGTGGCCAGGTCCAACCCCTCCTCCACCCGCACCCCGAAGAAGGGAGGCCTGGGGATGGAAGGGGCCTCCCCCACGGGCTTGGCCCGCACCTCCACCCGGGGGGCCTCCCCTTTGGGCTTGGGGGGCGCTTTGCGGGTGAGCTCGGGAGGGGCGTGGCCCGTGAGCTCCTCCATGAGCCTTAAGCCTTCAAAGGCGTCCTCGGCGTAGTAGACGTTGGGGTAGATGGCCCTAAGCTCTTCCACGTAGGCCCGGGTGAGGGCCGCCCCGCCCAGGATCACGGGAAGGGTGTAGCCCCGATCCCGCATGTACTCCAGGTTTTCCTTCATCACCAGGGTGCTCTTTACGAGAAGCCCCGACATGCCCATGGCGTGGGGCTTGTGGACCTCCACCGCCTTCAGGATCTCCTCAATGGGCACCTTGATCCCCAGGTTCACCACCCGGTAGCCGTTGTTGCTGAGGATGATGTCCACCAGGTTCTTGCCGATGTCGTGCACGTCCCCCTTGACGGTGGCGAGGACCAAGGTGCCCTTGCCCTCGCCCTTTTTCTCCATGTGGGGCTCCAGGTGGGCCACCGCCCGCTTCATCACCTCCGCCGCCTGGAGGACGAAGGGAAGCTGCATCTTCCCCGCCCCGAAAAGCTCCCCCACCTCCTTCATCCCCGCAAGGAGGGGACCGTTGATGAGGTCCAGGGGCTTGTGCCCCTGCCTCAGGGCCTCCTCCAGGTCGGCCTCGAGGCCCTGCTTCCTCCCTTCCACGATGCGCCGCTTGAGCCTTTCCAGGAGGGGAAGCCTCTGGAAGGCGTCCTCCTTCTTAGCGGGGTCTTCCTTGTGGGCCTCAAAGTAGGCCATGAAGGCGAGGAGGGGGTCAAAGCCCTCCCTGCGGCGGTCGTAGATGAGGTCCAGGGCCAGGGCGTAGGCCTCCTCGGGGATCTGGCTTATGGGAAGGATCTTCCCCGCGTCCACGATAGCCGCGGTGAGGCCCTTTTTGCGGGCCTCGTCCAGGAAGACGGAGTTGAGGACCCGCCTGGCCCTGGGCTTGAGCCCGAAGGAGACGTTGGAAACCCCGAGGATGAACCCCACCCCGGGAAGCCTCTCCCGTAGCTCCTCTATGGCCAGGAGGGTCTCCTTGGCCAGGGGGCGGCTTTCCTCGTCCCCTTGGGTAATGGGGAAGGTGAGGAGGTCAAAGAGGAGGTCCTCGGGGCGGAAGCCGTGGTGCTCCGTGAGGCGCTGGTACATGCGGAGGGCCACCCGCACCTTCTCCTCCCGGGTCTTGGCCATCCCCTTCTCGTCAATGGCGAGGACCACGAGGGCCGCCCCGTGGGCCTTGGCCAGGGAGGCCACCCGGTCAAAGCGCTCCAGGCCGTCCTCGAGGTTGGCGGAGTTCAAGACCACCCGCCCGGGGAGGTGCTTGAGGGCAAGCTCCATGGCCTCAGGGGAGGTGGAGTCCACCATGAAGGGGACGGCGACGGCGGTGGCGAGGTGGGGAAGGAGCCACTTAAGGTCTTCCAGCTCGTCCCGCCCCGTCCAGGCCACGGAGAGGTCCAGGGCGTGGGCCCCCTCCTCCACCTGCTCCCGGGCGAGGGCGAGGATGCCCTCGAGGTCCCGGGCGAAGAGCATCTCCCGGAAGCGCTTGCTCCCCGTGGCGTTCAGGCGCTCCCCCACCAAAAAGAGGCTCGTCTCCTGCCTGAGGGGCACCGCCTGGTACAAGGAGGCCACCTGGGGCGGGAAGCTTTTAGGCCGTGGCCTTGCGGGAAGCCCCTTCACCGCCTCGGCCACCCTCCTTATGTGCTCGGGGCCGGTGCCGCAGCACCCCCCCACGGCGTTCACCCCGTACTCGGCCACGAACTTGAGGTGCCACTTGGCGAGTTCCTCGGGGGTGAGGTCGTAGACCACCCTTCCCCCCTCGTTCCGGGGCAGACCGGCGTTGGGGAGGCAGGCCACGAAGCGGGTGCTGTGCTGGGCGAAGTAGCGCACCTTGCTGTCCATGAGGTCGGGGCCCGTGGCGCAGTTCATCCCCACCACGTCTACGGGGAGGCTTTCCAGGGCGGCCAAAGCCGCCTGCTCGTCCGAGCCCACCAGCATCGTCCCCGTGGCCTCAAAGGTCACCTGGACCTGGAGGGGCACCTCCCGCCCCACCTCGGCCATGGCCTCCCGCACGGCGAGAACGGCGCAGCGCACCTGGAGGAGGTCCTGGGCGGTCTCCAGGAGGATGAGGTCCACCCCGCCCCGAAGAAGCCCCCGGGCCGCCTCCTTGTAGGCCTGGTAAAGGGCGTCCCAGGAGATCTGGCCCAAGGAGACCAGCTTGGTCCCAGGCCCCAAGGCCCCCGCCACGAAGGCCCCGTGACGGTCGGCAGCCTCCCGGGCGATCCGGGCGCCCAAAAAGGCGAACTCCTCCGCTTCCTCCTCGAGGCCGTACTCCGCCAGGACGTGCCTTAGGGCCCCGAAGGTGTTGGTCTCAATGACCTCGGCCCCGGCCTCGAGGTAGGCGAGGTGGATCTCCCGCACCACCTCGGGCCGGGTGCGGTTTAAGACCTCGGGGCAACCGAAGTAGGCCTCTCCCCCGTAGTCCTCGGGGGTGAGGTCTTTTTTCTGGAGCTCGGTGCCCATGGCCCCGTCAAAGACCAAAGGCCGCTCCAGAAGGGCCTTGAGGTAGGGAAACCTCTCCGCCCGGGCCTCCTTGTTGTAGCCGAGCCGGGTAAGGGGGGCATCCCCCCAGCCCGCCCCCCCCAGATGGTGGCGGCAACCCGGGCTACAGGTGTGGACCTCCACCATATCCCGCTAGTGTAGCCAAAAGGGGCGGGCTATGCTAGGCCCATGGACCCCTTCGGCATCCTCTACACCGACCTCTACCAGCTCACCATGGGCCAGGTCTACTTTCGCATGGGCCTCCACGAAAAGGAAGCCCTCTTTGAAGCCTTCTACCGCAAAAACCCCGACTACGGGGCCCACCAGGCAGGCTACACCGTCTTCGCCGGGCTGGACCCCCTTCTAAGCTGGATGGGGGAAGCCCGCTTCGGCGAGGAGGAAATCGCCGCCCTCCGGGCCCTCAAAGGCCGCTCGGGGAAGCCCCTCTTCGCCGAGGACTTCCTCCGCTACCTAAAGGAGATGGGGGGGTTTTCCGGCCTCACCCTAAGGGCCCTCCCCGAGGGGCGGGTGGCCCACCCCCAGGTGCCCCTCATCAGCGTGGAGGGCCCCCTCCTCCAGGCCCAGCTTCTGGAAACCGCCCTCCTCAACCGCATCAACTACGAGACCCTCATCGCCACCAAGGCGAGCCGGGTGCGGGAGGCGGCGGGGGAGGCGCTGGTTTTGGAGTTCGGCCTGCGCCGCGCCCCCGCCAAGGGCGGGGAAAGCGCCACCCGGGCGAGCCTCATCGGAGGGGCGAACCGGAGTAGCGCCGTGAGCCTTTCCCACCTTCTCGGGCTTCCCGCCTCCGGCACCCACGCCCATAGCCTGGTCCAGGCCTTCATGGCCCTAGGCCACTCGGAGGAAGACGCCTTCCGGGCCTTCGCCGAGGTCTTCCCCGACGACACCGTCCTCCTCCTGGACACGGTGGACACCCTCCACTCGGGGCTTCCCCACGCCATCCGGGTCTTTGAGGAGCTAAGGCGGAAGGGGCACCGGCCCGTGGGGGTGCGCATAGACTCCGGGGACCTGGCCTACCTCGCCATCCAGGTGGCCAAGGAGCTGGACCGGGCGGGCTTCCCCGAGACTCTCATCGTCCTCTCCGGGGACCTGGACGAGCTCGTCATCTGGCAGATCAAAAGCCAGATCCTCGAGGAGGCCCCCCGCTACGGGGTGGACCCCGAGGGGCTCTTAAAGCGCCTGGTCTACGGGGTGGGGACGCGGATGGTGGTCTCCTGGGGAGCCCCGGCCTTGGGCGGGGTCTACAAGCTGGTGGCCCTGCGGGAAAACGGCGCCTGGGCCCCGGCCATGAAGATCTCGGACTCCCTGGAGAAGGTCCTAAACCCCGGGCACAAGCGGGTCTATAGGGTCTACGACCACCGGGGCCTCGCCACCGCCGACCTCCTGGCCTTGGCCGAGGAGGAGGTGCGGGAAGACGCCCCCCTCACCCTCCGCCACCCCACGGACCCCACCAAACGGCGCACCCTGGCCCCCGGGGCCTTCCGCCTCGAGGCCCTCCTCCAGGAGGTCTACCGGGGCAAGCGCCTCTTCCCGCCCCTGCCCCTGGAGGAGCTAAGGCGGCGGCGGGACCGGGACGTGGCCCTCCTGGACCCCGGGGTGCGGCGGCTCGTGAACCCCCATGTCTACCACGTCTCCCTCACCGAGAGGCTTTTCGCCCTGAAGGAGGAGCTGGTGCGGCGGCTCGAGGGCTAAGCACCCACCCCCGTTGGGGCCCCCACCGTGGCGAAAGCCACGGCGGGGCGTTTAAACACCCCGCTTCGGCCAAGGCCGAAGCGGGGCCCCCTAGGGATGGGCCCTTAGGAAGCTTGCCTTAGCTTGGCCTCCTCCAGGGCCTTTAGGGGGTTATCCAGGTGGGGGAGGTCAAAGACGAGCTCCTTCACCCCGCTCCCCGGGGCCTCAAACATCAGGTCCACCATGGCCTTCTCCATGATGGCCCTGAGGCCCCTCGCCCCCGTGCCCCGCTTGAGGGCGCGGCGGGCCACCTCCTTGAGGGCCGCCTGGGTGAAGCGGAGCTCAATCCCCTCCATGCGGAAAAGCTCCTGGTACTGCTTGACCAGGGCGTTTTTGGGCTCGGTGAGGATGCGCACCAGGTCGTCCTCCGTGAGGGGGTGGAGCTGGACGATGAGGGGGGCCCTGCCCACGAACTCGGGGATCATCCCGAACTTGATGAGGTCCTCGGGGATGACCTCGAGGGGCTCCTCTCCCTCCTTCCCGCCCCCGGTGAAGCCGATGGTGGTCTTCCCCACCCGGGCCTTGACGATGTTCTCCAGCCCCTCAAAGGCCCCGCCCAAAATGAAGAGGATGTTCTTGGTGTTCACGGGGATGAACTCCTGGTGGGGGTGCTTCCTACCCCCTTGGGGCGGCACGTTGGCGATGGTGCCCTCAATGATCTTGAGGAGGGCCTGCTGCACCCCCTCCCCGGAGACGTCCCGGGTGAGGGAAGGGTTTTCCGATTTGCGGGCGATCTTGTCAATCTCGTCAATGTAGACGATGCCCATCTCCGCCCGGGCCACGTCAAAGTCGGCGTTCTGCAGGAGGCGGAGAAGGACGTTTTCCACGTCCTCGCCCACGTAGCCCGCCTCGGTGAGGGTGGTGGCGTCGGCGATGGCGAAGGGCACCTCCAGGAAGCGGGCCAGGGTTTCGGCGAGGAGGGTCTTGCCGGTACCCGTGGGGCCGATGAGGAGGATGTTGGACTTGCCGATCTCCGCCTCCGGGTGGAGGAGGCGCTTGTAGTGGTTGTAGACGGCCACGGAAAGGGCCCGCTTGGCCGCCTCCTGGCCCACCACGTACTGGTCCAGGTGGGCCTTGATCTCCTGGGGCTTGGGCAGGCGGCTTGGCCCCTTGGGCTTAGGGGACTGGTGGCGCAGGATCTCCTGGGCCCTTTCCACGCAGTCCTCGCAGATGTAGACCTCCTCAATGGGGCTTTCCAGAAGCCGCCCCGTCTCGGGGGGGCGGAGGCCGCAGAAGCTGCAGTGGGGCCTAGGCCTCTTCACGGGTCACCACCTGGTCAATGAGGCCGTACTCCAGGGCCTCCTGGGCCGAGAGGTAGTAGTCCCGGTCCGTGTCCTTTTCCACCTTCTCCAGGGGCTGGCCGGTGTGCTTGGCCAGGATCTCGTTGAGGAGCTTCTTCGCCTTCAGGATCTCCTGGGCCTGGATGGCGATGTCGCTGGCCGTGCCCCGCACCCCGCCCCAGGGCTGGTGGATCATGACCTTGGAGTGGGGGAGGGCGTAGCGCCGCCCCTTCTCCCCCGCCGCCAGGATCACCGCCGCCATGCTGGCCGCCATACCGATGACGATGGTGGACACGGGGGCCCGGACGAACTGCATGGTGTCGTAGATAGCAAGCCCGGCGTCCACCTCGCCCCCGGGGGAGTTGATGTAGAGGCGGATCTCCTGGTTGGGGTTCTGGGCGTCCAGGAAGAGGAGCTGGGCCACGATGACGTTGGCCACCTGGGCGTCAATGGGCGTGCCCAGAAAGATGATCCGGTCCTTGAGGAGGCGGGAGTAGATGTCGTAGACGCGCTCGCCGCGGGCCGTCTGCTCAATGACGTAGGGTATGACCATACCAATCCTTAGTTTAGCGGCAAATCCAGGGGAAAAACCCCCCTGGGCCACCCTGCTCCAGGGCCTTAGCCCAGGACCTTCAGGGCCTCCTGCACCGCCTTGTCCTGGCGGAGGCGCTCCTTAAGCCGGGCGAGGCCCTCCTCGCCGAGCTGGCGGCGGAGTTCCTGGACGGAAACCCCGTAGGCCCGGGCCGCGGCCTGGAGGTAGGCCTGCCACTCCTCCTCGGAGACCTCGGGGTTGAGCTCCTCAGCCAGCTTCTCCCGGGCAAGGGCAATGCGGACCCGCTTCTCCGCCTCCTTGCGCAGGTCCTCCTGGAGCTTCTCAAGCTCCCCCTTCTCCTCCAAGGCCTTTAGGTAGGCCTCCAGGCTGATCCCCTTCAGGTAAAGGTCCTCGGCCAGGTGCTCCAGGAGGTGGCGCTCCTCCGCTTTGAGCATGGAAGGGGGGATCTCCACCTCCAGGCCCTCGGCGAGCTTCTCCAAGAAGGCCCGCTCCCTGGCCTCCTCGTAGGCCTGCTCCGCCTGGCGCTTGAGGCTTTCCCGCACCCGGTTTTTGAGGTCCTCGAGGCTTTCCGCCTCCAGGGTCTTGGCGAACTCCTCGTCCAGCTCGGGGAGCCTCAGGGTCTTGACCTCGAGGATCTCGGTCCTGACCTCCCGCACCTTCTCGCCCTTCTCGTTCAGCACGGGCACCAGGACCACATCCCCCGCCTTCTTGCCGAGAAGGGCCTCCCGCACGTGGGGAAGGGCCCGGGAGAGGTCAATGGGAAACTCCGCCCCCTCCTCGGTGCGCACGAAGAGGTGGTCCGTCTCCTGGGCCTCCCGCTCCACGGGGACGAGCTCGGCGTAGCGCTGGCGGAGTTCCTCCAGGGCCTTCTCCACCATCTCCTCGGTGATCTCGGGAGGAGAGACCTCCAAGGCGAAGCCCCGCCAGTCGGGAAGCCGCACCTCGGGGTAGTTCTCCACCTCGGCCACGTAGCGGAAGCCCTCCCCCTCCTTGAGGTCCTGCTCCACCACCCGGGCGGCCACGGGGCTTAGGCCCAGCTCCCGCACCGCCTCGGGGTAGGTCTCCTCCACCAGGCGCTCCTTGAGGTCTTGGAGGAGCGCCTCCCGGCCCAGGCGGGCCTCCACCACCTTCAGGGGGGCCTTGCCCGGCCGGAAACCGGGCACCCGTACCCGGGAGGCCAGGTCCTTAAGCAGGGCCTCGTAGCTCGCCTTCACCCGGTCGGCGGGCACCTCCACCCGCACCTTGACCAGATAGCCGGAACGCTCCAGGATCTCCGCCACGTTTCACCTCGCCCCGATGAAAGGGGGGCCGCCCCGGGTGGTGCGAGGAGCGGGACTTGAACCCGCACGGGTTGCCCCACCGGATCCTAAGTCCGGCGCGTCTACCGATTCCGCCATCCTCGCATGGGGGCGACCCCCCCTTTAAAATACCACCCCTTGCGGGGTGGCGCCTTGGGGTGAGCGATGGGACTTGAACCCACGACCCCCGGATCCACAGTCCGGTGCTCTAACCAGCTGAGCTACGCTCACCGCGCTCAGCATCCGCCATTCTACGAGGCTACTTCCCTTGCGTCAAGGCCTGGAGCAGGACTTTACCCACATCTCCGTTTCGTGGTAAATCTCCCCTTGCGGGCGCAGCCCGTATCTGGT
>NZ_BMPJ01000042.1 GCF_014647535.1 Thermus composti | reverse complement strand
ATGAAGTCACCCAAGAACTCTTGAAGCAGGCTAAGGGAGGGCGAGGAAGGAGTTTTGGGTAAAGCCCTGATACCACCCCTTGGGGGCAAGGAGAAGCCCAGGCTACAATGGAGGGCATGGCGTCCTGGATGCGCCAAGAGGCCGAGGAGGCCCCTTGGGTGGTGGAAAGGCTCCTTAGGGAGAACGCCGCCGAGGTGAAGGGGCTCGCCGCCTTCCTCCGCCGGAGGCCCCCGGGTTTGGTCCTCACCGTGGCCCGGGGGAGCTCGGCCCACGCCGCCCTTTTCGCCAAGTACCTCCTCGAGGCCCGCCTGGAGTGGCCTGTCCTCTCCTTAGCCCCTTCCGTCCTCACCCTCTACCGGGCGAGGCCTAAGGTCCCCTACCCCGCCTTGCTCCTCGCCTTTAGCCAAAGCGGGGAAAGCCCGGACCTTTTGGAGGCCGTCCAGGCCTACCGCCGGGCCGGGGTCCTCACCGTGGCCTTGGTGAACCGGGAGGAAAGCCCCTTGGCCCGGGCGGCGGAGGTGGTCCTGCCCCTCCACGCCGGGGAGGAAAAGGCGGTGGCGGCCACCAAGAGCTTTCTCGCCATGCTGGCGGCCACGGTCCACCTCCTCGCCCACCTCCTGGAAGAGCCCCGCCTAAGGGAGCGCCTTCCCGCCCTGCCCGAGGCCCTTCACCGGGCCCTTGGGGTGGTGGGGGACTTGAGCCCCTTGGAGGAGGCGGAGGGCCTTTTCGTCCTGGGGCGGGGGTTTACCTTCCCCATAGCCCTCGAGGCCGCCCTCAAGCTCAAAGAGGTGGCCGCCTTGCACGCCGAGGGGCTTTCCCTGGCGGAGTTCCTCCATGGGCCCCTGGCCCTCTTGGAGGAGGGGTTTCCCCTTTTGGCCCTGGTCCAAGGGGACGAGGCCCTGGAGGGCTTCCTGGAGGTCCTGCAGGGCCTAAAGGCCCAGGGAACTCACCTCCTCGTCCTCTCCCCCGAGCCCGAGGCCCTGGCCCTGGCCCACACGCCCCTCGCCCTGCCCCAGGCCCTGGCTCCCGAGCTAGACCCCCTCCTCCTCGCCCAGGCCTTCTACCCCCTGGCCGAGGCCCTGGCCCGGGCCCGGGGGCTGGACCCGGACCGGCCCCGGCACCTTTCCAAAGTGACCCGAACCCGTTAAGTGACCGCACGTTGGTTTCGCAACACGGGATGCCCGCAAGGGGGCCTGGGAAGCTCCTTTTGGGGCGAAAGCCGCGGTGGGGTACTTTAGAAGACCTTTTCCCCCAGGGGCACCTCCCTTTCGGGGGCGAGGAGGACCACCCGCCCTTCCCCGTCCCGCACCCCTAAGACCAGGACCTCCGAGGGGAAGCCCCCGATGAGGCGGGTCCCCAGGTTGGTGGCGCAGACCACCAGACGGCCCAGGAGGTCCTCGGGCCGGTAGAGCTCGGTGATCTGGGCCGAGCTCCGCTTCACCCCCAAAGGCCCCAGGTCAATCCAAAGCTTGTAGCTGGGCTTCCTCGCCTTCTCGTGGGGTTCGGCCTTCACCACCCGGCCCACCCTCAGGTCTAAGAGCTGGAAGGCTTCCAAGGGCTCCATGACCCCATTCTAAGGGAAAAAGCCCCCAGAAGGGGGCCTTGGTGGGCCGTGCAGGATTCGAACCTGCAACCTACCGGTTATGAGCCGGCTGCTCTGACCGTTGAGCTAACGGCCCGCCGCCGAGGGCTCATTCTAGCATAGGATTTCCCGCCCCTGCGAAGGTGTATACTTACCCCTAGGGGGTGAAACCCATGACGGTGAACGAGAGCACCGCCGACCGGGTGATCCGCTTTGTGCTGGCCCTGGTCCTCTTTTACTTTGCCTTCCAGTCGGCCTCACCCTGGAACTGGGTCTTGGGCGTGGTGGCCGCCCTTCTCCTTTTCACCGCCATCACCGGCTTCTGCGCCCTTTACAAGCTTCTTGGCATCAGCACCAAGCGGTGAGCTTTCCCGTCCGCCCAGGGGCGCGCGTCCGGGTGGAGTTCTACAAGTACCCGGAAGGCGTCCTCCACTACTTCTGGGAGGCGGAGGTGGTGGAGGTGCGGCCCGAGGGGGTTCTCACCCTTCTTCCCCAAGGGGGGGTCTTTCACCACGTGGCCAAGGGGCGGTCCGTGGTCTTGGACCACGACGCCTACGTGGCCTTCTTCCCCGGGGCCTGGTACTCCGGGGGGCCCGACGTGCGGGCGGGGCGGGTCTTGGAGTACTACTGGAACGTGCAGACCCCGGCGGAGTGGACCGGAGAGGGCTTCCGCCAGTACGACCTGGAGCTGGACGTGCGGTGCCGGGCGGACCACACCTGCCAGGTCTTTGACCGGGAGGAGTTCTTGGCCAAGCACCCCCTCTACCCCAAGGCCTGGGTGGAGGCGGCGGAACGGGCGGTGGAGGCCATCTTCCGGCACATGCGGGAGGGGCGCTGGCCCGTTTTGCCCCCGGGAGAGCCCCTCCCTTGGATGGAGCGCGTTTAAGGGTAAAGCTCGGGGGTAGGGGAGGGGCGGGCCTCGAGGCTCCCCGCTCCGAAAACTTTTAGGGGGATGAGGCGGTGACCCTGGACCTGCCAGTGCCCCTCCAGGATCACCTGGTAAAGGAGACCCTTGAAGAAGCCGTGGAAGCTGTCCTCCCAGGTCTCCAGGTTCTGGGCCCTCAAGGGGTGGTTGTGCCAGGCGGGGCCCAGGTAGAAAAGCCAAGGGTCCTCGAGGGGGCGGGTGTCCTCCTTGGAAAGGCCCAGGAGGGCGTTGAAGTAGCCCCGCAGGCGGCTTGCAGTGAAGAGGAGGTTGAGGTAGGGGTCTTCTAGGGCCCGCCGGGCCTCGGCTTCCGTCCTGGGGAAGGGCCTTAGGGGGTTCCAGGCGCCGAAAAGCCTTAAGCGCTCCTCCTGCCTTAGGGCGTCCTCCCAGCTCATCTGGGCGAGGCCCAGGGTGCGGGAAAAGGGGGCCTCCCCCAGGGTGAGGGCCATCCCGTCCGCCACCTCCCGCACCCCCCGGGAAAGCCCCAGGGCCTTGTCCCCCCCGTGCTGCTCGTTGTCCACGATGGCGGCCAAGACCCCTGGGGGAAGGCGGAGGGCAAAGGCCGCCGCCCGGATCTCCTGGGCATGGGGCAGGACGTGGTGGGGGGCGGCGGGCAGGCCTTCTAGATTGGCGGGAAGGCCCCTCCGGGCCTGGCCTAGGGCCTGGATCCAGCGCCGGGCGGCCCTTAGGGCGCTTTCCGGGTCGGCGAAGGCCGAGCGCTTCCCCGCCCTTTGGTTGACGAGCTCTAGCCGCATCAGCCGATCGTAAGCCCGGGCCGCCTTCTCCCCCAGGAGGAGCTGGAGGCTCGCCTTGTTGCCGAGGTGGAGGGCCACCAGGGCTTCCCGCTTGGCCTCAGGGTAGGGAAGGAGGCTCCGCAGGCTGGGCGAGGCCGGGGGGGTGGGCGGGCTGGGCAGGACTAGGAAACAAAGTCCCACCAGGACCAGGGCGGGCCAGGGGCGCATGGAAGGGGTTTAGCCTTCCTCAGGGGGAAGCTCCACCGTGGCGGCGATGGGGAAGCCGGTGTAGGTCCTCCTTCCCCCCAGGGTCCTTTCCAGGACCTCCCGCCACTCCGCCAGGTTGATGAAGCGGTCCGCCTGGTTGCGGAGCTCCAGGTCCGCAAGCTCCGGGATCCCCAGGAGGTGGAGCTCCTTGCCCATGGCCCTAAGGGCCTGGAAGGTGTGGGCTAGGTCGGCCGAGCCCGAGGCCACGATGGCCCGGTCCCACCGGGGAGCGGTGGTGAGGAGGTCGGTGGCCATCATGGCCTCAAAGCGCGCCTCGCTCCGCATCAGGCGGCTTTGCACCGTGTAGCCCATGAAGACCAGGGCGTCTATGAAGCGCTGCTGCCGCTCGTCCTCGGGGTCGGTGACGGGCACGTAGTAGAAGGCGTTGTAAAGCTGCTCCGGGGTGGCGAACTGGGTGAGGACCCGGCGGTGGTCCACGTTCCAGCCCAGCCGCTTGGCCACCTGGTACATGTAGGAGCCGTCTATGAAGAAGGAAACCCGCATGCCCTTAGCTTAGGAGACCTTCTCGGAGGAGTGCCCCGGGTTCACCTTGAGGGCGGGGTTGGCGTAGGCGGCGGCGTGGTTGGCGGCGATGGCCGCCTCCCCGAAGCCCAAGACGATGAGGGGAAGCTTTCCGGGGTAGGTGACGATGTCCCCGCAGGCGTAGACCCCGGGGATGCTGGTGGCCATGGTGGTGTCCACCTTGATCTTGTTCTTCTCCAGCTCTAGCCCCCAGTGGGCCAGGGGGCCGAGCTTGGTGATGTAGCCCGCCAGGATAAGGACGGCGTCCACCTCGAGGGGGATCTCCTCCTGGGTCTGGTTGTGGAAGATGACCACCCGGCGCACCCATTCGTCCCCCTCAATCCGGCGCACCTCGTAAGGGGTGAGGACCCGAAGCCTTCCTTCCTCGTGGGCTTGCATGAGCTCCTTCACGCTCGCCTCGTGGGCCCGGAACTGGGGACGGCGGTGGATGAGGGTGATCTCCTGGGCGGTGTCCAGGAGGTTTAAGGCCCAATCCACGGCGCTATCCCCCCCGCCCACGATGAGGACCCGCTTGCCCGCGAACTCCGCCT
The DNA here is from genome assembly GCF_014647535.1 of Thermus composti. Classification (GTDB taxonomy): domain Bacteria; phylum Deinococcota; class Deinococci; order Deinococcales; family Thermaceae; genus Thermus; species Thermus composti. Next base: position 4,909 of record NZ_BMPJ01000042.1, on the reverse strand, counting down.
TGGCCCGCACCGCGTAGTAGACGCCCTTCCCCTCAAACTCCATCTCCCCCGGGGCGCCGATCCTTCGGGGCTCAAAGGCCCCCACCCCCGCGGCGATGATCACCGCCTTGGCGGTGTAGGCGTTCCCCTTAGAGGTGGTGACCTTGAAGTGGTCCCCTACCTTTTCCAGGTTTTCCGCCCGCTCCCCCAGGCTGTAAATGGGGTTGAAGGGGGCCACCTGCTCTACCAGGCCCTTCACCAGGTCCTTGGCGTAGATCTTGGGGAAGCCCGCCACGTCGTAGATGTACTTCTCCGGGTAAAGGGCGGTGAGCTGCCCCCCGGGTTCCGGCAGAGGGTCCACGAAGCGGAAAGAGAGTCCCCGCATCCCCACGTAAAACCCTGCGAAGAGGCCCGCAGGCCCCGCGCCCACGATGAGGACGTCCGTGTGCTCCGCCATGCTCGTTATTTTATACACAAAATGGCCCGCGTCTAGTCCACCCGCAGGACCACCTTGCCGAAGACCCGGCGCTCCTCCAAAAGCCGGTGCCCTTCCGCCGCCTGCTCCAAGGGCAGAATCTGGCCCACCACGGGCCTAAGCTTCCCCTCCTCCACGAGGCGGAGGATGGGGAAGAGGCGGCTTTTGGAGGCCATGGTGGAACCCAGGATGGAAAGCTGCCGGAAGAAGACGTGGGCGAAGGGCAAGGTTCCCTCGTACCCTGAGGAAGCCCCGGCGATGGCGATCTTGCCCCCGTTGGCCGTGGCCTTGATCACCCCTTCAAAGTAGAGGGCCCCGGTGTGGTCCACCACCTTGTCGGCTCCCTTGCCCCCCGTGAGGCGGCGCACCTCCTTGTACCAGTCGGGGTGGGCGTAGTTCACCACCTCGTCGGCCCCCAGTTCCTTGGCCCGCCGGAGCTTCTCCTCGGAGCCCGCCGTGGCGATCACCCTTCCCCCGAAGAGCTTGGCGATCTGGATGGCGGCCACGCTCACCCCGCTTCCCGCTGCCATGACCAGCACGTCGTCCCCGGGGCGCACCCCGAGCTTATCCACCACCATCTGCCAGGCGGTGAGGAAGGTGAGGGGGAGGGCCGCCGCCTCCTCAAAGGAAAGCCCCTTGGGCTTGGGCGCCACGTTGGCTGCCGGGACCACCACGTACTGGGCGTAGGTGCCGTGGCGGTGCTCGCCCAGGATCTCGTAGTGGGGGCAGAGGTTGTCCTCTCCCGCTAGGCAGCGCTCGCAGCGCCCGCAGGAAAGCCCCGGGTTGATCACCACCTCGTCCCCCACCGTAAGGCCCACCACCCCGGGGCCCACCGCCTCCACCACCCCGCTGGCGTCGGCCCCCGGGATGTGGGGGAGGGCCAGGCGGGGGTTCGCCACCCCCTTGCGCACCCAGATGTCCAGGTGGTTGAGGGCGGCGGCTTTGATGCGCACCCGCACCTCCATAGGCCCGGGCTCGGGGGTGGGAAAATCCCCATACCTTAAGACCTCCGGGCCGCCCCTTGCCTCCATCACCACGGCTTTCACCGGTCCACCTCCTTTGCAGGGGATTTTTTCACCCGGGTGGCCTCGGGTCAAGGCTTGCGCCTAGGCTGTGGTTCGGATGTATAATCGCCCCGGACCTAAGGAGGTCACAATGAGGCGGAGGGATTTCCTAAAGAAGGCGGGTATCGGCGTAGCGGCCAGCGCGGCTTTCGGACCGGTCTTCGCCCAAGCGCAGCCCACTATCCGCTGGCGCCTGGCCAGCAGCTTCCCCAAGAGCCTGGACACCATCTACGGGGCGGCGGAGGTTCTGGCGGAAAGGGTGCGGGCGCTCACAGGCGGGCGCTTCCAGATCCGCCCCTACCAGGCGGGGGAGATCGTCCCCGGCCTTCAGGTGATGGACGCCGTGCAGCAGGGCACGGTGGAGGTGGGCCACACCGCCAGCTACTACTTCGTGGGCAAGGCCCAGGTCCTGGCCTTTGACACCAGCGTGCCCTTCGGCCTCACCGCTCGGCAGCAAAACGCCTGGATGTACTTTGGCGGCGGGATTGAGCTTTTCCGCTCCATCTTCGCCGACTTTGGCATCATCCAGTTCCCGGGGGGCAACACCGGGGCCCAGATGGGGGGGTGGTTCCGCAAGGAGATCCGCACCCTGGCCGACCTCAGGGGCCTCAAGATGCGCATCCCCGGGCCTGGGGGCCAGGTGATGAGCCGTCTGGGGGTGGTGCCCCAGGTGCTGGCGGGCGGGGACATCTACCCGGCTTTGGAGCGGGGCACCATTGACGCCACCGAGTGGGTGAACCCTTACGACGACGAGAAGCTGGGGTTTTACAGGGTGGCCAAGAATTACTACTACCCTGGCTTCTGGGAGCCCGGGGCCATGCTGGTTTTCTACGTGAACCTCAGGGAGTGGCAGCGCCTGCCCAAGGAGTACCAGCAGGCCTTTGAGGTGGCGGCTGCTGAGGCCAACCAGTGGATGATGGCCAAGTACGACCAGGTGAACGGCCCTGCCCTGCAACGCCTCCTCCGGAACGGGGTGCGGCTCAGGAAGTGGCCCAACGAGATCATGCAGGCGGCCCAGAAGGCGGCCTTTGAGTGGTTTGAGGAGGAGGCGGCCAAGGACGCCACCTACCGCAGGGTCTACACCGCTTGGAGGAGGTTCCGGGAGGAGCAGTTCCGCTGGTTCGCTGTGGCCGAGCTGGGCTACGAGCAGTTCGCCTTCCCCAACGTGTAGGCTGGGAGGTTGGGTCCCCCGGGGCAACCCCCGGGGGCTTTCCTATTGGCCGAAGCCAGAGTAGGCCATGTTCAGGATGGGCTCCCGGAGGAAGTAGACGAGAAGCAAGACGAGAAGCTGCAGGAGAATAAAGGGAATGCCCCCAAGGTAGATGTCCGCCGTCCTCACCTCCTTGGGGGCCACGTTCCTGAGGTAAAAGAGGGCGAAGCCAAAGGGTGGGGTGAGGAAGGAGGTCTGGAGGTTCACCCCCACCAGGAGGCCGAACCAGAGCTTGTCAATGCCCAAAGCGTCGGCCCCGATGGCCAGAAGGGGCAGGGCGATGAAGGCGATCTCAAAGAAGTCTATGAAGAAGCCCAGGAGGAAGACCAGGACCATCACGAAGAGGATGTAGCCCACCTCTCCCCCGGGAAGCCCCGTGAGGAAACCCTCCACCCAGAGGTCCCCGTCCACCCCGCGGAAGACCAGGCTGAAGAGGGTGGAGCCGATGAGGATGAAGACCACGAAGGCGGTGAGCTTGGCCGTGCCCTCCATGGCCCCGTAGAGGACCTGGAAGGAGAGCCTGCGATTGAGCGCCGCCAGGACCAGGGCCCCCACCACCCCCATGGCCCCCGCCTCCGTGGGGGTGGCGAGGCCGATGAGCACCGTGCCCAGCACCAAGAAGATGAGGACCAAGGGGGGGACCATGGAGAGAAGGGCCTTGCGCAGGAGGGGGTTTGTGCGGATCCAGGGCAGGAGGAAGAGGGTCCAAAGGCCGAGGCCCAAGAGGATCTCCAGCCCCTCCAGCCACCCCGGGAGGTGGAGGAACTCCCCAAGTCGCCAGGACCCCACCCCCACCAGGAGGTAGGAAAGGAGGGCAAAGGCCGTAGGGAGCTCCTTTCCCGCCTCGGGCCGCGCCTCCTTGGGCAGGGCGGGGACCCACCGGGGGTGGACCAGGGCCACGTAGATCACGTAGAGGAAGTAAAGCAGGACCGTAGCCAGGGAGGGGATGAGGGCCGCCTTGTACATGTCCCCCACGCTTACCCCCAGCTGGTCGGCCAGGACGATGAGGACCACGCTTGGGGGGATGATCTGGGCCAGGGTGGCCGAGCCCAGGATGACGCCACTGGCGAAGCGGGGGTTGTACCCGTACTTGAGCATCACCGGCAGGGAGATGAGGCCCATGGCCATGACGCTGGCGGCCACTACCCCCGTGGTGGCGCCCAAGATGGCCCCCACGAAGACCACGCTCAGGGCGAGGCCGCCCCTAAGGGGCCCGAAGAGGCGGCCCATGGTGTCTAGGAGATCTTCCGCCAGGCCGCTTTTCTCCAGGAGGATGCCCATGAGGGTGAAGAAGGGGATGGCCAGGAGGAGCTGGTTGGACATGATCCCGAAGATCCGGTCGGGCATAGCCCCGAGGAGGCTTGCGGGGAAGAGGTCCAAGGCGATGCCCAAGAACCCGAAGACCATGCCCACGGCCCCCAAGGAGAAGGCCACGGGGTAGCCGGAAAGGAGGAAGAGGATCAAGGCCAAAAACATCAGGGGGGGCATGAGGGCGTAGAGGTCCATCAGGCCACCTCCTCCTCTTCCTCGGGGGACCAGCTGGGTAAGGCCCCTGTCAGGAAGGCGATCCGCTTGATGAGCTCGGAAAGCCCTTGGAGGGCGAGAAGGCCGAAGCTAAAGGGCACCAGGAGCTTGATGGGCCAGCGGGGCAGGCCCCCCACGTCCGGGGACATCTCCCGGATGCTCAGGGAGTTCATGGCCCAGGGCCAGGAGAGGTAGATGAGCCCTAGCGCCATGGGCAAGAGGAAGAGCACCGTGCCCACCACATCAATCCAGGCCTGAGTCCTCCGGCTGAAGCGGTCGTAGAGGAGGTCTATGCGCACGTGGGCGTTGTGCTTCAGGGCGTAGGCGCCGCCCAGGAGGAAGATAAGGCTGAACATGTACCACTGGGCCTCGAGGTAGGCGTTGGAGCTGTAGCTGAAGCCGTAGCGCAGGATGGCGTTCCCCGCCGAGAGGAGGGCCACCAACAGCACCAGCCAGACCACGAGCCGCCCTACCCCTTCCGTGAGGACGTCTATGGCGCGGGATAGACCTAGGAGAAAGCGCATATTCTTACCCCCAAGGAAACCGGCCCCATCCTACCCGGGAAGGGAATGGGTGTCAACGCGTCCAGAACAGGGCTTTACCCAAAACTCCTTCCTCGCCCTCCCTTAGCCTGCTTCAAGAGTTCTTGGGTGACTT
>NZ_BMPJ01000041.1 GCF_014647535.1 Thermus composti | reverse complement strand
AAGTCACCCAAGAACTCTTGAAGCAGGCTAAGGGAGGGCGAGGAAGGAGTTTTGGGTAAAGCCCTGCTGGTTAACACGCCTTGACCAAGCCTGGGGCAAGTGCTACCCTGGCCTCTGGGTGGCCTTGACCCCGGGGCGTAGCGCAGGCCGGTAGCGCACCTGCTTTGGGAGCAGGGGGTCGCCCGTTCAAATCGGGCCGCCCCGACCATGCGGGAGTAGCTCAGTTGGCAGAGCATCGGCCTTCCAAGCCGAGGGTCGCGGGTTCAAGTCCCGTCTCCCGCTCCAGTGGGCCGGGGTGGTGTGCCACCCCGGTTTCCTTTTAGGGCCCGTAGCTCAGCGGACAGAGCAGCCGCCTTCTAAGCGGTAGGTCGGGGGTTCAAATCCCTCCGGGCCCGCCAGGCTCCCCCGGTGCCCCCGGGGGGTTCGCTTTGGAGAGAGAGCTTGTGGTATCCTCGGGCCGGGTTTGATGTTGCGGCTGGAAAACCTCACCAAGCGCTTCGGCCCGGTGGTGGCCAACGATGGCATCAGCCTCGAGGTGCGAAGGGGCGAGGTCCTGGCCCTCCTTGGGGAGAACGGGGCGGGGAAGACCACCCTGGTGAGCCTCCTCTATGGCCTGTACGCCCCCGATGCGGGGCGGATTTTTTTGGAAGGCCGGGAGGTCCAGATCCCCTCGCCTAAGGTGGCCCAGCGCCTGGGCATCGCCTTGGTCCCCCAGCACCCTGAGCTCATAGAGGCCCACACGGTGGCGGAGAACCTGGCCTTGGGCCTGGACCTCCCCCCCTTCTTTTCCCGGAGGCGCCTTCTCGCCCTCCTGGAGGCCCTTTTGCGGGGGCATCCTCTGGGGGTGGACCTCGAGGCCAAGGTGGAGCGCCTCTCCGCCGGGGAGAAGCAGCGGGTGGAACTCCTAAGGGCCCTCCTCCAAAGGCCCAAGGTCCTCATCCTGGACGAGCCCACCAGCGTCCTCACCCCTAAGGAGACGGAGGAGCTTTTCCGGGAGATCGCCCGCCTGAAGGCAGAGGGTCTGGCGGTGATCTTTATCAGCCACAAGCTGGACGAGGTTCTAGCGGTGGCGGACCGGATCGCCGTCCTAAGGGCGGGGCGCAAGGTGGGGGAGCTTAAGCGGGAAGAGGCGGATAAGGAGCTTCTGGTGCGCCTCATGGTGGGCCGGGGGCTCAACCCCCCGCCCAAGGCCCCCCCGCCCCGGGAGGAGGTGGTCTTGGAGGTGAAAGACCTCCTGGTCCCCCGCCACGGCTTTCCCGTGCAGGGGGTCTCCTTCGCCCTGCGGGCGGGGGAGGTCCTGGGCATCGCCGGGGTGGCGGGAAGCGGGCAAAAAGAGCTTCTAGAGGCCCTGGCGGGCCTCAGGCCCTACCGGGGGGAGGTGCGCTTTCTGGGGAAGCCCTTGCCCCAGGACCCGGCCCGCCTCTTCGCCCTGGGGGTGGCCCACATCCCCGAGGAGCGGGCCGTGGGGGTGGTGGGGGGGATGAGCGTGGCGGAGAACCTGGCCTTGAGGACCTTTTCCCGGTACGCCCGGAGGGGGATTTTGAACTACGCCCGCCTGGAGGAAGAGGCCCGGGACCTTATCGCCCGCTACCGGATCCAGACCCCTTCCCCCAGGACCCCGGTGCGCTTCCTCTCCGGGGGGAATGTCCAGAAGGTGATCCTGGCCCGGGAGCTTGGGGGGAGGCCCAGGCTTCTCCTCGCCATGCACCCCACCTACGGGGTGGACGTGGGGGCGGCGGAGGAGGTCCACGAGAGAATTTTGGATTTGGTGCGGGAAGGCATGGCGGTGCTCTTGGTGAGCGAGGACTTGGACGAGATCCTTGCCCTTTCCCACAGGGTGGCGGCCTTGCACCGAGGGCGGCTCGTGGGGCCCATACCCCGGGAGGCGGCGGACCGGGAAGGGCTCGGCCGGATGATGACGGAGGGCCGTCCATGAGGCTGGAGCTGGACCCCGCCCCTTCCTTGGGCAAGACCCTCTTGACCTACCTGGCCTTCCTTCTCCTCACCCTTCTCCTCCTGGGGGGGCTTTTCGCCCTCTATGGGGTCCCCCCCCTTCGCGCCTATGGCGTCCTCCTCTCCCCCCTGGCCGACCCCTTGGGCCTGGCGGAGATCGCCCGGCGGACCATCCCCCTCCTCCTCATCGGCGCCGGGCTCACCCTGGCCTTCCGGGTAGGGTTTTTCAACATCGGGGCCGAGGGGCAGCTCCTTCTTGGGGCGGTGGGGGCGGCCTACGCGGCCCTCTTCCTGCCGGCGGGCCCTTGGACCCTGCCCCTCATGTTCCTCCTGGGAGGGGCCTTGGGGGGGCTTTGGGCGGGGGTGGCCGCCTGGCTTCGGGTGCGCTTCGGGGCGAACGAGATCCTCACCACCTTGATGCAGAACTACCTGGCCTACTACCTGGTGGTCTATCTGGTGGCGGGGCCCTGGAAGGGGCAGTTCGTCTTCGGCTTCCTCTACACCGACCGCTTCCCCGAGGTGGCCCGGCTTCCCCGCCTGGGGGACACCCTGGTCCACTGGCCCACCCTGCTTTTGGGGGTGGGGGCGGCCTTGGGTCTCCAACTCCTTCTCTTCCGCACCCCCTTGGGGTTTTCCTGGCGGGTGCTGGGGGAAAACCCCTCGGCGGCCCGTTACTTGGGCCTAAAGGAGGGGAGGTTTCTCGCCTTGGCCGCCCTGGCCTCGGGGGCGCTTTCGGGACTGGCGGGGGTGGGGGAGGTGGCGGGGATCCACCAGAGGCTTCTGGAGCCGGCCCAGATTTCCTTGGGCTACGGCTTCACCGCCATCTTGGCGGCCTGGCTCGCCCGGGGAAGGCCCGGGCTGGTCCTCCTCACCGCCCCCCTCTTGGGCCTCATCCTGGTGGGTGGGGATGCCTTGAAGCTGGCCTATTCCATGCCCTTTCGGGTGGTGGACGTGGTGGCGGGGCTTTTGCTTTTGGGCCTGGTGGGGGCCGAGGCCTTAGCCCGCCACCGGTTGGTCTGGAGGCGCTAGATGGAAGAGGCCCTGTTGCGTGCGGTGCTTTTCGGGACCCCCCTCCTCCTCGCCGCCTTGGGGGCGCTTCTCGCCGAGAGGAGCGGGGTGGTGAACCTGGGGGTGGAGGGGATCATGGCCCTAAGCGCCCTGGCCGCCTTCGCCGTGGCCCTGGACGCCTCCCCTTACTGGGGGCTTCTGGCTGGGGTAGGGGTGGGGGTGCTGGGTGGGCTTTTTCTGGGGGTCTTTGCGGTCACCTTGCGGGCCAACCCCTTCGTGGCCGGGCTTGCCGTGGCCGCCATGGGCCTTGGGGCCTCGGGGCTACTGGGCAAGCGCTACGAGGGGATGCCCTTGGATACGCCCCTTCCCGAGGGGCCCCTGGCCCTGGTGGCCTTTCTCCTAGCCCTCCTTTTGCACTACTTCCTCTACGGGAGCCGTTTGGGCCTTTACCTGCGGAGCGTGGGGGAGAACCCTAAGGCGGCGGACCTCTTCGGGGTGAGCGTGGAGGGGGTGCGCTACCGGGCTTTGGCCCTGGGCGGGGGGCTCATCGGCCTCGCCGGGGCCTACCTTTCCTTGGCCTACCGCCCCTCCTGGACCGACGGGATGACGGCGGGGCTGGGCTGGGTGGCCATCGCCTTGGTGATCCTGGCCGCCTGGGAGCCCTTGCGGGTGGTCTTGGGGGCCTACCTTTTTGGCCTCCTCTTCTTCCTTCAGTTCCGCCTGCAGGGCAGTGTACCTATACCGTCCGAGGCCTTTGCCGCCATGCCCTATCTTCTGGTTATCCTGGTCCTGGCCCTCTCGGGGCGGTCCCGAGCCCCCAAGGCCCTGGGCCAGCCTTTTGAGCGGGGGAGGTGAGCGATGCGGAGACTGCTAGTCCTCTTGGCCTTGCTTTTGGGGCTATCCCTGGCGCAGGAGAAGCTTAAGGCCTGCTTCCTCTACGTGGGTCCCGTGGGGGATGCGGGCTGGACCTACGCCCACGACGTCGGGCGGAAGAAGGCGGAGGCCGCCTTGCCCTGGCTGGAGACCCGCTACGTGGAAAGCGTCCCCGAGGCCCAGGCTCCTTCCGTCATAGACCGCTTCGTGCGGGAGGGGTGCCGGGTGATCTTCGCCACCAGCTTCGGGTACATGGAGGCGGTCCTCGAGGCGGCGAGGAAATACCCGGACGTGATCTTCGCCCACGCCACGGGCATCAAGCGGGCTCCCAACGTGGCCACCTACATGGCGGACTTCTACCAGGTCTACTACCTCAACGGCCTCGCCGCCGGGGCCCTTTCCAAGACGGGCAAGGTGGGCTACGTGGCCGCCTTCCCCATCCCCGAGGTGAAGCGGCACATCAACGCCTTCGCCCTGGGGGTGCGGGCGGTGAACCCCAAGGCCCAGGTCCTGGTGCGCTGGATCAACGCCTGGTACGACCCCGCCAAGGCCCGGGAGGCTACGGAGGCCCTCCTTTCCCAAGGGGCCGATGTCTTCGCCTTCACCGAGGACACCCCCACGGTGGTCCAGACCGCCGCCCGCAAGGGGGCCTACTCCTTCGGCCACTACACCCCCATGCTCAAGTTCGCCCCTGACCGCGTGGTCTCCGGCCAGATCATCCGCTGGGAGGTCATCTACATGGACTTCCTCAAGAAGGTGAGGGAGGGGGTCTACACCCCCAAGAACCTGCAGAACGTGGACTACTTCTGGCTCCTCCAGCACAAGGCGGTGGAGATGGGGGCGGACTACGGGGTCCCCATCAACCCCAAACACGTGCCCCTTCTGCAGAAGGCCAGGATGCGGGTGGGGGACAAGGAGGTCCCGGTCTACGACCGGATCATGGCCCTCCTTAAGGACATGTCTAGCCCGAACCCCACCTTTGACCCCTTCGCCGGGCCCATCCGGGACCGCAAGGGGGTGGTGCGGATCCCCGCGGGCAGGAAGGCGAGCCTCCAGGAACTCCTCACCATGGAGTGGGCCGCCCCCGGGGTGGTGGGGGACTGGCCCGGGGAACCCCGGTGATCCTGTCCCATCCTGGCCCAAGCCAGGATGGGGCCCCCAAAGCGTTCTATAGGCTGCGGAAGACCTCCTCGAGGATGGCAAGCCCCGTGGCCGCCTCCTCCTGGGAGAGGATGAGGGGCGGGGCGATCCTGAGGGCGGAAGGCCCCGCCGGCAGGAGCAGAAGCCCCTTCTGGAAGGCCAGTTGTGCCGCCTTGTCCCGGAGGTCGGGCCGCTCCTCCTCGGGGCTTCCGAAATCCAGGCCGATCATGAGGCCCCGCCCCCGCACGTCCCCCAGGAAGGGGAAGCGGGCCTGCATGGCCTTAAGCTCCTTTAGGAGGAACGCCCCCACCCGGGCGGCGTTTTCCATGAGGCCCCCTTCCAGGAGGTCCAAGGTGGCGTGGGCGGCCGCTGCCGCCACCGCCTGGCCGCCGAAGGTGGTGCCGTGGGCGCCGGGGCGCCAGCTCCCAAGCTCTTCCCGGAAGAGGAGGGCGCTTAGGGGGTAGCCGGAGGCGAGCCCCTTGGCCAGGACGTAGACGTCCGCCTCCACCCCCTCGTGCTCCAGGGCGAGGAAGCGGCCCGTGCGCCCGGCCCCGGTCTGCACCTCGTCCGCCACCAGGAGGATCCCGTGCCGCTCCAAAAGGGCCTTGAGCCTGGGGATGAAGCCGGGCGGGGGCAGGAGGTAACCCCCTTCTCCCTGAATGGGTTCTAGAAAAAAGGCCGCCACCTCCTCCGGGGGGACCACGGTGCGGAAAAGGTGCTCTAGGTAGTCCAAGACCGCATCCCCCACGTCCTCGGGGGAGGCCCCGAGGGGGGGGCGGAAGGGGTTGGGGAAGGGGACGTGAAGGACGCCAGGGAGGAGGGGGGAGAAGCCCTTGCGGTAGGCGCTTTTGCTGGCGGTGAGGGAAAGGGCCCCGAGGCTCCTTCCGTGGAAGGCCCCGGTGAAGGCCAAAAGGTAGGGCCTACCCGTGTGGTGGCGCACCAGCTTGATGGCGGCCTCTATCCCCTCGGTGCCGGAGTTGCCGAAGTAGACCCGGTACCCCCCGCCAAGCCGCCCCACCAAGCGCTCCGCCAGGGAGAGGGTGGGCTCGTGGGTGAAATCGGAGAAGCAGATGTGGGCGAAGCGCTCGGCCTGGGCCCGCACCGCCTCCACCACCTTGGGGTGGGCGTAGCCCGTGGTGTTCACGGCGATGCCCGCCATGAAGTCCAAAAACACGTTCCCGTCCACGTCTTCCAGGAAGACCCCCTGCCCCCGGGCGGGGACGAAGGGGTAGGGGCGGACGTAAGAGGGGGAGAGGACCTTCTCGCCCCGTTCCAGGAGTTCTTTGGCCTTGGGGCCTGGGAGGGGTGTGCGGATCGCGGGCTTCATACGCTGTTAGCCTACCGGGCCCAAAGGGCCTTTGCCAGCCGGGTTTTATGCAAAGGCTTTAGAGCTTTTAAAGAAGCCCCCGGTCCAGGAGGTGGGGCCTGGCGTAGAAAAGGGTGAGGGCGGTGGCGGCGTCCTGGATCTCTCCCGCCTCCAAGAGGGCGTAGACCTCCCTTAGGGGGAGTTCTAGGGTTTCCAGGAGTTCGCCGTCCTCGAGGCGGGGCTCGGCCACCACCTCCGCCCCCAGGGCCAAGAAGGGGTGGAAGACCACGGCGGTGAAGGAGGGCTGGGGGTGGAAGGGGGGGAGGGGGATGACCTCCTCCGCCCGCGCCCCCACCTCCTCCAAAAGCTCCCGCCTGGCCGCCCCCTCAGGGGTCTCCCCAGGGTCCACCTTGCCCGCCGGGACCTCCAGGAGGAACTTTCCCGTGGGGTGGCGGTACTGGCGGATGAGGAGGGCGGTTCTCTTTCCCGTCACCGGCAGGACGAAGCTCGCCGCCACGGGCCCCGGGCGGTAGATGTAGGTGAGCTCCTTGCCGGTGTGGGTCCTGAGGCGCTCCCGCACCAGGCGCACCGGCTCGGAGAGGATCTCCTCCAGGGCAAGCCTTTCCCAGGGGCTCATCGGGTCATGCGTTCGATCACCCGGCGCACCTTCTCCCCGGGGGCCCTAGGCCCCAAGGCCTTGGTCACCACCCCGATGGCCGCCAGGGGGGTCTTGAACTGGGAGAAGTCAATGTGCTCCCGGATCCAGGCCTCCAGCTCCTCCTCGCTCATCTCCTGGGGGAGGAAGCGGTCCAGGAACTCCGCCTCAAAGGTGTTCCCCTGCTCCAGGGCGATCTCCTTGAGGGCCCTTAGCACCTTCACCGCCTCCTCGTCGGGGAGGGGCTTGCCGTCCCCCTTGCGGTCCAGCTCGGCCTTCACCACCCGGGCGAAGTCCAGGGTCTTCTGATCCCGGGCCTTCATGGCTTCCTTGATGGTCTCCTTGATGGCCTCGTAGATGGTCATCCTTACCAGTCTAACGGAAAAGGGCCTACACGGCGAACCGCACCTCGAGGCCAACCCCCAGGACCTTGGCCGCCCGCCTGAGGCTTTCCAGGCTGTGGCCGAAGTAAAAGGGGTCCAGGAGGCGGTGGACCGCGGAAGGGGAGGTGCCCATGCGCCGGGCCAGCTCCCGCTGGGAGAGGCCCCGGGCCTTCAGGGCCTGCCAGAGCGCCAGGCTTACGGGGTTGACGGGGGCGGGCTCCAGGAAGACCACTTGGGGCGCGTGCGCCTCGGAAAGCGCCTCAGGGGGCACTGCTTCCGAGGGCTCGGGGATGGGCTTCCCCGCCTCCTCTAGCTCCAAAAGGGCCAGGGCCAGACCCTGGGCCAGGCTCTTAAGGGCTTCTTCCTGGCTCGCCTTACCCCAGGTGAAGACGGGGAGGTCCAGGGCGTAGCCCCCTTAGGTTCCCCCCGCCGGGTCCCTTTCCAGGACCACGGGGTAGCGGTGGGGCCAGGTTTTGACCAGAGGTTCCTTTTCCACGGTTTTCACCGGAACATCTCCTCGGGGATACCCGCGGCCTTTAGGATCCTTTTGAAGGTGCCTAGGGGCACCGGGTCCAGGACCACCATGCGGCCATCGGGGTGTTTCCAGATCTCGTGGTCTCCTTTGCCGCGCCGGGGTTGGGGAGAAAAGCCTAGTTGCGCCTAAGGATCTTGCGAAGCTCGCGGTACCTCGGGACCCTTAGCTTCCCTATAAGCCCCTCCTTCCGCGCGGGTCGTGGGGATGGGACCCGGACCCCGGCCCTCATGTTCTCAAAAAAAGAGAACGACCCGTCTAGCCTTCTCCGAAAGGCTTGGCCGGGGGAGTACAATCCCTCTCATGTGGGCGCTCCTTTCCGTTTCGGACAAGCGGGGGCTTCTGGACTTCGCCCGGGGGCTTTTGGAGCTGGGCTTCAGGCTCCTCGCCACCGGGGGGACCTATAAGGCCCTTAAGGAGGCGGGGCTTCCCGTCACCTACATCTCCGAGTTCACCGGCTTTCCCGAGGTCCTCGAGGGCCGGGTCAAAACCCTCCACCCCAAGGTCCACGCCGCCCTCCTTGCCCGGCCTGACCAGGAGGCGGAGCTGAAGGCCCTGGGCCTGGAGCGGATCGGGGTCTTGGCGGTGAACCTCTACCCCTTCCGGGAGACCGTGGCCCGGGGGGCCTCCTTTGCCGAGGCGTTGGAGCAGATTGACATCGGGGGGCCCGCCATGCTCCGGGCGGCGGCCAAGAACCACCAGGCGGTCCTCCCCGTCTGCGACCCCGAGGACTACCCCAAGGTGCTGGAGGCCCTAAGGACCGGGCCCACCCCCGAGTTCCGCCGGGCGCTCGCCCGGAAGGCCTTCGCCCACACGGCGGCCTACGACGCCGCCATCGCCGAGTGGCTTTCCGGGGAGAAGTTCCCGGAGGCCAAGTTCTTGGTCCTAAAGCGGGAGGCCCCCTTGCGCTACGGGGAAAACCCCCACCAGGAGGCCGCCTTGTACCGGGTCGTGGGGGAGGAGGGGCCCCTCCTTGCCGCCCGGGTCCTCCAGGGCAAGGCCATGAGCTTCAACAACTACCTGGACGCCGAGGCAGCCTGGAACCTGGTCTCCGAGTTCGCCGAGCCCGCCTGCGTGGCGGTGAAGCACCAGAACCCCTGCGGCGTGGCCCTAGGGGAAAGCCCCTTGGAGGCCTACCGGAAGGCCCACGCCGCCGACCCCGTCTCCATCTTTGGGGGGATCGTGGCCTTTAACCGCCCCGTGGACGGCCCCACCGCCGAGGCCCTGGGCGGGGTCTTCCTGGAGGTGGTCCTGGCCCCGGGCTTCAGTGAGGAGGCCCTCGCCCTTCTTTCCCGGAAGAAAAACCTCCGCCTCCTCGAGGTGCCCTTCCCCGCCCAGGGGCCCTACCTGGACCTGAGGCGGCTTCGGGGCGGGGTGCTCCTCCAGGACGCCGACACCCAAGACCCCATAGACCCCAAGGTGGTGACGCGAAAGGCCCCCGAGGAGGCCTGCTGGCGGGACCTCCTCTTCGCCTGGAAGGTGGTGAAGCACGTGCGCTCCAACGCCATCGTGGTGGCCAAGGAGGGGCAGACCCTGGGGATCGGGGTGGGGCAGACGAACCGCTTGGCGGCGGCCCAGCACGCCCTGGCGGCCGCCGGGGAGAAGGCGAGGGGGGCGGTCTTGGCCTCGGACGCCTTCTTCCCCTTTGACGACGTGGTGCGCCTAGCGGCCTCCTATGGCATCGCCGCCATCATCCAGCCCGGGGGGAGCGTGCGGGACGAGGACTCCATAAAGGCGGCGGACGAGGCGGGGATCGCCATGGTCTTCACCGGGGTGCGCCACTTCCGCCACTAGCAAGCCTTCCCCGGGCGGCCCGAAGCCTTGCGTGGGCCTCCTTGAAGCCCACCAGCTTGCGGCTTTCCTCGTCGTGGAGGTGCATGTCGGCGAAGGCGATCCTTAGGGCGTCCTTCAAGGTCACGGTAGGGGCCACCTTCACCAGGTCCACCTCCTCCTGCACCTTGGGCAGGTGGTAGTTGGGGATCTTGGGGGCCAGGTGGTGGATGTGGTGGAAGCCGATGTTCCCCGTGAGCCACTGGAGGACCTTGGGAAGCTTTAAGTAGGTGCTCCCCTCCATGGCCGCCTTGAGGTGCTCCCAGCGGGGGTCGTGCTCCCAGTAGGCGTCCTCAAACTGGTGCTGCACGTAAAAGAGGAAGATGCCCACCATTCCGGCGAAGTACTGGATGGGAAGGTAGACGAGGAGGAGGGTTTTGAGGCCGAAGGCCAGGTAGATGCCCGTCCAGAGGAGGACCAGGAAGAGGTTGGTGAGGGCCACGGAGTTCCGCACCGAGGGCCTCTCGGCCCCGTAGCCCAAAGGCAAGCGGTAGGAGCAGGACTTTACCCACATCTCCGTTTCGTGGTAAATCTCCCCTTGCGGGCGCAGCCCGTATCTGGTA
>NZ_BMPJ01000040.1 GCF_014647535.1 Thermus composti | reverse complement strand
TGTATTTACCCAAGCCCCCTTCTTTATTGGCGTGTCAATGGATATGCGGGTGAATATCCGAAAGGGGGGGAGGATTTTATGGTAAAGGTTGAGGTTTTGGGGATGATCCTTGCCGGGGGGCAGGGGAGCCGCCTCTACCCCCTCACCGCCAAGCGGGCCAAGCCCGCCGTGCCCTTCGGGGCCAAGTACCGCATCATTGACTTCGTCCTCAACAACTTCGTGAACTCCGGGATCTACGCCATCTACGTCCTCACCCAGTACAAGGCCCAGTCCCTCACCGAGCACATCCAGCGCTACTGGCGCTTCGGGGCCTTTTTGGAGGACCACTTTATCCTCCTGGTCCCCGCCCAGATGTACCGCTACGAGGAACTGGGGCCCGTCTGGTACCGGGGCACCGCCGACGCCATCTACCAAAACCTGCACCTGGTGCAAAACCATGCCCCGGAGGCGGTGGCCATCTTCGGGGGGGACCACATCTTCAAGATGAATGTCCGCCACATGGTGGAGTACCACTACGAGAAGCGGGCGGACATCACCATCGCCGCCTACCCCGTCCCCGTGGAGGAGGCGAGCCGTTTCGGGGTCGTGCAGGTGGACGAGGAGTGGCGGATCACCGAGTTCCAGGAGAAGCCCAAGGCGCCCAAGCCCCTCCCCCACAAGCCCCACCTGGCCCTGGCCTCTATGGGCAACTACATCTTCCGCACCGAGGCCCTTTTTGAGCTTCTGGAGGCGGACGCCAAGGACGAAACGAGCTCCCACGACTTCGGCAAGGACGTGATCCCGAGGGCCCTCAAGGAGGGGTACAGGGTCTACGCCTACGATTTCCACCGCAACCCCATCCCCGGTCAGGAGGGCCCCAACCTCTACTGGCGGGACGTGGGGACCCTGGATGCCTACTACGAGGCCAGCATGGACCTGGTGAAGGTGGTCCCCGAGTTTGACCTCTTCAACCCCGAGTGGCCCCTCCGCACCGCCAACCTCTTCAGCCCCCCGGCCAAGTTCGTCCACGAGACGGGGGAGAGGGTGGGCCGCGCCCTGAATAGCCTCCTGGCGGGGGGGGGCATCGTGAGCGGGGGGACGGTGCGGGAGTCGGTCCTCTTCCGGAGGGTGCGGGTGAACTCCTATAGCCTGGTGGAGCGTTCCGTCCTCTTTGACGACGTGGAGGTGGGCCGCTACTGCCGCATTAAAAACGCCATCATAGACAAGAACGTGAAGATCCCGCCCCACACCGAGATCGGCTACGACCTCGAGGCCGACCGGGCCCGGGGCTTCACCGTGACCCCGGAAGGGGTGGTGGTGGTCCCCAAGGGGTACCGCTTCTAGCCATGGAGAAGCACCCCGGCAAGCTCTTCTACCGCCTCTCCCGCCTCACGCCAAGGGACGAGCTTCCCCTGAAGCGCCGGCCCAAGGCCAAGGTCTACGCCAACCCCCTGGAGACCCAGGCCCTTCCCCCTTTGCGCCTCGAGGGGGGTCCCCCCCTCTTCCGCGCCCTGGCCCACCTAAGGCCCGCCCTCCCCGAGGTGGGGGCGGCCCTCACCCTCTTGGACCTCTCCCAGCTCCTTCTGCCCCTGGCGGAGCGGGAGAACCTAAGGGGCTTCCCCTCCGCCGGGGAGGCCTACCCCCTGGAGGCCTACTTGGTGGCCCTCCGGGTGGAGGGGGTCTTCCCCGGGGTCTACCACTACTTCCCCAAGGAGCACCAGCTTTTCCAGATCGGAAGCCGCGCCGACCCCGGCCCCTGGGCCGAGGCCCTTTTGGGCCTCTCCTTGGAAAAGGCGGCGGCCCTTCTGGTCCTCACCCTGGTCCCCGAGAGGAGCGAGGCCCTTTTCGGGCTCAGGGGGTACCGCTACGCCCTCCTCGAGGCGGGCTACGCCGCGGGGCTGGTGCTCCTTGCCGCCGTCGGCTTGGGCCTTGCCGCTTACCCGGCGGAGACCTTTTATGATGAGGCCGTGGCCCGGCTTCTGGGATTGCCCGAGGGAGAGCACCCCGGGGTGGTATTGGTTCTAGGGCGTTAGACGGGCGTTATGGTGTGGATTCTCTTGGTGGAGGACGATCCCCAGGTGGGGGAGCTGGTGAAGCGCTTCCTGGAAAGGGAGGGGTTTGGGGTGGTTTGGGTCCGCACCGGCCGGGAGGCTTTGGCCCTAGAGGTGCGGCCCGACCTGGTGGTTTTGGACCGGGGCCTACCCGACCTCGAGGGGCTCGAGGTGCTCAAGGCCCTGAGGGAGCTAGACCCCCTTTTGCCCGTCCTCCTCCTCACGGGGCGGGCTGACGAGGAGAGCCGGGTGGAAGGCCTCCTGGAAGGGGCGGACGATTACCTGGGCAAGCCCTTTTCCCTTAAAGAGTTCCTTGCCCGCATCAAGGCCCTCCTCCGCCGGGCGGGGAAGGAGGGGAGGCGGCGGTTTGGGCCCTTGGAGCTGGATCTAGAGGGGAGAAAGGCCTACCTGGAAGGGGAGCTCCTCCACCTTTCCCCCACGGAGATGAACCTTCTCCTCACCCTGGTCCAGGCCCCGGGCCGGGTCTTTTCCCGGATGGAGCTTTTGGAAAGGGTCTGGGGCCCGGAGTTTGCGGGCTCGGAGCGGGTGGTGGACGCCTACGTGCGCCTCCTCCGCAAGAAGCTCAAGGACGATCCCCTCTCCCCCCGGTTCATAGAGACCGTGGTGGGGGTGGGGTACCGGTTTCTGGGGGAGTAGGATGGAGTGGGTCTTCGTCTACGGCACCCTGAAGCGGGGGAAAAGGAACCACGGCCTGGTGGCGGGTAGCGTGCGGAAGTGCCTTCCCGGCTTTGTGGAGGGGTTTCACCTCTACCACCTCCCCCCTGGCCATGGCCGCCCCTACGCCTACCCCGGCATGGTGCCCGGGGAGGGGCAGGTCTGGGGCGAGGCGCTTTTGCTTCCCCCTTCCCTTCTTCTCCTTCTGGACGAGCTGGAGGACGAGGGGGAGGAGTACCGGCGGGTGCGGGTGCGGGTAAAGACCGAGGAAGGCTTCTTGGAGGCCTGGGCCTACGTGTACCTGGGGCCCCTGGAGGGGGCCCTCTTCCTTCCCGGGGGGGTCTGGGAGGGATGATGCGGGTCCTCCACGTGGCCCCCGAGGCCTACCCCCTGGTGAAGGTGGGGGGGCTTGCCGACGTGGTGGGGGCCTTGCCCAAGGCCATGGGGCCTTTGGGGGTGGAGGCTTCCGTTCTCCTCCCCTGGCACCGGGGGCTTTCCGCCCGGGGGGTGGGGGAGGTGGTTTTCACCTTCGCCGGGCGGGAGGAGAGGGCCCCCTTGGGGGAGCGGGTGGAGGGGGGGGTGCGGTTTCTCCTTCTCGGGGTGGAGGGGTTTGACCGGGAAAGGGTCTACGGCTACCCCGACGACGCCGAGCGCTACCTGCGCTTCGTCCTGGCGGCCAAGGAGGTGGCCAAAGGCTTTGACCTGGTCCACGCCCACGACTGGACGGCGGCCCTCCTCGCCCTCTTCGCCCCCACGGTCTACACCATCCACAACCTGGCCCACCAGGGCCTTTTGGACCCGGCCCCCTTCTTCCACTGGACGGGGCTTCCCTGGACGCTCTTCCACATGGAGGCTTTGGAGTTCTACGGGAAGGTAAACTTGATGAAGGGGGGGATCGTCTTCGCCCGCCAGGTCACCACGGTGAGCCCCTCCTACGCCGAGGAGATCAAGACCCCCGAGTTCGGCATGGGCCTGGACGGGGTCTTGCGGAGGCACGCGGAGAAACTTGTGGGCATCCTGAACGGCCTGGACACCGAGGTCTTTGACCCCGGCAAAGACCCCTACCTCCCCGCCCCCTACTCCCTAAAGGACCCCTCGGGGAAGGCCCGGGCCAAGGAGGCCTTCCGGCAGAGGACGGGGCTTAGGCCCCCGGTCCTCGCCTACATCGGCCGCCTGGACCCCCAGAAGGGCCTGGACCTGGTCCTGAAGGCCCTTCCCCGCCTCTTGGAGCTTGGCTTTAGCCTCTACGTCCAGGGGGTGGGGGAGGAGGGGTTTAGGCAGGCCTTCCTTCGGGCGGAAGAGGAACACCCGGGCCGGGTCCGCTTTCTCCCGGCCTACGACGAGGCCCTGGCCCGCCTGGCCTACGCCGGGGCGGAGGCGGTCTTGGTGCCGAGCCGCTTTGAGCCCTGCGGCCTGGTGCAGATGATCGCAAGCCGCTACGGCACCCCTCCCGTGGCCCGGGCGGTGGGGGGGCTCAAGGACACGGTGGAGGACGGGAGGACCGGGGTCCTCTTTGAGACCTACCACCCCGAGGGGCTTCTTTACGGCGTGCTCCGCCTTTTCCGCCTTGGGGCGGAGGCCTTGGGCCTGGCCGGCATGGCCAAGGACTTCTCCTGGGAGGCTTCGGCCAGGGCCTACCTCGAGGTCTACCGCCGGGCCTTAGGATAGGGGGGATGGTGGCGGAGCTGAAGGCCCGGGCCCTGGCGGGGGACGAGGAGGCTAAGGCCCTTTTGGCCTTCCTCGCCTTCCTCCGGGCCAAGGACTACGCCGGGGCCCGGTCCTACGCCGAGGGCTTCCCCGAGGGGGAGAAAGAGCGGCTTCTTCGGGGGCTCGCCCTTCTGGAAGAAGACCCCGAGGCCTTAGACGACCCCCTCTTCGCCGCGGAGAAGGAGGTGCTCTTGGGGGTGAAGGCGGTGGGGGAGGGGAGGCGGGAGGCGGCGGAGGCCCACTTCCAAAGGGCCCTGGAGCTGGACCCCGAGCACCACCGGGCCCTCATCAACCTGGGGACCCTCCACCTGGAGCGGGGGGAGCTGGAGGCGGCCTTGGAGTTCTACCAGAAGGCCCTCAGGCTTGCCCCCGAGGACCCCCTCCTCCACGAGAACCTGGCGGCCCTCTACAAGCGGAAGGGGGACCTGGACAAGATGGTGGCCCACCTGAAGCGGGCCACCCGCCTCAAGATGGCCCCGCCCCCCTCCTTAGACCCCCTCACAGGCAAGCCCAGGCGCCGCTTCCGCCTGCCCCTTTGGGCCTGGCTTCTCCTTCTCGCCCTCCTCGCCTACCTCTTCCTCCATAAGCCTTAGGGCCCGGTCCAGGGCCTCTAAGGAGCGGCCCTCGCCCAAAAGCCTCCGCCAAACCCTTCCTTTGGGCCTTCCCCGGAAGAGGTTGAGCATGTGCCGGAGGACCGCCCAAGGGGGCGTGCCCTTCAGGACCTCTTCCTCCAGGTAGGCCCGCATCCTCCGGGCCACCTCGAGGCGGCTTGGCTTGCGGGGAAGCCCATAGACCTTCCGGTCCGCCTCCTCTAGGACGAAGGGGTCCTCGTAGACCGCCCGCCCCAGCATGGCCCCGTCCACCCGCTTTAGGTGGAAGAGGGCCTCCTCGAGGCTCCTTATCCCCCCGTTGGTGACGAAGGTGAGCTGGGGGAAGTCCTCTTTGAGCCGGTGGACCCATTCGTGGCGCAAGGGGGGGATTTTGCGGTTCGCCTCCGTGGAGAGGGCAAGGAGGGCGCTCCTGGCGTGGACGAGGAAGACCCTGACCCCCACCTCCGCCATGGCCTCCACGCTTGCGGCAAGCCCCCGGTAGGTTTCCCGCCCCTCGAGGCCCAGCCGCATCTTCACCGTCACGGGGACGCGGACGGCCTCCCCCATGGCCTTCAGGATCTCCCGCACCCGCCCGAGGTCCGCGAGGAGGCAGGCCCCGTACCCTCCTTCCTGGGCCTTCTCCGAGGGGCAGCCCAGGTTCAGGTTGATCTCGTCGTAGCCGAAGGCCTCCCCGATCCGCGCCGCCTCCGCCAGGGTCTCGGGGTCCCGGCCCGCAAGCTGGAGGGCGATGGGGTGCTCCTCGGGGCGGAAGGCGAGGAGGCGCTCCCGGTTGCCCTTTAGCACCGCCTGGTCCACGGTCATCTCCGTGTAGAGCCTGACCCCTTGGCTTATCTGCCGCACCATAAAGCGGAAGTGCCGGTCGGTGCGGTCCACCATGGGGGCCACCGCCAGGCGGAAGTCAGCCACCCAAGACCTCCTCGGGGGAGAGGGGCTTGGGCTCGCGGAAGGCGATCGCCTCCCACTCCCCTTCCTCCACCACCTCGAGGCCCGGGTTCTGGGCCTTCAGGCGGGCCACCACCCCTTGGACCAGGTCCTCGGGGGTGCTGGCGGCGGAGGTGATCCCCAGGCTTTCCACCCCTTCCAGCCACTCGGGCCTAAGCTCCTCGGGGCGCTCCAGCCGGTAGGCCCGGCCCACCAGGCTTTGGGCGAGCTCCAAGAGGCGCATCCCGTTGGAAGAGTGGGGGCTTGTGAGGACCAGGAAGGCGTCCACCTTGGGGGCGATCCGCTTCACCGCCTCCTGGCGGTTCTGGGTGGCGTAGCAGAGGTCCTTGCGGGAGGGGACCACCAGCTTGGGGAAGCGCTTTTTGAGGATCTCTATGGTGGCCAGGGTGTCGTCCACGCTCAAGGTGGTCTGGGTGAGGACCACCACCCGATCGGGGTCGGGGACCTCCACGGTGCGGGGGTCGGCCAGGCGGGGGTCCTTGCCCACGTGGGTGTGCACCGCCACCAGGATGGTCCTCTCCGGGGCCTCCCCGTAGGTGCCCTTGATCTCCTGGTGGTCGGCGGAGTCCCCGATGAGGAGGATCCAGTAGCCTTCCTGGGCGTAGCGCCTGGCCTCGGTGTGAACCTTGGTCACCAGGGGGCAGGTGGCGTCCAGGATGGTGAGGCCCATCGCCGCCGCCTGCCTGCGGACGGCGGGGGGGTGGCCGTGGGCGGAGAAGACCAGGGTGCCCGCAAGCCGCCTTTCCCGCCTTAGGCGCTCCACCTCCGAGAGGTCCTCCACGAAGTGGACCCCCTTGGCCCTTAGGCGCTCCACCACCACCCGGTTGTGGACGATCTCGTGGTAGACCACGAGCTCCCCCTTATCCTTAAGGGCCTCCGCCCAGCGCTCCACCGCCTCTATGGCCATGACCACCCCGGCGCAAAAGCCCCGGGGTCGGACCAGGTAGAGGCGCTTGAGTCCCCCGTCCATGCCCCCCATTCTAGGGGGAAGCCCCCTCTTCCTCTGTGGCCTGGAGAAGCCGGGCCGCCACCTCCCGGGCGAAGGGGGTCTTGGCCCGCTGGAGGGCTTTCCTGGCGGTCTCCTTCCCCTTCCCCCCAGGGCGGAAAACCTCCTGGGCCAGGGCCAAAAGGGCGAGGGCGGCGGCGGGGAAGGGGAGGCCCTCCCTTTCCAAAAGGCCGAGGCCCTCCCCGTAGCGGTGAAGGGCGGTGCGGGCGTCGCCCTCCAGGAGGGCTTGGCTTCCCGCAAAGAAGGCCCGGGCCACCCGCAAAAGGCCTTCCCCCTCCGGGGGGGCCTCCTGGGCCTTTGCGGAAAGGTGGGCGGCCTCCACCAGCCGCTCCAGGGCCAGGGCTTGCTCCTCGGGGGAGAGGAGGGGGTAGGCCCGGGCGAGGAGGGGGGCGAACCAGGAAAGCCGCAAGGGGCGGAGGAGGCGGAAGGTCTCCCCCTGGACCTCCAAGGCACCCTCCAGGGCCTTGAGGTAGGGGGCGAGGACGGGAAACCGGGCCCGCACCTCCTCCCGCTTGGCCTCGCCCCTTAGGGCCAGGAAAAAGAGGAAGGCCTCTAATCCTTCCACGCCTCCACTTCCTTGTACTGCACCAAGGCGGCGAAGAGGGGAGAGGGCCCCCCGGCCACGGCGAACCGCACCTCCACCAGGACCACGTCCTCGGGGAGGTTTTCCACGAAGCGGTTGAGCCGCTCCTCGAGGATATCGGGATCGTTGGCGGTGATCACCCGGAAGCGCACCCCTTGCATGGCCCCATTATGCCCTGCGCTCCACCAGGGCCAGGAGAAGGCGGAGGAGGTGGGCGCGGGCCTCGGGGTGGGGAAGGCCTTCCAAGAGGGGCCGGAGGCGGGCAAGCCCCTCCTCGGCGAGGCTTCGGGCCACCGCCTTGGCCCAGGGGAGGGCCGAGGAGGCCCGGATCCTTTCCCAAAGCCAAAGGACCTCCCCTTCGGGTTTTTCCCCCCGGGGAAGGCGAAGGAGGGCCTCGGCCCGCTCCCTCTCGGCGGGGGAGGCTTCCTGGAGGAAGCGGATCAGGATCAGGGTGCGCTTGCCCTCGTAGAGGTCCCCGGCCCTTTCCTTGCCGTAGGCCTCGTCCCCCTCCAGGTTGAGAACGTCGTCCACGATCTGGAAGGCCACGCCCAGCTTAAGCCCCCCCTCCTCGTAGGCCTGGGGAGGTTCCTGCCCGGCGAGGAGGGCCCCTAGGCGCAAGGGGGCCACGGCGGTGTAGTAGGCGGCCTTGTGGGCCACCATGTGGAGGTAGTCCTCGGGGGTTAGGTCCAGGCGGCCCTCGAGGGTCCAGAGGAGGTCCAGGTGCTGCCCGTAGGCGGTGCGGCGCACCACCTGGTAAAACTCCTCGAGGACTTTTGTGCCCCAAAGCCCCCGGGCTAGGCCCCGGAGGAGGAGCCCCCACATCTCCCCGTGGAGGGCGTCTCCGGCGTTTAGGGCCAAGGGCATGGGGTAGAGGCGGTGGAGGGCGGGCTTACCCCGCCTTTCCAGGGAGCCGTCCTCTATGTCGTCGTGGATGAGGACCCAGTTCTGGAAAAGCTCCAAGGCCACCCCCGCTTCCAGCCCCGCCTCCTCGCCCGCCCCGTGGGCCAAGGCGCTGTAGTAGGTGAGAAGGCCCCGAAGCCCTTTCCCGCCCCGCCTGGGGTAGTCCTGGAGGAGGGCTTGGTAGGGGGGGTCGGGGTGCTCCAGGTGGCCTAGGAGCCTTTTTTGCAGCTCTTCTCGCACCGCTTCGGGCGAGCCCATGCTATACACTTTAGGCCATGCGCGGCTACGCCTTGGGCCTTCTCGCCCTTAACCTCTTGACCCTGCTTTGGGGAAGCACCTTCGTGGTGGTGAAGGGGGCGGTGGAGGGGATGGACCCGAGCCTTCTTATTTTCCTCCGCTTCCTGGTGGCCACCCTTTTCTTCCTGCCCTGGCTTTCGCGCCTGCCCAGGGGGGCCTTGGGGCCGGGGATGGAGCTCGCCTTCTGGCTCTTCCTGGGCTACGCTAGCCAGACCCTGGGGCTCGCCCACACCTCGGCGAGCCGGAGCGCCTTCATCACCGCCCTGAGCGTGATCCTCGTCCCCCTTCTCCTGAGGCTTGCCGGCAGAAAGGTGGGCCCGGCCTTCCTCGCGGCCTTCCTGGCCCTGGCCGGGGTGGGCCTCCTCTCCTACGACCCCTACCAGCCGCCCTTCAACGTGGGGGACCTTTGGACCTTCCTCACCGCCTTGGCCTACGCCCTTTACATCGTGCGCCTCGAGGTGCACGCCAAGGCTTTCCCCTCCCTTCCCCTAACGGCGGTCCAGGTGCTGGGCACCGCTCTTCTGGCCCTTCCTTGGGCCTGGGCCGAGGGGATGGACCTTGGGCGGGTGGACTGGGGGGCGGTCCTTTACCTGGGGGTGGTCACCACCGCCCTCACCACCTGGCTCCAGACCTGGGGGCAAAGGTACGTCCCCGCTCCCCAGGCGGCCATCCTCTACACCCTGGAGCCGGTCTGGGCCACCTTTTTCGCCTACCTGGTCCTAGGGGAGCGCTTAAGCCCCTCGGGGCTTCTGGGGGCTTTTCTGGTGGTCTTTTCCACCCTCCTCGCTATCCGCCGATCCCCAGCATGACCCGCTTGCGCAGGGTGGGGAGGGTGTTGCCGAAGGCGGGTTTGCGGTTGGTGGCGATGAGGATGGCGTCAATGAGGGCCTCCACGGGGTTTTCCGCGGCGAAGGCCCAGGCGATGTCCATCTCCAAATCGGTGAGGAGGCAGGGCCTGAGCTTCTTGTCGGCGGTGAGGCGGAGCCTGGAGCAGTGGGAGCAGAAAGGCTCGGTCACCGGGTTGATGAAGCCCACGGTGCCCTGGGCCCCGGGAATCCGGAAGACCCGGGCCGGGGAGGAGGGGTCGTGGGGGACGGGCTCCAAGGGGCCATAAACCGCCTCAATGCGGGCGCGGGTTTCCCCCCCCGGCACAAAGCGGCGGCGGTAGGCCTCGGGGTCGGAGTTGTCCAGGTGCATGTACTCAATGAAGCGCACGTGGAGGGGCCTTTCCAGGGAGAGGGCGGCTAAAGGCACCACCTCCTCCTCGTTCATCCCCCGGATCACCACGGCGTTGAGCTTCACCGGGTGGAGGTTAAGCTCCAGGGCTTTTTCTATGGCCTCGAGGACCCTTTCCACCTTCCCCCCTCGGGTGATGCGGGCGAAGACCTCGGGGGTAATGGCGTCCAAGGAGATGTTCACCCGGTTGAGGCCCGCCTCCACCAGCTCCTTGGCCCGCTTGGCGAAGAGGAGGCCGTTGGTGGTGATGGCCACGTCCTCAATGCCTTCCTTCGCCCGGGCCTTGGCGATCATCTCGGGAAGCTCCTTGCGCACCAAAGGCTCCCCCCCGGTGAAGCGCACGGCGGAAAGCCCAAGAAGGGAGGCGGCCTCCAGGAAGTGGTCCACGTCCTCCACGGTCAGGGTCCCCGGGGGGTCTTTCATCTCCAGGCCCAAGGGGTGGCAGTAGAGGCAGTGGAGGTTGCACCGGGGGGTCACGGAGATGCGGAGATCCTTGAGGACGCGCCCGTAGTTATCCAGGAGCTTCATTGGGCCTCCTTAGGGGCGACTATACCACGCTTCCTCGAGGCCCACAAGGCCTTGGCTTGCTCCCATAAGCCGCGGGAGGGCCTAGCAAAACAAAACCCCCCCTAGGCTTTAGGCCCAGGGGGGGCAGGTTTGGAGCGGGAGACGGGACTTGAACCCGCGACCCCGACCTTGGCA
>NZ_BMPJ01000039.1 GCF_014647535.1 Thermus composti | reverse complement strand
GTCACCCAAGAACTCTTGAAGCAGGCTAAGGGAGGGCGAGGAAGGAGTTTTGGGTAAAGCCCTGGGAAAAGGGGCACTTACCCGGGCACCCGGTGGAAGGCGTTGAGAAAAAGGGGAAGGGCCTTAAGCCGCTTTTCCTGTTCCTTCAGGGCCTCTTCAAAGGCCAAGGGCTCCATGAGAAGGGGAGGAAGACGGAGCCAGCCCAAATAATATTCCCCCGCCTGGCCCGGGTAGCGAAGCCGCGCCCGCTCCTCGGGGTAAAGGAGGGCCTCAAAGGCCTGAGGGCTTCGCAGGTAGGGGGCGTCCTTGAGCCAGCGCAGGTGCTCCTTAAGGCGCAAGGGGTTGGTCCAGAAGCCGTAGCGGAGGCGCTGGTCCAGGTGCTCCAGGGCCCGCCAGTCCCCCTTCTTTGCGAGCTCCAGGCGCTTGAGGCGAAGCCTGGCGTACTGGCCCAAGGAGAGGATCTCCCGGGAAAGCCCCGCCGCCACGAGGAGCCTCGAGGCCATCACGTAGTCCTGGTACTCCCGGTAGGGATTCATGGGACGAGGATGCCACGGCCCAAGGGGTAGGATGGTGCCATGGACCGGAAGGGCTGGGTGATGCGGGCGGTGGAGGCCCTGCGCCACGCCACCTTCAAGGAGATCCAGCGCTACCTGGACGAGGAGGGGGAGCCCTTCTCCAAAAAGGAGCTAGAGGAAACCCTCAAAGCCCTGGTGGCGGAGGGGCTTTTGGAGGAGAAGGAGGGCACCTACCGCCCCGCCCGGAAAAAGGGGAGCAAGGAGGCCTTTGACCGACTCTTTGGGAACTAGCGGGAGTAGTTGGGGGCCTCCTTGACGATGACCACATCGTGGGGGTGGCTTTCAATGAGCCCCGCCATGGTCATGCGCACGAAGCGGGCCTTTTGGCGGAAGGTCTCTATGTCTTTGGCCCCCACGTACCCCATGGCGCTCCGAAGCCCCCCCACGATCTGGTAGAGGACGTCGGCCACGGGCCCCTTGTAGGGCACCATCCCCTCAATCCCCTCGGGGACGAGCTTTTTGGCCTCGGTCTCCCCTTTACCGGGGTCTTGGAAGTAGCGGTCGGCGGAGCCCTGCCGCATGGCCCCCAAGGAGCCCATCCCCCGGTAGAGCTTGTAGCGGCGCCCGTCCTTCAAGACCTCCTCCCCCGGGGCCTCGTCCGTGCCCGCCAGCATGCTCCCCAGCATCACCGCATGGGCCCCGGCGGCGATGGCCTTGGCCACGTCCCCCGTGTACTTGATGCCGCCGTCGGCGATGACGGGCACGTCCAGGTCCTTCACCCCGGCCACCGCCTCGAGGATGGCCGTGATCTGGGGCACTCCCACCCCCGTGACCACCCGGGTGGTGCAGATGGACCCCGGGCCGATCCCCACCTTCACCGCATCCGCCCCCCGCTCCGCCAAGGCCCGCGCCCCTTCCCGGGTGGCCACGTTCCCGGCGATGACCTCCACCTTGTCCCCAAAGGTCTCCTTGAGGTAGACGAGGGCCTCCAGAATCCCCTTGGAGTGGCCGTGGGCGGAGTCCAGAACCAAGACGTCCACCCCCGCCTCCACCAGGGCCTGGGCCCTTTCGGGAAGGTCCTTGGAGGCCCCCACCGCCGCCCCCACGAGAAGCCTTCCCTGGGCGTCCTTGACGGCGTTCGGGTACTGGCGGCGCTTGACGATGTCCTTGAGGGTGATAAGCCCCTTGAGCCTTCCCGACTCGTCCACCAGGGGGAGCTTCTCAACCTTGTGCCGCCTTAGGAGTTCCTCCGCCTCCTCCAAGGTGGTGCCCGGGGGGGCGGTGACGAGGCGCTCCAGGGGGGTCATGACCTCGGTCACGGGCCGCTTCAGGTCCTTCTCAAAGCGGAGGTCGCGGTTGGTCACCAGGCCCAGAAGCCTCCCGTAGAGGTCCACCACGGGTAGCCCCCCGATGCGGTACTCCCGCATGAGACGCTCGGCGTCCTCCAGGGTGGCCGTGGGGGGAAGGGTCACGGGGTCCTGGATCATCCCCGCCTCGGAGCGCTTCACCTTGCGCACCATGGCCGCCTGGGCCTCAACGGAGAGGTTCTTGTGGATCACCCCAAGCCCCCCCTCCCGGGCCATGGCGATGGCCATCTCCGCCTCGGTCACCGTGTCCATGGCGGCGGAGAGGATGGGGATGTTTAGAAAGAGGCGCTTGGTGAGCCGCGTTCTTACGGAAACCTCCTTGGGCAGGACCTCGGAGTAGTCGGGTAGGAGCAACACGTCGTCAAAGGTGAGCCCCTCGTAGAGGATCTTCCCCTCGTACATGTTCCCAAGGTATACCCTTCCCCCGTCCCCGGTCCAGGGCCCTGACCCTCTTCTGACAAGGCCCCGGCTAAACTGGAGGCGTGGCCACGGTCCTCCTGGTGGAAGACGAGCCCGCCGTGCGCCTTGGGGTGCGCCTCGCCCTGGAGGGCGCAGGGCACCGGGTCCTCGAGGCGGGAAGCGTCCAGGAAGCCTGGCCCCTCCTGAAGGAGGCCGAGGCGGTGGTCCTGGACTGGATGCTCCCCGACGAACCGGGGCTCAAGCTTTTGGAAAGGGCCCGCCGGGGGGCCTACCCGGACCTCCCCGTCCTCATCCTCACCGCCCGGGCCGAGGTGCGGGACCGGGTGGAGGGCCTGGCCCAAGGCGCCGACGACTACCTGGTCAAGCCCTTCGCCACCGAGGAGCTTCTGGCCCGCCTCGAGGCCCTTCTCCGCCGGGCGGGCCGGCGCAAGGCCCTAAGGCGGGGCCCCCTCTTCCTGGACCTGGAGCGGATGGAGGCGAGCCTGGAGGACAGGCCCCTCCCCCTCACCCGGCGGGAGTTCGCCCTCCTCGCCTTTTTGGCCCAGCACCCGGGCCGGGTCTACACCCGGGAGGAGCTTTTGGAGGCGGTCTGGGGGCCGGACTACCTGGGCACCCCGAGAACCGTGGACCAGCACATCCTCCAGCTCCGGGAAAAGCTCGGCGAAAACCCCAAGGCCCCGAGGTTTATAGAGACCGTGCGCGGCCTAGGCTACCGCTTCCGGGAAGCGCCGTGAGGGAGGAGCTCGCCCAAGCCTGGGAGGAGGCCCTGGAGGGGCTTGTCCTCCACCAAAACCGGCAGGTCCTCTACCTCAACCCCAAGGCGGCGGAGCTTTTGGGGGTGAACCGGGAGAAGGTGGTGGGCAAGCCCCTCCTCCTCACCCTCAGGGACCACCGCCTCGAGGCCCTGGCCCTCCACGGGGGGGAGAGGCGCCTACTGGTGCGGGGCCGGACCCTTTGGGCCCGGGCCCTCCCGGGAAGGCTTTTCCTCCTGGACGAGACCACCCTGCAAAAGCGCCTTCACGACCTAGAAGAAGCCGCCCACCTCCTGGCCCACGAGCTCAGGACCCCCCTGGCGGGGATAGGTCCCCTCCTGGAAGCCTTGACCCCTAAAAATGCCCAGGAGAAGGAGGTCTTGGACCTCCTCAAAGGGGAGGTGGCCCGCCTGAGCCGCCTCGTCCAGGACCTCTCCTTCACCAGGACCGGGTCCAAGCGCACCTTCCCCCTAGAAGAGCTTTGGCCCCGCCTGGAGAGGCTTCTTGCCGAGCGCCTTTCCGGAAGGCAGGTGGAGGTGGACCTGCCCCACACCGCCCACACCGACCCCGAGGCCCTCTTCCAGATCCTCCTGAACCTCCTGGACAACGCCCTCAAGTACGGCCAAGACCCCATCCGCCTCCTATCCCGAAAGGAGGGGGGAGGCCTTTTTCTGGAGGTGCGGGACGGGGGCCCGCCCCTCCCCGACTACGAGACCCTCTTCCTCCCGGGCCGCCGGGGCTTCCAGGGAGGGCTAGGGCAGGGCCTGGGCCTTTACTTGGTGCGCCGCCTAGCCCGCAGCCTAGGAGGGGAGGCCTACGCCCGAAGGGAGGAAGGGGAAAACGTCTTCGGAGTGCTCCTACCCCTAAACTAGGAAGGAGGAGGAAGAATGCGGGAAGCCTTGGACAAAGCCCTCAACCAGCTTCTGGAAGAAAGCCTGCGCATGCTCTCCCTGGTACGGGAGATGACCCAGGAAGCCACCGAGGCCCTGGTGGAAAGCAACCCCTCCAAGGCCCAGGGGGTCATCGCCAAGGACCAGGAGGTGGACGCCCTGGAGCTCAAGGTGGAGAACCAGGCCATCGCCGTGATCGCCCGCCACCAGCCCGTGGCCTCGGACCTCCGCCTGATCTTCACCGTGATCAAGGCCCTCACCGACCTGGAAAGGGCGGGGGACTACGCCATGCACGTGGCCGAGGACGCCCTCCTCCTCGCCAAGGAACCGCCCTTAAAGCGGTACGTGACCCTTCCCGAGATGGGGCGGAGGCTCGTGGAGATGATGGACACCCTGGCCAAGGCGGTGGCCGAGCGGGATGCCTCCTTGGCACGCCGGGTCCTGGAGATGGACGACCAGGTGGACGGCCTCTACGAGGAGGTGACCCGGGAGCTCATCACCTACATGATGGAAGACCCCCGGACCATCACCAAGGCCCTGACCCTGATGCGGGTGGCCCGAAGCTACGAAAGGCTCGGGGACCACCTGGAAAACATCGCCGAAAGGGTCATTTACTGGCTCACCGGGGAGGTGTACAAGGCCCCGGAGGACGTTTACTGAGCCGTCGGCGCCGCGGGCGCTACTCCGCCCCCGCCTCCTCCGCCGCCTGGCGGCGGCCCGCCTTCCACTCCAGGCCCGCCCAGATCAGGTCCATGAGGTCCCCGTCCAGGACGTTTTCCGGGTCATGGCGCATGAGCCCGGTGCGGTGGTCCTTCACGTAGTTCTTGTCCAGGACGTAGCTACGGATCTGGCTTCCCCACTCAATGGGCCGCACCTCCCCCCTCAGGGCCTTGAGCTCCTCCTCCTTCTTCTTCCGCTCCAGCTCGTAAAGGCGGGCCTTCAGGATCTTGAGGGCGAGCTCCTTGTTCTTGATCTGGCTCCGGGTGGTCTGGCAGGTGACGATGATCCCCGTGGGCAGGTGGACCACCCGCACCGCCGAGTCCGTGGTGTTCACCCCCTGGCCCCCGGGCCCGGAGGCCCGCATCACGTCAATGCGGAGCTCCTCGGGCTTTAAGACCACCTCCACGTCCTCGTCCACCTCGGGGATCACCTCCACCCCGGCGAAGGAGGTGTGGCGGCGGCCCGAGGCGTCAAAGGGGGAGGGGCGCACCAGGCGGTGCACCCCGGCCTCCGGGGAGAGGAGGCCGTAGGCGTTTTCCCCCTTGACCAGGATCTGGGCGTAGTCAATCCCCGCCTCCGCCCCGGGGGTGAGGTCCACCACCTCCACCTGGAAGCCCTGGCGCTCGGCGAAGCGGGTGTACATCCTTAGGAGCATCTCCGCCCAGTCGCAGGCCTCCGTGCCCCCCGCCCCGGGCTGGATGGTGAGGATGGCGTTCTTCTCGGCGTGGGGGAAGTTGAGGAGGGTCTGGTGGTAGAGCTCGTTCAGCTTCCTCGCGGCCTCCTCCAGCTCGGGCTTAAGGACCTCCCGCTCCTCGGCGGGAAGCTCTTCCATAAGTTCCAGGAGGCCCTGGAGGTCGCTTTCCAGGGAGCGGAAGGTGTCCACGGTGCGCCGGAGGCGGGCGGCCTCCTGGCTCACCTTGCGGGCGGCCTCGGGGTCGTTCCAGAGGGAGGGGTCCTCGAGGCGCCGCTCCAACTCTTTTAGACGGTTTTCCTTTTGGGGGATGTCAAAGATACCCCCTAAGGCCTTCTAGGCGTTGCGCGAGGGGTTCCAGATCCATACCCCTACTAGGATAGCAGATTGCGACACAAGGCGCAAGGTGTCTTGATATAAGCACGCTCACTGTTTTATAGTTAGGGTATGAATGTGAAGAGGTGGGCGCAAACGCTAAAGGAGGAGTACCCCAAGGGCTTGCTGGGAGAGCGGGAGGCCTTGGTGAGCCTTTTGGTGGGAAAAGGGCTTTCCCACGCCGAGGCGGTGGAGGTGGCCCGGGCCCTGGAGGCCCAGGGCTACGCCCACTTTCTCCCCGGGGAAAGGCCCCGCTGGTTTTTCAGCTCCCGGTCTTTGGACCTGAAGGCCCTGATGCGGGCCCTGGACGAGGAATACCGGGCCTTCGTGGGCGAAGGGGACGAGGAGGAAGAAGCCCTGGCCTTCCTGGCCGCCCGGCTGGAGGGGGACCGGGACACGGCCCGGGAAGTGCTGGAAGCCCTCCAACTGGCGGGCTACGTGGAAAACCTTTATAGCCCCGAGCTTGCCCGCAACCGTCTTTTCTTCCGATTCCCCGAGGCTTTGCGCCCCTTCTAAGGGGCCGCACGGGGGTTTCGCAACATGGGATCGCCCCTTTTGGGGCCCCCACCGTGGCTTTAGCCGCGGTGGGGTACTCAGTCGGCGGCCAGCTGGACCTCCGCCACCCCTACCCGAGCCCCCAAGGAGGCCAGGCGCTCTTCCAGGTCCTCGTAGCCCCGTTCCAGGAAGTAGACCCCTTCGATCTCCGTGATCCCTTCAGCGCCTAGGGCGGCCACCACCAAGGCCCCCCCGGCCCGGATGTCCAGGGCCTTCACCTGGGCGCCGTGAAGGGGCCTGCCGTGGATGAGAAGGGTGCGGTCCTTAAGGTAAAGCTCGGCCCCCATACGGGCCAGCTCCCCCACATGGGTGAACCGGTCGGGGTAGACCCGGTCGGTCACGGCGCTTTGGCCGGGGACCGTGGCCAGGTAGGCGGTGGCGATGGGCTGGAGGTCCGTGGGAAAGCCGGGGTACTCCCGGGCCTCCACGTGAAAGGGTTCGGGATCCCGGGTGGCGGTGAGGCGGATCCAGTCCGGGCCCACCTCGAGGCGGTGCCCCGCCTGGTGGAGCTTGTCCAAAAGGGCGTCTAGATGGTCGGGCCGCACCTCCCGTAAGGTGATGGACCCCCGGGTGGCCGCCGCCGCCAGGAGGTAGGTGCCGGCCTCAATGCGGTCGGGGATGATGCGGTAAGCCCCTCCCCCAAGCCGCCTCACCCCCCTGACGTGGAGGATGGGGCTTCCTAGGCCCCGGATCTCCACCCCAAGAAGGCTTAAGAAACGCCCCAGGTCCTCCACCTCGGGTTCCACTGCCGCCTGGACCAAGGTGGCCTCCCCCCCCAAAGCCACCGCCAGAAGGGCCTGCTCCGTCCCCCCCACCGTGGGCAGGTCAAAGACCACCCGGCCCGAGAGGGGTTTTGTGCGCCGGGCGTAGAAGGTCCCCCCCTCCTCCTCCACCACCTCGGCCCCCAGGGCCCTCAGGGCCTTCACGTGCTGGTCCACGGGCCGCACCCCGAAAGCGCACCCCCCGGGGAGGGAGATCCTCCCCTCCCCCACCCGGGCGAGGAGCGCCCCCCAGACGATGAAGCTGGCCCGCATCTGCCCCACCAACTCGTAAGGGGCGTGGGTGTTCACGATCTCCGGGGTGTGGAGGTGGAGGGTCCGCCCCTCCCACTGGTAGCGGGTGCCCAGGTGGGCCAGAAGCTCCAGCATCACCTCCACGTCCCTAAGCCGGGGCACCTCCAGCAGGGTGACGGGCTCCGCCGTGAGGAGGCTTGCCGCCAGGATGGGCAAAGCGGCGTTCTTGGCCGGGTAGACCCTAAGCTCGCCGGAAAGGGGCACACCCCCCTCTATGCGCAGGATCTTGCTGGTCCGCCCGGCCTCCGTGTGCATCATACACACCGTACTTAAGGTGAGCATATAGAGGCCCTTCCGCATTGTCAAGGCGATAAGCCTCTGCTACACTACCCTGCAAAGGAGGGGTATGCCCAAGAAGGAGAAGAAGCGTCTCCAGGTGGTGATCACCGAGGAACAAGACGCCCTCCTCACCCGGGCGGCCTACGCCCTTTCCAGCCCGGAACGCCTGGTCTCCAAGTCCGAGGTGGTGCGCCTGGCCATCGCCAAGATCGTCCAGGAGCTGGAAGAGGGCAAAGAGGAGCTGGCCGAGCTCCTCAAGAAACTGGAGCCCGAGGAATAGCATGATCGGCACCCTCCTGGGCGGGCGTTACCGCCTCGAGGCCCCCCTGGGGTCTGGGGGGATGGCCGAGGTGTGGCGGGCGGTGGACGAACGCCTGGGACGGAGGGTGGCGGTGAAGCTCCTCCATCCCCGGGCCTTACCCCCGGAAAGGGAGCGCTTCTTCCTGGAGGTCCGGGCCCTTTCCCGCCTCTTCCACCCGGGGATCGTCCAGGTGCTGGACCTGGGGGAGGAGGAGGGGCGGCCCTACTTCGTCATGGAGCTGGTGGAGGGGGGTTCCTTTGACCGCCTGGGCCCCTTTGAGGAGGGGCCGGAAGGGGAAAGGATCCTCAAGGCCGCCGCCCTGGTCATGGAGGCCCTGGCCCACCTCCACGCCCAGGGGATCCTCCACCGGGACCTCACCCCCAAGAACATCCTCCTCACCAAAGAGGGCCACCCCAAGGTGATGGACTTTGGCCTGGCCTACCTCCTCCAGGAAAGCCGCCACCTCACCCGCACGGGGTACACCCTGGGCACCCCCACCTACATGGCCCCGGAGCAGGCCAAGGGCCTCCCCTTGACCCCCAAGGCGGACCTCTACAGCCTGGGGGCGGTCCTCTACCGCACCCTCACGGGCCGCCCCCCCTTTGAGGGGGAAAACGACCAGGCGATCCTTTTCCAGCACGTCTACGAGGCGCCCAAGCCCCCGGAGGCCCTAAACCCCGCCATCCCCAAAGGGGTGGGGGAGGCGGTGCTCGCCCTTTTGGCCAAGCATCCCGAGGAGCGCCCCAGCCATCCGGGCCTTTTTCAAAGCGCCCTTAACGCCTTCCAAGCCCTCCGCCTGGCCACCCCCAGGGCGGGGGCGAGCCGCTCGGGCCACTACCCCCTGGCCCCCGATCCCAGACGGCTCACCCTCAAGGGCAAGCTGGACCTGGGGGGCGAGGCCCCCTGGCCGGGGGAGATGGTCTACGCCGGGGGACGGGTGTACCTGGGGGTGGGGAGGAACCTGGTGGAAGTGGACCTCCTCACGGGGGAGGTGCGCCAGGAAGCCTTTCCCGACGAGGTGACCGCCCCCCCGGTGGTGCGCCAGGGGGTCTACGTGGGCGGGTGGGACGGGAGGGTGCGGCGGCTTCGGGGGAGGCACCTGGAGTGGTGGGCGGAGACCGGGGCCGAGATCACCGCAAGCCCCCTGGTGCTGGGGGACTGGGTCTATGTGGCGAGCCGGGACGGCATCCTCTACGCCTACGAGAAGGACCAGCCCCGCTTCCGCTTTCAGACGGGCGGGCACCTCTCCGCAAGCCCCACCTTTTACCGGGGCCTCCTCCTTTTGGGCTCGGAGGACGGCTGGCTCTACGCCCTGGACCCCAAAACCGGGGCCCTGCGCTACAAGGTGAAGACCGGGGCCATCCACGCCCCCATCGCCGCCTACCGGGGTAGGCTTTTCATCCCCACCTGGGAAGGGGAGGTCTTTGCCTTTGACCCCCTGACCCGGGAGACCCTGTGGAACGCCGCCCTCGAGGGCGAGATCTGGGGCGGGATGGCCGTGGGGGAGGAGCGGGTCTACGTGGCCGGCTGGGACGGGGTCCTTAGGGCCTTAGACCAGGAGACCGGGGAGGAGGCCTGGAGCCTGGAGGTGGGCAAGGTGACGGCGGGGCTTTCCTACGCCTCGGGGCACGTCTTCGTGGCCACGGAGGAGGGGCGCTTCCTGGCGGTGGACACCCGGGGGCAGGTGGTCTTTGAGGCCACGGGCCTGGGGGCGGTCCAGGTTCCCCCCCTGCCCCTGGCCGAGGAGGTGCTGGTGGCGAACCTCTCGGGCCGCCTCTACCGCTTCGGCGTAGGATAGGGGCATGGAGGCCGTGCACACGGAAGGGGCACCCCAGGCCATCGGCCCCTACAGCCAGGCGGTGAAGGCGGGAGGCTTCGTCTTCGTCTCCGGCCAGATCCCCCTGAACCCCGACGGCACCCTGGTGGAAGGGGATATCCGCGCCCAGACGGAGCGGGTGATGGAAAACCTCAAGGCCATCCTCGAGGCGGCGGGCTCGGGCCTCCACCGGGTGGTCCAGACCACCTGCTTCCTCCTGGACATGGAGGACTTCCCCGCCTTCAACGAGGTCTACGCCCGCTACTTCGCCCCGCCCTACCCCGCAAGGGCCACGGTGGCGGTGAAGGCCCTGCCCAGGGGGGTGCGGGTGGAGGTGGCCTGCGTGGCCCTTGCGGATTAACGCCAGGACGCAAAAAAGCGTAGAATGACCCCATGGCCGAGGTGGCGGAAAGCACCCTTCAGGACCTCGAGGCCCGCTTCCAGGAAGGGGATATCCGGGCCCTGGCCCGGGCCCTCACCCTGGTGGAGTCGGGCCACCCCTTGGGCCAGGCCCTCCTTAAGCGCCTAAGGGGAAAGGGCCAGGCCAAGGTGGTGGGGATCACGGGAAGCCCCGGGGCGGGCAAGAGCACCCTCACGGACCGCCTCATCCTGGAGGCCAGGAAGCGGGGGGAGAAGGTGGGGGTCTTGGCCGTGGACCCCTCTAGCCCCTTCACGGGCGGGGCCATCCTGGGCGACCGGATCCGGATGATGCGCCACCACCAAGACCCGGGGGTCTACATCCGCTCCCTGGCCTCGAGGGGAGCCCTAGGGGGGCTTGCCGGGGCCACGGTGGCGGCCCTAAACCTTCTGGAGGCCTTCGGCTTTGACCGGATCTTCGTGGAGACCGTGGGGGTGGGCCAAAGCGAGGTGGACATCGCCCGGGTGGCCGACACCACCCTCCTCGTCCTCACCCCGGCGGCGGGGGACGCGGTCCAGGCCTTCAAGGCGGGGGTCATGGAGATCGCCGACCTCTTCGCCGTGAACAAGTTTGACCTTCCCGGGGGAGAAAGGATCGTTCAGGAGCTGAAGAGCGCCTTGGAACTCTCCCCTCCCCGGCCCGGGGGCTGGCGTCCGCCCATCTTCCCCACGGTGGCGGCCACGGGGGAGGGCGTGGAGGCGCTTTTTGAGGGCCTCGAGGCCCACCACCAGCACCTCCTGGCCCACAACCTCCTGGAAGCCCACCGCAAGGAGCGGGCCCGCTTTGAGGTGGAAAGCGTGATCCAAGAGTGGGGAAGGCGGCGCACCCGGGAGGCGGAGGAGGTGATCGCCCAGGTGGCCCAGGGGCTACTCAGCCCCGAGGAGGCTGCGAAAGCCCTTTTGGGCTTGAGGCCCGGTTCCGGTAACGGAGAAGGGCCCTCTTGAGGATCTCCCGCTCATTGGGATAGGAAAGGCGCTTCAGAGCCTCCTCGGCGGGGAGGAAAAAAGCGTTTTCCACTTCGGAAAGCTGGGGCCTAGGCTCCCCACCCCGGTAGGCCATGAGGAAGTAGTGGACCTCCTTGCTAACGGTCACCGGCTTCCCCTCGTCCCAAACGGTGAAGTAGTAGCGCACCTTCCCTAAGGGAGCCACCACCGCGGCCTCAATCCCGGTCTCCTCGCGCACCTCCCGCACCGCCGTCTCGGGGTAGCGCTCCTTGGGCTCCACCTGCCCCTTGGGCAGGGTCACCACCCGGCCTTCCTTCAGGGAGACCACCAAGACCCAAGGCGGATCCCCCCGGAGCACCACCCCTCCTGCGGAGACCACCCGCTTCCTTGCGCTTCCTACCCGGCGTTTCCTGCGCACATCCCTCCCCCTGGCAACAAAAAAGGGCGCCCGAAGGCGCCCCCAAAGGATCCCGAAAGGGGAGAGCAGAGGCTTAGATCTCCTTAGAAAGGAGGTGATCCAGCCGCACCTTCCGGTACAGCTACCTTGTTACGACTTCGCCCCAGTC
>NZ_BMPJ01000038.1 GCF_014647535.1 Thermus composti | reverse complement strand
GCACGACTTGCATGTCTTAGGCACGCCGCCAGCGTTCACCCTGAGCCAGGATCAAACTCTCCAAGAAAACTCACCCAAGGTGGGTGGTTATCGGCTCGTGTGATGCCTCTGCTCTCCCCTTTTCAAGATCCCCCTGCTTGGGCTTTCGCCCGCGCAGCAATAGCCATCCTAGCGGTTCCCCTCTTCCTTGTCAACACCCCCCAGGCGGCGGATCTCCTCTATGAAGCGTTCCACGGAGTCAAACTCGCGGTAGACCGAGGCGAAGCGGATGTAGGCCACCTGGTCCACCTCGCGCAGAAAGGCCATGGCCTTGAGGCCGATCTCCTCCGAGGCGATCTCCGGGCCCGAAACCTGGTCCTCAAAGCTATAGGCGAAGCGCTTGAGGACCTCGGGGTCCACGGGCCGCTTCTCGCAGGCGAGGAGGAGGCCCCTTAGGAGTTTGTCGGGATTGAAGGGTTCCTTACGGCCGTCCCGCTTGATCACCATGAGGGGCTCCAGCTGGGTGCGCTCGTAGGTGGTGAAGCGGCGGCCGCAGGAAGGGCACTCCCGCCGCCTGCGGATGGCCATGCCCTCGTCGGAGGGCCTCGAGTCCACCACCCGGGTGTCGGAATGGCCGCAGTAGGGGCACTTCATGGCACTTCCCTAAGGAGCTCGTAGACCTCGGGAGGCGTGGGGGGTTCGGGGAGCTGCACCTCCAGCACCACCCCCCGGATCCCCTCGGAGACCATGGAACCCAGCCCCAAGGCCGCCCGCACCAAGGGCTGGTCGTAAGCCTCCCCCACGGGGTCCCGGGAGGGGACGACCCCGTTCACCCGCACCCCGGGGAAGGTGCGGCTCGCCCCTTCAATGAGCCCCTCCACCGCCTTGCGCACGGAAAGGGTGTGGGGCTCCAGGCGCACCGCCGGGGGAAGGATGAGGGTCACAAAACCGCCCCCCACCAGGTGGCGGAGGCCCTGCTGGAGGACGTAGAGGCTGGACTTCACGTCCTGGCTCATGAGATCGTACCACTCCCCCTCCAGAAGCTCCACGAAGGGGGTCTTGCTCTCGGCGGTGGTCACGTGGACGATGCCGTCCAGGAGGCCGAAAAGCTCCTCCACCTTCTCAAAGGTGCTGGTCACGTCCAAGACCACGCTCATATCCCCGCGGATGGGGATGGCGGTGGCCCCCAGGGCCTCCACCTCCGAGGCCACGGAGGTGGCCAGCTCCACGTCGGGGTCCACCACGATGACCGTGGCCCCGTTCCGGCCATAGCCGTGGGCGATGGCCCGGCCAAAGCCCCGACCCGCCCCCGTCACCATGACGATCCGCCCCTCGAGGCCCAAAAGATCCCGTGACATCAGGCCCCATTCTACGGGAAAATAAAGGCATGGCCCGAATCCGCGTAGCCCAAGGGGACATCACCGAGTTCCAGGGGGACGCCATCGTCAACGCCGCCAACAACTACCTGAAGCTGGGGGCCGGGGTGGCGGGGGCCATCCTCAGGAAAGGGGGCCCTTCCATCCAGGAGGAGTGCGACCGCATCGGCAAGATCCGGGTGGGGGAGGCAGCGGTCACCGGGGCGGGGAACCTCCCCGTGCGCTACGTGATCCACGCCGCCGTCTTGGGGGACGAGCCGGCTAGCCTGGAGACGGTGCGCAAGGCCACGAGAAGCGCCCTGGAGAAGGCGGTAGAACTTGGCCTAAAGACCGTGGCCTTTCCCCTCCTGGGGACGGGGGTGGGAGGGCTTCCCGTGGAGGCCGTGGCCCGGGTGATGGTGGAGGAGATCAAGAAGGCCCCGGACACCCTCGAGGTCACCCTCTACGGCTACCGCGAGGAGGACGCCGAGGCCATCCGCCGGGCCCTTTAGGGAGCCCCTTTTTCCCCTTCGCCTCCGGCCGGGGCCTCGGGGGAGGGGGCCTCGGGCTTGGGAAAGTAGCCCTGGGCCAAGCGCTTAAGGTCCGCCTCCCCCACCTTGCCGTCTTCGTCCAGGTCCTCTTCAAGCGCCTTCCCCTCCCGGCCCCAGGCCTGGGCGAGCCTTAAAAGCTCGGCGAAGGGCTTGCCCCGGGGAAGGGGCTGGCCCAAGGGCTTTCCCTCCTTGTCGTAAAGGACCACCCTGGGGGTAAGGCGGGGGACGAGGGGCTTTTCCGGGGTGAGGAGAAGGCGGAAGACCTCCCGGTCCTTAAGGGGCTTGGCGAAGGCCATGTCCAGCCGGAGAAGCCCCTCCTTGGGGTCGTAGTCCAGGAGGTAGGCGGGGCTTACCGCCTTCAGGCTTCCCAGGTCCGGGGTGAGGTCCTTTAGGGGGAGTTCCAGCTGGAAGCCCGAGGCCTCCCGCACCTCCAGCCGGGCGAGGAGGAGGAAAGGCCCCTCCTCCTGGGCGGAAGGGGCCACCAGGGCCAGGCGGGGCGGGGGCGGGTCGGAGACGGTGAGGGTGAGCTTTTGGGCGCGGCTATTCTTGGCGGCGTCCTCCACGGTGAGGATGAGGGGGAAGCTTCCCTTCTCCTTGGGCACCCCGAAAAGCCTTCCCCCCTGGAAGCTAAGCCCCTCGGGAAGCCTGCCGTCCAGGGTGAAGGTGTAGGGCCGCACCCCCCCTTCGGCGCTGAAGGGGGCGGTGTAATCCTCCCCCAGGTAAGCGGGGGGCAGGGCGGCGAGGGTGAGGCGGAGCGCCTCGAGGCCCGTCCCCGAGGGGTCCTGGGTGCCGCAGGCCGCCAGGAAGAGGAGGGGAAGCCAGGCCTTTCGCATAAGGCCAGTCTAGCGGCTATAGTTGAAGGCATGGTTAAGCCGGACTGGTGGATCCGGGAGATGGCCAAGAAGGGAATGATTGAACCCTTTGAAGAGCGGCTGGTGCGGGAGGGGGTCATCAGCTACGGGCTTTCCTCCTTCGGCTACGACCTAAGGGCCGCCCCCGAGTGGAAGATCTTCACCAACGTCTTCTCCAGCGTGGTGGACCCCAAGAACTTTGACCCCAAAAGCTTCGTGGAGTACGAGGGGGAGGAGGTCCTGATCCCCCCCAACTCCTTCGCCCTCACCCGGAGCCTGGAGTACATCCGCATGCCCGACAACGTGATCGCCATCGCCTTGGGCAAAAGCACCTACGCCCGGTGCGGCATCGTGGTGAACGTGACTCCCCTGGAGCCCGGCTGGGAAGGGCACGTCACCCTGGAGATCTCCAACACCACCCCCCTTCCCGCCAAGGTCTACGCGGGGGAGGGGATCGTCCAGCTCCTCTTCCTGGAAGGCCCGAGGCCCGAGGTCACCTACCGGGACCGCAAAGGCAAGTACCAGGGGCAAAGGGGCATCACCCTGCCCCGGGTGTAGGCTATGAGGGTGCGCCTCCTCCTTCTTCTCCTTCTCCTGGGCGCTTGCAAGGGTGAGAGCATGAAGCCCCTTCCCTACCTCTCGGAAGAGCCGGTGCGCTCCTTCAAGGCCCCGGAAAAGGTGTTAAAGCCCGGCCTGGACTACTACGCCCGGATAAGGACCACCCAGGGGGAGATTCTTTTGGACCTGTTGGAGAAGGAAACCCCTTTTACGGTGAACTCCTTCGTCTTCCTGGCCCTTCACCGCTACTTTGACGGGGTGGTCTGGCACCGGGTCATCCCCGGGTTCGTGGCCCAGACCGGGGACCCCACGGGCACGGGGCGGGGTGGACCCGGCTACACCTTCGGCCTGGAGATCGCCCCCGGGCTCGCCTTTGACCGGGAGGGGATGGTGGGCATGGCCCGCACCCAGGACCCCAACTCCAACGGGAGCCAGTTCTTCATCACCTTGGGCCCCGCCCCCCACCTCACGGGCCAGTACACCCTCTTCGCCCAGGTGGTGGAGGGGATGGAGGTGGTGCGGCGCCTTGCCCCCACGGAAGGCCCTGGGGCCTCAAGGGAAAGGGACCGGATTCTAAGCGTGGAGATCCTCGTGAAGGAATGATCCCCGAAGGCACCCGTTTCCTCCTCCCCCCTGAGGCCCGGCTCAAGGCCGAGCTGCAAAAGAGGCTTCAGGACCTCTTCCTGCGCCACGGCTACGAGCCCGTGGAGCTTCCCGCCCTCGAGGCCTTTGACCCGGCCCACCCCCTGGCGGAAAGGGCCTTCAAGCTGGTGGACAAGACGGGGGAGGTCCTGGCCCTAAGGAGCGAGTTCACCACCCTGCTCGCCAAGCTCCTGAGGCCCCACCTGGGGAAAGGGGTCCACCGCTTCCAGTACGCCGGGGCCCTTTGGCTTCGGGAGGCGGACGCCGAGCTTGGGCGCCTAAGGGAGTACACCCAGGTGGGGCTGGAGCTCATCGGGGCCACGGGGCCTTTGGCCGACGCCGAGGTGCTGGAGCTGGCCTTTTCCGCCCTCGAGGCCTTGGGGCTTGGGGGCGTGGTGGAGGTGGGCCTGCCGAGCCTGGTGGGGGAGGTGCTTAGAGCCTCGGGCCTATCGGAAAGCGCCCAAAAGGAGGTCCAGCGGGCCATCCACCGCAAAAACCTCCCCGAGCTAAAGGCCCTCCTCGCCCAAAACCCCGTGCCCGAGGAGGTGCGCCAGACCCTCCTCGCCCTCCCCGACCTCTACGGGGAAAGGGAGGTCCTGAAGGAGGCCCAAACCCTCCCCCTCCCCCCCAAGGCCCGGGAGGCCCTCTCCCGGCTGGAAAGGACCTTAGACCTCCTGGAAAGGCCCGTCCTCCTGGACCTGGGCATGGCCCGGCGGTACGAGTACTACTCGGGGATCTTCTTCCGGGCCTACACCCCGGGGTTCGGCCTGCCCCTTCTGGGTGGGGGGCGGTACGACGGGGCGCTTCTGCCCCAGGCGGCGGGGTTCGCCCTCGGGGTGGAGCGGGTCCTGGAGGCCCTAAAACCCCCTCCCCAGGAGAGCCCCCCGGAGGTTCTGGCCCTGGACCTGAAGGCCCTCCGCCGCTTCGCCCGGGAGAGGCGGGTGGAGCTTTTCCACGGGGAGGACCCCGTGGCCCACGCCAAGGCCCGGGGTATCCCCTTCTTGGCCGAAGGGGAAAGGATCTGGGAGGTGCCGTGAAGCGGTTTCGGCTCACCGTGGCCCTGCCCAAGGGGCGGATCTTCCAGGAGGCCTACGAGGCCCTGAAGCGGGCGGGGCTTCCCCTACCCCCGGTGGAGAACGCCCGGGCCCTCCTCCACGGGGAGGAGGGGGGCGTGGCCCTTCTGGAACTCCGCAACAAGGACGTGCCCGTCTACGTGGACCTGGGGATCGCCGAGATCGGGGTGGTGGGGAAGGACGTGCTTTTGGACTCGGGGCGCGACCTTTACGAGCCCGTGGACCTGGGCTTTGGGGCCTGCCGGCTTTCCCTCATAAGGCGGCCAGGGGACACGGGGCCCATCCGCCGCATCGCCACCAAGTACCCGAACTTCACCGCGAGGCTCCTCAAGGAAAGGGGCTGGGCGGCGGACGTGGTGGAGCTTTCCGGGAACATTGAGCTCGCCGCGGTCACCGGCCTGGCCGACGCCGTGGTGGACGTGGTCCAGACCGGGGCCACCTTGAGGGCGGCGGGGCTTGTGGAAGTGGAGGTCCTCGCCCACTCCACGGCGAGGCTCGTGGTGAACCGGCAGGCCCTCAAGCTCAAGCGGGACCTCCTAAAGCCCTTGATCGCCCGGCTCAGGGAGCTGGCCCAGCCATGAAGGAGAGGACCGAGGCCCGCAGGCGAAGGCTAGAGGAGGTTCTAAGGAGGCGGCAGCCCGACCTCACCGTCCTCCTGGAGAACGTCCACAAGCCCCACAACCTCTCCGCCATCCTGCGCACCTGCGACGCCGTGGGGGTCCTCGAGGCCCACGCGGTGAACCCCACGGGGGGCGTGCCCACCTTCAACGAGACCAGCGGGGGCAGCCACAAGTGGGTCTACCTCCGGGTCCACCCGGACATCCGCGAGGCCTTCCGCCACCTCTGGGAAAGGGGCTTTAGGGTCTACGCCACCGCCCTGAGGGAAGACGCCCAGGACTTCCGGGAGGTGGACTACACCAAGCCCACCTGCGTCCTCTTCGGGGCGGAGAAGTGGGGGGTCTCGGAGGAGGCCCTGGCCCTGGCGGACGGGGCCATCAGGATCCCCATGCTGGGCATGGTGCAAAGCCTGAACGTGAGCGTGGCGGCGGCGGTGATCCTCTTTGAGGCCCAGCGGCAAAGGCTCAAGGCGGGGCTTTACGAGAAGCCCCGCCTGAACCCGGAGCTTTACCGAAAAATCCTCGAGGACTGGCTCAGAAAGTGACGTAGGTGAGCC
This sequence comes from Thermus composti, assembly GCF_014647535.1. Taxonomy (GTDB): domain Bacteria; phylum Deinococcota; class Deinococci; order Deinococcales; family Thermaceae; genus Thermus; species Thermus composti. The sequence goes on along the minus strand of NZ_BMPJ01000038.1, from coordinate 5,945 downwards.
AGTGGGCGTACTCGGGGCGCTTTCCGGTGGCGGCCTCGAGGTAGACCTCCCGGAGCCTCAAGGTGATGGGCCCCGCCGTCCCCGAGCCGATGGGGCGCCAGTCAATCATGGACACAGGGGTCACCTCGGCGGCGGTCCCGGTCATGAAGACCTCGTCGGCCATGTAGAGCTGGTCGCGGGTGGCCCGCACCACCTGGACCTCGTAGCCGAGGTCCTTGGCGATCCGAATCACCGAGTCCCGGGTGATCCCCTCCAGGTTCACCGAGTGTTCCAGGGCGTAGATCACCCCGTCCCGCACGAAGAAGAGGTTCTCCCCGCTCCCCTCGGCCACGTAGCCCTCCTCGTCCAGAAGAAGCGCCTCGTCGGCCCCGGCGGCCACCGCCTCCATCTTGGCCAAGGCGGAGTTCACGTAGTTCCCCCCCACCTTGGCCTTGCCGGGCATCACGTTGGCGGGGAAGCGGGCCCAGGAGCTGGTGATAAGCTTGGCCCCCTTGCGCACCGCCTCCTCCCCCAGGTAGGCCCCCCATTCCCAGGCGGCCACCATCACCTCGGTGGGGTTGTTGGGAAGGGGGTTCACCCCAAGGGCCTTGGCCCCCATCCAGGCCAGGGGGCGGATGTAGCAGCTTTTGTAGCCGTTTCTCCGCACCACCTCCTTGATGGCCTCCTCCAGCTCCTCCGGGGCGAAGGGGATCTCCATGCGGAGGACCTTGGCGGAGTTGTAGAAGCGCTTCACGTGCTCCTTCAGGCGGAAGATGGCGGGGCCCTTGGGGGTCTCGTAGGCCCTGATCCCCTCAAAGACGCTGGTGCCGTAATGGAGGGCGTGGCTTAGGACGCTGGTCTTGGCCTCCTCCTGGGGCACGAAGGCCCCGTTCATCCAGATAAGCCCTGCCTTGATACGCACGTCACCGCCCTTGGCCTCAGGTTTGGTCATGGCCGACCTCCGTCCCCATCATAGCGCTTTCCTGCACCCCTGCCGCCTGGCGCAAGAGGGCGAAGACCCCCTGCGCCTCCCGGGCCAAGGCCCTAAGCAAGAGGGCCTTCAGGCTTCCCTCGCGGAAGAGGAGGTAAACGGTGCGCCCGGCCCCCGGGGGAGCCAAAGGGCGCAGCCTGGCCCTCTGGGCCGGGGAGAGGGTCCAGAGGGCCACCTCCGGCAAAAGGGTTAGCCCCCCCACGGCGTCCACCAGGCGGACCAGGGTCTCCAGGTCCCCGCTTTGGAACTCAATGGACCGCCCCCCAAGGCTTGGGCGGCACACGGAAAGGATCTGGTCCCGGAAGCAGTGGCCCTCGGAGAGGATCCAGGTGTCCTCGAGGGGAATCTCCAAAGGGTGGATGGCCTCCTTCCGGGAAAGGGGGTGGCCCGGGGCCAGGTAGGCCCAGAAGGCCTCGGCGAAGAGGGGCTCGGCCCGAAGCCCCGGATGCCGCTCCTCCGTGCCCACAAGCCCGGCGTCCAGATCCCCTTCCAGAAGCGCCCGCACGATCCCTGGGGTGAGCTCCTCCCGCACCGAGAGGGCCAGGGCGGGGTAGGCCCCCTTGAGCCGGGGGAGGAGGTGGGGCAGGAGGTAGGGGGCCAGGGTGGGGATCACCCCAAGCCGGAAGGGCCCCTGGAAGCAGGCCTCTTCCCCCCGCACCAGGAGCTTAAGCCGTTCCACCTCCTCGAGGACCCTCCGGGCCTGGGCCACCGCCACCCGGCCCGCCTCGGTGAGCACCCCCTTCCTCCGGTCAAAAAGCCGCGTCCCCAAAGCCTCCTCCAGCTTGCGGATCTGGACGCTTAAGGCGGGCTGGGTGAGGTAGACCCGCTCGGCGGCCCGGGTGAAGCTTCCCTCCTCGGCCAAGGCCACCAGGTAGCGGAGCTGGTCCAGGGTAGGTCCCATAACGAGAGTTTATTCTAGCGCCCATCAAAATCTATTGGACTTATAAGCCCCCCTTCCTCTAAGGTAAGGGTGTCCGGGGAAAAAGCCCCGGGCGAAAGGAGGGAAAGGATGTTTCTGAGGATAGACCGCCTGCAGATTGAGCTGCCCATGCCCAAGGAGCAGGACCCCAACGCCGCCGCCGCGGTGCAGGCCCTTCTGGGCGGGCGCTTCGGGGAGATGTCCACCCTGATGAACTACATGTACCAGTCCTTCAACTTCCGGGGGAAGAAGGCCCTGAAGCCCTACTACGACCTCATCGCCAACATCGCCACCGAGGAGCTGGGCCACATTGAGCTGGTGGCGGCCACCATCAACAGCCTCCTGGCCAAGAACCCCGGGAAGGACCTGGAGGAGGGGGTGGACCCGGCCAGCGCCCCCTTGGGCTTCGCCAAGGACGTGCGCAACGCCGCCCACTTCATCGCCGGCGGGGCCAACAGCCTGGTCATGGGAGCCATGGGGGAGCACTGGCACGGGGAGTACGTCTTCACCAGCGGGAACCTGATCCTGGATCTCCTCCACAACTTCTTCCTGGAGGTGGCCGCCCGCACCCACAAGCTCAGGGTCTACGAGATGACCGATAACCCCGTGGCCCGGGAGATGATCGGCTACCTCCTGGTGCGGGGCGGGGTGCACGCCGCCGCCTACGGCAAGGCCCTGGAGAGCCTCACCGGGGTGGAGATGACCAAGATGCTCCCCATCCCCAGGATTGACAACAGCAAGATCCCCGAGGCCAAGAAGTACATGGACCTGGGCTTCCACCGCAACCTCTACCGCTTCAGCCCCGAGGACTACAAGGACCTGGGCCTGATCTGGAAGGGCGCCTCCCCCGAGGACGGCAGCGAGGTGGTGGTGGTGGACGGCCCGCCCACGGGGGGCCCCGTCTTTGACGCCGGCCACGACGCCGCCGAGTTCGCCCCCGAGTTCCACCCGGGCGAGCTCTACGAGATCGCCAAGAAGCTCTACGAGAAGGCCAAGTAAGCCCTAGCCTGGTCCGTAGCGCCCTCCCGGGAGGGCCCGGGCCAGGCCCTTTAGTTCCAAGAGGGTGAGGAGGGAAAGGACCCGCTCCGGGGAAACCCCCAAGGCCTGGGCCAAGGCCTCGGGGAGCGCCTCTCCCTTTTCCTGGAGGTGGGCGTAAAGGGCCGCCTCCTCCGGGGAAAGCTCGGGAAGGGGCCTGGGCCTCGAGGCCACCCCCAGATAGGAAAGGACGTCCTCGGCGGAGAGCACCGGGTAGGCCCCGTCCTGGATGAGGCGGTTCGCCCCCAAGGAGCCCTCGTCCGTGGGGCGGCCCGGCACCGCCAGCACCTCCTTGCCGAGTTCCAAAGCGTGGCGGGCGGTGATGAGGGCCCCGGAGTCCAGGGGGGCCTCCACCACCAAAACCGCCCGGCAAAGCCCGGCGATGAGGCGGTTCCTGCGGGGGAAAAACTCGGGCCTAGGACCTTCCCCAAAGGGAAACTCCGAGAGGAGGTCCATCCGCTGGGCCAGGGAGCGGTTCTCCGGCGGATAGACCCGGTCCAAGGCGCTCCCCAGGACCCCCAGGGTCCGCCCACCCCCCTCCAAAGCCCCCAGGTGGGCCTCCCGGTCTATGCCCCGGGCGAGGCCCGAGACCACCCAAAGCCCGGCCTCAGCGAGCTCCCGGGCGAGCCTCCGGGCGAAGGCCAAAGCCCAGGAGGAGGCCCGCCGCGTCCCCACTATGGCGATGGCCTCCTTCTCCTCGGGCAGGTCCCCCCGGAGGTAGAGGTGGGTGGGGGGCTGAGGGAGGCGCTTGAGGCCCTCGGGGAAGCCTTCCTCCCAAAGGCCGAGGATCCGCACCCCCAGGGCCTTGGCCCGCTCCCTTTCCCTTCGGGCCTTGGCCGAGGCCGCCTCCAGGTGGGGGTAGGCCTGGGGAAAGCGCGCCTTGAGGTGGGCCTCCCAGTCCTCCTGGGCCAAAAGATCTAAAAAGCGCTTGGGCCCGATCCCGGGCAGGAAGGCGAGGGCCAAGGGGTCCACGGCATGGAGTATACTGGAAGCCTTGGAAGGTCCGGCCTCAGGCCTTTAGGCCAACCCCAAAGGCCGGGATCACCTGGAGAAACCATGGCGGAAAAGACCTACTCCGGATTCGTGGCCATCGTGGGCAAGCCCAACGTGGGCAAGTCCACCCTGCTCAACAACCTTTTGGGGGTGAAGGTGGCCCCCATAAGCCCCCGCCCCCAGACCACCCGCAAGCGCCTCCGGGGCATCCTCACCGAAGGAAGGCGCCAGATCGTCTTCGTGGACACCCCGGGCCTCCACAAGCCCATGGACGCCCTGGGGGAGTTCATGGACCAGGAGGTCTATGAGGCCCTCGCCGACGTGAACGCCGTGGTCTGGGTGGTGGACCTCCGCCACCCCCCGACCCCCGAGGACGAGCTGGTGGCCAAGGCCCTAAAGCCCCTGGTGGGAAAGGTGCCCATCCTCCTGGTGGGCAACAAGCTGGACGCCGCCAAGTACCCCGAGGAGGCGATGAAGGCCTACCACGAGCTTCTTCCCGAGGCGGAGCCCAGGATGCTTTCCGCCTTGGACGAAAGGCAGGTGGCCCAGCTCAAGGCGGAGCTTCTGGCCCTCCTGCCCGAGGGGCCCTTCTTCTACCCCGAGGACTTCGCCAAAAGCGACCAGAGCTTTGGGGAATGGGTGGCGGAGATCCTCCGGGAAGAGGCCATGAAGCGCCTCTGGCACGAGGTCCCCTACGCCATCGCCACCAAGGTGGAGGAGGTGGCGGAAAGGGAAAACGGGGTGCTCTACATCAAGGCCCTCATCTACGTGGAGCGCCCCTCCCAGAAGGGGATCGTCATCGGCGAGGGGGGGAGGAAGCTCAAGGAGATCGGCCAGGCCGCGAGGAAGCAGCTGGAGACCCTCCTGAACCGCAAGGTGTACCTGGACCTCGAGGTCAAGGTCTACCCCGACTGGCGCAAGGACCCGGAGGCCCTAAGGGAACTGGGGTACCGCTCCTCCATCGGGTGAGGCGGGCGCTTTTCCTTCGGGCCCCTGGGGGTTAGCATAGCCCTATGCCCTGGCTTCTTCCCCGGGAGATCGCTCCCCTGCACCAAAAGGCCCTGGACCGCTATCTGGGTAGCCTCACGGAGAAGCTTTCCGACCCCAGCGTGGACCGGAACGCCTTGGTGCGGGAGGAGCTCGCCCGTCTCCTTTACGGCAGGCCCTATGAAGAGCTTTTGGAGGTGAACCCCCTGGCAGCCATGGGCCTAGACCCCGAGGGGATCACCTTTGAGGCGGAGTACTACGCCGCCACCGACCTGGAGAAGTTCCGGCGGGTCAAGCCCCTCCTTTGGTTCTGGAAGGTCCTGGATCTCACTCCCTTGGGCCAGTCGGTCCACTCCGGGGTGGCCATAAGGCGGGCCCTCGCCCCCTTCATCTTCAAGCGGGTGGGGAAAAACCCCAAGTTCTTCCAGAACGTGGAGTTCTCCGTGGGGTACAACCTGGAGCTGGGGGACGACGTGGTGGTGCACCGCTATGTCTTCCTGGACGACATCGGCGGGATCAAGATCGGGGACAGGACCTCCCTTTCCGATTACGTCAACGTCTACAGCCACACCCACCACGTCCTGGCCTCCCCTGACGTGACCTTGAAGGAGACCATCATCGGGAGCGGGGTCCGCATCACCTACCACGCCACCGTCTTGGCGGGGGTGCGCATCGGGGACGACGCCATGGTGGGCACCGGGGCCATCGTCACCAAGGACATCCCTCCCCACGCCATCGCCCTGGGGATCCCTGCAAGGCCCGTGCGCTACAAGGTGCGCCACGACTGCCCCTACTGCCGCAAAGGGGAGCCCCACCCCTCGGACCTCATCCCCAAGGCCGAGGACCGGAAGGGCAACCCCGACTACCCGGACTTCCTCCCCCCCGGCTTCGGCACCCGGGAGGCCTAGATGTGGACCAAGGAGGAGCTGGACCGCTACCACCGGCAGATGATCCTGCCCCAGGTGGGCCCCGAGGGGCAGGAGAAGCTCAAAAGGGCCTCCGTGGCCGTGGTGGGGGCCGGGGGGCTTGGGGTGCCCGTCC
>NZ_BMPJ01000037.1 GCF_014647535.1 Thermus composti | reverse complement strand
CCATCCATCCACCCCAGCTTTCAAGATCCCCCGCCGCCCACCAGGCAGCGCAAAGAAAAAAGTACCAGAGGAAAGAAGAACTGTCAAGGGGGGGTGGGCTACCCCCCGTAGAACCAGCCCGTGTCCCACATGACGAGGGGCTTGGCCTCGTAGCGCACCCCCGCCTCCACCACCTCGGCCACCACCACGCTGTGGTCACCCAGCTTCACCATCTCCCGCACCTCCGCCTCGAGCCAATAGGGGAGCTCGGTGAGGAGGGGAAGGCCGAAGGTGGGGGAGGGCTCAAAGGGGTGGCCGTTGAGGGCCTGGCCTTCCCGCTGGGTGGGTTTGAAGAAGTCCTGGGCGATGGCCTTCTGGCCCTCGGCCAGGGTCATGAGGGCGAGCCTGCCCGTGCGCTCTATGAGGGCGTGGAGGTGGCTATCCCGCTTCACCCCGAGGGCCACGAGGGGCGGGGTGAAGGAGGCCTGGGTCACCCAGTTCACCGTGCCGGCGGCCACCTCCTCCCCGTCTTGGGCCGTGAGGATGTAAAGCCCGTAGGTGAAGCTCCTCAGGACCTTCTTCTTGGCTTCGGCGTTCATGGCTCCTATTCTAAATCCTCCTGGAGCACCTGGAGGAGGGCCTCGTGGATGCGCCCGTTGGTGGCCACGATGTAGCGGTTGCCCAGGGCGTAGGGCTCCCCCTTTAGGCCCGTGACCCTTCCCCCCGCCTCTTCCACCAAAAGCCAGCCTGCGGCCACGTCCCAGGGGTTGAGCTTCACCTCCCAGAAGCCCTCGAGGCGCCCCGCGGCCACGTAGGCCAGGTCCAAGGCGGCGGCCCCCGGGCGCCGCACCAAAAGGCCCCGCCTAAGGGCGCGGCTAAAGTAGGTGAGGTTCTCCGGGTCCTTGGCCACGTCGTAGGGGAAGCCCGTGGCGAGGAGGCTTCCTAAGAGCTCGGTTCGTTCCGTGACCCGGATGGGCCGCCCGTCCAGGTAGGCGCCGCCTCCCCTGAGGGCGTAGAAGGTCTCGTTGCGGGCGGTGTCCATGATCACGCCCACCTCTATCCGCCCCGCCACCTCCAAAGCCAGGGAGACCCCGTAGAAGGGGAAGCCGTGGGCGTAGTTCACCGTGCCGTCCAGGGGGTCCACGATGAAGCGCATCTCCTTGCTCCCGTGGCTTCCGCCCTCCTCCCCGAAGAAGCCCGCCTCGGGGAAGCGGGCGAGGAGGAAGTCCCGGATGGCCTCCTCCGCCTCCTTGTCCGCCTGGGTCACCAGGTCGTTGGGGCCGGACTTGGTCCCCTGGCTGAAGCCCTTTTCCAGGTAGTAGACGTGGATGCCCCGGGCCAGGCGCGCCGCCTGGAGCAGGGCCTTTAGGTGAGGAAGGAAGGGGTGGTGGCCGATCACCCTTCCATCATAGGCCCCTGAGCCGGGCGAAAAGGGCCCGGAGCTTTTCGGGGTCCTTGACCCCGGGGGCGGCCTCCACCCCGCTCGCCAGGTCCAGGGCGTAGGGCCTTAGGGCAAGCACCTCCCCCAGGTTCTCCGGGGTGATCCCCCCCGCCAGGATGACCCTTTTCCCCGTTTTCAAAAGGGGCTGGGCCCACTCCCTGGGGTAGGGCTTCCCGCTTCCCGGAAGCTTCCCGTCCAGGAGGAGGGCCCAGGCGGGGTAGTCGGCCCAGGCGGCCTTGGCGGGGCCTTCCAGGGCGAAGGCCTTGATGACCGGGAAGAAACGGCCCACCGCCAGGGCCCACTCCGGGGGCTCCTCCCCGTGGAGCTGGGCCACCTGGAGCCTGGCCCTTTCCATGAGGCGGAGGACCTCCCCCGGGGGCTGGTCCCGGAAGACCCCCACCCGCACCACGAAGGGGCCCAGGGCCTCGGAGATCCTCCGGGCCGCCTCCGGAAGGATGCGCCGCTTGGAGCCCGGGGCGAGGACGAAGCCCAGGGCATAGGCCCCAAGCTCCTCGGCCAGGAGGGCGTCCTCGAGGCGGGTGATGCCGCAGACCTTGACCCGCATGCCCCGGGCTTCGGCGGCTAGCCGCACTTAGCGTAGCCACAGGCCTGGCACTTGTAGCACCCCTCTTCCCTCACCAAGGTCTTTTCCCCGCAGACCGGGCAAGGGAGGGCGCCCGGCAGGGCGATCCCCCCGCCCGAGAGGGCGGGCAGGGGAGTTTCCTGGACCTCCATCCCCTTTAGCGCCTTGGGGATGGTCTCCAGGGCCACGGCGATGAGGTCCGCCTTGCTAGAGACGAGCCTCCCCTGGTAGGTGCCGTAAAGGCCGCCGTTGATGCCCCGAAGGGTACGGATGATGGCCTCCGGGGGCACCCCGTACTGGAGGGCGATGGAGACCACCCGGCCTAAGGCTTCGCTATCGGCGTTGGCCTCGTCCCCCGCCTTGCCCGAGGTGAGGATCACCTCAATGGGCTTCCCGTCCAGGAGGTTCACCGTGACCAGGAAGCTCCGCTTGGCCCCTTCCGGGGTCATGAGCTTCACCATGTCGGTGAAGCCGAGAAGCCTCCCCGGGCGCTCGTAGACGGGGCCCGTGGGCAAAGCCTTGGGGGCTTCCTTGGCCTCCGCCTTGGGCGAGGCCTCTTGGGCGGTGGGCTTGGGGGCTTCCTCCTTTTTCTCCTCCTTCTTCACCGTGAGCACCTGGAACTCCCGGGAGCCGTCCCGGTAGACGGTGATCCCCTTGCACCCGGTGCGGTAGGCCTCGAGGTAGGCGGCCTCCACGTCCTCCACCGTGGCCTCGTGGGGGAGGTTGATGGTTTTTGAGAGTGAGTTCGCAGCAAGTCCCTCGGCGTCAAAGGCCCTTTGGACCACTCCCTGCATGCGCACGTGGTCCAAGGGGTGGATGTCGTGGGCGCAGCGGAAGACCTTGCGGATGGCCTCAGGGATGAAGGGGAGGTTCTGCACCGAGCCGTGCCCGTCCTTCTGGATCTCGGCGATGATCTTCTCCCAATCCCACTTCCCCTCCTTCTCGTAGCCGGGAGCGGGCGGGTAGGCCTCCATGAGCTCCACGAAGAGGGGGTGGAGGAGGGGCTTGTACTCCCCGCCGATCCTCCGCCAGACGAAGGGGCTGAAGACGGGCTCAATCCCCGAGGAGACCCCCATGAGCATGCTGGTGGTTCCCGTGGGGGCCACGGTGAGGAGGGCCACGTTGCGCCGGGGCTTGATGCCAAGGCTTTGGAAGTATTCCTTGTGCTCCTCGTAGAGGGGGAAGACCCCCCGCTCCTTGGCGAGCTCCTCGGAAGCCCGGATGGCCTCCTCCCGCATGGCGCTCATGATCTCGTAGACCTTTTCCCTCGCCGCCTCCGAGTCGTAGGGGAGGCCCAGCTTGATGAGCATGTCGGCGAGGCCCATGACCCCAAGGCCGAGCCTCCTGAGCTTCTTCGCCGCCTCCTCGTTGTCGGGGAGGGCAAACTGGTTCACGTCAAGGACGTTATCCAGGAAGCGGATAGCGGTGCGCACGTCCTTGCGGAACTCCTCCATCTGGAAGGCCCCGTCCTTCACGTAGGCGGCGAGGTTCATGGCCCCGAGGTCGCAGGGCTCGCCCACGGTGAGGGGGATTTCGCCGCAGTTGTGGGCCACGAGGCCATTGGCGATCAGGCTGTGGGTCACGGGCTCGGTGAGGTCGTAGACCGGAGCCTCGCCTGCGGGCTCCACCCGTTCCACCGTGGCCACGAAGGGCTTGCGGTAAGCCCCCCGGGGGCGTTCCCGGAGGAAGGCCAGAAGCTTGGCCTGCTTTTCCGGCTGGAGGAACCCCACCACCTGGGTGAAGCGGTCCCGGTGCACGGCCCCCAGGATCAGCTCGTACTGGGCGGCCGTGGGGTACAGCTTGGTCCCCCCGCGGCCGTCGGGAAGGCGTTTGGCACCCGCGGGGCGGCGCTTGTGGATTTTGCCGTAGATTCCCAGGTTGAGGAGGAGAAGCTGAACGTCTTGCAGGAGGCCCAGGCTCGAGGAGGCCAGGCGCACGGTGGCGTCCTGCTTCCCGGGGTTAACTTGGACCGAGCCGTCGGCGCTGAAAAGCCCCTGGAGGAAGCCCACCACCGCCTCCCGGGGAGCGCGGAAAAGGCTTTCCGGTACCCGCTTTTCCGGGGCCTTGGCCGCCTTGACCCCCAGGGCTTGGAAGAAGGCGGTGGGTATGCGGTTGAAGTGGAGGTGGTAGGTGTTGGAGGGCGTTTCCTGGAGGGTGCCCCCGCCGAACCAGTCCCGGAGGAGGTCGGGAAGCCAGCTTATGGCGGCAAAGTCTTCCCGGGAGAAGTAAAAGCCCACGCCGTCTTCCCGGAGGTACCCGTCCCCTAAGAGCCAGCCTAGGGCCACGCCCAGCTCCCGGCTCCAGCGGGTGGGGAGGTTGGCGTACTTTTCTTGAAGGCGCGCGGACGGTAGCCTTCCAAGGCCATCTTCCCGGCCTCTGGCGGCCACCCGCTCCCGGACCACCGCCAAAGCGGCGGCGGGTAGGGCCTCCTCCTTGGGGAAGAGCCCCTCCCCGCTTTGCACCAGGATCTTATCCCCCGGCTTCAGGCTTCCCGCCTCCCGGTAGCCCTCCGGGGTGAGGAGGAGGTGGTCAGGGGTGAGGGTGAGGGCGAGGCCTTCCCGGGTGAGGAGGCGGACTACGGGCTTCACCCCGGTGAAGAAAGCCCGCGCCGCCCGCCGGACGGTGGTGCCTGGGAAGGGGGAGGGCGCACCTAGCCCGTGGAGGGGAGCGCGGTTGTCGGTGACCAGGAAGAAACCCTCTCCCTTTTGGGCCAGCTCGGCGATGGGCACCAGGCCGTGCTCCGTGGGGATGCGGGTCTCACCCACGAAGCAGGGGTTGGTGGAGCGAATCTGGTACCGCTCCCCCAGGCCTTTGAGGGCGGAGAGGGCGTTCACCCGGTCCACGAAGATGAGCCCCGGCTCCCCCGTGGCCCAGGCGTGCCAGGCGATCTCGTGCCAGAGCCAGCGGGCGGGGACCTTCCCCCCGTAGAGGGGGATGGCCTTGGCCCCGTCCTCCCTTTCGGGGAGGGAGGGGAGCTTCCCCGTGTAGGGGCCTTCCAAGGGGTAGGGGTAGTACTTCCCCGGGACCTCAATGGGGGTCACGGGCCAGAGCGCGTCCTTTTCCACCGCCTCGAGGAAGCGGTCCGTGGCCAGGACGGAGATGTTGAAGGTGGAGATGTCCCCCTCCGCCTTCTCCCGGTCCAGGTCCTTGGCGGTGAGGAAGTCCAGGAGGTCGGGGTGGTCTATGGAGAGGGTGGCCATCCCCGCTCCGCGGCGGGTACCCCCCTGGCGCACCACCCGAAGCACGCTGGCGTAGACGTAGCGCAGGGTGGCCACCGGGCCCGCCTCCTCGGCCCCCCAGGCCACCCATTCCAGGAAGTTGTCAAAGATCTCATAGAGGAAGCTCACGGGCCCCGAGCTCGTCCCTCCGCTTCCCCGGATGGGGGCCCCTTCGGGCCTTAGGAGGGAGAAGTCCACGTGGGGCTCTTGGCCCTTCCGGGCCAGGTCCGCCGCCTCCTTGGCGGCCTCGATGATCCCCCCCATGTCGTCGGGGACGAGGATCCGGTTTTGGGGGGGCTCTTCCATGGTCTGCACCCCGTGGGCCTCGGCCAGGGCCTTGAGCTCGGGGGGGATCTTCCCGTAGACCACCCGGGCGAAGTTCTTGAGGGCGATCTCCTCCTTGGGGCCCTCGGGGTTGATGGGGGGGCGCATGAGGCCCCGGATGAAGTCCTCCACGTCGGGGTGGTCCACCGAGAGGTAGGCCACGCCCCGCACAGGTTTCCGCTTGCGGGTCCCCTTGGAGCGGTAGGGGTCCAGGTTCACCCCGTTTCCCCCGCCCACCTTGGTGACCAGGGCGAGCTTCTTGGCCACCTCCATGACGCCCTGGAAGCTTTCCGGGGGGTTTTCCGTGGCCCCTTGGACGAAGCAGTTCAGGAGGTTCCCGTGGGCCGTGCCCGCCCCGGCGAGGATCCGGCCGCCCGGGGAGAAGCGCTTCTGGCTCATCAACCGGAAGAACGCCTCTTCCCAGTAGGCCCTTTCCTCAGGCTTCTCGGGCTTGGCGATTTCCCGGGCCACCCGGCGGAACATACCGAGGATATCCCCGTCCCCGGGCTGCAAATACTGGCGCTTGGCGATGGCCTGCGCGTGTTCGTCAAAAAGCTCCATAGGAATCCCGCTCCTTTCCAGGTACCCCATATCTTGGGGTATGCCCTTGGGATACTACAACCCTTGGGATTCTCACGGCAAGTGCACCGCCCACATTCTCCGGCTGCCCTTTTTATAGCAGAATGGGAGGGATGCGCGCCGCGTTCCGCACCCTGGGGTGTAAGGTCAACCAGGTAGAGACCGAGGCCCTTTTGGGCTTCCTCAAGGCCTTGGAGCCGGAGGTGGTCCCGGTGGAAGCGGGGGGGGCGGACCTCGTGGTCATCAACTCCTGCGCCGTTACCACCACGGCGGAGGCGGACACCCGCAAGGAGGTGCGCCGGGCGAGGCGGTACAACCCCCACGCCTTCATCGTGGTCACGGGGTGCTACGCCGAGCTCGCCCCCGAGGTGCTAAAGGAGCTTGGGGCGGATGCGGTGGTCCCCAACGCCCGTAAGGCCGAGCTTCCCCGGGTGATCCTGGAGCACTTCGGCCTCCCCTCGGACCCCATCACCACCCCGCCCAACGAGTTCTGGGGGGCGGGGGAAAGGGGGCTTTTGAATAGCCGGGTGCGGGCCTTCTTGAAGGTGCAAGACGGGTGTCAGGCGGGCTGCGCCTACTGCATCATCCCGAGGCTTAGGGGCAAGGAGCGCCACCGGGACTACCGGGACGTTTTGGCCGAGGCCGAGGCCCTTTTGCGCCTGGGGATCCAGGAGATCGTCCTCACCGGGGTGCGCCTGGGAAGCTACCAGGGGCACCCGAGGGGCCTCGCGGGCCTGGTGGAGGACCTCTACCACCTGGGGGCCAAGGTGCGGCTTTCCTCCATAGAGCCCGAGGACACGGGGGAGGACCTTCTTCGGGTGATCGGCCGGTATGCCCCCGAGGTCAGGCCCCACCTCCACCTTTCCTTGCAGACGGGCTCGGACCGGCTCCTCAAGCTCATGGGCCGGCGCTACGACAAGGCCTACTACCGGGCTTTGGTGGAGAGGGCCTACGAGCTCATCCCCGGCTTTGCCCTCACCACCGACGTGATCGCCGGCCTCCCCACGGAGACGGAGGAGGAGCACCGGGAGACCCTGGCCTTCCTGGAGGAGCTTAAGCCCACCCGGGTCCACGCCTTCACCTACACGCCGAGGCCCAAGACCCGGGCCGCCTCCATGCCCCAGGTGCCCCCGGAGGTCAGGAAGCGGCGCACCAAGGAGCTCATCGCCTTGGCGAAGCGCCTGGCCGAGGAGCGGATCCGGCCCAAGCTGGGAAGCCGGGTGGAGGTTCTGGTGGAGCGGGTGCAGGGGGGTGAGGCTCTGGGCCACACCCCCGACTACTACGAGGCCCGCCTCCTGGGCCAGGCCCGTCCTGGGGAGACGGTCTGGGCCCGGGTGGAGGGGGTGGAGGGGTACGTCCTTTTGGGCCGGGTGGAAGGGGTGAAGGAAGAGGTCAGGGGGCCCTTGGAGCTTCCCGTGCGGTAGGATGCTTTCCATGGAGTGCGTCTTCTGCCGCATTATCGCCGGGGAACTCCCCTCCAAAAAGGTCTACGAGGACGAGGGCTTCGTGGCCTTCCACGACATAAGGCCCAAGGCCCCGGTGCACGTCCTGGTGGTCCCCAAGGAGCACGTGGAGAAGCTTTCCGACTACCCCGATAGCGAGGAAGGGGAAAGGAAGCTCGGGGCCCTCTTCCGCACCGCCAACCGGGTGGCCCGGCGCCTGGGCCTCGAGGGCTACCGCCTCGTGGTGAACGTGGGGGAAAAGGGAGGGCAGGAGGTCTTCCACGTCCACGTCCACGTCATGGGCGGATGGGGATAAAAAAGCGGTCCAAGGCCTTGCCTTGGGGGTCCAGGGCGTAGCCTGAAAGGCCCTTTTCCCCCACCTCCAAGAAAAGGGCGTGGTGGGCCACGGCCAGGGCCCGGCTCCAGGGGAGGGGCGGACGGGTGCGGTAGAGGCCCGCGCCCCCGCCTCCCGTCACCACGTGGAGGAGGCCTTGGACCTCCAGGCGCTCGTAGTGGTGGTCGTGGCCCGCGAGGACCAGGGCCACCCCGTGGCGGCGGAGGAGGGGCTCGAAGAGGCTCCTTAGGGTGGGGCTTCCCCCGTGGAGCCCCGAGGAGTAGAGGGGGCGGTGGAGGAGGAGGGCCTTGAGGGGGGCGGTGGAGCCTTGGAGGGCCTCCTCTAGCCAGGCCCTCTGGGCCCTGAGGTCGCCTTCCGTGTAGAGGACGAAGACCTCGAGGCCGCTGAAGCGGACCCGGTAGTAGGGCCTCTCCAGGCCGAAGCGGCGGAGCTGGGCCTCGAGGTTCGGGGCGTCGTGGTTGCCGAAGGCGGGGTAGAGGGGGACGGGGGGGAGGTCTTGGAGGTAGGCCTCCACCACCCGCCCTCTGGGGTAAAAGTTGTCCCCCGTGGTGAGGAGGGCGGCGAGGGGGCTTTGGGCGTGCTCCTGGCGAAGGAGGGCCGCCACCTGGGCCCGTCCTTGGGTGCCTGCCCCCCAGTCCCCGATCACCCCCAGGCGTTGGGCTTGGACCGGGGTGAGGGCGAAAAGAAAGGGGATGAGGAAGCGGAAGAGGCGAGCGCCCGTCCCTCGGTTGCGAAGCATAGGCTCCTTGCGCCAAAGGGGGGCGCTTAGGCTTCTGCCGCTCCGTGGGGCTTGAGGCTGGCCTCCTCCACCCCGGCTTTGTCCAGGACCTCCTCAGCCACCAGGATGGGGGCCTGGGCCCGTAGGGCCAGGGCCATGGCGTCGGAGGGGCGGGCGTCCACCTCCAGCTCAATCCCCCGGTGCTCCAGGATGAGGCGGGCGTAAAAGGTTCCGTCCCTAAGGTCGGTGATCTCCACCCGCTTGAGCTTGGCCTGGAGCATCTCCATCACCGAGAGAAGGAGGTCGGGGGTGAGGGGTCTTGGGGGTTTTTCCCCCTGGAGGGCCACCACGATGTGGTGGGCCTCGAGGGGGCCGATGACGATGGGGAGAAGCTTCTGGTTTTCCGCCCTGAGGAGGACCACCACGCTCCCGTTTTGCGGGTCCACGCCCAGGGTCTCAATCTTGGCGCCGAGCATACCTCCAGTATAGACTGGGCCCGTGAGGACCTACCCTGTGGAGATCGCCGGGGTTAGGAGGGAGCTTCCCATCGTTCAGGTGGGGCCCGGGGTGGCCGTGGCCCTCCTTAACCTTCTGGGGGACACCGAGCTCACCGAGGCGGCCGCTGAGGCCTTGGCCCAGCGCCTGCCGCCCGAGGTAGAAACCCTGGTCACCCCCGAGGTCAAGGCGGTGCCCCTGGCCCACGCCCTTTCCCGCCTTACCGGGAAGCCCTACGTGGTGGCCCGCAAGACCGAAAAGCCCTACATGATCAACCCGGTGAGCCGGGAGGTGGTTTCCATCACCACGGGCAAGCCCCAGCTTCTGGTCCTGGACGGGGCCGATATTCCCCGGATCCGGGGCAAGAAAGTGGCCATCGTGGACGATGTGGTTTCCACCGGTTCCACCCTGGCGGGGCTTCGCGAGCTCATTGAAGGCGTGGGGGGGCAGGTGGTGGCGGTCCTGGCGGTCTTTACCGAGGGGACCCCGCGCCAGGACGTGATCGCCCTGGGCCACCTCCCCCTGTTTAAACCCGAGTAGGAGGGCCCTATGGAGACCTATCCCATCACCCTAGGTGGCGTCACCCGGCACATGCCCCTCATAGAACCCCTGCCGGGAAGGCGCATCCCCCTGGTGGAGTTCCTGGGGGACCCGGAGCTCACCCGGGCCGCGGCCTTGGCCCTAAAGCCCCTGGTGCCCAAGGAGACCGAGGTCCTCTTCACCACGGAGACGAGCCCCATCCCCCTCACCCATGTCCTCGCCGAGGAGCTGGGCCTGCCCTACGTGGTGGCCCGGAGGCGCCGCCGCCCCTACATGGAGGACCCCATCATCCAAGAGGTCCAAACCCTGACTCTCGGGGTGGGGGAAGTGCTCTGGCTGGACCGGCGCTTCGCCGAGAAGCTCCTCAACCAGAAGGTGGCCCTGGTCTCCGACGTGGTGGCCAGCGGGGAGACCATGAAGGCCATGGAGCGGATGGTCCAGCGGGCCGGGGGGCAGGTGGTGGGGCGCCTGGCGGTCTTCCGCCAGGGGAACCCTGCCATCCCCGTGGCCACGGTGGCGGAACTGCCGGTGCTTTAGGCCGGGCTTCGGCCCTGGGCCCGGGAAGAGGGGGTGTAGACCTCCGCCCTTAGGCCAAGCCTCCGGGCGGCCTCCACGTTTTCCGGGTCGTCGTCCAGGTAGAGGATCTCCTCGGGGGCGAGGCCGAGGCCCTCGAGGGCCAGGAGGAAGGCCCTGGGGTCGGGCTTGGCCACCCCCAGGGCGCAGGAGGCGAAGAAGCCGTCCACGTAGCGGGCGAGGCCGTGGTGGGCCAGGCTTTCCTTGAGGCTTGGCAGGGTGTTGGAGAGGACCCCCACCTTGAGCCCCCGGGCCTTGAGGCTTTGGAGGAGGGCCTCCGCCCCCGGGGCTTGGCGCAGAAAGTGGTAGTAGCGGAGGCCCTCCAGGGCCCTAAGGGGAAGGCCCAGGTCCCTGGCCGCCTCCCGGATTAGGCCCTGCCAGAAGCGGGCCTCCTCCTCGAGGGTGCGCACCTCGAGGCGCCGCACCGCCTCGCCGATCCGCCCCAAGGCCCGGGCCAAAACCCCAAAAGCCCTTTCCCGGCCCGCCCCTTGCAGGGCGAGGGCCAGGGCTTTCCGGTAGAGGGCCTCTTCGTCCAGAAGGAGGAGGACCCCGTCCCAGTCCAGGAGGGCACCCCGCATGCCCCTTAGTGTAGCGGGTCGGGGGAGGGGAGGCCGGGGCTTTTGACCGGGAAGACCCCTTCCTCGGTGGCCAGGTAGTCCACGGGGGTATCCCAGGGGTCCCGGGGCAGGCGGGGGAGGAGAAGGGCTTTGGGGGCGATGCCGAGGCGGAGGGCCTTTAGGGTGGGGAGGAAGCGGTCGTAAAAGCCCTTCCCGTGCCCCAGGCGGAAGCCCTCGAGGTCAAAGGCCAGGCCCGGCACCAGGACCAGGTCCAAAACCCCGGGGTTCACGGCGGGGGTGGCGGGCTCCAGGAGGCCGAAAGGGCCCCGTTCTAGGGGACCGAAGGGGTGGACGCTTAGGGTGCGTCCCGCCACCTTGGGCAGGTAGTAGCGGGCGGGGAAGCGCTCCCGGAGGGGGAGGAGGTCCAGCTCGTGGGGCAGGGGATGGTAGAGGAGGATGTGGCGAAAGCCCCGGGCCTCAAGCCAGGGGAGGAGGGCGCGGAGGACCTCTTGGGCGAGGCGGTCCCGGTCTAACCCCCGCCAGACTTCCTTGGCCCAGCGCCTGAGGGCGGCCTTGTCCACGGGCGTAGCCTACCACCCGGGGTCTTGACACTCAAGTTGTTTAAGTGTCAAAATCCCCGGTGGGAGGGTAGGGTATGCCGGTCTACGTCTACAAGGGCTTGGAGACGGGCAACTACTACGAGTTTGAGCAGGGCTTCCACGACGAACCCCTGAAGGTCCACCCCGAGACGGGCGAACCCCTGAAGCGGGTGATCACCCCTCCGGCCATCATCTTCAAGGGGTCGGGCTGGCACGTGAAGGACTACGCCAAGAAGAGCGAAAAGTCCGAGGAGAAGTCCGAGGACAAGAAGGAGGACTAAGCGGCCGCACGGTGGTTTCGCAACACGAGGTGCCCGAAAGGAAGCTTAGGAAACTCCTTTTGGGGCCCCCACCGCGGCGAAAGCCGCGGTGGGGTACTTAGGGCACCACTTGGTCCCCCGGGGCTAGGGGGACCAAGTCCTCTTTGACCTCGAGGATCCCTCGGTAAAGGGTCCCGGGGGCCACGCTTTCCCCGGGGTTTAGGCGCACCACCTTGAGCACCTGGTTCTTCCCGTCCAGGAAGGCCACCACCACGGGGAAGCGGTAGCCTTGGGCGCTAAAAGGGGCGTCCGTGGCCTCGGGGAAGAGGTAGAGGAGGGCCTCAAGGGGCTCCTTCCTTAGGCCGAGGCCCAGCCGCCAGGCCTCGGGGGTTCGGGCCAGGCGCCCTTTGAGGATCCTGGGGCCTTCCCGGGTGAGGACGGTGAGGGTCTCGGGAGGAGGAGGGGTCTGGAGGCGGCGGGCGGCCAGGAGGTACCCCAGGAAGGAGACCACGGAAAGGAGCACCAAGAGGGCGAAGGCGATGAGGGAAAGGAAGGGGTTCCGTTCCACTAGCGGCTAGGCCAGAGGCGCAGGGCCTCGCCCCCCACCCGGGCCCCGGGGGTGAGGCCCCGCCTTTGGAACCAACCCTGGTTGACCTCGAGGGCCCCCTGGTAGACCACGCCCGGGTAGTAGACGGGGCAGGGGTCTTTGGGGCAGGGCTCCATGTCCAGGATGCGGAGGATCGTCCCTTGCCGGTCAAAGAAGGCGATGGAGAGGGGGATCAGGGTGTTCTTCATCCAGAAGCCCGAAGCCGTGGGGGCGGGGAAGAGGAAGACCATGCCCTCGTCCTCCCCGAGGCTTTTGCGGAACATGAGGCCCTGGGCCTGCCGGCTTGGGGTGTCGGCCACCTCCACCTTCAGGAGGTAGCGCCTCCCTCCCTGTTCCACGTAAAGGGTGCTTTTGGGAAAGGTGAGCCCCTGGGCCAGGGCGAAAAGGCCCAGGGCCAGGAGGGGAAAAAGGCGGCCCATGGGGCCATTATGGCAGAAGGGGGAGGAGGTGGCGAAGGATCTCCCGGTGGAGGGCCTCGGGGGGTTTGGTGGCGTCCAGGACGCGGAAGCGCTCGGGCTCAGCCCGGCTTAGGGCCAGGTAGCCCTCCCGAACCCTCTGGAAGAAGGCGAGCCCCGCCGCCTCCATCCGGTCGGGGCGGGGAAGGCGCTTTAGGGCCTCCTCGGGGGGGAGGTCCAGGAGGAAGGTGAGCCGGGGCTTGAGCCCCAGGGTGGCCCTTTGGGCTACCTCCAGGAGCCAAGAAAGGGGAAGGCCGCGCCCGAAGCCCTGGTAGGCGAGGCTAGAGTCCAGGTAGCGGTCCGAGACCACCCACCTTCCTTCCCGGAGGGCGGGAAGGAGGACCTTGCGCACGTGCTCCGCCCGGTCGGCGCTGAAGAGGAGGTATTCCGCCTCAGGGGAAAGGGCCTCCTTTAGGAGGAGGTTCCGGACCTGGGGAAGCCCGCTCCCGGGTTCCCGGGTGAGGAGGACCCTTAGGCCCTTTCCCTCCAGGAAGCGGGCCAGGAGGCGGGCTTGGGTGGTCTTGCCGGCGCCGTCCAGGCCCTCGAGGCTCAGAAAAACCCCTTCCATGGCCTAAAGCCCCGTGGGATGGTCCAGGAAGACCCAGGGGAGACCGAAGCGTTCCCTTAGGTGCTCGGCCAAGGCCTTGACCCCGAAGACCTCGGTGTCGTAGTGGCCGGCGTAGATCACGTTGAGCCCTCGCTCAAAGGTCTCGTGGAAGACGCTGTGCTTGGGCTCCCCGGTGATGAAAAGGTCGGCCTCCACCCGCGCCACCAGATTCGCCGCCCCCCCGGAGACCACCACCACCCGCTCCACCAGGTCCTTCCCTCCCTGGTGCACCAAAGGCTGCATCCCCGTAAGCCGCCCCAGGAGGTCCGCCACCTCCACCAAAGGGGTGGGTTTGGGGAAGCGCCCCTCCACCCCCACGTCGTAGGGCTTGAGCTCGGTGAGGCCCAAAGCGCGCGCCAGGACGAAGTTGTTGCCCACCTCGGGGTGGGCGTCTAAGGGGAGGTGGGCGGCGTAGAGGTTGATCTCCCCCTGGAAGAGGAGCCTTAGGCGGCGCCGGTGGTGGCCCACGATGGGGAAGGGCTTCCCCCAGAAGAGGCCGTGGTGGACCAGGAGGAAGTCCACCCCCTCCTCTAGGGCCTTTTGGAAGATGGCCTCGGCGGCGTCCACCGCCGCCCCCACCTTGCTGACCTCCCCCTTCCCTTCCACCTGGAGGCCGTTTAGGGAGGGGTCCTGGGGGAAGTCGCCGATCCGCAGGTAGGCGTTTAGGTACTGGACGAGGGCGTCCCGGTCCATGGGGTTAAGCTTAAAGGAAAACCCCCCGCTCCTTGGCGGGGGATTTTGCGCTGGTCGGGGAGGCCGGATTTGAACCGACGACCCCACGCACCCCAAGCGTGTGCGCTACCAGGCTGCGCTACTCCCCGGCGCGCAAAGGTTAGTCTAGACCGGCAAGGGCCTCCCGTCAAGTAGATTGTAGTCGGTCAGCACATCTGAGACTCTGCGGGGACCGTCTCCCCCCGTATTCTAGCCAGGTACTCCAAAAGAGCCAGGCCCCCCAAGGCCCGGTGGGGTCGCTCACGGTTGTAATGGTCCAGGTAGGCGTCAAGCTCCCTCTGCAACTCGGGAATCTGTGAGGGCAACGACCGGGTGTAGAACTCCTCCCTAAAGGTCCGCTGCATCCTTTCCACGTGCCCGTTCAG
>NZ_BMPJ01000036.1 GCF_014647535.1 Thermus composti | reverse complement strand
GCCTTCTCCTTCAACCCCCTCTCCGCTCTGCGCTTCCTGGGGCTTTATGCGACATAGTGGTCAAGTCTGGAAAATCCTACGCCCCAAGATCCCAGGGCATCCATGGGGTAGGATGAGGGGCATGCGGATCGCCTTCCAGGGGACGGAAGGGGCCTACAGCGAAGAGGCGGTGCTTAGGCGCTTCCCCGAGGCCAAGCCCTTGGGGTTTCCCACCTTCCACCAAGTCTTTGAGGCGGTGGAGGCGGGGGAGGCGGAGCTTGGGGTGGTGCCCGTGGAGAACACCACCGCGGGGAGCATCAACCAAACCTACGATCTCCTTCTGGAAAGCGACCTCCACGTGGTGGGAGAGATCGTCCACCGGGTGGAGCACTGCCTCCTGGCCCCCAAGGGCACGGGGCTTAAGGACCTCAAGGCGGTGAAGAGCCACCCCCAGGCCCTGGCCCAGTGCGACGGGTTTCTAGCCCGGATGCGCCTCACCCCCATCCCCGTCTACGATACCGCCGGGGCGGCCAAGGAGCTTGCGGAAAACCCGGAGCCGGGCCTTGGGGCCATCGCCTCGAGGCGGGCCGCCGAGCTTTACGGCCTGGAGATCCTGGCGGAAAACATTGAGGACTACCCCCACAACTACACCCGCTTCTTCATCATCGGCCGGGAGGAGGCCCCAAAGGGGGAAGGCCCCCACAAGACCAGCATCGTCTTCGCCGTGCGCCACCGCCCCGGGGGGCTTCTGGAGGCCCTAAGGGTCTTCGCCGAGGCGGGGGTGAACCTCACCAAGCTGGAGTCCAGGCCCCGCCGGGACAGGCCCTTTAGCTACCTCTTCTACCTGGACCTGGAGGGCCACATGGAAGACCCCGGCCCCGCCCAGGCCCTCCTCCACCTCCTGAGACGGGCGGCCTTTCTCAAGGTCTTGGGCTCCTACCCCGCCCACAAAAACGGGGCCTGAGGGCCCACCGCCCATACCAGGGCCTCCACCCTGTCTTTCGCAGCGGTGGAGTACCTAGCCTGGCCGCACGTCCACCACCTTCTCCCCGGCGGCCCTAAGGCGCCCCGGCACCCCTTCCACGTCCTCCCCCACCACCCGCATCACCAGGCGCTGGTAGCCGGGGAGGTGGGCGGCGGTGGCGATGGAGACGATGTTGGCCGGGGGGACGGCCCGGGCCATCTGGGCCAGGGCCCCGGGGACGTCGGGGATGTCCACGGTGATGCGAAGCCCCCCAAGCCTCAGGCCTAGGGCCTCAATGAAGGCCCGGAGCACGTCGGTCACGGTGATGATGCCCACAAGCCTCTCCCCCTCCATCACCGGAAGGCCCCCGATCTTCTTTTCCTCCATGAGGAGGGCCGCCTTCTCCAAGGGCTCGTCCGCCCCGATGGTGACGGCGGGCCTCGCCATCACCTCCTCCACGGTGAGCTTGGAGAGGAGGTAGTTCATCTCCCACACCGAGAGGGTGGTGGCCTTGGAGGGCATGGCGTCCTTGAGGTCCTTGTCGGTGACGATGCCCAAAAGCCTGCCCTCCTTCACCACGGGCAGGCGGCGGAAGCCTTTCTCCTTGAGGATCCGGATGGCCTCGAGCACCGGGGTCTCGGGGGCCACGGTGAGGGGGTCTTGGGTCATCCAGTCGCGGACGAGCATCCTCTATTCCTCCTTTCCCCCTAAACTTACCCGGCGCCCTAGGGGAAAAATGTCCCCGCCCCTCTTAGGAGGCGGGGTCAAGGGGAAAAGCCCCTAGCGGAGGTTCGCCCCCAGGACCACCCTGCCGAAGCGGCCAGGGCCGTCAAAGGGGTAGAAGTACTCCCCGTCCAGGAAGACCCCGGTCCTGGGGTCCAAGAGGACCTCCACCCCCAAGGAAAGGTGGAGGCCCAGCCGGCTCTGGTCGCCGAAGTGCCCCGCAAGCCCCCCGCCGAAGTAGGGGCGGATCCCCCTAAGGTCCCGGTCCAGCTGGCCCAGGTCGGGCTTGAAGAGGACCTCTCCCCCCACGAGGAAGCTAGGGCCCCCGGGGAAGAGGTCGGCGAAACCCCGGAAGGCCAGGTTCCGCTCCAAGGGCGCCTCGAGGCCCACCCCAAGGCCGGGCCCGGGCTCGGGCAGGGAGAGCCTAAAGCCGATGGCCCGCTGGGCCGAGGCCAAGGAACCCAGGGCCAACGCAAACGCAAAGAGGAAAACACCCAAGAACCTGCGCATACCCTTCACCTCCGCCCCCTAGGATAACCGGAAGAGGCGCCAAAGGCCAAAAAGGTTCCTCTCACCCGGGCTTCACGGAAGGCCGCTAGGCTACGGGGCATGAAGCGGCTTTCCCTCTTCGCCCTTCTCCTCGGGCTTGGCCTCGGCCTTACGCCCCTTATGGCCCAGAACAAGAACGTCCCTAGCCGCGTGGGCTTCGTGGACGCCGACGCCCTCATCCAGGCCCACCCCGACTACAAGAAGGTCCAGGACGTGCAGGCCCAGGCCAAGAAGGAACTCTCCCCCCTGGAGGAGAAGCTCAAGCCCCTGGACCAGAAGGTGCGCTCCGGCCAGGCCAGCGCCAAGGAGCGCCAGGACTACGAGGCCCTCATGAAGACCTACCAGTCCACCCTGGAGAAGTGGCGGGAGCGGCAGAACCAGGCCCTAAAGCCCATCCTCGAGGACGTGGACCGGGCCATCGCCAAGGTGGCCCAGGCCCAAGGCTTCAGCGTGGTGATGAGCCGCCAGGTGGCGGCCCAGTCAGGCCTGGTGGTCTACGCCAGCAACGACACCGACCTCACCCAAGTGGTGATCCAAGAGCTTAAGCGCTAGAGGCCCCTTGGCCAAGGCCCCAAGGCCCCTTGGGGCCTTTTTTTCCGTATAATTGCCGAAGATGGCGAAGCGGAAGCCCATGGCCAAAGGGTCCCGGGAGGGAGAAGCCTGGGGAGCGGTCCTCCTCGGGGCGGCCATCGCCCTTCTCGCCCCCCTCTACCCCTGGCCCACAGGGCTTCTGGGTGAGGTCCTCCGCCTTTACCTCTACGAGGTCCTGGGGCTTTCCGCCTACCTCCTCCCCCCTTCCCTGGCCCTCATGGGCCTGGCCCTCCTCCGGGGAAAGGCCCTCAGGCCCCTCCTCCGCCACCTCCTCTTCCTCCACCTCCTCGCCCTCGCCCTCCTCCCCCTCCTCCCCACCCTCTCGGGGAGGGTGGGCCAGGGGATCCGGGGGGCCCTCCTGGAGGCCGCCGGGGTTTTGGGCCTGGCCCTGCCGGTGGGGCTTGGCCTGGCGGTCTTAGACCTCTGGCGGGGCAGGCCCCCCTTCACCCTCCTCCTCCAGGGGATTCGGCTTGGGGTCCAGGGGGTCAGGCGGGCCCGCCTGGGGCTTAAGGCCTGGGGCCTAAGGCGCACCCTGAAGCGCCTCGCCCGCCTCTACCCGGACCACACGGGCCTCCTGGCAACCGCCCAGACCCTAAGCCCCGAAACCCTCCCCGAGGTGGAAAAGGCCCTCCGGGCGTTTCTGGAAGAGCGGGCCCAGGAGCTCAAGCGGGCCATGGAGGGGGATGCCCGCCCCTTGGAGCCCACCCTCAAAGCCCTCCTTGCCGCCCTCAAGGACCCGGTCCCCGGGGAAGGGCCTTTGCGGGAGGCCCTGGAGGAGCGCCGGGCCGCCCTGCACCTCGAGGCCCAGGCCCTCTGGGCGAGGCTTAAGGCCCTCGCCCCCGTGCCCCCGGTGCGGGCGAGCCTCAAGGGCATCCTGAAGGCCCAGGCCCTCAAGGAGGAAAGGCGGGCCGCCTGGGAGGCCCTTTCGGGCCTGGTGGAGGACCTTCTAAGCCGCCAGGAAGCCCTGGAGGCGTGGCTTTCCTTCCTGGCCGCCCACCCCGAGGCCCAGAGGGAAGGCCTCAAAGCCCTCCTCACCGGGAACCCTCCCCCCAAGGCCGAGCCCGAGGCCCCGGAGCCCGAGCCCCTGAACCTAGACCTGGACCTGGTCTTCCCCGAGCCCGAACCCGAGCCCGCCCCCAAGCCTCGGAAAGCCCCCGCCTCCACCGCCCTCGCCCTCCCCACCCCCGACCTCCTGGACCCCCCCGAGCCCAAGGGGGCCTCGAGGGCCTTGGAGGAGGAGGCCGAGCGGCTCAAGCGCACCATCGGGGAAACCCTGAAGCACTTCGGGATCCAGGCCCAGGTGGTGGGCCACGCCCGGGGGCCCAGCGTCACCCGCTACGAGATCCTCCCCGCCCCTGGAGAGAAGATCAGCCGCATCCAGAGCCTGCAGAACGACCTGGCCCGGGCCCTGGCGGTGGGGGCGGTGCGGATTGAGGCCCCCATCCCGGGGAAGAACACCGTGGGCCTGGAGGTGCCCAACCCCAAGCGGGAACTCGTCCGCTTCTCCGAGGCGGTCCTCTCCCCCCATTTCCAAAACGCCAAGGCCCTCCTGCCCCTCATCCTAGGCAAGAGCATTGAGGGGGAGATCTGGGTGAGGGACCTCGCCAAAATGCCCCACCTCCTCATCGCCGGCTCCACGGGAAGCGGGAAGAGCGTGGCCATCAACGTCCTCATCGCAAGCCTCCTCTTCAAGCACCTCCCCACCACCCTGCGCCTTCTCCTCATTGACCCCAAGATGGTGGAGCTCACCCCCTACGAGGGGATCCCTCACCTGGTCCGCCCTGTGGTGACGAGCCCCGAGGAGGCCGCCGGGGTCCTGCAGGGGGCCGTGGCCCACATGGAACGGCGCTACCGGATGATGAGCCAGGTGGGGGCCCGGAACCTGGAGCAGTACAACGCCAAGGTGGGGCCCGATGAGGCTTTGCCCTACCTGGTCATCGTGGTGGACGAGCTCGCCGACCTGATGATGACCGCCCCCAAGGAGGTGGAGGCGGCCATCCTGCGCCTGGCCCAGATGGCCCGGGCCACGGGGATGCACCTCATCCTCGCCACCCAGCGCCCCAGCGTGGACATCCTCACCTCCCTCATCAAGGTGAACATCCCCGCCCGCCTGGCCTTCGCCGTGGCCAGCGGCTTTGACTCCCGCACCATCCTGGACACCCAAGGGGCGGAGCGCCTCATCGGCCAAGGGGACGCTCTCTTCCTCCAGCCCGGCCTTCCCAAGCCCGTGCGCCTCCAGGTCCCTTACCTCTCGGAGGAAGAGGTGGCCCGCCTGGCGGGCTTCCTCCGAGGGCAAAGCTTCCCCGACCGCTTCGCCGAGGCCTACGGGGCGGACTTTGAACCCCCAAAAGCCCCGGAGGGAGGAGGGCCGGGGGAGGTGGACTTCTCCGACCCCCTCCTGAGGAAAGCGGCGGAGATCGTGGTGGAGGAGGGGTACGGCTCGGTGAGCCGTCTGCAGCGGAGGCTTTCCATCGGCCACGCCCGCGCGGGGAAGCTCATGGACGCCCTCGAGGCCATGGGCATCGTGGGCCCACCCCGGGGCTCCAAACCCCGGGAGGTCCTCATCACCAAGGAGGAGCTCAAGGACTTCTTCGGCTGAGGGGCTTGCCCCCCCTCCCCCGGGGGGCTATGATAGGCGCTTGTGGAAACGGTGCCGGGCGGGCGTTGGGTAGCGGAGATCTACGGGTGCGACGTGGACATTTTGGAGGACCCCAAGATGGTGGAGGCGGCCCTCGTGGACGCGGTGATGCGCCTCGGGGCCCCCAAGGGCTCGGCCCAGTCGGTGGTGTACAAGTTCCACCCCCAGGGGCTCTCCGCGGCGGTCATAAGCCCCGTGGCCGCGGTGATGATCCACACCTGGCCCGAGGACAACGCCTCCGCCACCTTGGACCTCTACTTCTACCGGGACGGGGTGGACCCGGAGGAGGTGCTCAAGGGGCTCACCCGGGCCTTCGGGGCCAAGGAGGAGTCCGCCTTCCGCTACTGGCGGGGCACGGAGCACGCCATCAAGCGCCGCGGCTTCGGCGCGGAGAAGCCTTAGAAAGGAGGACCTATGGACTACGGGATGTACTTCTTTGAGCACGTCACCCCTTACGAGACCTTGGTGCGGCGGATGGAGCGGGTCATCGCCTCGGGCAAGACCCCCTTCCAGGACTACTTCCTCTTTGAGACCAAGGGCTTCGGCAAGGTGCTCATCCTGGACAAGGACGTCCAGAGCACGGAAAAGGACGAGTACATCTACCACGAGACCCTGGTCCACCCCGCCATGCTCACCCACCCCGAGCCCAGGCGGGTCCTCATCGTGGGAGGCGGGGAGGGGGCCACCCTCCGGGAGGTCCTCAAGCACCCCACGGTGGAACGGGCGGTGATGGTGGACATTGACGGGGAGCTGGTGGAGGTGGCCAAGCGCCACATGCCCGAGTGGCACCAGGGGGCCTTTGACGATCCGAGGACCGTCCTGGTTATTGACGACGCCCGGGCCTACCTGGAGCGCACGGAGGAGCGCTACGACGTCATCATCATTGACCTCACCGACCCCGTGGGGGAGGACAACCCCGCCAGGCTCCTCTACACCGTGGAGTTCTACCGCCTGGTGAAGGCCCACCTGAACCCCGGCGGGGTGATGGGCATGCAGGCGGGGATGATCATGCTCACCCACCACCGGGTCCACCCCGTGGTCCACCGGACGGTCAGGGAGGCCTTCCGCTACGTGCGGAGTTACAAGAACCACATCCCGGGCTTCTTCCTGAACTACGGCTTCCTCCTGGCCTCCGACGCCTTTGACCCCGCCGCCTTCTCCGAAGGGGTCATAGAGGCCCGGATCCGGGAGCGGAACCTCGCCCTGCGCCACCTCACCGCCCCTTACCTCGAGGCCATGTTCGTCCTGCCTAAGGACCTCCTCGAGGCCCTGGAGAAGGAGACCATGGTCTCCACCGACCAAAACCCCTTCTACGTCACCCCCGAGGGGGAGGCCCGCCAGGCCCCCTATGCGGGCTAGATCCGCTTCGGGTAAAGTGAAGCCATGCCGCGCGCTATAGTTCTCGTAGTGGTTGCCCTGGCCCTCCTGGGCCTCGGCTGGATCCTCTGGGGGCCCAAGGGGAAGGCGGGGGTGGACCCGGCCCAGGGCGCCCGTTTCGCCCTGGGGCGGGAGGACGCCCCGGTGGTGGTGGTGGACTTCTCCAACTACCTCTGCCCCCACTGCCAAAACCACGCCCTAAACATCCTCCCCCGGCTCAAGGCCGAGTACATAGACACGGGCAAGGTGCGCTACCTCTTCCGCGACTTCCCCTTCCCCGGGCAAGCGAACGTGATCCGGGCGGGCGAGGCTGCGGCCTGCGCCGCCGACCAGGGGCGCTACTACGAGTACCACGAGATCCTCTTCCGGGCGGCTAGCGGCTGGGCAAACCTTTCCGGGGAGGTCCTGGACCGCTACCTGGTGGACCTGGCGGGGCAGCTGGGCCTGGACACCCAGGCCTTCCAGACCTGCCTGGCCTCCGGGAAGCACCGGGAAGGGGTTTTGGCCGACCAGAAGCTGGCCTCTGACCTCGGCCTCACCGGTACCCCCACCTTCTTCATCGCCGGGGAAAAGCACACGGGCTTCCTCCCCTACGAGGAGTGGCAGGCCCTCTTGGATAAGGCCTTGGCGGGGAAGGAGTAAGGGGAAGGCGGTGTAGGGACGGGGGAAGCACACCCCGTCCCCGAGCCTTTTCTCTGCTACCCTTGGGGCATGGAAGCCCTCTGGGTAACCGCCGCCTTCACCCTGGGCCTTTTGGCTAGCCGCCTGGGGCTGCCCCCTCTGGTGGGGTATCTGGCGGCAGGCTTCGCCCTCCATGGGCTAGGCCTCCGGGAAACGGACTTCCTGCACCAGGCGGCGGAGATCGGCATTCTTCTCCTGCTTTTCAGTATCGGGATCAAGCTGCGGCCCCAGGACTTCCTGGAGCCCCGGGCCCTGGGGGTGGGGGGCTCCATCTCTTTCTCTTCGGCCTCTTGGCCTTCCTCCTCACCCAGAACCTGCCTTTGACCTTGGCTCTGGCCTTCTCCAGCACCGTGTTAGTGGCCAAGCTCCTGGAGGACAAGCGGGAGCTCACCACCTACCATGGCCGGCTGGCGGTGAGCATCCTGGTGCTGCAGGACCTGGTGGCGGTGGGCCTCCTCACCCTTTATGGGGGAGGGGCGCCGAGCCCTTTCGCACTTCTCCTCCTCCTTCTGCCTCTTTTCCGCCGGGGGGTGGCCTGGCTCTTGGAGCATAGCGGCCACGAGGAGCTTTTGGTGCTCTTCGGCCTGGGGGTGGCCCTCCTGGGCGGGGAGGCCTTCCGAAGCCTGGGGCTTTCCCCGGAGCTTGGGGCCTTGCTCATGGGCGCCCTCCTCTCGGGCCACGCCAAGGGCACGGAGATGGCCAAAAGCCTTTGGAGCCTGAAGGAGGCCTTCCTGGTGGCCTTCTTTCTGGACATCGGCCTTAAGGAGGGGCTAGGGGGGGCTGACCTGGCCTTTTTGGGCTCCTTCCTCCTCCTAAACCTCCTTAAGGCCCCCCTCTTCTTCCTCCTCTTCCTCCTCTTCGGCCTGAGGGCCCGCACCGCCTTCGTGGCCGGGCTCTATCTGGGCAACTACTCCGAGTTCGCCCTCATCGTGGGGGTGGCCCTGGAAAAAGCGGGCCTCCTGCCCACGGGCCTGGGCAACCTCGGCCTCCTGGTGGCCCTTTCCATGGGCTTTTCCGCCCCCTTAGGCCGCTACAGCCACACCCTCTACAAGCGCTTAGAGCCCCTCCTCCTGCGCCTGGAGCGCCGGGGCCTCCACCCGGACCAGGAGCCCGAGCGCCTGGACGGGGCCTCGGTCCTCATCGTGGGTATGGGCCGCACCGGGGGGGCCGTCTACCGGGCGCTGGAGGCGGGGGGAGAAAGGCCCTTCGGCCTGGACGCCGACCCCGAGAAGGTGGAGCGCCATCGGGGAAAGGGCTTGCGGGTCCTCTACGGGGACGCCGAGGACCCCGAGCTTTGGGAAAGGCTGGACCTAAGGGGCCTGAAGGCCGTGGTCCTCGCCCTGCCGGACCTGGAGGCCAAGACCCTCGCCGCCCGCTGGCTCAAGGAGCGGGGCTTCCAGGGGCTTGTCGCCGCCACCAGCTACTTCCTCGAGGAGGACCCCGTGCTGGCCCAGGAAGGGGTCCACCTCATCTTCCACCCGTTCCAGGAAGCTGGGGAAAGGCTCGGGGAGCGGGTCCTGGAGAACCTCGCTATAATGGGTAAGGTGAACTATGGCCGGTCACAGCAAATGGGCTCAGATTAAGCGCAAGAAGGCCGCGAACGACCTGAAGCGCGGCAAGCTCATCTCCAAGCACCTCAGGGCCATCCAGGCGGCGGCCCGCGCCGGGGGAAGCCCCTACCCCGAGGCCAACGTCCAGCTCAGGAACGCCATTGAAGCCGCCCGGGCCGACGACGTGCCCATGGAGAACATTGAGCGCCTCCTACAAAAGCTTCAAGGAGGTGGGGAAAATGCCGAGCAGTACGAGGAGATCGTCTACGAGGGGTACGCCCCCGGCGGGGTGGCCCTTTTGGTCTACGCCCTCACCGACAACCGCAACCGCACCGCAAGCGAGGTGCGCCACGTCTTCGGCAAATACGGGGGCTCCCTGGGCACCTCGGGGAGCGTGGCCTGGCAGTTTGAAAGGCGGGGCGTGATCGTCTGCGAGAACACCGAAACGGCCCAGGAGGCGGCCATTGAGCTCGGCGCCTTGGACCTGGAGGAGGAAGGGAAAAGCCTCACCGTCTACACCGAGCCCACGGAGGCCTACCGGATCGCCGAGGAGCTGAAAAAGCGGGGGATCTCCGTGGAGGCGGTGGAGGTGGTGCAGCACCCCCAGAACACCGTGGCCCTCTCCCCGGAGGAAGCCCAAAAGGTGATGCGGCTCGTGGAGGCCCTAGAGGACCTGGACGACGTCCAGCACGTCTACACCAACCTGGACCCGGAAAGCCTCCAGGTGGAGGCCTAACCCTTTTCAAGGGCGAAAGCGCCCGGCTTTTCCGGGCGCTTTTTGCCTAGGGCTTACTTTTTGCGCTTTTTCTCCTCACGCATGAGCCGCCGCCGCTCGGCCCGGGAAAGGCCCGGCTGGGGCGGGGGGGTGGCGCGCCGCTTCTCCACCCCGAAGGCCTGGGAAGGCTCCGGCCTGGCCTCGGGCACAGGCACGTAGGGGGCCTCCCGCACAGGCCGCACGGGCTCGGCCTCCACCTTGAGGCGGAAGAGGAACTTGGCCACCTCGCTCTTGATGAAGGCCACCATGTCGTTGAAAAGCCGGGTGGCCTCAATCTTGTACTCCTGGAAGGGGTCCTTCTGGCCGTAGCCCCTAAGGAAGATCCCCTGCCTGAGGACGTCCAGGTTGTGGAGGTGTTCCTTCCAGGCGTTGTCCACCACGTTGAGGATCACGAAGCGCTCCACCGCCCGCATGAGGGGTGGGGAGAGCTCGGCCTCCCGGGCCTCGTAGGCCTTGAGGGCGGCCTCCACGAGCCTTTCCACCGCCTCCTCGGCCTTCAGGCCCCTAAGCTCCTCAAAGGGAAAGTCCTGGAGCTGGGGCGCGGTGTCCAGGAGGGCGGCCTTGAGGCCCTCGAGGTCCCAGTCCTCGGGGTGGACCTCGGGGTTGAGGAAGTTTTCCGCCAGGGAGGCCACCGTCTCCTCCACCATGCCCAAGGCGGCCTCCTTCACCTCCTCGTCCTTGCCGAGGAGGATGAGGCGGCGCTGGGCGTAGATCACCTCCCGCTGGCGGCTTAGGACGTCGTCAAACTGCAGAAGCTGCTTCCTTATGGCGAAGTTCCGGTCCTCCACCCGCTTCTGGGCCCTTTCAATGGAGCGGGTCACCATGGGGTGCTCAATGGGCTCGGAGTCGTCAAAGCCCATCCGGTCCAGCATGGCGATGACCCGGTCGGAGGCGAAGAGGCGCATGAGGTCGTCGTCAAAGGAGACGTAGAAGCGGCTTCCCCCCGGGTCTCCCTGGCGCCCGGCGCGGCCGCGGAGCTGGTTGTCTATGCGGCGGGACTCGTGCCGCTCGGTGCCGATGATGAAAAGCCCCCCCAGGGCCCGGACCCGCTCCTCGTCCTGCTTGCACTCCTCGCGGATCTGGCGGATCCTTTCCAAAAGCTCGTCCTTCACCCCGAGCTCCTGGGCCAAGGCCTTGGCCTCCTCCTCCTGCCCCGCCACCATCTTCTTGATGAAGAGCTCCACCTTCCACTCGTAGCGGTCAAACCCTTCCTTCTCCAGAAGGGATGCCGCCAGGTACTCGGGGTTGCCGCCGAGCTTGATGTCCGTGCCCCGCCCCGCCATGTTGGTGGCGATGGTGACGGTCTTGCTCCGCCCCGCCTGGGCCACGATCTCCGCCTCCCTGGCGTGGTGCTTGGCGTTCAGGACCTGGTGGGGGATCCCCTGGCGAAGGATGGCGAGGGTGTGGACCGCCCGCTTCAGGCCCTCCCAGGCCGCGCGCAGGTTCCCCTTGGGCGGGATGAGGGCTTCAAAGGGGGCAAGGTCCTCGTCCTTGAGCTGGGCGGGCCTTTCCAGAAGCTTCCTGAGGCGCTCCCACTCCGGGCCCTGCTGCTTGGCGCTGGCCTTTTTAAAGAGCTCCAGGCGCATCTCCAGCCTGGGGAGGTAGAGCCTGGGCTCCTTGAGCATCTGGGAGAGCCTTTCCGACTTCTCAATGCTGATGGTGCCCACCAGGACGGGCTGGCCCCGCTCGTACTTCTCGGCGATCTCCTCCACCACGGCGTAGAACTTCCCCTTCTCCGTGCGGTAGACCACGTCGGGGTAGTCCTGGCGGATCACCGGGCGGTTGGTGGGGACCACCACCACGTCCATCCCGTAGATCTCCTGGAACTCCTTCTCCTCGGTCTTGGCGGTGCCCGTCATGCCCGCCCGCTTCTCGTAGAGGCGGAAGAAGTTCTGGTAGGTGATGGTGGCCAGGGTCTGGTTCTCCCGCTCAATCCGGACCCCCTCCTTGGCCTCAATGGCCTGGTGGAGGCCCTCCCCGTAGCGGCGGCCCGGCATGAGGCGGCCCGTGAACTCGTCCACGATGATAACTTGGCCGTCCTGGACGATGTAGTCCCGGTCCCGGTGGTAGAGCTCCTTGGCCCGGATGGCCTGGATGAGCATGTGGGCGAGCTCCATGTTCTCCGGGCTGAAAAGCCCCTCCACCCCGAGAAGCTTCTCCGCCTTGGCGATGCCCTGGAGGGTGAGGTGGACGGAGCGGTTCTTCTCCTCAATGGTGTAGTCTCCCGTGGGCTCCTTGCGCACCCCGGGCTCGGCGGGAAGGCCCCTTTCTAGCTTTTTGGCGATCTCCGCCATCTTGTAGTAGAGGTCCGTGGCCTTCTCGGCGGGGCCCGAGATGATGAGGGGGGTGCGGGCCTCGTCAATGAGGATGGAGTCCACCTCATCGATGATGGCGTAGTGGAGGGGGTGGTCGTGGCGGAGGACCAGCTGGTCGGGGCTTATGGCCATGTTGTCCCGCAGGTAGTCAAAGCCGAGCTCAGCGTTGGTCACGTAGGTGACGTCGCAAAGGTAGGCCTTGCGCCGCTCCGCCGGGGTGGAGGCGTGCTGGATCACCCCCACGGAAAGGCCTAAGCCCCGGTAGACGGGCCCCATCCACTCGGCGTCCCGCCGGGCCAGGTAGTCGTTCACCGTGACCACGTGGACGCCCTTGCCGGTGAGGGCGTTTAGGGCCACGGCCAGGGTGGCCACCAGGGTCTTGCCCTCGCCGGTCTTCATCTCGGCGATCTTCCCCTCGTGGAGAACCGCCCCGCCGATGAGCTGCACGTCAAAGTGGCGCATGCCCAGGTAGCGCTTGGCGGACTCCCGGGTGAGGGCGAAGGCCATGGGGAGGAGCTCGTCCAGGGAAGCGCCCTTCTGGTGCTTTTCCTTGAGTTCCCGGTAGGCGGCGGCCAGGTCCTGGATCTTCTCCACCTCGGCCTCGAGGCGGTTTACCGGCTCCACCACCTGCCTGTAGTAGCGGGCGATCTCCCGCTCGTTGTTGTCAAAGAGCCTGCGCAAAAGGCCTAACATCCTAAGGCCGATTGTACCCCTTCGGGATGAGAAACCCCTTTAGGCTTCCTCCAAGGGCCAGTAGGCGGTGGCCCCCAAGGAGAGGGGGCTTGGGGGAAAGCCCCGCATATAGCGGCGCCAGGCGGCGAGGGCGATCATGGCCCCGTTGTCCTGGGAAAGCCCCTTGGGAGGGAAATAGACCTTTAGGCCCGCCTCCTTAAAGCGCGCCTGGAGCGCCCGGTTTGCCGCCACCCCCCCGGCCACCAGGAGGACCTTGTGCCCCGTGTCCTCCGCCGCCTTCAGGACCACCTCCGCCAGGTGGGCGATGGCCGCCTCCTGGAAGCCCTTGGCGAGGGCGGCTTTGGGAAGGCCCTTCTCCACCAGGTGGAGGGCCTTGGTCTTGAGCCCGGAGAAGCTGAAATCGTACCCCTCCTGGTCCTTTAGGGGCACGGGGAAGGGAACCACCTCCTCCGCCTCCGCCGCCAGGCGCTCCACCTCGGGCCCCCCGGGAAAGCCAAGGCCGAGAAGCCTCGCCACCTTGTCAAAGGCCTCCCCGGCGGCGTCGTCCCGGGTGGCCCCGAGGAGGCGGTAGCGGCCGAGGTCCAGGACCTCATAAAGGTGGGTGTGCCCCCCCGAGGCCACCAGGGCGAGGAAGGGGGGGTCTAGCCCCTCGGGCCAGGCGGCGGCGATGTGGCCCTCGAGGTGGTGGATGGCGTAAAAAGGCTTCCCCAAGGCCCAGGCGAGCCCCTTGGCGAAGGTGTAGCCCACGAGCAGGGCCCCGATGAGCCCGGGGCCCCGGGTGGCCGCCACCAAGGAGAGGTCCTTAGGGGTTATGCCCGCCAGGGCCAAGGCCCGCTCGGCAAGGGGGCGGATGGCCTTCAGGTGCTCGCGGCTTGCGAGCTCCGGCACCACGCCCCCGTAGGCCTCGTGCAGGCGCACCTGGCTTGCCACCAGGTTCACCACCACCTGGCCGTCCCGTACCAGGCCCACCCCGGTGTCGTCGCAGGAGGTGTCAATCCCCAAGACCCACACCGTCCCCACTCTAGCAAGGGTAGCCTTAGGGGAAGGTGCTCTGGCTTTTACCCCCGGTCCTCCTCTTGGTCTACCTCCTCTACCGGGCGAGGCGGCCCCGGGTGCGCCCTTGGGCCGGGGTGTGGCTTTGGCGGAAGGGCAGGAGGCGGCGCTTCCGGCCGAGGCTAGACCTGAGGCTTTTCCTCCTCCTCCTAGGGGCCGCCCTCCTGGTCCTCGCCCTGGAAGACCCCCCCTTGGGACCCTCCCCTTTGGTCCTGGTGGTGGACGCCTCGGCCAGCATGGGGGCCAAGGAAGGGGCAAAAACCCGGCTGGACCTGGCCAAGGAAAGGCTTCTTCCCCTTCTGGAAAGGGCGCCCGAGGCGGTCTTGGTGCGGGCCGGGGCGAGGCCCACCGCCTTCGGCCCCGCCCCCGGGGTGGCCCTAAGGGAAAGGCTCCTCGCCCTAAAGGCGGAAGACCCCCGGGCCGACCTGGAGGGGGCCATCGCCCTAGGGCGGAGGCTTCTCAAGGCCCCGGTGGTGGTGGCCACGGACGGCCCCCCGCCCCCCGGGGTGGAGGGGTACGTGGGCGTGGGAAGCCCTAGGGAAAACCTAGGGATCGTGGCGGTGGAAGGCGGCTTCTTGGCCTTGGGGAATAGCGCAAACCGCCCCCTCCTAGCCCAGGTGGCAGTGGGGGGGAGGACCTACCCGGTGGAGGTCCCCGCCCGGGGCTTCGCCCGCCTTCAGGGCCTCCCCCAAAGCTTCGCCGCCCGCCTCCTGGGGGAAGACGCCCTGGCCTTGGACGACGAGGCCGCCTTCGGCCTAAGGCGGCTTGGGGTGGACTACCCCAGGCTTCCCGCCCTGGAGAGGCTTTTCCGCCTCCTGGACGCCCTCCCGGGGAGCGAGGTCCTGGTGCGGATCGCCACCCCCCAAGGCCCCCCAAGCCGTCCCACCCTCTTCCTGGCCCCCAGGGGGGGAAGCCTCACCCCCGTCCTCCTCACCGCCCCCCACCCCCTCTTGGAAGGGGTGGCCCTCCTGGGGGAAAGCCTCCCCC
>NZ_BMPJ01000035.1 GCF_014647535.1 Thermus composti | reverse complement strand
GTCACCCAAGAACTCTTGAAGCAGGCTAAGGGAGGGCGAGGAAGGAGTTTTGGGTAAAGCCCTGGCCATGGGCTTGCCTTGCAAAGGTCAGGAGGACGGGTGTATATCTCTCTCCTGATGGGCAAGCGAGGCTTCCTTCGCAGGGAGGCAAGCCCCAAGGAGGTCCTGGAACACTGCCTGCGCCTGGCCCGGGAGGTGGCCCCTCCCACCCCCAAAGGCAAGCGGGGCCGCCCCTGGCACTACGACCACGCCCTTTACCTGGCCCTCCTTCTCTTCCGCGCCTTCTTCCGCCTCACCTACCGCGAGACGGAGGCCTCACTCCAGGACCTGATGGAAGGCCCCTTCCCTTCCCACCAGTCCCTGGCCCGCTACGCCCTCAAGCACCTGGACCCCAAACTCCTTGAGGCCCTCCTGGAGAGGCTTTCCCGGGAACTGGAGGCCCATCTCGCCCCGGAGTCCTCGCCGGAAGGCGAAGCGGCTTCGGACGAGGCGCCGGCACACCTGGCGGCGCTTTCCCCCCCTCTACCTCATGGACACCACGGGGCTGGCCTACCGGAGCAAGGACCGGCTTCTCCGCTTTCGTCGGGGGAAGGAGGTGCGGCGGGTGCGGGGGCACGCGCGGCTTCTGGCCCTGATGCGGTGGGATAGGGAGAGGCGGCTCTTATGGCCCTGGGGTGGAGTGGTGGGGGAGGGCTACGCCCCGGACCCCCGGCTTGGTGGGGAGGTGCTGAGGCGGTTTCCTCCTTCCGGGGGGTGGCTTTTGGGGGACGCGGGGTTTGACGGGAAGGAGGTGTGGGGGGTTTTGGGGGAGGCGGGGGTGCGGCCGGTGATCCGGCTTCGGGGCGGGGGCGAGGCCAGGGAGGAGGCGCGGGTGCGGGCGCGGGAGGGGTGGGACCCTGAGGTGTACCGGTTTCGCGGGGTGGTGGAGGGGGTGTTTGGGGGGATGAAGACGCGGCTGGGTGGGGGGTACCTTTGGGAGCGGAAGCCTTGGACGGCCATGGCGCGGGCCTTTTTGGAGCTCATCGCCTACGGCCTTAGGGTTCTTCTCTCCCTTCTCCCGCCCCCTCCGGGGTACAAGGCAATTTACTAGGCAAGCCCAGAGTTATGTGTAAGAGTCTGTGTACGGGGGGCATACCGCTCCTGAAGCATCTCCCTCAGCAAGATCCGCAAGGTATCCTGGTCCACGGGGCACCTCCTCGTGCTAAGGTGTGCCCCCCTATTAAACACGGACCCTTACACATAAATCCTTACACGACCTTCAGATCCAGGGGATAGGTAGCAACTTGGGTTAAGGTATAGTGATTTCAAATGCTTTCGCCCTTTGGAGGCGAGGAAGAGACAAAAGCAATCCCCCTCGAAGAGGAAATCCTTCTCGCCTGGCGTGTCTTTTCCACCGCCTTGCCGCCCAACTTTCTCGGCCCCGTGAGCGCTTCCCTACACACCCTGGTGAGAGAGGCGGAGGGCAAGGAAGGGGCCGAGCTCGAGGCGTACGCGTGGGAGCGTCTGGAAGAGCTCGCCCGGACCTCGGTCGTCAAGGACGCGATCCAGAGCTTTTTGGAGGTGGCGGCGGAGAAGCCCGAGGTCCTCCGGGCGGGGCTTTTGTGGTTCAGGACGTGGAATCGCCTCTCCCCGGAGGAGCGGGAAGCCCTTTACAGGAAGGCCGAACGGTTCAAGCCCACGGCGGAGCTCGCTTCCAAGGCCTCCTTTCTCCAGGGCCCTCCTCCGCCCCCTAAGCCCCTTTCCCCTCCCGTTCAAGCCGCCCGCTCTTCCCCGCCCCGCTTCACCCCCACGCCCGAGCAGGAGGAGGCCGTGCGGGCGTTCCTCTCCCGCGAGGACATGAAGCTCGTGGCCGTGGCGGGGAGCGGCAAGACCACCACTTTGCGCCTCATGGCCCAGAGCGCTCCTAAGGAGCGCCTTCTCTACGTAGCCTTCAACCGCTCCGTGCGCGACGAGGCGGAGCGCACCTTCCCCGAGAACGTCGAGGTCCTCACCCTTCACGGCCTGGCCCACCGCCACGTGGTGAGGGGAAGCGGGGCCTACCAGAGGAAGCTCGCGGCGAGGAACGGTCGCGTCACCCCGGGGGACGTCCTCGAGGCCCTGGAGCTTCCCAGGGAACGCTACGCCCTCGCCTACGTGATCCGGAGCACCTTGGAGGCCTTTCTCCGCTCGGCCTCGGAGGTGCCCACTCCCGCTCACATCCCCCTGGAGTACCGGGAAGCCCTCCAGCGCCGCAAGGACCTCCCTTCCGAGGAGTACGTCCTCAAGGCAGTGAGGCTCATCTGGAGGCTGATGCAGGATCCCGACGACCCCTTCCCTCTCTCCTTCGACGGCTTCGTCAAGATCTGGGCCCAGGCGGGGGCCAAGATCCGGGGGTACGACGCGGTCTTGGTGGACGAGGCCCAAGACCTCTCCCCCGTCTTCCTGCAGGTCCTCGAGGCCCACCGGGGGGAGCTCCGCCGGGTCTACGTGGGGGACCCGCGCCAGCAGATCTACGGCTGGCGCGGGGCGGTGAACGCCATGGACAAGCTGGACGCCCCGGAGAGGAAGCTCACCTGGAGCTTCCGCTTCGGCGAGGACCTCGCTCGGGGAGTGAGGCGGTTCATGGCCCACGTGGGCTCCCCCATCGAGCTTCACGGCAAGGCCCCTTGGGACACGGAGGTCTCTCTGGCCCGCCCCGAACCCCCTTACACCGCCCTCTGCAGGACGAACGCGGGGGCCGTGGAGGCCGTCACCAGCTTCCTCCTCGAGGAGGGGCGGGAGGGCGCGAGGGTCTTCGTGGTCGGCGGCGTGGACGAGATCGCGTGGCTTCTTCGGGACGCTCACCTTCTCAAGGTGGGGGGCGAGCGGGAAAACCCTCACCCGGAGCTCGCCCTGGTGGAGAACTGGGAGGAGCTCGCCAAGGAGGTCAACCACCCCCAGGCCCGGATGCTCG
The DNA here is from genome assembly GCF_014647535.1 of Thermus composti. GTDB lineage: Bacteria > Deinococcota > Deinococci > Deinococcales > Thermaceae > Thermus > Thermus composti. Next base: position 12,281 of record NZ_BMPJ01000035.1, on the reverse strand, counting down.
TCCGGCTCGCGCGCAGGTACGACCTCCTGGAGCTCGCTAGGCTTCTGAAGCGCGCTCAGGCCGACGAAGAGGGGAAGGCGGACCTCGTGGTCTCCACTCTCCACAAGGCCAAGGGGAGAGAGTGGGACCGGGTGGTGCTCTGGGGGGACTTCATCCCCGTGTGGGACGAGAAGGTCCGGGAGTTCTACCGCAAGCAGGGGGCCTTGGACGAGCTCAAGGAGGAGGAGAACGTCGTCTACGTGGCCCTCACGCGGGCGCGGAGGTTCCTCGGGCTCGACCAGCTGCCGGACCTCCACGAGCGCTTCTTCCAGGGCGAAGGGCTCGTGAAGCCCCCTTCGGTCTCCCCGCTTTCGGTGGGCGGGGCGGGCGTGAGCGCTGACCTTCTGCGGGAGTTGGAGGCGAGGGTGCTCGCCAAGCTCGAGGACCGCTTGAAGGAGGTGGCAGAGGTCCTGGCGGCCCTCCTCGTGGAGGAGGCCTCTAAAGCAGTAGCAGAGGCCATGCGGGAGATGGGGCTCCTCGGAGAGGAGGGTTAGCCTTTCCCCTCGCTCTATGTGCACGCTCTTAGTGCCCGTCGAAACGTAGGGCCCCTCCCTTGGGGTGTGGGGGAAAGGCGCGGAGATTTTGACACACACAAAGTCTCCCACTCCGGAGCTGCCGCCGAGACCTCACCTCCGGGAATCCTTCAAGGCCCTGCTCTTTCTCCTCCACGGCCCCAGCAAGGCCAGACCCAGCACGGCCGGACCAAGTCTACCCTGCCCCCTCCTGTTCGCCGAACCGCTACCCTCGGTTCATCCGGGCCATACAAGAAAAGTGCGCAAGGAAAGCCCGGGATCAGGAAGAACCGGAGGGAGGCGAACATCGAGGCCGCCCCCCTCCTCCGGCCTTCCAGCCCCTTGAAGCCTCTTACACGCGAAGAAAGGCCTACCGTGCCGTGGCTACCCTCCCAGGATCCAGCGGAGAATCCTCCAGAGAAGCCCCTTGGGCTTGGCCCGGGAAGGCTCGGGCTTGGAGGCCTGGATGGGCCCGCCCTTCCTCGCCCACTCCAGGGCTTCCTTGGCCCTGGCGTCCACCCACCTCATCTCCGGGGTGCTGCACCGGGGTTTGTGGCGGAAGGTGACCCTCAGGAGCCCCTTGAGCCTGGCCACGCCTTCCAAGGCCCGGTTCAGGTCCTGCCGCCCGTTGCGCTTCCCGTTCTGGAGGTGCTCCACCACGGACTCGTTGTCGCAGAAGACGGTAACCGGGGTCTGGGGCCCGAGGGTCAGGAGCACCACCTCCAGGGCCAGCTTGACCGCCCAAGCCTCGGCCAGGGTGGAGTCCCCCACGGGGAGAGCCAGGGAAGCGGAAAACCTCCCCCCACCCTTGGCCTGCACCAGGCCGAGGACCGCCAAGCCGCCAACCCCCCTCTCGGGATCCACCGAAGCGTCCGTGTACACCACCACCGGCTTGTTCACCTTTCTCCTCCTTCCTAAAGAACGGGGCGGCCGGTCTCCCGGCCGCCCTTCTTGCCCACGCTCTTCCCTACTCGCCCTCGGCGAAGCCCAGAAGAGCCTCCAGGGCCACCAGCTCGTAGAGGTCCTCGCTCTCCTCCAGGGACTGGGTGAGGCCAAAGGCGGCGAGATCGTTGGGGCCAAACCGCCTCTTCAAGGCCCGCTTGCGGCGCTTCAGCGCCTTCCGGACCAGGGTGTCCGCCCACGGGGGGATGTCCAGGTCGGGATCGTGGAGGGCCTCGAGGTGGTCCCAAAGGGCGGTGCACACCAGAAGGAGCGGGGCTAGCGCGGGGTGCTTCTCCCAAAGGCTCCCCTCCAGGAAGCGCCGGAAGGCCTTCATCTCCTCGTAGGCCTGGCTGGGAAAATCCAGGGCGTAGAGCTCAAGCCACCCCTCCACCACCCGCCTCAGGTCGTCCTTGGTGAGCGGCACCAGCCTGGGTTCGGAGGCAGCGTCCTCCCGCACCCGAAGCTTCAAGAGGGGTTCGTCCTCCGCGAGGGGGAGGAGGCCAAGCAGGAGGCGGAGGAGGTGGAGCTTCACCCTAACCCGGCCCTCCAGAAACATCCCGGCCTCCTGTTCCAGCTCCTGGAGGGCTTCCGTCAGGCTCCACCAGTAGGCGAGGGGCGCCTCCGCAAGGGCCTCCAGAACCTCCTCGGGAAGCTCCGGCCCCGGGAGGAGGTCCACCTCGGCCTCCGCCTCCGAGGCCTCCCCGGGCTCGGGGTCCTGGTTCAGCACCCCGTCCGCCCAGTCCAACCAGTAGCGGTACTCCTCCAGAGCCTCCCGGTCCTCCCAGTCGAGGTCTTCTTCGATCTCCCAACCCATGTCGTCGTCCCAGAGCATGCTTTTCCTCCTTTCCGTTGAGAAGGCCGCCCGGCCTTCGGCCGGGCTAACCGCTTCCCCCTAGGCCCGTTCCAAAGGGGGCTTGGGGGGGTACCCCCCCTCATCAACCTCCAGGGGCCGTTAGGCCCACCCTTTTACTTCTCACTTCATTCCCTTTTCACTCCTTGGTCTGGGGCGGCCCTTCTGGGCCGCCCCGTGTTTTCTTAGCTTTTTATGGGGTGTGGGGGAAAACGAAAAAACCCCGCTCAGAACAGGATTTTCACGCGTTTTTCGCTTGAATTATGAAAGGGGGAAGAAACCTACCCTTTCTTAAAGAAGAGCCCTTCACCCTGGCTCAAGAGCTTCTCCCGAGACTTCCACAAACTGATGTTGCCCCGGGCCCTAGACTCGGGAAGCCCGAGCTCGTCCGTGAGGTAGCGGAAAAGCTCCTCCTCCGAGAAAATCCGCCCGCCGAAGCGTTCCCGAGCCCTCTCGATGTACGACTCCCTGGACCTCTTGGAGGCCCTTTTAACCCCCTTGGCGCTTGAGGAGCTGGCCCGGCGAAGCCCCCTCACCCGCACCCGCAAGACCTCCTCCACCTCCCGCCAAACGTCGCCCCGGCCCCTCTCGTAGAGGAGGAGGCCCCAGTCCTCCTCCCCCTCCCGCCTGGGCTCGAGGCGGAAGATGTGGTCGGCGTTGGCGGCGATGGCCCCGGAGCCCCGGGGACCGCTGTTGCCCTTGGTGGCGTGGTGGATGACCACAAGGCCCACCAAAGGCTCCCTCTCCGACGGCGAGATGGCCCGCTTGAGCCGGGCCATGACCTCGTCCATGGCCTTGGCCTCGTTCTCGCTCTGTTGGGGAGGAACCAGCTTGATAAGGGAGTCCACCACGACCAATGCAGGGGCCTTCTTCTCTTCGGCCAGACGCTGAATGGCCTGCAGGGCGCGCTCCAGCTCCCCCACGTCGTTGAAGGGAAGGATGTGCTCGGTGAGGCCCTCGGCCCCCAGGGTTTGGGCGTACTTCCTCAGGTGGGCGTACCGGGTCTCCGTGGCGTGGTAGAGGTAGAAGCGCAGGTCCAGGGGTGCCCTCACGCGCCAGGACCTGGAGCGCACCGCATCGCCCCCGTCCTCGCTCGGGGAATCCGGCGCGGCCCTCTCCCCATCGGGCCAGCCCAAGAGGGCCACCGCCGCCCGGCTCTTGCCCACCTTGGCCTCGCCGTAGAGGAGGGCCACCTCCCCGGCAAGAAGGACGCCGCTCAAGGCCCCCCCTTGCCAGACCTGTAAGATCGGCCTGGCGCCCTCCTCTTTGTCGCGCCGGCTCTTTAGTCTTCGGAGAAAAGAGCGGGCTTCCTCAAGGGTCATCCCGCCAGACGCCTTCGCCGCGGACAACTCGGAGGTGGATCCCATCTTGGAACCCCATGATATCCCGGGGAAAAGAGGCAGGCATTTAGACTGTAACCGTTATGAAGCCGAATGGGTCACCCCAGAACCCCTCCCCTGTGACCCCAGATCAGCTCCTCAAGAATCTCCAGTCCCTCCTGACCAGAGAAGTCTTCCGCCGCCTTCGGGAGGAAGGGCCCTACCTGGTTCAGGGCACCTTTGCCAACCATTCCCAGAAGGCATGGGGGAACTTTTACTACGGCGACTTCAAGGGAGGATCCACTTCCATCCGCCTCAAGGTTCCCCTAGGGATCACCCTCAGGGAGGGAAGGAGTTACGTCCTCTCCGTGACCCCGGAACTCGCCCCTTCCAACAAGGGACTTCCCTTCGTCTTCCAGGTAGAAGCCATCCACGAGGAAGCGGAGGCCTCCCCTACCCCGGAGGTCCGCTTGCCCCAGAGGAGCCGGGAGAAGGTGGACGTACGGGGATTTCTTATGGGCCTCCTCCGCAAGGGGGAAACCCCCGCTTTAGCCCTGGTGCTGGGGGAAAACGCCATTGTCCACAAGGACGTGGAGGTCTCCATGGGAAGCGCCCGGGACCGCTACCGGGTGGACCAGAGGCGGGTGAGCCTCGCCAACCCTGGGGCCGTGGCAGAAGCCCTCGCCCAGGTGGTGGAAGGGCCCTACCACCTGGTGGCCCTGATCCGGGGAGGAGGGGATCCGGAAGACTTAAAGCCTCTGGACGGCCCCGAGGTGTGGAACGCGGTGGCCTCCTGCCCCAAGCCCATCGTGGTGGCCCTGGGCCATGCGGCGGACACCCTGTGGGTGGAGGCCCTGGCGGACGAGGCCTTTCCCACACCCACAGCCCTAGGGCACTTCCTCAAGGAGGTGGTGGAGGCGGTGGAGCGGGAAAGAGAGGCCGCCAAGCTCTCCGATCTCCTGGAGCGGGCCCAGGAGGAGGCTAAGGCGGCGAGGACCGAACGGGATCTGCTGAAGGAAAGAATAAGGCGGCTGGAGCAGGAGCCCGCCCGCCTGGTTCAGGAAATGGACCGCCTGAGGCGCGGCCTTGCCCTGTGGCGGGGAGTTGCTCTCTTCCTCTTGGCTGCGGCAATCCTCCTTCTCCTCGCGAGGGGATGAAGCACAAAGGGCCCCCGGGGTGGAGGGGATTCCGAGGGAAGGCGGAAACGCCTATCGGTGGCGCAATTCTCCGCCAAAAAGCAACTCACCCTTGAACCTCTCCCCTCTTTGGCCCGGATAGGGAATGGGAGAAGCCGTGGCGAATCCGGCCGGGTAGGCTAAGAAGGTGGGCTTAAGAGCGCTCGGGCTTCTCCCCTGGTTGCTCGCCCTGGTCCTGGCCCTCGCCCCGGAGGGCCGGCTCCAGGGCCCAGTGGCCGTCCTCCGTGTGGTGGACGGGGACACGGTGGAACTTCAGGGCCTAGGGCCCGTTCGCCTCATCGGGATTGACGCCCCGGAGAGCACCTCCAACCACCGCACCTCGGGCCCCGAGGAGGTGCGGCTGGGCCTCGAGGCCAAGGCCTTCCTCGCCCGCCTGCTCCAGGGGAGGAAGGTGTGGGTGGAGCTGGACGCCCAGGAGCGGGACCGCTACCGGAGGGTGCTGGCCTACCTATACCTGGAGGATCCCAGGGGGGACTGGATCCACGGGGGGAGGCGGTTTCTTCAGGTGAACCTGGAGCTGGTGAGGGCCGGGTGGGCCGAGCCCTACACCGTGCCCCCCAATGTCCGCTACGCCGCCCTCTACCTCCAGGCCGCCCGGGAGGCCCGGGCCAAGGGGGTGGGAATGTGGGGAGGGGGGCAGGCCTCGAGGCCCCAAGGCCCCGCCCCGGACCGGAAAGGGTGCGACCCCGCCTACCCCACGGTGTGCGTCCCGCCGCCGCCCCCGGACCTGGACTGCAAGGACATCCCCTACAGGCGCTTCAAGGTCCTGCCCCCGGACCCGCACCACTTTGACCGGGACGGGGATGGGGTGGGGTGCGAGTAACGGAGAACGCAAGGGACGCCCAAGACCCAAAGCCGGGCACCGGGATGGGTTCCGCTCCCCTCAAGGGACGACCGCGCACGCCTCCGCCGAGGTAGGGCTAGACCCCGAGTCCAGAGGCGTGATCCGGAGGCATACCTCCTCGCCCGCCAGCCCCCTGAGGGGCACCAGGGCGGTGTAGAGGGGCTGGGAGCGCTCGCTGGTGAGCCTGGTGAAAGGCAGGGAGATGGGCGTGTTCCCCACCCTGCCCTCCAGGGCGTACTCCTTCGCCCAGGTCCACTCCCCGTAGGTGAGGAGGAGGGTCTCCCTACCCGCCGGATCCAGCCGGAGGAGGGTCGTCTGGTCGGGGTAGCGGTAGCAGGCGCGGGTGTAGCTGACCTCGTAGGCCTCGCCGCCCTCCACCTGGAGGGTCACCTTCTCCGCCTGGAAGCCGGGGCCGGGGCAGGCCTTGGCGCGGAAGGTCACGGTGGCCGAGCCGCCGGCGGGGATCTCCGAAGAAGCCAGCTCGGCGCCTTGGAGCCACCTCCCCTCCAGGACCACGCCCGTGACCCGGGCGTCCACGGCCCCCACGTTGAGGAGCTCCTGGGGGAAGGTGTAGTCCGTGGTGTACGTGGTCTGGTGGAACCACCACCTGAGCCGGAGGAGGGGGGTGGTGTAGTAGAGGCGCACGGCCTCCGCGTCCCCGGGGCTCAGGCCCTTACGTTGCCCCAGGCGCTCCGGGGGGACACCGTTCTTGGGCAGGATGGTGTAGCCCCCGTTCTTGGAAAAGGCCTTGGCGTGGTAGTGCATGACGGAGTCGTAGTCGTAAGCCTGGTAGAGCTTTCCTTGCCCGCCGATCTTCACGAACTGCCTCCAGAAACCCTCCTCGATGTTCTCCCAAAGGATCTCCACGTACTCGTCCCGGTCGGCCCGGCTCTGTTCGTGCATGAAGCCCAGGGCGTGGAGGATCTCGTGGACCACGGTGCCCATGGAGGGAACCCCACCCTGGCCGCAGTAGACGTCCAGGTCCTGGGCCCCTCCCCCCTTCCCCAGGACCGACCAGCAGGTTCCCGGTACCCCGTCGCTGATGAAGCGGACGTAGTCCTCCTCAGTGGTGCGCGGTACGAAGCGGATGGGGGTTTTCTCCTGGACGTGGGCCAGGGCCTGCTGGATGACCTCCCTTTGCATCTGGCTCACGCCGGGGTCCACCTCGTAGGGCACCACCCCGTAGGGCCAGAGCCGCCCCCAGGTGAGGGGTTCCAGGGCGAGGCCCTGGGGGGTCAGGGCCTCAGGGCGCGCAGGGGCCCGGGGGACCAGGATGTCCCCCTGGACCACCACGTACCCAGGAGGGGCCCAAGGAACCCTCTGGCCCTCCACCTTCACCTCGCTCCCGTCGGGAAGCATGAGCCAAACCGGTTCCCAGGTGGGGGCCTCCCGGGAGACCCTAGGGGTAAGAGCGCACGCCGCCAAAAGCTACAGAAAGGGCCGTCCACGCCGTCCAACGCCTCATCGCCTACCTCCCACAACCGGCCACGCACGTCGCGACCGCCAGGTGAAAGAGGGCGGTGCGCCTGAGGTTGCCGAGGGCCACCGTGAGCTCCGTGGGGGCGGAGAAGTAGGTCCAGACCTCGTCCGGATCCGGCCCCTGGAGCTCCAAGACCAGTCTCCCCTCCTGGGACCTCTCGGGAAGGAAACGGTACTGGACCTGGTCCACCCCGGTACCTACGAGCCGACCGGAGAGCTCCACCCCGTACGCCCCGGGAGGCGCCGAAAGGCCCCCCATGAGGACCAGCTCCACGACCAGCTCCGTCTTGGCCCCGGCGGGGACGACCACCGGGGAAGGAAGCTCGCCCAGCTGGAAGTCTCCCACGATGGGGGCAAAGGAGGCCTTCACCCGGGCATCCTCGTGAAGCACGAGGGTGCAGGCCCCAAACCCCGAGCAAGCCTCCCTCCACCCCGCGAAATAGTGCCCCTCATCCGGAAGGGCGGTAAGGGTCAAGGAAGTCCCCTTGGAAAACTCCCAGGTACAAGAGGTCCCGGAACGGCACGCCCTCGAGTCCGCCACCACCGCCCCGTTGCCCTCTAACTCAAGGGTCAGGGATGCTTTTTGCGGGGCGCTCACCGTGACGGTGAGGTCCGCCTCCTTGGTGAGGCTTCCCGAGGTGCCCCGCACCTTGATCCGGTAGGTGCCCGTGGGGGTGGAGGAGGCGGTGAGAGTGAGGGCCCGGCTCAAGAGGCTGGACCCCGTGACCTGGACGCTCGTGGGCGAGAGGGAAAGCCCCTGGGGTACCTGGTCGTGGCCGTTCACCAGGGAGAGATTGACCGTCCCCGTGAAGCCGTTCTGGGGGGTGACGGTGAGGGTGGTCTGGGCGCTGTCCCCCTGCTGGACCGCGAGGCTTGAAGGGCTCAGGGAGAGGGAGAAGGTAGGAGAAGGAGTGGATCCACCTCCACCCCCACCGCCCGAAGGAGACTGCATGGGGCAAGCAGTGAATAGGAGAACGAGCCCGAGACTCAGAGGTAGACGCCTGAGCTTTTCCTTCATAGCGCCCTCGCCTCCTTGGTAGCACTAAGAATAAAAAACTTCCACAGGGCTTCCGGGAGCAAGCCCTAGCCCCGGAAGCTCACCCCGCATCCGGGCCCTCCTCTTCACGAGGATGGCGACCGACATCGCCCCGCCACTCCAGGGCCACCACCATCTCGGGCGCATGCCCCCCTTGAGGATCCCGACCGACGATGTGCCCAAAGCGGGCGCCGACCTCTTCCAGCACCGCGTCAAATCGCCGGTAAGCTTCCTCTTCGCCGTCCAGGTCGACCTGGGCGAGGCGGCGGAGGACGTACCGGGGAAGGCGCTTGTACCGGCGGATGTCCTTGATCAAAGCCTCGAGGAGAGCCACCTTCGCCTCGTCTCCATACCGCTTGTAGCGCACCTTGGCCGCGTTCAGGTTGCGGAGGGCCTTCTGCTCGAGGGAGTTGGAAGGAAAGGGCGCGGGCTCGGTACGGGAGAGCTCCTTCTCCAGCTCACGATAAATTTCCCAAAAGCGCGGGCTGGGCTCCAGCCGCGGCGTATCGGGCTCCGCCCTCGCCTCTCCCAGGGCTTCGGGAAAGGGCACGGGCCGGGGCCGCCCATCCCCTTCCTTCGTATAGGCGTAGAAGCCGAGGCCTTTCCGGGCCACGAGGAGCACCCGCTCCTCTCCGGGCCGCGCCGCCTTCACCCGGTTGGGCAAGCGGGCGATCCTCTCCTCTATTCCAGGCTCGAGCGCCCTCACCCGCTCCCACTCCAGGCGCACCCAGGTGTCGAAGCTCTCCTCTTCCTCGGGAAGGTGGGTGAGCTTGTGGTAGACCATAGCGGGGCTAGGCTCTTCTTCGGGGGAAAGCACCTTGGCGTCCTCCCCCAGGGCCTTGTGGATCAGGAAGAGCTTGTGAGCGGCCACCTGGCTCGGGTCCACCACGCCCTTCCCCCTCTCCGTGGGGAAGAAGTGATAGATGTAGAGATTGTCGAAAACCTTCTGCCCGATGCGGTTGATCCGCCCCACGCGCTGGATCAAGCGGGTGGGGTTCCAAGGGATGTCGTAGTTGACCACGGTCCCCGCCCGGTGGAGGTTGACGCCTTCGGAGAGCTTATCGCTGGTGACCAGCACGTCGTAGTCGTCGCGGCGGCGTTCCTCAGGGAGGGAGGCGTCGAAGTTGAGGACCACCTCCCGGATCAGGTTCGCGCTCACCTGCCTCCCCACGGCGAGGACCCTGATCCCCGAACTCCTCAAGCGTTCGGCGACGTGCTCCACGGTGTCGGTGAACTCGGAGAAGACCACGACCTTGCGCTGGGGCTCCTTCCGCAGGCTCTCCCGGAGGAACCGTACGAGGGCCTCGGCCTTGGGATCCTGCTCAGGATCGGCGAGCCTAAGCTTGGCGGCTTGGGCGTAGACGCGAGTGAGCAGGACGAGGTCGTCCTCGATGTGGCGGAGGAAGAGGTCCCTTTGGGCGAACTCCTCCAGGCGGTACACCCGCTCCCGGCTCCGCTCCCCCCTGGCGATGGCCTCGGCGTCCTCCTGGAGGAGGAGCTCCAGGAACTCTTCCACCTCGATGGGCTCCTCCCCGGCCTCAAAGCGGGAGAGGAGCTTCTCCAGGCCGTCGCGCCCAAGGATGAAGTAGCCCGTTTCTTTGGCGAAACTGAGCGCCCTCTCGTGGGCCTTTACGAGCCGCTCCACCGTGCGGACGAAGGCCCCGAAGGAGCTCTCGAAGCGCCGGACCAGAAGGCGACGCATGAAGTCGGCGAGGTTCCGCTGGGACTCCACGGCGAAGATCTTCTCGGGGGACTCCTCTATCTCCTCCTCTTCCCCGAAGAACCCTTCCCGGTAGAGGGCGGGCTGGTAGATCGCCCCCTTGAAGGCCCCCTCGGGGCCGAACCACTCGTCCACCACCTGGTCGTAGAACGCCGACTGCTCGGGGGAAAGCTCGTAGAAGAGAGGCTTGGGGTCCTCCAGGCGGGAGAACTCCGGGAGGTGCTCCCGGTAGCGGGGATCCTTCACCAGGTCCAGCCGGTTGCGGCGCACCGTGACGGGGGCGAGGACCGAGCGGACCTCCCGGGCGACCTCCTCCAGGGCCTTTTCCACGAGCCTTGTGTCCACGGGAGGATCCCGGTCGAAGTGCGCCCGGTAGAGCCTTTTGGCCTTCTCCTGCTTCTTTCTGTCAAGAGAAGCGTGGTAGCGAAGGACGTAGCTGTAGGCCCTGAACCTCTCGGTGAGCTCGCGAAAGTACCCCTCGAGGTCGGAGGTGGGCCCCACCTTGGCGTTCCCGGGGACGGTGAAGAGCCGGAGGAGGGCGAAGACATCCAGGGGGTAGTTGTTGTAGGGCGTGGCCGTGAGGAGAAGGACCTTTCTGCCCGCGGTGATGGCCTGGAGCAGGGCGTAGCTCTCGGTGTCGGGGTTGCGGAAGCGGTGGGCCTCGTCCACGATGACGAGCTCCACGTCCTTGCCGGGACCCTGGACGAAGGCGAGGGCCTCGTCCAGCTTGCCCGTGGAGAAGGCCCTCCAGTCGTAGAGGCCGAAGTCCTCCAGGTACTTCAGCCAGCCGTACTGGCCGCTCTCCCCGATGAGGCCGGGCGGGGCGATGACGATCCCCCGCCCCCCATGCTCCCGCGCCACGAGGGCCGCCACCACGGTCTTGCCAAGCCCCACCACGTCGGCGAGGATGGCCCCGCCGTATTCCTCGAGGATCCGGAGGAGGAGCTCCACGGCGTCCAGCTGGTAGCGCAAGGGGCGGTACCCGATCCTCTCCAGGTAGAGCGCGGGGGCCTGCCTTTCCGGGAGGGCCTCCACCACGTCCAGGTAGCGCCTGAGGAGAAGGGCGTAGATCTCGAAGGGAGTGGGGAGGGCGGCGAGGGAGCCACGCTCCACGACCTCCTCGAGGCGGAGGACGTCCTCGGGGCGGAGGGGAACCGCGTTTTTCCAGAGCTCGTCGAAGTAAGCCTCGGCCTCCTCGAAGCCGTAGTCCCCGATCTCCACGTTGAACTCGTGCTGGCCCCTGAGCCCCGCGTGGGTGAGGTTGGAGGAGCCCGTGATGAACTTCCCTGGGCTCCCCAGGAGCCTCTGTTGCGGGGCGTCCACCTTGAAGAGGTAGAGCTTGGCGTGGTTGGGCTCGCGGGTCTTGCGGATCTCCAGTCTCTTCTCCTTGAGGAGGCCGAGGAAGAAGCGGGCCTGCTCGGGGAAGTCGGGCAGGTCCAGGCTGGGGTCGGAAAGGGCCTGGGCGAGCCCCTCCACCAGGGCCTGCGCCACCTCGCGCCCCGTCCCCCGAAACCCCTTGGCCACCTCGATAAGCTCCCCCGCGCGGCGGTCCACCCCCATGCCCACCAGGACCTTAAGCCGGAGGTCCGGGTTCTCCTGCGCCGCCTTGCGGAGGGGTTCGTAGAGCTCCTGCCAGCCCGAGAAGTAGAAGAAGCCCACGAGGAACTTGAGCTCTTTGGAGAAGCTGATGAGCTCGGCGAGGCGGGCGGCGAGGTCTTTGGTGGGGTGGTTGGTGATGAAGCGGCTCATTGTTCAAGGAGGGACTTCAGTTCAACGACCAACTCATCCAGGGTAGTCACTCGACGGTTGTTTTCACAAGCAAAGGAGGCAAAATCGAAGGGAGACCTAGGATCATAAGCAAAAACGTCAACTAAGATGTTTTCGGGAGAAGGTTTCTCAGCATGGCCTCCACCAATGATTTCGTGGTGAACGGTGACGAGCTTCGCCCCCCAAGTCCGTGCGAAGTAGGCTAAGCCATCATAGGGGTCAATCGGGTAGGGAATCCACTCCCCGACTTTCTTTTTCGCTGAGCGCTTTACTTCGACTAACACGCGCGCATCGTTCTTGTCGCTTAACAAAACCAGGTCAACGTCGGTTTTCTTTATTCCGGCGAAAGCTTTCCGACTCCAAACATGAAAAAGATCCCTTACCTGTTGGAGGTCATTTGGAGGCTTCCCAGTCCCGCCAGGATGGTAGGGTATTCCCAATTCCGCCGCAACCTCCTTTTCAAGAAAAGGATCATCCCATCTTCCCTCAAGCATTTTTCCTTCTATATCCCCCCTTTCGGATATTCACCCGCATATCCATTGACACGCCAATAAAGAAGGGGGCTTGGGTAAATACA
>NZ_BMPJ01000034.1 GCF_014647535.1 Thermus composti | reverse complement strand
CCTTACCCATCGCCTGGGTAGCTAGGGTGGCGGCGTGAATAGTGTCGGAGCGAATAACCGAAGGGGGGATCATTTAAGGACAGGCGCCCACCAGGCTGAGGGCATAACGCCCGCTCCCCTCCTCGTCCAGCCCCGCCCGGGCCAAGCCCCGGTCCCGCAGGTGGCCGGGGCGACCTCGGCGCAGTTCTGGACGGGGCTCAGGACCTTGGGGCTTAGGGCTTCCTTTAGCTACTCCAGCACGCCCAGGTAGGCGTAGAGGTCCGGGCCCCCAGGCAGGACCTCCACCGCCAGTTCGGGGAAGCGGGCCGCCACCCCTTCCGCATTCTCCTTAGGGGTGTTGGGGCCGAGGAAGAGGGTGAGAACCTCCTTGCCCTCCTTGGCCAGGCGGAGAAGGCCCTCCAGAACCTCCTCCGGGGTCTCCCCCGTAAGGACCAGCCTCCCGTCCAGAAGCCCGATGGGCCTCCCCTCGGCCACCGCCAGGCCCTCTAGCGTGGCGTCCCGGCTCGCCCAGGTAACCTCCAAGGTCACCGCCCCCGCCATGGCCTCCTCCAGCTCGGGGAGGAGGGCCTCGAGGGGCGCCTCGGGGTCAAAGCGCACCGCCGCCGCCAGGCCCTGGCCCAGGGTGCGGGCCTTGAGGACGTGGACCTCCTTCCCCCCTTCCCGGGCGAGCCGCGCCGCCTCCTCCGCCGCCAGGAAGACGTTGGGGTTGTTGGGCAGAAGGAGGACCACGGGGCTTGGGACGCTCCGGATGGCCCAAAGGAGCTCCTCCACGCTGGGGTTTTGCGTCTTTACCCCGGCCACCACCCGCGCCCCCAGGCTCCGGAAGACCCGGGCCACCCCGTGGCCCAGGGCCACGGCCACCAGGCCCAAGGGGGGCGGGGGCACCTCCGTGGCGCCGGCCATGGCCAGGATCTCCGTGTGCTGCTCCCGCATGTCCTCCACCTTGGTGCGCACCATGCGGCCGAAGCGGGCCACGGCGGCCAGGAGGCCGTCGGGGTCATCGGTGTGGATGTGCCCCTTCACGTACCCCTCGGCCCCCACCACCAAAAGGGAATCGCCGAAGGGGGCCACCGCCTCGCGGATGGCCTCTATGGGCGCCTCCACCCCCTCTAGGAGGAACTCCGTGCAGTAGCCGAACTCCTCGGTGGCGAAGGCGGTCTGGGCGTAGCGCTCCACCTTGGGGGGTTCGGGCAGGGGGAGCCCTAAGGCGTAGCCCCGAAGCCCCTCTAGAAACCGCACGTACCCCGCCCCCCCAGCGTCCACCACCCCCGCCTGCTTCAGGACGGGAAGGAGTTCAGGGGTCCTGGCCAGGGCCTCCTGGGCGGCCGTGAGGGCGCTTTCCAAAACGGCCTCGAGGCTCTCCCCGCTCGCCCCTTCCCCCGCCGCCCGGGCCACGGTGAGGAGGGTGCCCTCCACGGGCTTCATCACCGCCTGGTAGCCGGTCTTGGCCCCCTGGCGCAAGGCGGCCTTGAGGGCGGGCCCGTCCAAGACCTCCCGGGTCTTGAGCACCTCCGCGAAGCCCTTGAGGATCTGGGAGAGGATCACCCCGCTGTTCCCCCGGGCCCCGAGGAGGCTCCCGTAGGCGATGGCCCGGGCCACCTCGGGCATCCGGGCGGTGTCGGCCAGGTCCAGCTCCCGCCTCGCCGCCTGCAGGGTGTGGAGCATATTGGTGCCCGTGTCTCCGTCGGGCACGGGATAAACGTTTAAGGCGTTTAGCTCCTCCACGTAGACCCGGAACCAGTCCGTGGCGTAGCGGAAGGCCTCCGCCACCTCCTCCGGGCGCCAGCTAGCCACGGCCCACCCCCACCACGTGCACCCGGATGCGGGAAAGCTCCACCCCCGCAAGCTTCCGGGCCACAAAGGTAAGCCGCTCCCCCAAGGACTCGGCCACGGTGGGGATGCGGACCCCCAGGGCCACCACCACGTAGAGGTCCACCTGGTACCGGCCAGGGGCGGCGGGGTCCTGGCGCACCACCACCCCTTCGCTGGCCTCCTGCCGCCCCAGGATGCGCACCACCTGGTCCTTAAGCCCCGCCGGGGCCATGCCCACCACCCCCGGTACCTCGTGGGCCGCCAGGGCCAGGAGGGAGGCCAAGGCCCCCTCCGTCACCACCACCTTCCCCAGCATCCCTACCCCCTCAGGGCCTCCTCCGGGGGCGTGTAGGGAAGGCCGAAGGCCTCGGCCACCCCCGGGTGGGTGATCCGGCCGCGGTGGACGTTAAGCCCCTTGAGGAGGGCGGGGTCCTCGAGGAGGGCCTGAAGCCCTTTCTCCGCCAGCTTAAGGACATAGGGAAGCGTCTGGTTGGTGAGGGCGAAGGTGGAGGTGCGGGGCACCGCCCCCGGCATGTTGGCCACCCCGTAGTGCACCACCCCGTCCACCACGTAGGTGGGCTCGGCGTGGGTGGTGGGGTGGATGGTCTCCACACACCCCCCCTGGTCCACGGCCACGTCCACGATCACCGCCCCCTCCTTCATCAGGGAAAGCATGTCCCGGGTGACCAGCTTGGGGGCCTTGGCCCCGGGGACAAGCACCGCCCCGATGAGGAGGTCAGCGTGTTGCACGCTCTTCTTGATGTTGGCCTCGGTGGCGGTGAGGGTGATCACCCGGCCCCCGAAGACGTCGTCCAGGTACTGGAGGCGCCTGTGGTTCACATCCAGGATGGTGACCTGGGCGCCCATGCCCAGGGCGATCTTGGCGGCGTTGGTGCCCACCGTCCCCCCGCCCAGGATCACCACACTGGCCGGGGCCACCCCCGGCACCCCGCCCAGGAGGACCCCCCGGCCCCCCTTGGGCTTCTCCAGGAACTGGGCCCCCACCTGGGGGGCCATCCGCCCGGCCACCTCGCTCATGGGGACGAGGAGGGGCAGGGTCCCGTCGGGAAGCTGCACCGTCTCGTAGGCGATCCCCGTGGCCCCGCTTTTTAAAAGGGCCTCGGTGAGGGAGCGGTCCGCCGCCAGGTGCAGGTAGGTGAAGAGGACAAGCCCCTCCCGCAAAAAGGGGTATTCCTCGGGCAGGGGCTCCTTCACCTTCACCACCATCTCCGCCCCCCAGGCCTCCTCCCGGCCCACCAGGTGGGCCCCGGCCCGCTCGTACTCGGCGTCGGATAGCCCCGAGCCCAAACCCGCCCCCCGCTCCACCAAGACGGTGTGGCCGCGCCGGACCAGGCTCTCCACGCCCCCGGGGGTCAAGGCCACCCGGTTTTCCAGGGTCTTGATCTCCTTCGGCACGCCGATGACCATGGGACTACACCTCCTTGCGAAACACCCGCTTGATCTTGAGCTTGAAGCCGTCGCCCTCGGCGATGGCGAGAAGCCGCCTGCGGGAGTCTACCAGGGTCACGTACCCCAGGGCGGGGATGGGGAGGGGCACCCCCTCCAGGACCCGCCGGGCCTCGGTGTGGGAGAGTTCCACCACGGGGAAGGGCAGGATGTCGGGCTCGGGGAGGGCTTTTTCCGGGGAAAGCTCGGAAAGCTTCACCGCCCGCTCCAGCCCCACCTTGCCGATGCGGGTGCGCACGAGCCCCGAGAGGAAGGCCTTGGTCTTGAGCCTTTCCCCCAGGTCGCGGGCGAAGGCCCGCACGTAGGTGCCGGGGCCCACCACCAGCCGGATCACCGCCGTGGGGTAGGGCCCAAGGGGCTTGGGGAGCTCCACCTTGCGCCCGCCCTTCTCGGCAAGCCGCCACCCCCGGGCGGAAGGGGCGATGGGGTGGGGGGTGGGGACGGGGTCCAGGGCCAGAAGCTCCACCTCGAGGTAGCGGGCGGGCCTAGGAGGAAGCTCTAAGGCCTTCCCCTCCCGGGCCACCTCGTAGGCCCGCTTCCCCCCCACCTTGATGGCGGAGAAAAGAGGGGGCACCTGCTCTTTGACCTCCAGAAAGGAGGGGAGGACACTTTCCAGGTCCTTCCGGTCAAAGCGCACCGGGGCCTCCTCGCTGATGGGCCCCTCCGCGTCCAAGGTGGGGGTGGTGGCCCCGAAGGAAACCCAGGCCAGGTACTCCTTCTCCTCCCCCGAGAGAAAGGGGACCAGCTTGGTGCTCTCCTCGGAGACCAGGAGGAGAAGCCCCGTGGCCAGGGGGTCCAGGGTTCCCGTGTGCCCTACCCGGCGGGTATTCAGGCGCTTCCTCGCCTCCTCCACCGCGTCGTGGGAGGTGAGGTGGAGGGGCTTGTCCACCGCGTAGAGGGCCATGCCTAGGGGATTGTATCACCGGAGGGCATAGAATGGCGGTATGCTATCCGCTTTGGAAGCCCGCTACCCTGGGCTCGCCTTCGCCTGGCCGAGGCCCGGCGTCCTGGAGATCACCTTCCGCGGGGAGAAGCTTAACGCCATGCCCCCCGCCCTCCACCGGGCCCTGGCCCGGGTGTGGTGGGACCTCGAGGCGGTGGAGGGCGTGAGGGCCGTGCTCCTCCGGGGCGAGGGCGGGGTCTTCTCCGCCGGGGGCTCCTTCGCCCTCGTAGAGGAGATGCGGGCCTCCCACGAGGCCCTGATGCGGGTCTTCTGGGAGGCGCGGGACCTGGTCCTCGGGCCCCTCAACTTCCCGAGGCCCGTGGTGGCGGCGGTGGCGGGGGTGGCGGTGGTGGCGGGGCTCGCCCTGGCCCTGGCCGCGGACATCGCCGTGGTGGGGAAGGGAGCGAGGCTTCTGGACGGCCACCTGCGCCTTGGGGTGGCGGCGGGGGACCACGCCGTCCTCCTCTGGCCCCTCCTCGTGGGCATGGCCAAGGCCAAGTACCACCTCCTCCTGAACGAGCCCCTCACGGGGGAGGAGGCGGAACGGCTGGGCCTCGTGGCCTTAGCGGTGGAGGACGAGAAGGTGTATGAGAAGGCCCTCGAGGTGGCGGAAAGGCTCGCCCAAGGCCCCAAGGAGGCCTTAAGCCACACCAAGCACGCCTTAAACCACTGGTACCGGAGCTTCCTCCCCCACTTTGAGGTCTCCTTGGCCCTGGAGTTTTTGGGGTTTTCCGGGAAGGAACTGGAAGAGGGCCTAAAGGCCCTCAAGGAGAAGCGCCCTCCCGAGTTCCCATGATGCGCCTCCAGGCCTTCCTGGCCCGGGCCGGGGTGGCGAGCCGCCGCAAGGCGGAGAAGCTCATCCGCCAGGGGCGGGTGCGGGTGAACGGAAAGGTGGCGGTCCTCGGCCAGAAGGTGGGGCCCGAGGACCTCGTGGAGGTGGACGGGAAGCGGGTGGCCCTCCCCCAAGAGCGGGTGGTCCTCGCCCTCCACAAGCCCAAGGGCTACACCACCACCCGCCATGACCCCCACGCCGAAAGAACGGTGTACCAGCTCCTTCCCACAATCCCCGGCCTCCACCCCGTGGGCCGGCTGGACCGGGACTCGGAGGGGCTTCTCCTCTTCACCAACGACGGGGCCCTCACCTTCCGCCTCACCCACCCCCGCTATGGGGTCAAGAAGGTCTACCGGGTCTGGACGGAAGGGGGAACCCTCCCCGAAGAGGTCTGCCGGAGGCTCCTAGAAGGGGTCCTCCTCGAGGACGGCCCCGCCCGGGCCCTGGCCTGCCGCCCCGCCCCGGGAGGGGCCTTCCTCACCCTGGCGGAGGGCAGAAAGCGGGAGGTCAGGCGGATGCTAAAGGCGGTGGGCTACCCCGTGCGGCGGCTTCTCCGGGTGCAGGTGGGACCCATCCGCCTCGGAGACCTCCCTCCCGGGAGGTGGCGGCGGCTTTCGGAAGGGGAGGTGAGGGCCCTCCTCCGGCTCGTAGGGCTAGAATGAAGGGCATGTTCACGCCGGGGAACGGACCCGTGCAGATCAGCGAGGAGGCCATAAAAGAGCGGGTGGCGGAGCTGGGGAGGCAGATCGCCCAGGACTACCAGGGCAAGACCCCCCACCTAATCTGCGTCCTGAACGGGGCCTTCATCTTCATGGCCGACCTGGTGCGGGCCATCCCCCTCCCCCTCACCCTGGACTTCATCGCCATAAGCTCCTACGGAAACGCCTTCAAGTCCAGCGGGGAGGTGGAGCTCATCAAGGACCTCCGCCTTCCCATCCACGGCCGGGACGTGATCGTGGTGGAGGACATCGTGGACACCGGGCTCACCCTTTCTTACCTTTTGGACTACCTCGAGGCCCGCAAGCCCGCCTCCCTCCGGGTGGCCGCCCTCCTCTCCAAGCCCGCCCGGCGCCAGGTGGAGGTCCCCATCCACTACCTGGGCTTTGAGATTGAGGACGCCTATGTCTACGGCTACGGCCTAGACCGGGCCCAGTTTGACCGGAACCTACCCTTCATCACCTCCCTTCGCCCAGAGGAGGAATGAGGTACCTGGACCTGATCACCGCCCTCTTCGCCACGGCGCTCCTTGTCTCCAACGTGGCCTCCACCAAGCTGGTGGTCTTGGGGCCCTTCACCTTTGACGGGGGCACCCTGCTTTTCCCCTTGGCCTACATTTTCGGAGACGTCCTCACCGAGGTCTACGGCTACCGGAGAAGCCGAAAGGTCATCTGGATCGGCTTCCTCGCCCTCCTCCTCGCCACCCTCACCTTCCAGCTGGTGGCCGCCCTCCCCGCCCCGCCCGACGCGGAGAGCCAGCGCTTCGGCGAGGCCTTCGGCCTCCTCCTGGGCCTCACCCCCAGGATCGTCCTGGGAAGCCTCCTGGCCTACTTCGCCGGGGAGTTCGCCAACGCCTACGTCCTGGCCAAGCTCAAGGTGAGGACCGAAGGCCGCTTTTTCTGGCTAAGGGCCCTGGCCTCCACCCTGGTGGGCCAGGGGCTGGACACGGGGCTTTTCCTCCTCGTGGCCTTCTACGGGGTCTTCCCGAACGAGGTGCTCTGGGCGGTCTTCCTCTCCAACTACGCCTTTAAAGTGGGGGTGGAGGCGGTCATGCTTCCTCTCACCTACGCCGTGGTGGGCTTTTTGAAGCGGGCCGAGGGCTTGGACGTCTACGACCGGGACACGGACTTTAACCCCTTCCGCCTGGCATGAACCCCCTCTTCCAACACCCCATGGGCGTGGGCACCTGGGCCTGGGGAGACCGGCTTTTCTGGGGCTACGGCCAAGGCTACGGGGAAAGGGAGCTTTTGGGGGCCTACCGGGCAAGCCTCGAGGCGGGCATCCGCCTCTTTGACACCGCCGAGTTCTACGGCTTCGGCCTTTCCGAAAGGCTCCTTGGGCGCTTCCTCCGGGAAGGGGAAAGGCCCTATCTGGTCACCAAGTTCTTCCCCTACCCCTGGCGCCTTTCCCGGAAGGACCTCCTTAAGGCCCTAAGGGGAAGCCTCGGACGGCTTGGGGTGGAGGCGGTGGACCTCTACCTCCTCCACTGGCCCTGGCCCCCCGTCCCCCTGAGGGTCTGGGCCGAGGCCCTAGCGGAAGCCTACGAGCGGGGGCTCGCCCGAGGGGTGGGGGTCTGCAACGTCTCCTTGGCCCAGCTGGAGGTGGTGAAGGGGGTCTTGGAGCGCCACCGGGTGCCCCTCTTCGCCCTCCAGGTGGAGTTCAACCTCCTCAAGCGGGCGTGGGCGGCCCACCTTCCCGCCCTCCGCCAAGAGGGCATCGCCCTCATGGCCTATAGCCCCCTGGCCATGGGCTGGCTCACGGGGAAGCTGAGCCCGGAAAACCCCCCCAGGGACTACCGGGGAAACAAGTACCGGCCCTTCTTGGGAAGGCTTAGGGAGCTTCTCCCCCTCCTCCGCCGCCTGGCCGAGGCCAAGGGGGTAAGCCCCGCCGCCATCGCCCTCCGCTACCTAATAGAGAAGGGGGCCCTCCCCATCCCCGGGGCCAAGAACGAGGACCAGGCCCGGCGCAACGCCGAGGCCCTAAGGATCGCCCTCACCCCGGAGGAGATGGCCCTTTTGGAGGAAGGGGCGTAAGCTTTAAGGGGATGCCGGGGATCGCCATTATCGGAGCCCAGTGGGGGGACGAGGGCAAGGGCAAGGTGGTGGACGCCCTCGCCCCCGAGGCCGACTACGTGGTCCGCTACCAGGGGGGGGCCAACGCCGGCCACACCGTGGTGGCCGAGGGCCGGGTCTTCAAGCTCAACCTCCTCCCCTCGGGGGTGATCCACCCCCATGCGGTGAACGTCCTGGGGGACGGGATGGTCATTGACCCCTTCCGCTTCCAGGAGGAGCTGGAGGGCCTGAGGCGGGAAGGGTTTAACCCCAAGGTGCTGGTCTCGGAAAGGGCCCACCTGGTCCTTCCCCACCACAAGCACGTGGAAAGCCGCCACAACTTCGTGGGCACCACGGGCCGGGGGATCGGCCCCGCCTACTCCGACCGGGCGCGGCGGGTGGGGATTCGGGCCGGGGACCTCCTGGACGAGCGCACCCTTAGGGAGAGGGTGCGCCGCCTCCTCTACGAGAAGCCCAACTCCACCCGGGAGGCGGGCTGGGACACGGAGGAAAAGGCCCTCGCCGACCTCTTAAGGATGCGGGAGATCCTAAGCCCCTACATCGCCGACACGGGGGCCATCCTCCGGGAGGCCTGGCGCAAGGGGAAGCGCCTCCTCTTTGAGGGGGCCCAGGCCACCCTCCTGGACCTGAACTACGGCACCTACCCCTACGTCACGAGCTCCCACCCCACGGTGGGGGGGATCCTGGTGGGCACAGGGCTTTCCCACAAGGCCATCACCAAGGTCTACGGGGTGGCCAAGGCCTACGCCACCCGGGTGGGGGAAGGGCCTTTCCCCACGGAGATCCACGGGGAACTGGCCCACCACCTTAGGGAGAAGGGCGGGGAGTACGGGACCACCACGGGAAGGCCCCGGCGGGTGGGCTGGCTGGACCTGGTGGCGTTAAGGTACGCCTGCGAGGTGAACGGCTTTGACGGCCTGGCCCTCACCAAGCTGGACGTGCTCTCGGGGCTGGAAAGGGTGAAGGTGGCGGTGGAGTACCTGGACGGGAGCCGCCCCGGGGAGGCTAGGCCGGAGGCGGTGCGCTACCTGGAGCTTCCGGGCTGGGGGGACCTCTCCCACGTGAAGCGCCGGGAGGACCTCCCCCCAAGCCTCCACCGCTATTTGGAACTCATAGAGGAGTACACCGGGGTCCCGGTGGTCCTCTTCTCCACGAGCCCCAGGCGGGAGGACACCTTCGGGGCGGTGAGCTGGGTCTAGGGCTTTTTAAGAAAAGCCACGTACCGCTCCAAAAGGAGGTAGGCCTCGCCGCTGGCCAAAACCTCCTGGGCCAGGCGCACCCCCTTTTCCAGGCTTTCCACCCGCCCCGCGGCGTAAAACCCCGCCCCCGCCGCCAAGGCCACGGCGTCCGCCACCACCCCCTTCTCCTCGCCCTTTAAGAGGCGGCGGGCCCGCTCGGCGTTCTCCTGCGGGGTCCCCCCCCTTAGGGCGGCCAGGGGGGCCCTCCCCAGGCCCACCGCCTCGGGGGTGAGGGTGTAGGCCCCTTTCCCCACCTCCACCACCTGGTTCTCCCCCAAGACGAGCTCGTCCGCCCCCTCCCCGTGGACCACGAGGCCCCGGGCCCCAAGCCTTTCCAGGGCCTCGGCCATGGGGGTAAGCCACTCCGGGCTAAAGACCCCGAGGACGTAAGCGTCCGCCCCGGCGGGGTTGGTGAGGGGGCCCAAGAGGTTGAAGACGGTGCGCACACCAAGCTCCGCCCGCACCGGGGCCACGTGGCGCATGGCGGGGTGGAAGACCCGGGCGAAGAGGAAGCCGAAGCCCAGGGCCTCTATGGCCTCCCCCACCCGCTCCGGGGGCGCCTCGAGGTCCACCCCCAGGGCCTCGAGGAGGTCCGCGCTCCCCGCTTTGGAGCTTGCCGCCCGGTTCCCGTGCTTGGCCACCGCCACCCCCCCCGCCGCCGCCACCAGGGCGGCCAGGGTGGAGAGGTTCAAAAGGTCCTGATGGTCCCCCCCGGTCCCCACGATGTCCAAAAGGGGACGCCGGGCCACCCGAAGGGGCCTCGCCACCTCCCGCATGGCCCGGGCCATGGCGGCGATCTCGTGGGGCCTCTCTCCCCTGAGGCTCAGGGCGGTGAGCACCCCGGCCGCCCGCACGGGGGAAACCTCCCCCGCCATCAGGGCCCGCATGACCTCGTAGGCCTCTTCCTCCTCCAAGACCTCGCCCAAAAGCGCCTTCTTCACCGCGTCCATGGGTCCTCCAGGAAGTTCTTGAGAATGAGTTTGCCTGCCTCCGTGAGGTAGCTTTCCGGGTGGAACTGCACCCCGTGGGTGGGGAAGGTTTTGTGGCGGAAGCCCATCACCGTCCGCCCCCCCGCCTCCTCCGCCCAGGCGTTCACCAAAAGGTCCTCCGGCACCTCCGCCACCGCCAGGGAGTGGTAGCGGGTGGCGGAAAAGGGATTGGGCAGGCCCCGGAAGACCCCGGTGCCGTCGTGGTGGATGGGGCTCACCTTGCCGTGCATGAGGACGGGGGCGGGGACCACCTTCCCCCCAAAAGCCGCCCCGATGGCCTGGTGGCCCAGGCAGACCCCCAGGATGGGGTAGCGGGGGGCGTAGCGCTGGACCAGGGGGACGGAAAGCCCCGCCTCAAAGGGGGTGCAGGGGCCGGGACTGATGAGGATCCGGTCCGGGTCCAGGGCCTCCACGTCCTCCAGCCGGAAGCGGTCGTTCCGCCACACGATGGGCTCCGCCCCAAGCTCCCCCAGGTACTGCACCAGGTTGTAGGTGAAGCTATCGTAGTTGTCAACGACGAGCACCCTCACGGCCGCCCTCCTTCACCACCCCGTCCTGGCCCAAGCCAGGACGGGGGCCCCGGAAATTGCGCAAAAGAGACTCGGGCCCGGATCATAGCCCCTCCTCCGCCATCTCCACCGCCTTGAGGAGCGCCTTGGCCTTGTTCAGGCACTCCTGGTACTCCCTTTCCGACACCGAGTCCGCCACGATCCCCGCCCCCGCCTGGACGTGCATCCAACCCTTGGCGACGACGAAGGTGCGCAAGGTTAAGGCCATGTCCATGGCCCCGTCGTAGGCGAGGTAGCCGAAGCTTCCCCCGTAGGGTCCCCGGCGGTGGGGCTCCAGCTCCTCAATGATCTCCATGGCCCGGATCTTGGGAGCCCCGGAGACCGTGCCCATGGGCAGCACGCTGGCCAGGGCGTCCAAGGGGGTCTTTCCCTCGGCCAAGACCCCTTCCACCGTGGAGACCAGGTGCATCACGTGGGAGTAGTACTCCACGTGCATGGGCTCCAAGACCCGCACCGTGCCGAAGGCGGAGACCCGGCCCAGGTCGTTCCGGGAAAGGTCCAGAAGCATCACGTGCTCCGCCACCTCCTTCTCGTCCCTCTGGAGCTCCTCCGCAAGCCTTTTGTCCTCCTCCTCGTCCTTCCCCCGGGGGCGGGTCCCGGCGATGGGCCGGGTGACCACCCTCTTGCCATCCGAGCGGAGGAGGCTTTCCGGGCTCGCGGAGACCAAGACCACCTCCCCCAGGTCCAGATAGCCCATGTAGGGGCTCGGGTTCACGCTCCTTAAGGCCCGGTAGAGGGCGAAGGGGTGGACGGTGAGGGGGGAGGAGAGCCTCAAGGAGAGGACCACCTGGAAGATGTCCCCGGCGCGGATGTAGTCCAAGGCCCGCTCCACCGCCTTCAGGTAGGCCTCTTGCGTCATGTCCGCCTGGAAGCGGGCCCGCCCCCCCGCCCTCTCCCCCGGCACCCCGGGCAAGGGGCCCTTAAGCCTCCGCTCCGCCCAGGCGAGGCGCCTTTCCGCCTCCTCGAGGTCGGTGCCCGGGGCCACCAGGTGGAGGAGGTTTTTCAGGTGGTCAAAGACCGCCACCACCTCGGGCTCCACGAAGAGGAGGTCGGGGAGGCCCAGGTCGTCGGGCTTGAGGCTCGGAAGGCGCTCGTAGTAGCGGATGAGGTCGTAGGCGGCGTACCCCACCATCCCGCCGAAGAAGGGGGGGAGGTCGGGGGGGCGCTCCAAGGGGGCGTGGACCGCCTCGTAGAGGGTGCGCAAGGGGTCCTGGGTGGCCACGGGGGTGCCGTTCACGGTGAAGACCCCGTCCTTTAAGCGGAAGGTGCGCCGCGCCCCCACCCCCACGATGGAAAAGCGGCTTTGCCGGCCCCTTTCCACCGACTCCAGGAGGAAGCTCACCGGGGCCTTCTCGGAAAGCTTCAGGTAGGCGGTCACCGGGGTTTCCAGATCGGCCAGGTAGGTCCTGCGAAAGGGCTTGATGGGCTCCATCCCGCCTCCAAAAAAGCGCCCCCCGGGGTACGCCCCGGGGTAAGAGCCTCCCGCCCCGGGGCCTAGCCGGGCCACCAGAAGGCGGGAAGCGAGCGCATGCCTTAAGGATAGCCTAGGCCAAGGCTTCGGGTCTAGCCCCCCTTAGAAGCGCTCGGTGACGCTTTTCATCTCCAGGAAAAGCCTGAGGTAGTCCAGGGCCCCCGTCTTGGCGTTGGTGCCCGAGAGCTTGAAGCCGCCGAAGGGCTGGACCCCCACCAGGGCCCCGGTGATCTTGCGGTTGAAGTAGAGGTTGCCCACGTGGAACTCCCGCCGGGCCCACTCCAGGTGCTCCCGCTTCCGGGAGTAGACCCCTCCCGTGAGGCCGTAGGGGGTGTCGTTGGCCACCTCCAGGGCCTCGGCAAAGTCCTTGACCCGGATCACGGAAAGCACGGGGCCAAAGATCTCCTCTTGGGCGATGCGGGCTTTGGGGGGCACCTCGGTGAAAATGGTGGGGGCAATGAAGAAGCCCTCCCCCTCGAGGCGCCTCCCCCCCAGGACCAACCTCCCCTCCTTCTTGCCGATCTCAATGTAGGAGAGGACCTTTCGCTCCTGGGCCTCGTTCACCACCGGGCCCATATCGGGGTTCTCCTCGGCGGGGCCCACCACGAGCCTCTCCGCCCGCTTCAGGACCCTTTCCAGGACGGGCTCGTAGGCCCCCTCGGTGAGGATGAGGCGGCTTGCCGCCGAGCACTTCTGCCCCTGGAAGCCGTAGGCGGAGACCACCACCCCTTCCGCCGCCAGGTCAAAGTCCGCGGTCTCGTCCACGATGATGGCGTCCTTGCCCCCGGTCTCCACGTAGGCCCGCTTGAACCAGCGCTGCCCCGGGGCGAGCTTGGCGGCCTCCTCGTAGATCCTTTGGCCCACCTCGAGGCTTCCCGTGAAGTTGATGAAACGGGTCTCGGGGTGGGCCACCAAATAGGCCCCCACCTCCTCCCCCACCCCGGGCAGGAGGTTCACCACCCCCGGGGGGAAGCCCGCCTCGTGGAGGATCTCAAAAACCTTGGCCGCCACCACCACCGCGTCCTCGGCGGGCTTGGCGATCACGGTGTTCCCCACGGCCACGGGGCCCAAAAGCATCCCCGTGAAGATGGCGATGGGGAAGTTCCAGGGGGAGATGGAGACCCCCGCCCCCAAGGGCACATAAAAGCTCTCGTTGTCCTCCCCGGGGTAGGGCTCCACCTCCACCGCCGGGTACCGGTAGTGGAGGGCGGCCCGGGCGTAGTACTCCACGAAGTCTATGGCCTCCGCCACGTCGGCCGAGGCCTCCACCCAGTTCTTCCCCACCTCGTAGACCAAAAAGGCCTCGAGGTCCCGCCTTTTCCGCTTCATGAGGGCGGCGGCCTTGAGAAGGAGGCGGGAGCGGTCCTCCTGGGGCCAGTCCTTCCAGGTCTTGAAGGCCTTCCAAGCCGCCTTCAGGGCCTCGTCCGCCTCCGCCTTCCCCGCCTTGGCCGCCGTCCCCACCACCTCCTTGGGGTTAGAGGGGTTGAGGGAGACCAGGCGCTCTTTGGTGTCCACCCACTCCCCGGCGATGTAAAGGGGATAGTGGCGGCCGAACTCCGCCCGGGCCCGCTTCAGGGCCTCCCGCATCTCCCTTCGGGCCTCCTCCGTCTGGAAGGTCTCTATGGGTTGGTTCCGAAAAGGTTCCACCGTCATGGCTTCCTCCCTTAGCCTCCTAAGAGGCTCCGTAGCACCAAAAAGAGGTTTTCCGGCCGCTCGGCGATGCGCCTCGTGAGGTAGGGGTACCAGTCCTCGCCGTAGGGCACATAGGCCCGCACCGTGTACCCCTCCCGGGCCAAGGCCTTCTGGGCCTCGGGGCGCACCCCGTAGAGCATCTGGAACTCAAACCGGTCCTTGGGAATGCCCATGGCCTCGGTGTAGCGCCTTATCTCGGCGATGAGCCTGGGGTCGTGGGTGGCGAAGGCCACGTAAAGCCCTTCCTTAAGGGCGAGCTTCCCCAGGTGCAGGTACTCAGCGTCAATGAGGCGCTTGTCCGGGAAGGCCACCTCCTTGGGCTCCCGGTAGGCCCCCTTGACCAAGCGCAGGTTGGGCCTATAGGGAAGGAGGTCCCAGAAGTCCTTCTCCGTGCGGTAGAGGTAGCTTTGCAGCACCACCCCCAGCTGGGAAAACCCCTCCTCCCTCAGGGCCCGGTAGAGGCGCAAGGTGGCCTCCACCCGGGGGGAGTCCTCCATGTCCAGCCGGACGAAAACACCCCTGGGCTCCGCCTCCCTAAGGATCCCCCGCAAAAGCTCTAAGGCAAGCCCTTCGGAAAGGTCCAAGCCTAGCTGGGTGGGCTTGACAGAGATGTACTTGGGCCAGGGCCTTTCCGCCAAGGAAAAGACTAGCTCCAGGATTCTTCCCTGAAAGGCGCGGGCCTCCGCTTCCGTGCGCACCATCTCCCCCAAGAGGTCCAAGATGGCGTGCACCCCCTCCCGCTCCAGCCCTTCGGCCACGGCCAGGGCCTCCTCCAGACTTTCTCCCGCCACGTAGCGGCGCACCAGGCTTCGCGCCCGGCCCTTGATCAGGGCCTCCACCCGGGGGTTCCCCGCCACGGAAAGCACCAAGGAACGGTAAGTCAGGTCCAGGCTCATACCCCTCCTTTCCTTAGCCTCGCCGCCACCAGGTCGCGAAAGCGGGAGACGTGGGCCTCCACCGCCCGCCTGGCCCCCTCGGGGTCCCTTTGGGCCAGGGCCTTGAGGATGGCCCGGTGCTCCCGCCTTGTGGCCTCGTCCTGGGAGAGCATGGGAAGGGTGTTCCGGGCCAGGACCAAGGTGGCGAGAAGGTCCTCGTAAAGGCGGTAAAGGGTCCGGTTCCCCGAAAGGCGCACCAAGGCCCGGTGGAACTCCAGATCCCGGCGCATCTGCTCGGGGTAATCCTCCTTGGGAGCCTCGTCTATGGCCTTAAGGTAGCCTTCTAACTCAGCCAGCTCCCAAGGGGTGGCCCTTAGGGCGGCCTCCCGGGCCGCCTCCCCTTCCAGAAGGGCCCGCACCCTGTAGACCTCGTCCACCTCCTCCGGGGAAAAGGCCCTAACCCTCGCCCCCTTGCCCGGGACGAGCTCCACCAAACCCTCCTCGGCCAGGCGCATGAGGGCCTCCCGCACGGGGGTGCGGGAGACGCCGAGCTCCTGGGCCAAAAGGGGCTCGGAAAGCCTCTCCCCAGGGGCGAAGCGCCCGGAGAGGAGGAGGTCCTTGAGGTGGCGGTAGACCGCCTCGCGCACCTGGTTGGGGCGGCGGAAGGCTAGAGGATGCATCCTGTATACAGGATGTCAGAAAAAGAGAAGGGGCGC
The DNA here is from genome assembly GCF_014647535.1 of Thermus composti. Lineage (GTDB taxonomy): Bacteria > Deinococcota > Deinococci > Deinococcales > Thermaceae > Thermus > Thermus composti. The sequence continues at coordinate 103 of NZ_BMPJ01000034.1, read as the reverse complement.
AAGCCCCTTCTGCCTAAAACTCCCCTTTAGTACATCCCCCCTTCGGTTATTCGCTCCGACACTATTCACGCCGCCACCCTAGCTACCCAGGCGATGGGTAAGG
>NZ_BMPJ01000033.1 GCF_014647535.1 Thermus composti | reverse complement strand
GGATAGCGCCTCACGAAGAGTCATGGCACCGATCTATCCCAGAAGTTACATAATGGTCAAGTCTGCCCTCCTCGAGTCCTTGGGGCCGAGGACGCCCTTTCCCCGGCTTTCCTTGTTGGGGGTGAGGCCCTCGCACCGCCTCGAGGTCTGGGAGGGGAGGCTCTACCTGGACGGGAAAAGGATGGGGGAGGCCTTGGAGGTCTTCCGCTACCTGGAAAGGGGCCTGGGCAAGGGGTTTTTCCCGGCCTGGATCGGGTTTTTCGCCTACGAGTTCGCCCGCCACCTGGGGCTTCCCACCCACAAGCCCCTTCCCGGCCTCCCCGAGGCCTTCTTCCTCTACTACCCCGAGGGGTACGCCCCTCTTCCCCGGGGGGACGATCACCGGGGCCCCCAAGGGCACGGCCATGGAGGCCATAAGGGACCTGGAGCCCGTCCCCCGGGGGGTCTACACGGGAAGCCTGGGGTACGTCTCGGGGCGGGGGGCGGACTTCAACATCCTCATCCGCTCCTTCCAAAGGGTGGGGGAGGAGGGGCTCTTCGCCGCCGGGGCGGGGGTGGTCATCGCCTCGGAGCCAAAGAAGGAGTACCAGGAGACCCTCCACAAGGCGCAAAGCCTCCTTTGGGCCCTGGAGCGGGGAAGCCCGGGGCAAAGGCCCCTTCCCCCCAGGGCCACCCAGGCCTGGAGCCCGCCTCTCCCCTCGAGGCGGCACGGGGCTCGGGTGCTCTTCCTGGAGAACCGGGACTCCTTTAGCTACAACCTGGTGGACTACCTTTGCGCCTTGGGGGCCGAGGTGGTGGTGGACCAGGAGGAGGACCCCGCCTTTTCCGGCTTCACCCACCTCCTGGTAGGCCCAGGGCCCAAGGGCCCTTTCGGGGCGGGGAAGGTCCTCCTCTGGACGGAAAGGGCCCTGGAGGAAGGGATCCCCTTTTTGGGGGTCTGCCTCGGGCACCAGGCCTTGGGGGTGGCCTTGGGGGCGCGGCTTTACCGGGAAAGCCCCGTCCACGGGGAGGCCCACCCTGTTTTCCACGTGGGGGAAGGGCTCTTCAAGGGGTTTCCCAACCCCTTGCCCACTACCGGGAGGGGGTCCGGGTCCACCTCACCCGCTACCGGGTCCACCCCGACCTCGCCCCCTTCAAGACGGGGAACTACCTCCCCTACCGCTTGGCCCAAAGGGCGGCCGAGGCCCAGGGGGCCTTTGAGGGGCTTCTTTTGGACGCCTCCGGCCACGTGGTGGACGGGAGCCGCACGAGCCCCCTCCTCTACCGGGAGGGGCGGCTTTACCTCTTGGAGGGGGGCCTCGAGGGCATCACCCGAAGGAAGGTGGCCGAAAGGGCCAAGGCCTTGGGGATGGAGGTCCACAAAGGGTTTTTCCGGCCCGAGGCCCTAAAGGGGCACCTTCTCCTGGCGGGAAGCGGGGTGGGCCTCCTCCCCGTGGGGCCGCCTCCTGGGGAACTCCTTCCCCTCCTAGAGGCCTTTCTTCCCCGCTGCTATACTGAATAGCGGTACCGCCAGCCCAAGGCCTTGGGCTGGTGCCCCTTTTTGCCCGGAGGGATGCGCATGAAGAAGCCGGTTTACCTCACTCCCGAAGGATACAAGCGCCTTCAGGAGGAGCTTTACCACCTGAAGACCACCAAGCGGCAGGAGATCTCCGCCGACTTTGAGCAGGCCCTGGAGGAAGGGGACCTGAGGGAGAACGCCGGGTACGACGAGGCCCGGCGGGCCATGTGGCAGAACGAGGCCCGCATCGCCCAGCTGGAAGACCTCCTCTCCCGGGCGGTGATCGTGGAGGGGAACGGCTCCTACGACCGGGTGGCCCTTGGCTGCCAGGTGGAGCTGGAGACCGAGTCCGGGGAGCGGCTTTCCCTGGCCATCGTGGGCAGCCACGAGGCGGACATCTTCAGCGGCAAGATCTCCGACGAGTCCCCCCTGGGCCAGGCCCTTTTGGGCAAGAAGGTGGGGGACGTGGTGGAGATCCGGGGGAAGAAGGGGGCCCAGGTCTACACCATCCTGGAGATCAAGCCCCTATAAAGGGGGCGGTGCGCAAAGGGCCCAGGTGCTCCTCGGCGTGGGCCTTGAGGGCTAGAAGGAGCCGGCCTAAGGGGGCCTTCTCCAGGCGGGCGAGGGCCTCCTTGCCCGGGAGGTGGAGGAGGGCCCTTAGGGCTTCCACGCCTTCCCTCCCCAGGTAGACCCCCGCCTCCCCAAGCCCTCCTTCCCTCAGGTGAAGCCCCGGGCCCGCCAGGTTGGGGGCAAGCCCCCCGGCCTTCACCACCCGCCACCCCGCCCAGACCAGGGGGAGGAGGGGGTTTTCGTGCTTGGCGATCCCCCGGAGGCCCGAGGCGAAGAGGGGGTAGACCCTGGGGGCGGCCTCGGGGGAGGCCAGGCGGTAGGCGAGCTCCGCCAGGAAGGAGGCGTAGAGGAAGCGCCTGGGCTCCTCCAGGCCGAAAAGTTTTCCCAGAAGCTCCACCTGGGTCAGGGTGGGGAGGCCTTCTTCCTTGGCGTAAAGCTGGAAGCGCACGTGGTGGAAAAGGGAAAGCCTTCCCGAGCGGCCCGTGGGCCTTTGCCCTTTGCGGGCGATGGCCTCGAGGGGGCCTTGGGGAGTTAGGAAGCGGAGGAGGAGGTCCCCTTGGGGCAGGGGCTTCCGCCCCACCACGATGCCCTCTTCCAGGCGGTAGCGCTCCACCCTGATAAGTGTATGCTTAGGACATGGAGCGGAGCCTGCGGGACATCCTGGAGTGGGTGGTGATCGGCCTTTTGGTGGCGGTGGGGGTTCTTCTAGCCCTTTGGGTGGGGGGCTGGGTCTTCACCTTCTTGGGGAAGGTTCTCCTTTCCCTTTCCGGCCTGCTTTGGACCCTGATCACCTACGCTATTCCCCTCCTGATCCTGGCCGCCTTGGGGTACGGGGTGGTCTACTTTTTGGAGCGCCGCAAGGCCTAGGTAGAATGCCCCCATGCGGGTGCTCTTCATCGGCGACGTCATGGCGGAGCCCGGCCTAAGGGCCGTGAGCCTCCACCTACCCGATATCCGCGACCGGTACGATCTAGTGATCGCCAACGGGGAAAACGCCGCCAAGGGCAAGGGGCTGGACAAGCGCGCCTACCGCCTCTTAAGGGAGGCGGGGGTGGACTTAGTCTCCCTGGGCAACCACGCCTGGGACCACAAGGAGGTCTACGAGCTCCTTTCCTCCGAGCCCGTGGTGCGCCCCCTCAACTACCCCCCGGGGACCCCGGGCAAGGGGTTTTGGCGGTTGGAAGCGGGCGGGGAAAGCCTTCTCTTCGTCCAGGTGATGGGTCGGGTCTTCATGGACCCCTTGGACGACCCCTTCCGCGCCCTAGACCGCCTCCTGGAGGAGGAGAAGGCGGACTACGTCCTGGTGGAGGTTCACGCTGAGGCCACCAGCGAGAAGATGGCCCTGGCCCACTACCTGGACGGCAGGGTGAGCGCCGTCCTCGGCACCCACACCCACGTCCCCACCCTGGACGCCATGCGCCTGCCCAAGGGGACCCTCTACCAGACGGACGTGGGCATGACCGGGACCTACCAGTCCATCATCGGAGGGGAGGTGGAGACCTTCCTCGCCCGCTTCCTCACGGGCCGCCCCCAGCCCTTCCGCGCCGCTCAGGGGAAGGCCCGTTTCCACGCCACCGAGCTGGTTTTGGAGGGGGGGAAGGGAGTTTCCATAAGCCCCTACGTGTGGGAGGAGCCTTGACCGACCCCTTTGAGCGCCTCAAGGCCGAGGTGGACCTTCTGGGCCGCCTATTGGGGGAGGCCATCCGGGCGGTCTCCGGGGAGCGCCTCTTCGCCTTGGTGGAGGAGGTGCGCCTTCTTGCCAAGGCCCGGCGCCAGGGGGAGGAGGGGGCGGCCCAAGCCTTGAGCGAGCGGGTGGAGGGCCTGAGCGTGGCCGAGGCCGAGGCCCTGGTGCGGGCCTTCACCCACTACTTCCACCTGGTGAACCTGGCGGAGGAGCGCCACCGGGTGCGGGTGAACCGCCTAAGGGCTCAAGGGGAGACCTTGGAAAACCCCAGGCCCGAGGGCTTTTTGGCCCTGGCTAAGGCGCTTAAGGAGCGGGGGCTTTCCCTGGAGGAGGCGGAGGCCCACCTGAACCGCCTGGAGCTTCTCCTCACCTTCACCGCCCACCCCACGGAGACCCGGCGCCGCACCCTCCGGCACCACCTGGAAAGGCTCCAGGAGGAGCTGGAAGGGGGGACCTCGAGGCCCTAAGGGCCCGGGTGTCGGTCCTCTACGCCACCGAAGAGGTCAGGAAGGCGAGGCCCAGCGTGGAGGACGAGATCAAGGGGGGGCTTTACTACCTGCCCACCACCTTGTGGCAGGCCATCCCCCGGGTGGTGCGGGGCTTGGAGGACGCTTTGGAGCGGGTCTACGGGAAAAGGCCCCGCCTGAAAAGCCCCGTGCGCTTTAGGAGCTGGATCGGGGGGGACCGGGACGGGAACCCCTTCGTCACCCCCGAGGTCACCGCCTTCGCCGCCCGCTACGCCCGAGAGGTGGCCAGGGAGCGCTTCTTGGCGGAGCTGGAGGCTTTGGTGCGGGACCTCTCCCTCTCCGAGGCCCGCCTGCCCGTCCCTCGGGAGGTGCGGGAGGGGGGCGAGGGGGTGGAGCGCTTTCCCGGGGAGCCCTACCGCCGCTTCTTCGCCGCCCTTTACCGGGCCTTGGAGCGGGAGGAGGCCACCACCGAGGGGCTTTTGCGGGCGGTGCGGGTGGCGGAAAGGGGTTTGGGGGAGGTGGGGCTTGGCCCCGTGGCCCAGGCCTTTCTCAGGCCCCTGGAGGCCCGCTTGAGCGCCTTCGGCCTAGAGCTTGCCCCCTTGGACCTGAGGGAGGAGTCGGGGAGGCTCCTGGAGGCCGCTTCCGAGCTTCTCCGAGTGGGCGGGGTGCACCCCGATTTCCAGGCCCTTTCCCCGGAGGCCCAGGAGGAGCTCCTCACCCGGGAACTCCAGACCGCCCGCCCCCTCCTCCCCGTGGGGGAGGCCCCCCAAGGGGAGGCCCTAAGGGTGGCCCTAGGGGCCCTAAGGGCCTGGCGGGACAAGGGGGCCCACGTGGTCTCCATGACCCACCACCCCGCCGACCTCCTCGCCGTCTTCCTCCTGGCCCGGGAGGTGGGGCTTTACCGGCCGGGGAAGCCCCTTCCCTTTGACGTGGTCCCCCTCTTTGAGACCCTGGAGGACCTAAGGCGGGCCCCCGAGGTCTTAAGGCGCCTTCTGAAGAACCCCGTCTTCCGAGCCCACGCCGAGGGGCGGGGCGGGGTGGAGGTGATGATCGGCTACTCCGACTCCAACAAGGACGCGGGCTTCCTCATGGCCAACCTGGCCCTCTACGAGGCCCAGGAGGCCCTTTGGGCCGTGGGGCAGGAGGCGGGGCTTGCCGTCCACTTCTTCCACGGCCGGGGCACCTCCACGGCGAGGGGCGGGGGGCCTGCGGGCCGGGCCATCGCCAGCCTCCCCCCGAGGAGCGTGGGGCACCGCCTCCGCCTCACGGAGCAGGGGGAGGCCCTGGCGGACCGCTACGCCCATCCGGACCTAGCGGTGCGCCATCTGGAGCAGCTCCTCTTTCACTTCGCCCAGGCCGCCTTGGGGGACGGGGTGGAGCCTAAGCCCCACTGGCGGGAGGCCCTTTGGGAGGCGGGGGAGCGGAGCATGGCCCGGTACCGGGCCCTTCTCGGCCAGGAGGGCTTCTTCCCCTTCTTTGAGGCCTTCACCCCCATCCGGGAGATCGCCGAGCTTCCCATCGCCAGCCGCCCCGTCTACCGCCACGGGCGGGTGCGGGACATCCGGGACCTTAGGGCCATCCCCTGGGTCATGGCCTGGACCCAGGTGCGCCTTCTCCTGCCCGGGTGGTACGGCCTTTCCGCCCTGGAAGCCCTTCCTTTGGACCTCCTTAGGGAGATGTACCGGGCCTGGCCCTTCTTCGCCACCACCTTGGAAAGCGCCGCCATGGCCTTGGCCAAGGCGGACCTGGGGGTGGCGGCCCTTTACCTGAGGCTCGTCCCCGAAACCCTCCACCCCATCTTCCACCACTTGGCGGAGGAGTACCGGAAGACGGTGGCCCTCCTCGAGGCCATCTTCGGAGCCCCTCTCCTCCACAACCAAAAGACCCTGGAGCGGCAGATCGGGCTACGCAACCCCTACGTGGACCCCATCAACTTCGTCCAGCTGGAGCTTCTCCGCCGCTACCGCGCCCCCGGAGGGCGGGAGGACGAGGGGCTTAGGCGGGCGCTTCTCCTCTCCCTCCTCGGGGTGGCCGCTGGCCTTCGCAACGCCGGCTAAATACCCCACCGCGGCTTTAGCCGCGGTGGGGGCCCCAAAAGGAACTTGTCCAGCCCCATTTCGGGCATCCCACGTTGCGAAACCACCGTGTAGCCACTTAAGCCGTATTATTGGGCCTGATGGAGCTCTTGGGCCACCACCCAGACCAGCGGGTAGGGGTCTTTGTGGACACCCAGAACCTCTACCACTCCGCCCGGGACTACTACGAGCGCAACGTGAACTTTGAAAGCCTCCTGCGCTACGCCGTGGGGGGGAGGCGCCTGGTGCGGGCCACCGCCTACGTGGTGGAGAAGGAGGGGGACACCTCCGCCTGGCCCTTCATCTACAAGCTTTCCACCATCGGGTACAAGGTCCGCCGGATGTACCTCACGGTGAAGGAGACGGGGGAGGGTGGGCGGCCCATCTACTCCGGCAACTGGGACATGGGCATCGCCGCTGATATGGTGCGGCTCATGCCCTACCTGGACGTGGTGGTCCTGGGAAGTGGGGACGGGGACTTTGTGGAGATCCTCGAGGTCCTCATGGAGCGGGGCATCCGGGTGGAGGTGATCGCCTTCCGGGAGACCACGGCCCAGAGGCTCATTGACGCCGTGGACCGCTTCACTCACCTCCCCGAGATCCCCGGGGCCTTCATGGAACCCAAAAACGCCGAGCGCTAGCCATGGAAGGTCTGGAGGCCTACGATTACCACCTCCCCCCCGAGCTCATCGCCCAGGAAGGGGTGGAGCCCCGGGACCTGGCCCGGCTGATGGTGGTCTATAGGGAAGGCCCCTTCCGGGTGGCCCACAAGAGGGTGCGGGACCTCCCCGAGTTCCTTAGGCCTGGGGACGTCCTGGTCTTCAACGAGAGCAAGGTGATCCCGGCGAGGCTCCTCGCCCAGAAGCCCACCGGGGGCAGGGTGGAGGTCCTGTTGGTGCGGGAGCGGGAGCCTGGGCTTTGGGAGGCCCTTTTGGGCCCCGCGAGGAAGGCCCCCGTGGGCACCCGGCTTCTTTTCCTCTCCCCCAAGGACCTGGCCCCGGTCTTGGGCCTCGAGGCGGAGGTGGTGGCGGTGGAGAGGGACGGGGTGCGCCTCCTCCGCTTCCAGGGCGACCTCGCGGCCCACCTGGAGGCGGTGGGGGAGGTGCCCCTTCCCCCCTACATCAAGGCCAGGATCCCCATGGAGCGCTACCAGACGGTCTACGCCAGGCGCCCGGGCTCCGTGGCCGCCCCCACCGCCGGCCTCCACTTCACCCCGGAGCTTCTGGAAAGGCTTCGGGAAATGGGGGTGGAGCTTCGCTTCCTCACCCTTCACGTGGGCCCCGGAACCTTCCGCCCGGTGAAAGGGGACCCCGAGAAGCACGAGATGCACGCCGAGCCCTACGAGATCCCCGCGGAGGTGGCGGAGGCCGTGAACCGGGCCAAGGCGGAGGGGAGGCGGGTCATCGCCGTGGGCACCACGGTGGTCCGGGCCCTGGAGAGCGCCTATAGGGAGGGGGAGGGGGTGGTGCCGGGGGCGGGGGAGACGAGGCTTTTCATCCGCCCCCCTTATGCCTTCAAGGTCATTGACGCCCTCTTCACCAACTTCCACCTGCCCCGCTCCACCCTCCTCATGCTGGTGGCCGCTTTTCTGGGGAGGGAGCGCACCCTGGAGGCCTACCGCCTGGCGGTGGCGGAAGGCTACCGCTTCTACTCCCTAGGGGACGCCATGCTCATCCTCTAGGTACCCGAGGCCCCGAAGCCAGGCCCAGGCTGCCTCCGGCCCCAGGACCTTTGGCTTTCTTTCCGGGGCGAACCAGGCGAGGAGGGGCTTTAAGGCCTCGAGGCTTGGGGGGGTGGGCGTGGGGGCGAGGAGAAGCTTGTGGTCCCCGTCCTTTAGGTGGAGAAGGCCCACCACATACCCTTCCGCCTCCCCCAAAGGAAGGGGCGGGCCCAGGAGGACGGCGTCCACCTCCTCCCCGTCCGCCGGGTTCAGGAGCCCGGGGATGAGGCCGTAGTTCACGGGGGCGGGGCGGTCTTCCTTGAGGGGAAAGAGCTTCCCTTCCCGCCAGGCGTGGCGGAGGGGGCTTCCTCGAGGCCACTCCACCACCATCCGCACCCGCTTCATAGGTTCAGGAGGAGGCGGGCCACCGAGAGGTAGATGAGAAGCCCGGAGATGTCCGAAAGGGTGGCCACCAAGGGGTTGGAGACCAAGGCGGGGTCCACGCCAAGCCGCCTTAAGACCACGGGGAGCATGGCCCCCACCAGGTTGGCGAAGAGGACCAGGAGGAAAAGGGCGAGGCCCACCACCGGGGCCAAAGAGGCGTGCCCATCCAGGACCACCTTGCCTAGGAGGAGGAAGGCCAGGGTGAGGCCCAGGAGGCTTCCCACCAGGCTTTCCTTGAGGAGGACCTCCCGCCAGTCCTTGAGGTCCAGGTCCCGGGTGGCCAGGGCCCGGATGATGAGGGTGGCGGACTGGTTCCCCGTGTTGCCCCCGGTGCCTAAAAGCACGGGGACGTAAAAGGCCAGGGCGGTGACCGCCTCCAAGAGGCTTTCAAAGCCTTGCAGGATGGAGCTCGTGATCATCCCGGTGAGGATGAGGATCACGAGCCACCGCACCCGGGCAAGCCACAAGGCGAAGGGGGAGGCTTGGCTATAGACCAGGTCGGGCACGTCCACGGCGGCCAGCTTGTGGATGTCCTCGGTGGCCTCGGCCTCGAGGACGTCCAGAACGTCGTCCACCGTGACGATCCCCACCAGGCGGCCCTCCTCGTCCACCACCGGCAGCACGGTGAAATCGTAGTCGGCCATGAGGCGGGCCACCTCCTCCTGGTCCGTGTCCGTGCGCACGTAGACCACCTTGGGGTTTAAGATCTCCGCCACCTTGGTCCTGGGGTCGGCCACGATGAGGTCCCGCAAGGAGAGCACCCCTTTTAGGCGGTTCTGGTCGTCCACCACGTAGATGTAGTAGATGGTCTCGGCGTCCGGGGCCGCCCGGCGAAGGAAGCGGAGGACCTCCTCCACCGTCATCCCCTCCCGCACCGCCACGTACTCGGGGGTCATGAGGCCCCCCGCCTCGTCCTCCTGGTAGCGGGTCAGGGCCTCCACCTCCTTCCGGGTCTTGGAGTCCAGGGCGTTTAGGAGCTCTTGGTAAAGGCCCGGGTCCTCCTCCCGCACCGCCTGAAGGGCGTCCGCCAGGTCGTCCAGGGAGAGTTCCTCAAAAAGCTCCTGGACCTTCCAGGGGGGAAGGGTTTTGAGGTACTCCGCCTGGGCCTCCGGGGGGAGGTTGGAGAAGACCTCGGCCAGCTTCTCCTTGGAGAGGAGAGTGAGGAGGACGTAGCGGTGCTCCCCCCTAAGCTCGTCCCAAAGGGCCAGGAGGTCCTGAGGGTGGATTTCTTCTAAGAGGGCTTGGAGCTTGAGGGTGTCGCCTTCTTCCAGGGCTTGCCGGAGGGAGAGGACGGCTTCCACAGGCGGCCTCCTTTCTCGCCGAAGGCCGCCTGCCGGCGGCCCTCAGCGCTTGGGACTCGAGGGCAGATCCCCTAGCATGCCTTTTCCAGGCTAGGCCTTGGGGTTTCCCCCGTCAACCACCCGGCTAGAAGTGTGGGAAAAATTGCGGTTGACACGCTCAAGGGAGGGGGTCTATCCTGTAGGGCGGCCTGGGGGCCTTAGGGATGTTTGGACAGCTGGCGGCGCGATTGCAAGAGGCCATAGACCGGCTTAGGGGCCGGGGGCGGATCTCCGAGGAGGACCTGAAGGGCACCCTCCGGGAGATCCGCAGGGCCCTCATAGAGGCCGACGTCAACCTGGAGGTGGCCCGGGCCTTCGTGGAGGGGGTGCGGGAGCGGGCCTTGGGGCAAAAGGTCCTGGAAAGCCTCACCCCCGCCGAGGTGGTCCTGGCCACGGTGTACGAGGCCTTGAAGGAGGCCTTGGGGGGTGAGCCCCGGCTTCCTGTGCTTAAGGACCGGAACCTCTGGTTCCTGGTGGGCCTCCAGGGCTCCGGGAAAACCACCACCGCCGCCAAGCTGGCCCTCTACTACAAGGGCAAGGGGCGCCGCCCCCTCCTGGTGGCCGCCGACACCCAGCGCCCCGCCGCCCGGGAGCAGCTCCGCCTCCTGGGGGAGAAGGTGGGGGTGCCCGTGCTGGAGGTGATGGACGGGGAGCCCCCCGAGTCCATCCGCCGCCGGGTGGAGGAGAAGGCCCGCCTGGAGGTGCGGGACCTCGTCTTGGTGGACACCGCAGGCCGCCTCCAGATTGACGAGCCCCTCATGGAGGAGCTCGCCCGTCTCAAGGCCGCTTTGGCTCCCGACGAGGTCCTTCTGGTGGTGGACGCCATGACCGGGCAGGAGGCCCTCTCGGTGGCCCAGGCCTTTGACGCCCGGGTCGGGATCACGGGGCTCGTCCTCACCAAGCTGGACGGGGACGCCCGGGGCGGGGCGGCCCTTTCCGCGCGGCACGTGACGGGCAAGCCCATCTACTTCGCTGGGGTTTCGGAGAAGCCGGAGGGCCTCGAGCCCTTCTACCCGGACCGCCTGGCGAGCCGCATCCTAGGCATGGGGGACGTGGCCACCCTGGCGGAGAAGGTGCGGCAGGCGGGCCTCGAGGCGGAAGCCCCCAAGGCGGCCAAGGACCTCACCCTGGAAGACTTCCTAAGGCAACTCCAAAACCTCAGGCGCCTGGGATCCTTCTCCGAGGTTTTGGGCATGCTCCCCGGGGTGGGCAAGGCCCTACAGGGGGTCCAGGTGGACGAGAGGGCCATCAAGCGCCTGGAGGCCATCGTTCTTTCCATGACCCCCGAGGAGCGCAAGGACCCCCGCATCCTAAACGCTTCCCGAAGGCGCCGCATCGCCCGGGGAAGCGGCACCACGGTTCAGGAGATTAACCGTTTTGTCAAGGCCTTTGAGGAGACCAAGGCCCTAATGAAGTCCCTGGAGAAGCGAAAGGGCCGGGGACTCATGGGAATGTTCAGGAGGTAGAAGAGGCATGGTCAAGATCAGACTTTCCCGGTTCGGCTCCAAGCACAACCCCCACTACCGCATCGTGGTCACCGACAGCCGCAGGAAGCGGGACGGGGCTTACATTGAGAAGATCGGCTACTACGATCCCCGGAAGACCACCCCAGACTGGCTCAAGGTGGACGTGGAGCGGGCCCGGTACTGGCTTTCCGTGGGGGCCCAGCCCACCGACACCGCCAGGCGGCTTCTCCGTCTGGCGGGCGTCTTCCGCCAGGAGGCTCCCCGGGAGGCCTAAGGGCTTTGGGGGTTAGCCCGGGGGTCTTGGGCCCCCGGGTGCTTTACCATGGGGGTATGCGGGACCTGGTGGAGTACCTGGCCAAGTGCTTGGTGGACCGGCCGGAGGCGGTGCGGGTGGAGGAGCGGCGCACCCGCTTCGGTCCGGTGCTGGTGGTGGAGGTGGCTCCCGAGGACAAGGGGCGGCTTATCGGCAAGCAGGGGCGGGTGATTGAGGCCATCCGCACCCTGGTCCGGGCCTACGGCAAGCGGAAAATCGGCGTGGAGGTGCGCTAGGGGTATGCGCCTGGTGGAGATCGGTCGTTTCGGGGCCCCTTATGCCCTCCGGGGGGGGCTTAAGTTCCGGGGGGAGGGGGTCATCGCCCACCTGGAGCGGGTCTACGTGGAGGGCCTGGGCTTCCGGGCGGTGGAGGACCTCTACACCGTGGCGGGGGATCTGGTGGTCCACCTGGCGGGGGTGACCACCCGGGAGCTGGCCGAGCCCCTGGTGGGCCTTAGGGTCTACGCCCAGGTGGAGGACCTGCCGCCTTTAGAGGAGGGCCGGTACTACTACTTCGCCCTCATCGGCCTTCCCGTTTACGTGGGGGGGAAAAAGGTGGGGGAGGTGGTGGACATCCTGGATACCGGGGCCCAGGACGTCCTCATCATCCGGGGCGTGGGGGAGAGGCTAAGGGACCGGGCCGAGCGCCTCGTGCCCCTGCAGGCCCCTTACGTGCGGTTGGAAGGGGAGGCCATCCACGTGGAGCCCATCCCCGGGCTTTTTGAGTGAGGCCGTGCGCTACACCATCCTCACCCTCTTTCCCCGTCTCATAGAGCCCTGGCTTTCCGAGTCCCTCCTCAAGAAGGCCCTAGAGCGGGGGCTTATCTCCGTGGAGGTGGTGAACCTGAGGGCCTTCGGCCTCGGCCGGCACCGGGTTGTGGACGACACCCCTTATGGGGGCGGGGCCGGGATGGTGATCCGCCCCGATGTGGCTGTGGCCGCTTTGGAAAGCGTTCTCCCCGCCGACGAGATCATCCTCCTCTCCCCCGCTGGCAGGCCCTTCACCCAGGAGGTGGCCGAGGAGCTGGCCCAGAAGCGCCACCTGGTCCTCCTCTCCGGGCGGTACGAGGGGTTTGACGCCCGGGTGGAGGCCTTCGCCACCCGGGTCCTCTCCATAGGGGACTACGTGCTCATGGGGGGGGAGGTGGCGGCCTTGGCGGTCCTCGAGGCCACCGCCCGCCTCCTCCCCGGGGTCATCGGGGACCCGGAAAGCCACCGCCAGGACTCCTTCGTCCGGGGGCTTCTGGACTACCCCCACTACACCCGCCCTCCTGAGTTCCGGGGGCTTAAGGTGCCGGAGGTCCTCCTTTCCGGCCACCACCAGGCGGTGGCCCGCTGGCGCAGGCGGGAGGCCCTGAGGCGCACCCTCCTCCTCCGCCCCGAGCTTTTGGCCAAGGCCCGGCTCGGGCCGGAGGAGGTGGCTTCCCTTGCGGAACTGGACCGGGAGGAGTAAACTGGGGCCTGTTGCCCATGAACCCGCAAGGGTTCCTCTGGGATGGGAGGCCGAAGATGAACCGAGGAGCGCTGCTTAAGCTGGTGGAGTCCCGCTACACCCGCACCGACCTGCCGGAGTTCCGCCCCGGGGACACCGTGCGGGTGGCCTACCGGGTGAAGGAGGGCAACCGCACCCGCATTCAGAACTTTGAGGGTATCGTCATCAAGATCAAGCGCAACGGCTACAACTCCAGCTTCACCGTGCGCAAGGTGAGCTATGGGGTGGGGGTGGAGCGCATCTTCCCCATGAACTCCCCCCTCATTGAGCGGGTGGAGATTGTCCAGCGGGGCCGGGCCCGCCGGGCCAAGCTCTACTTCATCCGCAACCTTTCCGAGCGGGAGATCCGGCGGAAGCTCCGGGTGGACCGCAAGCGCACGGACCGGGACCGGGCCGAGGCCCGGGCGGCGGAGCAGGAAGGGTAGAGCCTTTCCCCTTCTTAGGGGAGAAACCCCAAGGCCCTGGCGCGCTCCAGGGCCTCTATTCGGTTTCGGGCCAGGAGCTTTCCGTAAAGATTTTCTAGATAATCCTTGACTGTTTCGGGAGAAAGGCCCAGATGCTTGGCCATCTCCTTGGTGGAAAGTCCCTGGGCGAGTAGCCTTAGCACCTCCTCTTCCCGCGAGGTGAGGGCGGGCAGGTCCGGGGGGGTGAGCCGCTCCTCGCCCCGGGCCACCCTCAAGAGGCGGTGCTTGAGCTCGGGGGCGGAGAGCTCCTTGGAGAAGTAGGCGTCGGCCCCGGCCTGGGCCGCCTGGCGCACCAGGGCCGGTTCCTGGTAGGTGGTGAGGAGGGCGATGATCCCCCTGTAGCCTGCCTCCCGCAGCCTCTGGGCGCAGGTTAGGCCGTCCATTCCCGGCATGCGCAGGTCCAAAAGGACCGCATCGGGCCCTAGGGTGAGGGTCTTCTCCAGGGCCTCTGGGCCGTTTTCCGCCTCGGCCACCACCTCCAGGCCCTCCCGCTCCAACCCCGCCCGGAGGCCTAGCCGGAAGAGGGGATGGTCGTCGGCGATGAGGAGGCGCATCTCCCCTTAGCCTATACTGAAGCTATGCCTCTAACCCTGAACTCCCTGGCGGCGCTTTCCGGCCGGGCCTCGGAGCACGTGCTCCGGGAGGAGGTGGAGGAGACCGGCCTAACCCCGGAGGCCATCCTGGAGAAGCTAAGGGAGCGCCTTTCCATCATGCGGGATTCCGTCCGCCGAGGCCTGGCCTCGGACGCCCCCAGCGTGGCGGGCATGGTGGGGAGGAACGCCAAGACCCTCTGGGAGGCGGAGGACCCCCTTAAGGACCCCCTCCTTAAGCGGGTCCAGGCCTACGCCATGGCGGTCAACGAGGAAAACGCCCGCATGGGCCGCATCGTGGCCGCTCCCACGGCGGGAAGCGCCGGCACCTTGCCGGGGGCGCTTCTGGGCGTGGCCGACCACCTGGGCATCCCCGAGGAGGAGCTCCTCATGCCCCTGGTCCTGGCGGCCGGGGTGGGGAAGATGATTGGCCGGGTGATCCACATCGCCGGGGCGAGCGGCGGGTGCCAGGCGGAGATCGGCTCCAGCGCCGCCATGGCGGCTGCGGCGGTCACCGAGCTTTTGGGCGGCACCCCGGAAGCCTGCGCCCACGCCGCCGCTTTGGCCTTGCAGAACACCCTGGGCCTGGTCTGCGACCCCGTTGGGGGGTTCGTGGAGGTTCCCTGCGTGATGCGCAACGGCTTCTACGCCGTCCACGCGGTGAGCGCCGCCTCCATGGCCCTGGCGGGCATAAGGAGCGTCATCCCCCCTGACGAGGTGGTTCTGGCCATGGCGCGGATCGGCCGCCTCCTCCCCCTGGAGCTCAAGGAAACCGGCCTGGGGGGCTTGGCGGACACCCCCACAGGCCGGAAGCTGGCGGAAGAGGCGCTGAAGAAGGCGTAGCCCTACTCCTCGCCTTTAGCGATGGGCACCCCCACCAAATTGCCCCACTCGGTCCAGGAGCCGTCGTAGTTCTTCACGTGGGGGTAGCCCAGCAGGTACTTGAGCACGAACCAGGAGTGGCTGGAGCGCTCGGCGATCCGGCAGTAGACGATGATGTCCTTGTCCCGGGTCACGCCCAAAGGCTCGTAGAGGGCCTTAAGCTCCTCGGCGCTTTTGAAGGTGCCGTCGGGGTTCACCGCCTTGGCCCAGGGGATGTTCTTGGCCCCGGGGATGTGCCCGGCCCGGAGGGCGCCTTCCTGGGGGTACTCGGGCATGTGGGTAAGCTCCCCCCGGTACTCCTGGGGGCTCCGCACGTCCACCAGGGCCCCCTTGCCCTCCTTCACCTTGAGGATGTGTTCCAGGACGTCGTCCCGGTAGGCGCGGATGGACTCGTCCCGGTAGGGGACCTCGTAGCGGCCCGGGGGGTAGCTGGGGACCTCGGTGGTGAGGGGCCTGCCCTCGGCCACCCACTTCTGCCGCCCCCCGTTCATGAGGCGCACGTCCTTGTGCCCGTTGTACTTGAAGAACCAGAAGGCGTAGGCGGCCCACCAGTTGTTCTTATCCCCGTAGAGGACCACGGTGGTGTCGTTGGAGATGCCAAGCCTTTCCATGAGCTTGGCGAAGGCCTCTTCGTCAATGAAGTCCCGCACCACCGGGTCCCAGAAGTCCTTCTGCCAGTCAATCTTCTGGGCTCCTGGGATGTGGCCGGTGTCGTAGAGGAGGATGTCCTCGTCCACTTCCAGAATGCGCACGTTGGGGTCCTGAAGGTGCTCCTGGACCCAGTCGGTGCTTACCAGAACCTCGGGATGGGCGTAACCCATGCGCTTCACCTCCCGAGTCCAGTATACCCTTGAGTCTTTTAACGCAAGGGAGCGGGGGCACACTCTGGCCGGGCTTCTGAACTCGGACAGACACATGTGAGACTGGACGAGTAAAAATGTGGGGACCACTCCATGGAGAAGGGAGGTCCCCACGGATGCAGCTTACCACGGTCGGCAAAGAGGTTTTTCGGGGCGCAAGAAAGGCCCGGGA
>NZ_BMPJ01000032.1 GCF_014647535.1 Thermus composti | reverse complement strand
CACGTGCCCAATCGTCCCCACGTTCACGTGAGGCTTCGTCCGTACAAACTCGCCCTTCGCCATCTTCGCCTCCTTCTTACACGCCAAAGCCGCCCTGGGGTGCTCCCAGGGCAGAAAAAAGATGGAGCTCGCGGCCGGGCTCGAACCGGCGACCTCACCCTTACCAAGGGTGTGCTCTACCTGCTGAGCTACGCGAGCTCGTGGAGCGGGAGACGGGACTCGAACCCGCGACCCTCGGCTTGGGAAGCCGATGCTCTACCACCTGAGCTACTCCCGCATGGGGTGTGCTTGGGGCACACCGACTGGTGGGCAGGGCTGGATTCGAACCAGCGAAGGCATACGCCAACGGTTTTACAGACCGTCCCCTTTGGCCGCTCGGGCACCTGCCCACGCCCTTTTTTGGAGCCACCCAGGGGAGTTGAACCCCCAACCCCCCGATTACAAGTCGGGTGCTCTGCCGGTTGAGCTAGGGTGGCAGGACCGGGGATGGGACCCTGTCCGAGGGAATAGGCTAGCATACCCCAAGGTGAGTGTCAAGATAAGGGCATGCGCATCGTACCTTTTGGCGCCACCCGGGAGGTGACGGGAAGCTGCCACCTCCTCTTGGCGGAGGGAAGGCGAATCCTCTTGGACTGCGGGCTTTACCAGGGGCGGGGGGAAGAGGAGAAAAACCACGCCCCTTTTGGCTTTGACCCCAAGGGGGTGGAGGCCGTGGTCCTCACCCACGCCCACCTGGACCACGTGGGGAGGCTACCCAGGCTCTTCCGGGAGGGCTTCCGGGGCCCTGTTTACGCCACCCAGGCCACCTGGCTCCTCGCGCGGATCGTTTTGGAAGACGCCCTGAAGGTTATGGAAAACCCGCCCTTCGCCCCGGAAGACGTGGAGGAGGCCTTCCGCCACGCCCGGCCCCTGGAGTACGGGGAGTGGCTTAGGCTGGGGGACCTCACCCTCTCCTTGGGCCAGGCGGGGCACCTCCCGGGAAGCGCCTTCGTGGTGGCCCACGGGGAGGGCAAGGTCTTCGTCTACAGCGGGGACCTGGGGAACCGGGAAAAGGTGGTCCTCCCCGACCCCTCCCTGCCCCCCAAGGCCCACCTGGTCCTCTGCGAGGGGACCTACGGGGACCGGCCCCACCGCTCCTTCAAGGACACGGTGCGGGAGTTCCTCGAGGTCCTAGGGGAGACGCTAAGCCGGGGGGGAAAGGTCTTCATCCCCTCCTTCGCCGTGGAAAGGGCCCAGGAGATCCTCTTCCTCCTTTACGAGGAGGGCCACCGCCTCCCCAAGGCCCCCATCTACCTGGACTCCCCCATGGCGAGCCGGGTCTTGGAGCTCTACCCGAGGCTCGTCCGCTACTTCAGCGAGGAGGTGCAGGCCTATTTCCTTCAGGGGAAAAACCCCTTCCGCCCGCGCCATTTGGAGGTGGTGGAAAGCGTAGAGGCCTCCAAGGCCCTAAACCGGGAGCCCGGCCCCATGGTGGTCATCGCCGGGAGCGGGATGCTCTCCGGGGGAAGGATCCTTCACCACCTCAAGCACGGCCTTTCCGACCCCAAAAACGCCCTGGTCTTCGTGGGCTACCAGCCTCGAGGGGGCCTTGGGGCGGAGATCCTGGCCAGGCCCCAGGTCGTGCGGATCCTGGGGGAAGAGGTGCCCCTGCGGGCCAGCGTCCACACCCTGGGGGGGTTCTCCGGGCACGCGGGCCAGGACGAGCTTTTGGACTGGCTGGAAGGCCAGCCCCAGGTGGTCTTGGTCCACGGGGAGGAGGAGAAGCTTTTGGCCCTGGGGAAGCTTCTGGCCCTCCGGGGGCAGGGAGTGCGCCTGGGGGATTTCGGGGAGGGGATAGAGATCTAGGGCGCCGGGCGGAAGCCCAAGCCCTCCAGGACCATGCGGGTGGCGGGGCTTTTATTCAGGGTGTAGAAGTGGACCCCCTCCACCCCCGCCTCTAAAAGCTCCGCCACCTGGCGGATGGCGTGCTCCACCCCGATCTCCAGGACGGCCTTTGGGTCGTCCTGGTGTCGCTCCAGCTTGGCGAGGAGAGGCCCCGGGATGCTGGCCCCGCAGACCTCGGTGAAGCGGCGGAGCTGGGCGTAGCTGGTGATGGGCATGATCCCGGGGAGGATGGGGATTTCTATTCCCGCCCGCCGCGCCCTTTCCAGGAAGCCGAAGTAGTGGGCGTTGTTGAAGAAAAGCTGGGTGATGGCGAAGTCCAGCCCCGCCTCCACCTTGGCCTTGAAGTGGCGGAGGTCGGCCTCGAGGCTCTCGCTTTCCGGGTGCCCCTCGGGGTAGGCCGCCCCGCCCACGGAGACCCGGTCCCCGTAGCACTCCCGGATGAGGGCCACCAGCTCCCAAGCGTAGCGGAAGCCCTCCGGGTGGGGGCGGAAGACCCTCTCCCCTTTTGGGGGGTCCCCCCGCAGGGCCAGGATGTTCTCGGCCCCCACGGCCACGAAGCGGGAAAGGACCTCCGCCACCTCTTTTCGGCTCTGCCCGGCCACGGTGAGGTGGGCCAAGGGGTTGAGGCCCAGGGCCCGGATCCTCTCCACCCAGGCCACGCTCCTTTCCCGGGTGCTCCCCATGGCCCCGTAGGTGATGGAGACGAAGGCCGGGCGGAAGGCCTTGAGCTCGGCCATGGTACGGAAAAGCGCCTCCTCCCCCTCCGCCGTCTTCGGGGGAAAGAACTCAAAGGAGAAAAGGGGCCCCTGGCGGCTTCTGAGGAGGTCCCGTATTTTCATGCGAAGAAGTGTAGCCCCTCCCCCACCCCCGGTCAAGGGTGGCAGAATGAGGGCATGGTGGAAGTCCCCGAGATCCCCAGGGTGGAAAGCCTGGAGCTTCCCGCCAAGGAGACGGCCCTCATCGTGGTGGACATGCAAAACGACTTCGCCCACCCCCAAGGGGCCCTCTTCGTGCCCGAGGCCCCCAAAAGCGTCCCCGCCATCCAGCTTCTCCTGGAAAGGGCGAGGCAAGCGGGGGCGAGGGTGGTCTTCACCCAGGACTGGCACCGGGAGGACGACCCCGAGTTCCGCATCTGGCCCCGGCACGCCGTGGCCGGAACCTGGGGGGCGGAGATCCTCGAGGAGCTCAAGCCCGAGCCGGGGGACCTCGTGATCCAGAAGGTCCGCTACGATGCCTTCTACGGCACCCCCTTGGACCATTACCTGCACCTTTGGGGGGTGAGACACGTGGTGGTCACGGGAACGGTGGCCAACATCTGCGTCCTGCACACGGCGGGGTCGGCCGCCTTGCGCTGGTACAACGTGGTCCTCCCCGAGGACGCCACCAGCGCCCTCACCCCCTTTGACCTGGAGGCCACCTTGCGCCAGGTGACCTTCCTCTACCAGGGCAAGGTCACCCGGGCCGAGGGGGTCCGGTTTGTTTGAGCACCCCGTCCTCGCCGCCTTTTACAGGCGGTACGGCCCCGCCCCCTTCGCCCCCAACCCCTTTCCCCAAAGGCCCCCCTTCCGCGTGCTCGCGGAAAGCGTGGTGGCCCAGCAGCTCTCCACCCAGGCGGCCGCCCGCCTCACCGAGCGCCTCTTCCGCCTCGTCCCCCCCACGCCAAAGGCCTTCCTCGAGGCCCCCTTAGACCTCCTGCGGCAGGCGGGCCTCTCCCGGGCGAAGGCCTTGGCCCTAAAGGACCTTGCGGCCAAGGCGGAGGAAGGGCTCCTGGCCGGGCTTGACCGCCTGGAGGACGAAGCGGTGGTGGAGCGCCTCACCCGCGTCCGGGGGGTGGGGCCCTGGACGGCGGAGATGTTCTTGATGTTCGGCCTGGGAAGGCCCGACGTCTGGCCGGTGCGGGACCTGGGGCTTCGCCGGGCCGCAGCGCGCCTTTTTGGCGTGGCCCCCGAGGCCCTTCCCGCCTTCGGCGAGGCCTTCCGCCCCTACCGGAGCCACCTGGCCTGGTACCTATGGCGAAGCCTATCCTCCCCCTAAAGGAGGCCCTGGCCCCGGGCGAGGTCGCCCTTCTCCGCCTCCTCGAGGCCCGGGGCCAGGAGGTGGTCCCCACCTGGGTGGTGGACCTGGAGGCGGAGTTCTACCGCCTGGCCAACCTTCCCGAGAGGATCACGGCCCTCTTCCAAGGGGTCTTCGGCGTGCGCATTGACGAGGAGCTTCTCCTGGTGGCGGCGGAAGAGGCCCGGCGGGCGGTGCGGGAAAGCTACCTCCTCCCCGAGCGGGCCGAGGCCTTCCTGGAAGCCCTCAAAGGGCGGGGGCCCTTCCTCCTCCGCTACGCGGGGGAGGCGGAAGGGGAAAGGGCCTCCACCCCCCAGGAGGCCCTCTTCGCCCTGAAGCGGCTTTGGGCCCGGCGCTTTGCGGTGGAGGCCATCCTGGAGCGCTACCCCGCCCTTCTTCCCCCCTTCACCCCTGTCCTGGTCCAGGAGGTGGGGGGGGAGGTGGTGGAGGACCCCTTTCTTTCCCTGGACCTCTCCCGGGCCTTGGGGCAGGAAGTGGTGGCCTACGCCTGGCAGGGGAAGCTGGTGCGGGTAGAATCCCCCCATGGTGGATAGCCACGTCCACACCCCCCTCTGCGGCCACGCGGAGGGCCACCCCGAGGCCTACCTGGAGGAGGCGCGGGCCAAGGGGCTTAAAGGCGTGGTCTTCACCGACCACAGCCCCATGCCCCCCTGGTACGACCCGGGAAGCCGGATGCGCCTCGAGGCCCTCCCCTTCTACCTCCTCGCCCTGGAAAGGGTGCGGGAACAGGCCCAGGACCTCTACGTGGGCCTCGGCCTCGAGGCGGACTTCCACCCCGGCACCGAGGCCTTCGTGAGGACCCTCTTAAAAAGCTACCCCTTTGACTACGTGATCGGGAGCGTCCACTTCCTGGGGGCCTGGCCCCTGGACCACCCGGACCACCGGGAGGAGTACGCCTGGCGCAACCTGAAGGAGGTCTTCCGGGCCTACTTCCAAGAGGTGGAAAAGGCCGCCCAAAGCGGCCTCTTCCACGCCATCGGCCACCTGGACCTCCCCAAGAAGTTCGGCCACCGCCTCCCCGAGGAGGCCCTTTTGGAGCTGGCCGAGCCCGCCCTAAGGGCCATCGCCGAGGCGGGGCTTTTCCTGGACGTGAACACCGCCGGGCTCAGGAACCCCGCCCAGGAGATCTACCCCGCCCCCATCCTCCTCCGGCGGGCCCGGGAGCTTGGCATCGGGGTGGTCCTGGGCTCCGACGCCCACCGCCCCGAGCAGGTGGGCTTCGCCTTTCCCGAGACCGCGGCCCTCCTAAAAGAGCTGGGCTTTCAGGAGGCCTATTTCTTCCAGGAGGGGCGGCCTCGAGCCTACTCCCTGTCCAAGGCCTCGTAAACCCGTTTCCTCTCGGCCCCCAGGTCCAGGTCCTCCCGGTTTCCCCCCACGGCCTCGTAGGCCCGCACCGCCGCCACCAGGCGCGAGAAGGCCTCGGCGCAGGGGTCGGGGGCGGGGGCCTCGTACTCCATGAAGGTCACCCGCTCGTACTCGGGGCCGTACTCCTTGGCCTCCTCCTCCACGCACTGGCGGTAAGCAGCCAAGGCCTCGTCCACCTGGAACCGCGCTTGGGCCAACGCCATAACCCACCTCCCTAGGACTTACATTATAACACTAAGATTTTTTGCACGCTTGGAACCGTATCCGGGCGGAGGGCACCGGCCCCTCCTGGAAGCGCTCCTCCTTCCAGGGGTCCCCCCGCCAGTGGTAGCCCAGCCGCTCCCAGAAGCCGAGCTCCAGGTGGTCCAAAAGGAGGATGCGGCGCACCCACTTGGCGCTCTTCCAGGCGTAGAGGTGGGGCACGAGGAGGCGGACGGGGCCACCCCTTTCCGGGGGGAGGGGCTTTCCGAAGAGGGTGTGGGCCAGGATCACGTCCTCCTTCAAAAGGTCCTCCAAAAGGAGGTTGGTGGTGTAACCGCCGTAGCACTCCACCAAAGCCGCCACCGCCTCGGGCTTAGGGCGGGCCTCCTCCAAAAGGTCCTTAACCCGCACCCCCTTCCAGACCACGTCCAGGCGGCTCCAGCGGGTGACGCAGTGGAAGTCCCGGGTGAGTTCCACCTGGGGCCGGGCGAGGAGGTCCTCGTAGGTGAGGACGAGGGGCCTTTCCACGAGGCCTGTCACCTCGAGGCGCCACTCCTCCTTGGGGATCCTCGGGGTCTCCCCGTAGGTGAGGATGGGGAAGCGCTCGGTGACGAACTGGCCCGGGGGCACGCGGGGGTCCATGCCCCCAAGGTAGCCCCAAGGCCCTGGAGAAAAAGGGCGCCCGCTCACCGACTCCGGTAGGCGATGACCCGCGCCTTCTCCAAGGTGACGAGCCCTTCCCGCACCATCCCGTCCAGCACGGGAAGGAAGGCCCGGACCTTCTCCTCCGTGTCCACGATCTCCACCACCACGGGGAGGTCCTCGGAAAGCTGCAGGATCTTGGCGGTGTGGATGCGGGAGTGGGCCCCAAAACCCATGAAGCCCTTGAGGACCGTGGCCCCGGCAAGGTCCTGGCGGCGAGCCTCGAGGACGATGGCCTCGTAGAGGGGCCTCCCCTCGTAGCGGTCCGACTCCCCCAGGAAGACCCTAAGGAGAAGGGCCTCGCCCTCTAGCCGCATGCCCCTAGCCTAGCACCCCGCCCAGGCGGTACCCCGCCAAAACCAGGAGAAGCCCCAGGAGAAGGCTTCCCAGGGCGTAGAGGAAGGCCTTGCCCGCCTCACCCCCCTGGAGGAGGGCCAGGGTCTCGTAGCTAAACGAGGAGAAGGTGGTGAACCCCCCCAGGACCCCCACCGCCAGGAAGAGCCGGGCCTCCCCGGAAAGAACCCCCTCCAGGGAAAGCCGGAGGCTCAGGCCGATGAAAAAACTCCCCAGGGCGTTCACCATCA
This sequence comes from Thermus composti, assembly GCF_014647535.1. GTDB lineage: Bacteria > Deinococcota > Deinococci > Deinococcales > Thermaceae > Thermus > Thermus composti. Next base: position 9,281 of record NZ_BMPJ01000032.1, on the reverse strand, counting down.
GGGTGCTATAGGGGAAACCGGGCCCCAAGGCCCCCTGGACCCAGGCCCCAAGCCCGTAGCGCAAAACCGAGCCCAAAGCGCCTCCCAGGGCCACCAGGAGGTAGCGCTCCACCCCCAAAGTATATTGGGGCCATGAAGCCCAAGACCCTCTCCCCCATCCTCACCGCCAAGGGGGTGCGGCTCGCCATCGCCGTGGGCCGCTTCAACGAGCGGGTGACCAAGCTCCTTCTGGAAGGGGCCCTCGAGGCCTACGCCCGGCTTGGGGGGGACCCCGCCGAGGTCCTGGTAGCCTGGGTCCCGGGCTCCTTTGAGCTTCCCCTGGTGGCCAAGCGCCTGGCCCAAAGGCCCGACGTGGACGCGGTGGTGGCCCTGGGGGCGGTGATCCGGGGGGAGACCCCTCACTTTGAGTACGTGGCCGCCCAGGCGGCGAGCGGCCTCATGCAGGCCATGCTCCAGACGGAAAAGCCCATCGTCTTCGGCGTCCTCACCACCAACACCCCCGAGGAGGCCCAGGAGCGCGCGGGAGGCAAGGCGGGAAACAAAGGGGCCGAGGCGGTCTTCACCGCCATTGAGATGGTGCGCCTTCTGGAGGCTATTTCCCGGTGATGATGGCCCGGGCGTAGCGCAGGTGCAGGTAGAGGAAGCACCCCAGGCAGAAGCCGAAGGCCAGGTTGACGAAGGCCAAAAGGGCCACGAGGAGGGCGAGGACATAGCCCAAGGGCTTCAGGCCGAGGAGGAGGGCCAAGGAGGCAAGCCCCAGGAAGACGGCCCCCAGAAAGCGGGCGAAGCGGTGAGGTCTCGGGTCCTCCTCCACGAGCTGCGGGGGAATGCGGAGGAGGCGCTTCAGGGCCACCATCAGGTCCCAGGGGGTGTGCTGGCTCGCCATGAGGAGGAAGAGGAGGTAAACGAGCCAGGGCTGGTCCAAAAGGGCCGCCAGGGGCAGAAGGAGGACGAGGAGGGCCTGGTTGAAGCGGAGCTGGTTCCGGTCCGTCCGCATGGGGTTCACTATACACCTGAGTCCGTGAAAGATAGGGGTAAAAGGCACAGTGCCCGTGGCAGAATGGGGGCGTGGTCCCCCTCCTCACCACCCCCCTTCCCGTCCCCCACGGCTTCACCACCCGGCTTGGGGGCGTCTCCCAGGGCCCCTTCGCCAGCCTCAACCTCTCCGCCGCCACCGGGGACGACCCCGAACGGGTGGCGGAAAACCAAAGGCGGGTCCTGGCCGCCTTCGGCCACCCCAAGGTGGCCGCCCTAAAGCAGGTGCACGGCACCCGGGTCCACCTCGTGGAAGGCCCGGGCACCTGGGAAGGCGACGGCCTCCTCACCCGCACCCCGGGCCTCCTCCTCCGGGTGGGGGTGGCGGACTGCTACCCCCTCCTCCTCTACCACCCCGAAGGCCTTGTGGGGGCGCTCCACGCGGGCTGGCGGGGGGTGGTGGGGGGATCCTGCCTAGGGCCCTCGCCCTTTTGGAGGAAGCGGGCCTGGACCCCAAGGCGGTCCACCTGGCCATAGGCCCGGGGATCGGGGGGCGGTGCTACCAGGTGGGGGAGGAGGTGGCCGAGGCCTTCGCCCAGGCGGGGCTTTCCGCCTTCACCCCCGACCCCAAGGCCCCGGGGAAGTACCTCCTGGACCTGGAAAAGGCCCTCCTCCTCCAGGCCCAGAGGGCGGGGCTTAGCCCAGAGCGCATCTACCGGGTAGGGCTTTGCACCCACTGCACCCCCACCCTCTTCTCCCACCGCCGCGACCGGGGGAGAACGGGGCGGATGTGGGGGCTGGTGATGCTCCCCGTGGCACAATAAGGGCGTGCTCTTCCCCAGGGCGGTCCTTCCCTCCCTCCTCCACCTCACCCCGGAGTGGCTTAGGGCCCGGGGGCTTAAGGGGGTGATCCTGGACCTGGACAACACCCTTCTCCCCTACGGGGAGGAGGATCTTCCGCCGGAGTTTCGGGCCTGGCTTGCCTCCCTAAAAGCGGAAATGCCCCTCTACCTCCTCTCCAACGCCCTCCCCGAGCGCTTCGCCCGGGTGCAGAAGGCCCTGGGCCTGCCGGGCCACGCCCCCGCCTTTAAGCCCTGGTTCGGCTTCCGCAAGGCCCTGAAGGCCTTGGGCCTTCCCGCCAAGGAGGTGGCGGTGGTGGGGGACCAGGTCTTCACCGATGTCCTGGGGGGGAACCTGGTGGGGGCCTACACCGTCTTGGTGCCCCCCTTGCGGGAGCGGGAGTTCTTTTACACGCGTTTCATAAGGATGCTGGAAACTCCCTTCAGAAAACCCTGGGGAGGAACCTCATGAGCGTGCTGACCATCGGCGACAAGCGGCTGGGAGCGGTGCTTTTGGACGCGAGCGTCCTCACCGACGAGGAGCTCCAGATGGCCCTGGAGCGGCATCGGGAGGTGGGGGGAAACCTGGCCGAGGTCCTGGTGAACATGGGCCTGGTCTCGGAGAAGAGAATCGCCCAGGTCATTGAGGACCACTTCGGCATCCCCTTGGTGGAGCTCCACCAGATGGAGATTCCCCCCAAGGTGAAGGCCCTCCTTCCGGCGGAGAAGGCCAAGGAGCTTCAGGCCATCCCCTTCGCCCTGGACGAGGAGGCGGGGGTGGTGCGGGTGGCCTTCGTCAACCCCCTGGACACCCTGAGCCTCGAGGAGGTGGAGGACCTCACCGGCCTCGTGGTGGAGCCCTACCAGACCACCAAGAGCGCCTTCCTCTACGCCCTAGCCAAGAACTACCCCGAGCTCGGCCTCCCCCTCCCCCCCCCACCCGCAGGCCCTAGCCAAGGGGAGCTCCGGCTGGGGGAGCTTTTGCTGCAGAAGGGCCTGGTGGACCGGGCCACCCTGGAGGAAGCCCTGAAGGAACAGGAGAAAAGCGGGGACCTCCTGGGCCGGATCCTGGTGCAGAAGGGCCTTTCCGAGGAGGACCTCTACCGGGCCTTGGCGGAGCAGAAGGGCCTGGAGTTCCTGGAGAGCACCGAGGGGCTCACCCCCGATCCCAGGGCCGCCGAGCTCCTCCTCAGGTCCGACGCCCTCCGCTTTAGCGCCGTGCCCGTGGGCTTCCGGGAGGGAAAGGTGGAGGTGGTCCTGGCCGACCCCCGGCACAAGGAAGCGGTGGAGGAGCTTTTGGGGCGGCCCACCCGCTTCTACCTCACCCCGTCCAAGGCCTGGGAAGCCCTCTTCCACCGGGCCTACCCGGAAAGGGGCCGCCTGGGGGAGGTTTTGGTGCAGGAGGGCCGCCTTTCCCGGGAGGACCTGCGGGAGGCCCTGGAGGTCCAGCGCCGCCTGCCCAAGGCCAAACCTTTGGGGGAGATCCTGGTGGAGCTGGGCCTCGTCCGCCCCGAGGACGTGGAGGAGGCCCTGAAGAAGCAGCGCCAAGGGGGAGGAAGGCTGGAGGACACCCTGGTCCAGTCGGGGAAGCTCAAGCCCGAGGCCCTGGCCCAGGCGGTGGCCACCCAGCTGGGCTACGCTTACATTGACCCCCAGGAGAACCCCCCGGACCCCAGCGCCGCCTTGCTGATCCCCGAGGAGCTGGCCCGGCGCTATGGGGTCTTCCCTCACCACCTGGAGGGGAAAAACCTCGTCCTCCTCATGAAGGACCCCAGGAACGTCATCGCCCTGGACGACGTGCGCTTGGCCCTCAAGCGCAAGGGCCTGAACTACGAGGTGGTCCCGGCGGTGGCCACCGAGGCCGCCATCGTCAAACTCATTGAGCGCTTCTACGGGAGGGAGGAGCTCACCGAGCTGGCCAAAGAGCTTTCCCAGGTAGCGCGCCAGGAGGAGGAAGCCCTCCCCGCCGAGCTGGACGAGAGCGCCGCCCAGCGCTTCGTCAAGCAGGTGATCCGCGAGGCCTACCTTCAAGACGCCTCGGACATCCACATTGAGCCCCGCCAGGCGGATGTCCTGGTGCGCCTAAGGATTGACGGCGCCCTACGCCAGTACACCACCTTGCCCAGAAACGCCCTCAACCCCGTGATCAGTGTGATCAAGATCATGGGGGGCCTCAACATCGCGGAAAGGCGCCTCCCCCAGGACGGCCGGGTGCGCTACCGGGAAGGGGCCATTGACGTGGACTTGAGGCTTTCCACCCTGCCCACGGTCTACGGGGAAAAGGCGGTGATGCGCCTTCTCAAGAAGGCCAGCGACATCCCGGAGATTGAACAATTGGGCTTCGCCCCGGGGGTGTTTGAGCGCTTCAAGGAGGTGATCTCCAAGCCCTACGGGATCTTCCTGATCACCGGTCCCACGGGCTCGGGCAAAAGCTTCACCACCTTCTCCATCCTCAAGCGCATCGCCACCCCCGACAAGAACACCCAGACCATTGAGGACCCCGTGGAGTACGAGATCCCCGGGATCAACCAGACCCAGGTGAACCCCCAGGCGGGCCTCACCTTCGCCCGGGCCCTAAGGGCCTTCCTCCGCCAGGACCCCGACATCATCATGGTGGGGGAGATCCGGGACTCCGAAACGGCCAAGATCGCCACCGAGGCCGCCCTCACCGGCCACCTGGTCATCGCCACCCTCCACACCAACGACGCCGCCCAGGCCATCACTCGCTTGGACGAGATGGGGGTGGAGCTCTTCAACATCTCCGCCGCCCTCATCGGCGTCCTCTCCCAGCGCCTGGTGCGCCGGATCTGCGACCACTGCAAGGTGGAGGTGAAGCCTGACCTCGAGGTCCTAAAGCGCCTTGGGCTTCCCGAGGCCGAGATCCAAGGGGCCAGGCTCTACAAGGGCATGGGGTGCGAGCGGTGCGGCGGCACCGGCTACAAGGGCCGCTACGCCATCCACGAGCTTCTGGTGGTGGACGACGAGATCCGCCACGCCATCGTTTCCGGGAAGTCCGCCACGGAGATCAAGGAGATCGCCCGCAAGAAGGGCATGAAGACCTTGCGGGAAGACGGTATCTACAAGGCCCTCCAAGGGATCACCACCCTCGAGGAGGTCCTGGCCCGTACCATTGAGTGAAGGAGGCCGGTATGCCCAAGACGCCCGATATCGTGGACCTTCTTACCCTGGCCGTGGAACGGGGGGCGAGCGACCTGGTGATCACCGTGGGCCTTCCCCCCATGATCAAGGTGGACGGGGAGTTCCACCCCACCGAGTACGAGCCCCTCACCCCCCAGGAGACCCGCCGCCTCATGTACGCCCTCATGGACGAGAAACAGCAGCGGGTCTTTGAAGAGGAGAAGGAACTGGACTTCTCCTTTAGTCTCCCGGGCAAGGGGCGCTTCCGGGTGAACGTCTTCCTGCAAAGGGGAAGCGTGGGCGGGGTCTTGCGGGTGGTGCCCGCTCAGATCAAGAGTTTTGAGGAGCTGGGCCTCCCCAAGGTCATCGCCGAGATCGCCATGAGCCCAAGGGGCCTCGTCTTAGTGACAGGCCCCACGGGAAGCGGTAAAAGCACCACCTTGGCCTCCATGATTGACTACATCAACGAGCGCCGGGCCTGCCACATCGTCACCATTGAGGACCCCATAGAGTTCTTCCACAAGCACAAGAAGGCCATCGTCAACCAGCGGGAAATCGGCGCCGACACCAAGGACTTCCACCGGGCGTTGCGCTCGGTCCTCCGCCAGGCCCCAGACGTCATCCTGGTGGGGGAGATGCGGGACTACGAGACCATCGCCGCCGCCATCACCGCCGCCGAGACGGGGCACCTCGTCATGGGCACCCTCCACACCAACTCCGCCCCCGAGACCATTGACCGCATCGTGGACGTTTTCCCGGAGAACCAGCAGGAGCAGATCCGGGTGCAGCTTTCCAACAACCTGGTGGCGGTCCTCACGCAACAGCTCCTGCCCAAGGCCTTCGGCGGGGGAAGGGTCTTGGCCTATGAACTCATGATCGCCACCCCCGCCGTTAGGGCCCTGATCCGAGAAGGTAAGAGCCACCAGCTAAGGAGCGTCATCCAGACCGGGGGCCAGTACGGGATGATCACCATGGATGCCTCTTTGGCCGACCTTTACAAGCGCAAGCTCATCACCTATGAGATGGGGCTTGCCCGGGCCATAGATCCCAAGGAGTTCGCCCGCTTGGCGGGGGTCCCGGAAGGGAGCAGGCGCTAAGTACCCCACCGCAGCTAAAGCTGCGGTGGGGGCCCCAAGAGGGGCTTCCCAAGCCTGTTGCGAAACCACCGTGCGGCCCCTTAGTTGGGGTAGACTTTAGGCCATGTACGAAGCCGTCATCGGCCTCGAGGTCCACCTGCACCTGAAGACCCGGACCAAGGCCTTTTGCGGCTGCCAAGCCGATTACTTCGGGGCCGAGCCCAACACCCACGTCTGCCCCGTCTGCCTGGGCCTTCCCGGAGCCCTCCCCGTGCCCAACCGAAAGGCGGTGGAGTTTGGCCTTAGGCTCGCCCTGGCGCTAGGGAGCGAGATCCCACCCAGGCTCGTCTTCCACCGGAAGAACTACTTCTACCCCGACCTCCCCAAGAACTACCAGATCAGCCAGTACGACCTCCCCCTAGGGCAAGGGGGAAGCCTCCCCTTGGGGAAGCGGGCGGTGCGCATCAAGCGCCTCCACCTGGAGGAGGACGCCGGCAAAAGCCTCCATCTGGAAGGAAGAACCCTTCTGGACCTTAACCGGGCGGGAAGCTCCCTTATAGAACTGGTCACCGAGCCCGACCTTAAGACCCCGGAGGAAGCCCGGCTTTTCCTGCAGCGCATCCAGGCTTTGGTCCAAACCCTGGGGATCTCCGACGCCTCCCCCGAGGAGGGCAAGCTCCGGGCCGACGTAAACGTGAGCGTGCGCCGGGTAGGGGAGCCTTTAGGCACCAAAGTGGAGATCAAAAACCTCAACTCCTTCAAAAGCGTGCAACGGGCCCTGGAGTACGAGATCCGCCGCCAAACCGAGATCCTGAGGCGGGGGGAGAAGGTGAAGCAAGCCACCATGGGCTTTGAGGAGGGGAGCGGCAAGACCTACCCCATGCGCACCAAAGAGGAAGAAGCCGACTACCGCTACTTCCCCGAGCCCGACCTGCCCCCCGTGGCCATCCCCCGGGACTGGCTTGAGGAGGTGCGGCGAAGCCTTCCCGAACTCCCCTGGGAAAAGGAGGCCCGCTACCGCGCCCTGGGCATCAAGGAAAAGGACGCCGAGGTCCTGGCCTACACCCCCGCCTGGGCCCGCTTCTTTGATCAAGCCCTAAAGACCGGCCTCGCCTCCCCCCAGGCCCTGGCCAACTGGCTTTTGGCGGACGTGGCGGGGCTTCTGAACGAAAGGGGCCTGGAGCTCACCCAGACCCACCTCACCCCCGAGGGCTTCGCCCGCCTGGTGGCCCTCTTTGAGGGGGGAAGGATCACAAGCCGGGTGGCCAAGGAGCTCCTCCCCGAGGTCCTCGAGGGCCAAGACCCCGAGGCCTTGGTGCGGGCGCGGGGGCTTGGGGTGGTGGCGGACGAGGGGGCGCTCAAGGCCCTGGTGGCCGAGGTCATCGCCGCCATGCCCGAGGCGGCGGAAAGCGTCCGCCAGGGCAAGCTCAAGGCCCTGGACGCCCTGGTGGGCCAGGTGATGCGCAAGACCCGGGGCCAGGCCCGGCCCGACCTGGTGCGCCGCCTCCTCCTGGAGACCCTTGGGGTAGGATAGGGCCGATGCGCTACGAGGAGGCCGGGGTCCACATAGAGGCCAAGGCCAAGGCCCTAGAAGGGGCCAAGGCCGCCATCGCCGCCACCTACACCAAGGAGGTGCTAAGGGGCCTTGGGGCCTTTGGGGGGCTTTTTGACGCCCAGGTCCTAAAGGGCATGGAACACCCGGTTTTGGTGGCCACCACCGACGGGGTGGGCACCAAGACCCTTCTGGCCCTCGAGGCGAAGGACGTCTCGGGCCTAGGCTTTGACCTGGTGAACCACTCGGTGAACGACCTCCTCTGCCAGGGGGCTAGGCCCCTCTTCTTCCTGGACTATTTAGCGGCAAGCCGCCTAGAGGAAGGCGTTCTGGCCGCCCTCTTAACCTCCCTGGCCGAAGCCTGCCGCGCCCACGGCATCCCCCTTCTGGGCGGGGAGACCGCCGAGATGCCCGGGGTTTACCGGGAGGGGGCCTGGGACATCGCCGGCACCCTGGTGGGCGTGGTGGAGCGGAAGGCGATCCTGGGCCCCGAGCGGGTGCGGGAGGGGGACGTCCTTTTGGGCCTCCCCTCCTCCGGCCCCCACACCAACGGCTACTCCCTCATCCGCAAGGTGGTGGCGGGCCAGGACCTTTTTGCCCCTATCCCTGAGCTTGGGGAAAGCCTGAAAGAAGCCCTCCTCCGCCCCCACCGGGCCTACCTGGAGGAGTTCCGCCTTCTCCAGGAAGCGGGGGTGGAGATCCACGCCATCGCCCACATCACCGGCGGGGGACTACCGGAAAACCTCCCCCGGGCCCTTCCCGAAGGCCTCGGCGCCGAGGTGGTCCGGGGAAGCTGGCCCATCCCCCCCATCTTCCCCTACCTCCAGCGCCTGGGCGGGATCCCCGAGGAGGAGATGTACCGGGTCTTTAACATGGGCCTCGGCCTCATCCTCATCCTCCCCGAGGGGGAAGCGGAAAAGGCCCTGGACCTTGTAGAGGGCTACCGGGTGGGCCGGGTGGTCGCCGGCGCCGGGGTGCGGCTGGTATGAAGGAGCTCTGGTTCATCCGCCACGGGGAAACGGAGTGGAACGTCAAAAAGCTTTTCCAGGGGCACTTGGACATCCCCCTCTCCCCCACGGGCATCGGCCAAGCCTTCCGCCTGGCCCAAAGGCTAGCCAAAAGCGGCCTACCCTTTAACGGGCTTTTCGCCTCCGACCTGCAGCGGGCCCGGCAGACCGCCGAGCCCATCGCCTCTTTATTGGGGCTTTCCCTAATCACCACACCCCTTCTCCGGGAGATTGACGTGGGGGAACTTGCGGGGCTAAGCCGGGAAGAGGCGGAAGCCCGCTACCCCGCCTTTGTGCAGGCCGCCGTCGCCGACCCTTGGAACACCCCAAGGCCCAAAGGGGAAAGCATGGCCGACGTGGCCCGGAGGCTAAGCCGTTTCCTCGAGGGCCTTCCCCCCGGGCGCCACCTTCTCATCACCCACGGCGGCGTGGTGCGGGCGGCCCTGAAGCTGGCTCTGGACCTGGAAGGCCAGGCCTGGCGCCGCTTCCACATCCCCAACACCTCCATCACCCGAATCCTCCTACCCCAAAAGGAGGTGTTGAGCGTCTCCGACGCCGCCCACCTAGAAAGCTGGGCCGACTGGCTTTCCGACGAAAGCCTAGGCTAAAAGCGAACCCCCCCTGGGCTTTAGGCCCAGGGGGGGCAGGTTTGGAGCGGGAGACGGGACTTGAACCCGCGACCCCGACCTTGGCA
>NZ_BMPJ01000031.1 GCF_014647535.1 Thermus composti | reverse complement strand
ATGAAGTCACCCAAGAACTCTTGAAGCAGGCTAAGGGAGGGCGAGGAAGGAGTTTTGGGTAAAGCCCTGCCTCAAAGCGCTTGCGGAACTCCTCCGCCAAGCCCTGTCCGTAGGCGGTCTTGTCGTGGATGACGAAGACGCGGCGGAGCTTAAGGTCGTTGTAGACGAACTCCGCGGCGGCGGGGCCCTGAACGTCGTCCCGGCCCACGATCCGGTTCACGTTGGGAAGCTTCCGGTCCGTGACCACGGGGTTGGTGTTGGCGGGGGAGACCATGACCAGGTTCACCCGGGCCAGGACCTCGCTGGCGGGGATAGCCACGCCGGAGTTCAGGGTGCCCACCAGGCCGAGGATGTCGGGGTCGTTAATCATCCGGTTGGCGTTGGCCACGCCTACGTCGGGGTTGGCCTGGTCGTCGTAGGGGACCAGCTGGAGCTCAAAGCCGAGCTGGCGGAAGCGGGGCTTAGCCTCCTCAACGGCCAGCTCCGCCCCCAGCTTGATCTGCTCTCTCAAGGCGGCCTGGGGGCCAGAGAGGGGGGTCATGGTGGCGATTTTGATGACGTTGGCCTGTCCCCATGCCAGCCCTAAGGCGGCCATGCCCGCTACCAAAAGGCTCAGTTTCCTCATAGCACACCTCCTCACCCTATGCACTGGTGTTGCGGCCTCATTCTAAAGGGGGGGTGGCGCTTCCTGTCAATCCCTAAGCGCCCCTTTGGGTATTTTTATGCGAATAGGGGAGGGCTTGCAAGCCCTCCCCTATTCGCCCAGGACTAGTAGGTGGCCAGGTACCGGTCCAGCTCCCACTGGTGGACCGTAACCCGGTACTCGTCCCACTCCATCTGCTTGGCCTGGAGGAAGTGGGTGTAGACGTGCTCGCCCAGGGCCTCCCGGATCACGGGGTCCTTCTTGAGGGCCTCGAGGGCCTCCCTAAGGGTGCCGGGAAGCTCCCGGATCTTGTGCTTGCGCCTTTCCCGCACGGTCATCTGGTAAATGTTGCGCTGGATGGGAGGGGGCGGGAGGAGCTTCCTTTCAATGCCGTCGGCGGCGGCGGCGGCCATGACCGCCAGGGCCAGGTAGGGGTTGCAGGAGGGGTCGGGCATCCTGAGCTCGGCCCGGGTGCCCACCCCCCGGCGCGCCGGGATGCGGATCATGGCGGAGCGGTTGGAGGCGGACCAGGCGATGTTGGTGGGGGCCTCGTACCCCGGGGTGAGGCGCTTGTAGGAGTTCACCAGGGGGTTGGTGATGGCCACCATCCCAGCGGCGTGCTCCAGGAGGCCGGCGATGAAGTGGAGGGCGGTCTGGGAGAGCTGGTAGGGGGCCTTGGGGTCAAAGAAGGCGTTCTGCCCGTCCTTGAAGAGGGAGAGGTGGGTGTGCATGCCGCTGCCGTTGATGCCGGCGATGGGCTTGGGCAGGAAGGTGGCGTGGAGGCCGTGGTTCAAGGCCACCCGCTTCACCACCCACTTGAAGGTGGCGATGTTGTCGGCGGTGGTGAGGGCGTCGGCGTACTTGAAGTCAATCTCGTGCTGACCCGGGGCCACCTCGTGGTGGGCGGCCTCAATCTCAAAGCCCATGGCCACCAGGGCGTTCACCATGTCCCGCCGGGCCTCCTCCCCCTTGTCAATGGGGGCCAGGTCAAAGTAGCCCGCCTTGTCGTGGGTCTCCGTGGTGGGCAGGCCCTCCGGGGTCCTGAGGAAGAGGAAGAACTCGGGCTCGGGGCCGGCGTAGAGGTTGTCAAACCCGAGCTTCTTGAGCCTTTCAATCTGCCGCTTGAGAACGTACCGGGGGTCCCCCTCAAAGGGGCGGCCGTCGGGGTAGTAGACGTCGCAGATGAGCCGGGCCACCCGGCCCCGCTTGGGGTCCTCCACCAGGTCGGGGAGGACGACGAAGGTGTTGTAGTCGGGCTTGAGGAGCATGTCCGACTCCTCAATCCGGGTGAAGCCCTCAATGGAGGAGCCGTCAAACATGATCTCCCCGTCCAGGGCTTTCTCAAACTGGGACTCCGGCACCTCCACGTTCTTGACCACCCCCAGGATGTCCGTGAGCTGGAGGCGCAAGAACTTAACCCCTTCCGCCTTCATGATCTTGAGGATCTCGTCCTTGGTGTACCCCATATTTCCTCCACTTCCCGCTTTCTCGGCCCGGCTTTTCGGATTTCTGCCGGGCGAGTTGGGCAAAGTGTACAGCAAAACCGTGTCATTTGTCAATCTTAGCTGGTACGCATTGCCAGATCATCATGGACGAGAGTTTATGCTTTTACTTGAAAGCTCCCAGCAGAGCGGTAAACTGGGCAACGGAGGCCGATATGCGGAGGCGCGAGCTTCTGAAGGCGGGAGCGGTCTTGGGCCTTGGAGGGCTTGGTCTAGGCCGGGCCCAGGGGGGCTTCACCCTGACCCTCGTCCACACCAACGACACCCACGCCCACCTGGAGCCGGTGGAACTCACCCTCTCGGGCGAGAAGGTGTCCGTGGGGGGTGTGGCCCGGCGGGTGGCGCTCTTTGACCGGCTCAGGACCCGGGCCAAGAACCCCCTCTTCCTGGATGCGGGGGATGTCTTCCAAGGCACCCTTTACTTCAACCAGTACCGGGGCCTGGTGGACCGCTACTTTATGCACCGGATGCTCTACCGGGTCATGGCCCTGGGCAACCACGAGTTTGACCTGGGGCCTGGGCCCTTGGCGGACTTCCTCAAGGAGGCCCGGTTCAAGGTGGTCTCCGCCAACGTGGACGCAAGCCAAGAGCCCCGGCTTAAGGGGCTTTTCGCTCCCTACGCCGTGGTCTTGGTGGGCGGGGAGAGGATCGGGATCATCGGCCTCACCACCCCGGACACCAAGGAGATCGCCAACCCCGGGCCCACAGTGGCCTTCCTGGACCCCTACGAATCCGCCCAGAAGGCGGTGTACGAGCTCCTCGCCAAGGGGGTCAACAAGATCGTGGTCCTCTCCCACCTGGGCTACGGGGAGGACCTGAAGCTCGCCCGGAGGCTGGTGGGGGCCCAGGTCATCGTGGGGGGACACTCCCACACCCTCTTGGGTAGCTTCCCCCACAAGGAGCTTTCCCCCATGGGGCCTTACCCCACGGTGGTGAAAAACCCCGAGGGGAAGGACGTCCTGGTGGTCCAGGCCTGGGAGTGGGGGAAGGTGGTGGGGCTTCTGGAGGTCACCTTTGACGCCAAGGGGGAGCTTTTGGCCTACAAGGGGGAGGCCCTCCTCATGACCCCCGAGGCCGCCCCCGAGGACTTCTTCGCCAAGGAGGCCCTCCTTGCCTACGCCCAGCCGGTGATGGCCCTGATGCAGCAGGTGATCGCCGAGGCCAAGGTGGACCTGGTGGGGGAAAGGGCCATCGTCCGCAGGCGGGAGAGCAACCTGGGCAACCTCATCGCCGACGGGATGGTGTGGAAGACGAGAAACGCCGGGGTGCGCATCGCCCTGCAAAACGGCGGCGGCGTCCGGGCCTCCATCCCCAAGGGGCCCATCACCGTGGGCAAGGTCTACGAGGTCCTGCCCTTCGGCAACACCCTGGTGGTGATGGACCTGAAGGGCAAGGAGATCCTGGCCGCCCTGGAGAACGGGGTCTCCCAGTGGGAGGCCCAGGCGGGCCGCTTCCTCCAGGTCTCGGGCCTCCGCTACGCCTTTGACCTCTCCCGCCCCGCGGGAAGCCGGGTGGTGCGGGTGGAGGTAAAGGAGGGGGAGGGGTATAAGCCTTTGGACCTCGAGGCCACCTACCGGGTGGTGGTGAATAACTTCATCGCAAATGGCGGGGACGGCTTCACCGTGCTCAAGGAGGCCCAGGGCTACCGGGTGGACACGGGCTTCTCGGACGCGGAGAGCTTCATGGACTACCTGAAGGAGCTTAAAGCCGTGGAGGCGGGCCTCGAGGGGCGGATTGAGGTTCTGAACGAGCCCAAAGGGGAGCGCCCCGCCTACTTCGCCTACCGGGTGCCGGGGCTCGTGGGGGTGTAGCCGGAAAGGACGCCCCCCGGGGAGGCCTCCCCGGGGGGTTCCCTTCTTTTGGCGAAAACCAGGGCGGGGTGCTTAGCGGGCCGGGGCGAGAAGGAGGACCGGGTCCCCCACCCGCACCACCCCGCCCTCCAGGACCCGGGCGTACACCCCCCGGCCCCCGTAGAGGAGCTTGGGAAGGCGGAGGTCAAACTGGGAGAGGCTCTTGCAGACGGTGCACACCTGGGAAAGCTCCAAAAGGGCTTCCCCCACCCTAAGCCTTGCCCCCGGGGGAAGGGCGTGCGGGTCCAGGTCCAAGAGGAGGTTTTCCCCTAAGGCCCCGTAGGGGAGTTCTATCCCCGCTTCCCGCGCCTTCTCGTAAGCCTTAAGCCCCGCCACCAGCACCGCCCGGTCGGGGTCCAGCCCGGCGTGCCGGTCCCCCTTGGCCCCGAAGCCCGCCAAAAGCTCCAAAGCCTCCACCCGGGGCTTGGGGAGGCCTGAGCCCAGACCCAGGTGGAGGGAGACCACTTGTCCTCTCATGGCAGGGAAAGCCTTTGGCGTAGGGAGAAGACCTCTTCCGGCGTCAAGGCCTTTTCCCGGGCAGCCCGGACCTCCTCGGGGGTGTAGGGCGGGAAGTTGGGCAGGCCTTCCCACCCCACCAGGTGGTTGAGGAGAAGGGCCAGGTCCTCATCGGAAAGCCAGGCGAAGCCGGGCATGACCCCGTTGTAGGTCTGCCCCTGGATCCGAACCTCTCCTTGGAGGCCGAAGAGAACCGCAGCCAGGAGGTACGCGCGCCCTCCCTCCCGCCCCAGGATCTGGGCCACGTGGCCCTTTAGGGGCGGAAAGAGGGGTGGGTTGCCCTCTCCGGAGGGTCCGTGGCACCCCTGGCAGTTGGCGTACACCTGGGCCCCGGTTTTGGCTTGTGCCTGGGGGGGAGGGGGTGCGGGGGGAGGCGCGGTGCCCAGGTAGGTGGCCAGGTAGTCCAGGATGGCAGCCCGCTCCTCGGGGGTCACCTTGAGGCCCTGGAGCACCATCTCCTGGAGGACCGCGTCCCAGCGTTCCCGGGAAAGCCTTTCCCGGGCCACAAGCCCCAGGTCATGGCAGGCCTGGCACTTGGCCAGGACCAGGTCCTTGCCGGGGCCTTCGGGGAGGTTGTACTGGCCGAGGGCCAGGTAGCCCAGGAGGCCGAGGAGGGGACCAAGGAGGTAAAGGACACGCCACACGCCATTCACCTTAGCTGGGTAGAAGGGCCTGGCCCCGCCTTAGGCTACGGTGAACCGGACCCGCATGACCCCGTTGTACTCGTACCCCCGTTCGTTCCAGGCGATGTTGCCGTCCAGGGGTTGGCTCCGACCCACGGCATCCCAGGCTCGGGCTATCACCTCGTGCTCCCCAGGGCGCAGGTAAAGGGTGGCCCGCCACCGCACCCAGCCGAAGGACCGGCCGCTTCCTTCCAGCGTGGCCCGGAACCAGGTGCGCCCCCCGTTGGTGGAGACCTCTACGCTGGTAAGGGGGACGAGGCCGTCGTTGAAGGCCACCCCCTCCACCCGCACGTAGGGCCCCTCCACCGTCTGGCCCTCCTGGGGAGCGAAGATGAAGCTGTTGATGGCCACCAGCCAGTTGGGGCGGGAGTTGGTGAAGCTGTAGGGGTAGGTCTTGCCGGGCTCCTGGGGGAGGATGGGGATGTTGGCGTTGGGAATGGCGGGGACGCGGTAGCGGGGCATCTGCTCGGCGGTGGTGTTTTCGGCCTCGGTGAACTCAATCTTAGCCACCCACTTCACGTTGTTCACGCCGAAGTATCCCGGGAAGACCAGGCGCACCGGCCCCCCGTGGACGGCAGGGAGGGGCTCGCCGTTCATGAAGAGGGCCAGGAGGGCCTCTTCCAAAGCGTGGATGGGTACGCTACGCACGAACTCGGCGGCGTTGCCCTGGCGGCTGGCATGGGCGGTGATGAAAAGGGCCTTCTCCCCTAGCTTTACCCCCTTGCTCTCCAGGAGGTCCTTAAGCCGCACGCCCCGGAAGGTGACATTCCCCACCCCGCCCCGCTTCCAGGGGTTTCCCGAGGTCCGGGGTTGGAAGAAGCTACGGCCGTTTCCCGAGCACTGGAGGACCATGGTCACCTCGTGCTGGGGAAGGCTGAGGAGCTCCTTGGCCTCCAAGGTGAAGGGCTTGTTCACCAAGCCGCCCACCTCCAGGGTCCAGCCCTCGAGGCTTGCCCCTTCCACGCTGTTGTAGCCGGGGAGGTCCACGTTGTTGCGCACGTAAAGGATCTCCTTGGAGGTGCGCTCGGGTTGGCTGGCCAGGAGGTCGTAGGGGGTTTCCAGCACGATGGGGCGTTGCGAGAGGACGATCAGCTTAGCGTCTTTGCCCTTGACCAGCTGGTCTGCGGTGGGGGTCTGCTGGGCTTGGCCCCTGCTTACGGCCAGAAGGGCCGCGCCTAACCCCATCCACTTAAGGGTGGTCCGCCGGCTGAGCTTTTCCATGGCCTCCTCCTTTTGGAAGGACATTTGTCCTCTTTGGGTTAGACTCTACCCCAGGACTGTATTCCCTGTCAAGGGAAAGCGAAAGGGCAGGCTTCCTGCTTTGGAAGGGATGCGCCGGGGTATCTTGGGGGTGGGGCAGGGGATATCATGGGAAACATGCTCAAGGGCGAAGGCCCTGGTCCCCTTCCTCCCCTTCTGCAACAGTACGTGGAGCTTCGGGACCGCTACCCCGACTACCTCCTCCTCTTCCAGGTGGGGGACTTTTACGAGTGCTTCGGGGAGGACGCCGAGCGCCTCGCCCGCGCTTTGGGCCTCGTCCTCACCCACAAGACCAGCAAGGACTTCACCACCCCCATGGCGGGGATCCCCATAAGGGCCTTTGACACCTATGCCGAAAGGCTTCTCAAGATGGGCTTCCGCCTGGCGGTGGCCGACCAGGTGGAGCCGGCGGAGGAGGCCGAGGGCCTGGTGCGCCGGGAGGTGACCCAGCTCCTCACCCCGGGGACCCTCACCCAGGAGACCCTCCTCCCCCGGGAGGCCAACTACCTGGCCGCCATCGCCACGGGGGACGGGTGGGGCCTGGCCTTTTTGGACGTCTCCACGGGGGAGTTCAAAGGGACCCTCCTCAAGAGCAAAAGCGCCCTTTACGACGAGCTTTTCCGCCATAGGCCCTCTGAGGTCCTCCTCGCCCCGGAGCTACGGGAGAACGAGGCCTTCGTGGCGGAGTTTAGGAAGCGCTTTCCCGTGATGCTCTCCGAGGCCCCCTTTGACCCGGAAGGGGAAGGCCCCCTGGCCTTAAGGCGGGCCCAGGGGGCCCTCCTCGCCTACGCCCGGGCCACCCAGGGGGGGGCCTTGAGCGTGCGGCCCTTCCGCTTTTACGACCCCGGGGCCTTCATGCGCCTTCCGGAGGCGAGCCTAAAGGCCCTCGAGGTCTTTGAACCCCTAAGGGGCCAGGACACCCTCTTCGCCGTTCTGGACGAGACCCGCACCGCCCCCGGGAGGCGGCTTCTCCAAAGCTGGCTCCGCCACCCCCTTCTGGAGAGAGGTCCCTTGGAGGCGAGGCTGGACCGGGTGGAGCGCTTCGTGGGGGATGGGGCGTTAAGGGAGGGCGTGAGGCGGCTTCTTTTCCGGATGGCCGACCTGGAAAGGCTCGCCACCCGGCTGGAGCTTTCCCGGGCAAGCCCCAAGGACTTAGCCGCCCTGAGGCGGAGCCTGGAGATCCTCCCGGAGCTCAAGGCCCTCTTGGGGGAGGAGGTGGTCCTGCCCGACCTCTCCTCCCTTTTGGAGGAGCTCCGGGCGGCTTTGGTGGACGACCCCCCCTTGAAGGTCTCCGAGGGGGGGCTGATCCGGGAGGGGTACGACCCCAACCTGGACGCCCTGAGGCGGGCCCACGCCGAGGGGGTGGCCTACTTCCTGGACCTCGAGGCCCGGGAGAAGGAGAGAACCGGCATCCCCACCCTCAAGGTGGGCTACAACGCTGTCTTCGGCTACTACCTGGAGGTGACCCGGCCCTACTACGAGAAGGTGCCCAAGGAGTACCGCCCCGTCCAGACCCTTAAGGACCGGCAGCGCTACACCCTGCCGGAGATGAAGGAGCGGGAAAGGGAGCTCTACCGCCTCGAGGCCCAGATCCGCCGCCTGGAGGAGGAGGTCTTCCTGGCGGTGCGGGAGAAGGCGAGAAGGGAGGCGGAGGCCTTAAGGGAGGCGGCCCGGGTCCTCGCCGAGCTTGACGTCTACGCCGCCCTCGCCGAGGTGGCGGTGCGCTACGGCTACACCCGGCCCCGCTTCGGGGAGCGCCTGAGGATTCGGGCCGGGCGCCACCCGGTGGTGGAAAGGCGGGCGGCCTTCATCCCCAACGATCTGGAGATGGCCCACGAGCTCGTCCTGGTCACCGGGCCCAACATGGCGGGCAAGTCCACCTTCCTCCGCCAGACCGCCCTCATCGCCCTCCTCGCCCAGATGGGAAGCTTCGTCCCCGCCGAGGAGGCGGAGCTTCCCCTCTTTGACGGGATCTACACCCGGATCGGGGCCTCGGACGACCTGGCCGGGGGGAAGAGCACCTTCATGGTGGAGATGGAGGAGGTGGCCTTGATCCTCAAGGAGGCCACGGAACAAAGCCTCGTCCTCCTGGACGAGGTGGGCCGGGGGACGAGCAGCCTAGATGGCCTCGCCATCGCCACCGCCCTCGCCGAGGCCCTCCACGAAAGGCGCGCCTACACCCTCTTCGCCACCCACTACTTTGAGCTCACCTCGCTTTCCCTGCCCCGGCTCAAGAACCTGCACGTGGCCGCCAAGGAGGAGGAGGGGGGCCTGGTCTTCTACCACCAGGTCCTCCCCGGGCCCGCCTCCAAGAGCTACGGGGTGGAGGTGGCCCGGATGGCGGGCCTGCCCAAGGAGGTGGTGGACCGGGCCAAGGCGCTCCTAAGGGCCATGGCCGCCAGGCGGGAAGGGGCTTTGGAGGCCCTTTTGGAGCGGCTCCTTGCCCTGGACCCCGACCGCCTCACCCCCCTCGAGGCCCTACACCTCCTCCACGAGCTCAAGGCCTTGGCCCTGGGGGCCCCCTTGGGTAGCATGAAGGGGTGATCCGCCCCCTGCCCGAGGAACTCCGCGGGCTTTTGGCCCAAGGGGAGGTCCTCCTTTCCGTGCGGGATGCGGTGCGGGAGCTTTTGGAAAACGCCCTGGACGCCGGGGCTAAAAGGGTGCGGGTGGAGCTATGGGGCGGGGGGCTGGAAAGGCTCGTGGTGGAGGACGACGGGGAGGGGATTCCCCTAGAAGACCTCCCCCTCGCTGTGGCCCCCTTCGCCACCAGCAAGCTCCAAGACCCCAAGGCCATCCGCACCCTAGGCTTCCGCGGCCAGGCCCTCTACGCCCTGGCCCAGGCCGCCCCCTTGCGCCTCCGCTCCCGGCCCAGGGGGCAGCTTGGGGGCGGGCTCCTTTGGGCCCACGGGAAGGAGGTGGCGGTGCGGGAGGTCCCCGCCCCGCCGGGGACCCGGGTGGAGGTGGAGGGGCTTTTTAGGGGGCGGGGCCTGGACCCCGCCAAGGAGATCCGGGAGGTCCTCCGCCTCCTCAAGCGCTACCTCCTCCACCACCCCCACCTCCACCTGGCCCTTTTCGCCGAGGGGGAGGCCAGGCTCCTCTTCCCCGGGGCGGGCCTTCGGGAGGCGGCCCGGGTGGCCTTCGGGAAGGTCATGGCGGAAAGGCTTTTCCCCGTGGAGAAGGAGGAAGGGAGTTTGGGCCTCTTGGGGCTTCTTTCCGGCCCCCAGGTTTCCCGCACCCGGGAGGACGCCCTCTTCCTTGCGGTGAACGGACGCCCCGTGGCCTTTCCCCCGGGGCTCCTTAAGGCGGTGCGCCGGGCCTACCGGGAGCTCCTCCCCGAGGGGCACTTCCCCTTGGGGGTCTTAAACCTCAGGCTTCCTCCCACCGCCTACCGCCTCCGCCTGGACGCCAGGAAGGAGGAGATCCTCCTCGCCCCCGAGGTGGAGGCCTTCGTGGAAGGGGCCTTGCGGGAGGCCTTGGCCCGGAGGAACCTGGCCCGCCTCCTCCCAGGTCCCAAGCCCCCTGCCCCCTTGAGCCCCCCTTCCCCCTCGGGGCTTCCCCCTCTCCGCTACTTGGGGCAGTTCCGGGATAGCTACCTTCTCGCCGAGGGGGGGGACACCCTCTACATCGTGGACCAGCACGCCGCCCACGAGCGGATCCTCTACGAGGAGTTTCTCTCGCGCCTAAGGGAAGGGCCTTCCCCCTTGCCCTACCCGGTCCTGGTGGAGGTGGAGGAAGGCCTCGAGGAGAGCGAGGCGGTGGAGGCCCTCTTCCGCTACGAGCCCTTCGGCCGGGGGCGGGTGCGGCTCCTCTCCGCCCCTTCCTTCCTCCACCCCTATCCTCTGCTCCTCCCCGAGGTCTTCAAGGAGGCCTTGCGCGGGGAGGGGAGAAGCCTCAAGGCCCTCCTCGCCCGCCTTGCCTGCCTCCCCGCCGTTAAAGCGGGCCACCCTTTGGGGAAGGCCCAGGGGCAGGCCCTCCTGGACGCCCTCCTCGCCTGCGAGACCCCCTGGGCCTGCCCCCACGGAAGGCCTGTCCTCCTCGCCCTCAAGGAGGAGGACCTCATCCGCCGCTTTGGACGCCGCTCGGGGGCTCGGGGAGGAGGAGAAGCCCGTTTTCGTCGGCAAGAAGAAAATTTCCCGGAAGCACCCGCGCCCCGAGAACCTTAAAGGGCACGTCCACCTCCCCCTTCCCCTCCTTGGCGCTTTTTCTAGGGGTGGCGGCCAGGGCCAGGATGCCGATGGGGACGTCTTTAAGCTCCTCCACGTCCCGCACCGCCCCATGGACCACCACCCCGGCCCACCCCCTTTCCCAGGCCAGGCGGGCCAGGTTGCCCCCGAGGAGGGCGGTGCGCAAGGAGCCCCCGCCGTCCACAAAAAGGACCTGGCCCTCGCCCCCTTCCTCCAGCACCCGGCGCACCAGGGCGTTGTCCTCAAAGACTTTTAGCGTCCTGACCCGGCCCGCAAAGCGGGTTTTGCCGCCGAAGCTTTTGAAGACCATGGGGAGGGTTTCCCCCTCCGGGTGAAGGTCCGAAAGGTCTGGGGTGCGCGCCTCCATGGGGATATAGTAGCGGGCATGGAGGAGGCGAGGCTTCTCGTCACCTGTCCGGACCGGCCCGGCATCGTCGCCGCTGTGAGCGGTTTCCTCTACGCCCACGGGGCCAACATCACCGATTTGCAGCAGCACTCCACCGACCCCGAGGGAGGGACCTTCTTCATGCGGGTGGCCTTCACCGCTTCCCACCTGGACCTGGCCCGCCCTGCCCTGGAAAGGGCCTTTCAGGACGTGGTGGCGGACCGCTTCCAGATGCAGTGGCGCTTGGCCTACGCCTCCGAGAGGAAGCGGACGGCCATCCTGGTCTCCAAGCCCGCCCACGCCCTTTTGGAGCTCCTCTGGCGCTACCGGATGGGGGAGCTTCCCATGGACCTGCGCCTGGTCATTTCCAACCACCCTGGCCACCGGGAGGAGGTGGAGCGCTTCGGCATTCCCTACCACCACGTGCCCGTGGAGAAGGACCGCAAGGAGGAGGCGGAGGAGAGAATCCTCGCCCTTTTGGAGGAGGAGGGGGTGGAGCTCGTGATCCTCGCCCGCTACATGCAGATCCTCTCCCCTCGCTTCGTGGCGCGCTACCCCATGCGGATCATCAACATCCACCACTCCTTCCTCCCCGCCTTCGCCGGGGCCGACCCCTACCGCCAGGCTTACGAGCGGGGGGTGAAGCTCATCGGGGCCACGGCCCACTACGTCACCGAGGAGCTGGACGCCGGGCCCATCATAGAGCAGGACGTGGTGCGGGTTTCCCACCGCCACTCGGTGCGGGAGATGAAGCGCCTCGGGCGGGAGCTGGAGCGCACCGTTTTGGCCCGGGCGGTGCGGTGGCACCTGGAGGACCGGATCCTCGTCCACGAAAACCGCACCGTGGTCTTCGTCTAATGGCGGGCTAACCGGCGGGGCGTAAGGTGGGGTTTGGGAGGTGGTGGCATGAACCTGGGGCGTTCCTTCCTAGGCTTTTTGGTCCTCTCCCTGATGGCGGGGGCGGTCCTTTGGTGGGGGGTTTCCAACGGCCAGGCCCCAAGCCCTCAGGCGGCCAGGGCCGCCGACGAGGGGCTTTTGGAGTACGAGCGGAACACCGTGGAGATCGTGGAGCGCTACGGGGACGGGGTGGTTTACGTTTCCGTGGTCACCCGGCCCCAAAGCGTCCAGCTTCCCCCGGGGTTTGAGTTCTTCGCCCCCTTCCTCCAGGTGCCGCCCCAGCGGGGGACGGGCTCGGGCTTCGTCATTGACAAGGAAGGTTACATCCTCACCAACTACCACGTGGTGGAGGGGGCGGACCGGATCACGGTGAAGTTCCACAACGACCCCAAGGAGTACCAAGCCCGCCTGGTGGGGGCGGCCCCGCCTTTGGACGTGGCCCTCCTCAAGGTGGACGCCCCCAAGGAGCGCCTGGTGCCCCTGGTCCTGGGGGACTCCGACACGATTCGGGTGGGGCAGAAGGCCATCGCCATGGGGAACCCCTTCGGGCTGGAGTTCACCGTGACCCAGGGGATCGTCTCCGCCATCCGGGAAAACCCCGGGGCCATCGGGGACGAGTCGGGCCTCGTTCCCCAGGTGATCCAGACGGACGCCGCCATCAACCCTGGAAACTCCGGGGGGCCCCTCCTCAACTCCCGGGGCGAGGTCATCGGCATCAACACCGCCATCTTCACCCCCACGGGCCAGTTCGGGGCGGCCCAGTTCGCCGGGGTGGGGTTCGCCTTGCCCATCAACCTGGTGAAGCAGTACCTCCCCGAGATGCGGGCGGGGAAGACCCTCACCGCCGAGGAAATCGTGCGGAGCCGGCCCCGGCTTGGGGTTTCCATCATCCCCCTCTCCTTCTACCCGGAGAGGCTCCGCCAGCAGTATGGCTTCCCCGACACCGGCCTCATGGTCCAGGAGGTGGAGCGGAATAGCCCCGCCCAGAAGGCGGGCCTCAGGGCGCCGAGCCGCTTTGCCTACATCCAGCTGCCCACGGGCGAGGTGCTTCAGGTGGGGGTGGATGGGGACGTGCTCCTCGAGGCGGACGGGGTGCCCCTCACCTCCATCGCCCAGCTCCGCCAGGTGCTCTACGCCAAAAAGCCCGGGGAGGCGGTGACCCTCAAGGTCTGGCGTCAGGGGCGTACCCTCACCGTGCGGGTGGTGCCCCAGGTCCTGCGGTAGATGGGGGTTTGGGAGAAGGCGCCGCTAAGGCTTAGGCGCTACCTCGTCTACCGCCGCCAGGGGGGGTGGCCTCCCCTCGTCTTGAGTCCCTCCGTAACGGTGGAGTGGCTGGAAAAGGGCCTACCCCCCGGGCTTCCCGAGGAGGTCCCGGCCGACGGCCGGGTCTACCCCGTGGCCCGGACCCTCGAGGGCTACCTGGCCCTCGGCCACCCCGGGGTGGTCCTCCGGGTGGAGGGGCGGTACGCGGGCCACCTCTTCCTCCGCCCCCCGGGAACCCCGCCCCCGCCCCACCTCCCCTGGGGCTTCCTCCCGGAGCCCTTGCCCTGGGCCTACGGGGCCTTCGTGCGCCCGGAGTACCGAGGGCGGGGTCTCATCCGCCACGCTTTGGTGGCCCTGGGGAGGGAATGGGAAGAGGTCTACGCCGAGGTCCGGCCGGGGAACCTCCCGGCCCGGCGGAGCCTCGAGGCTCTGGGTTTCCGCCCCGTGGGGTGGCTTCAGGTCCTCATCCTAGGGGTGCCCAAGGTGCGCTGGTGGCGCTTCGCCCGCTTCAAGGCGGAAAGAGGAGGCGCGCCCTGAGGCAGCCTCCCTCCGCCCGAAAACGCCATGGGCCCAGGGCGAGGGAAAGCCCCACCTCCGAGCAGTAAAGGAGGTCCCTTCGCCTTTCCCGGGCCAGGGCCTCGTTCCAGGCGTACTCTCCCCCGGTGTAGTAGGCCTCGGTCTCCGGGTCCGTGAGGGCGCGGAAGCCCCGGAAGTCCCAGAGGGGGTAGAAGAAGAGGCGCACGGGCTTCCCCGTGACCGAGTTCACGAAGGCCACCTCGCCCCGGCTCCAGGGAAGGAGGAGAAGAAGCCGCTCTCCCTGGTCCGTCTCCACCAAGACCAGCCGCGCGAGAAGCAAAACCCCCAGGGCCAGAAGGCCCCAGGGGAAAAGGGCCCGCCTCACTTGAGGGCGCCCACCTCCCGGAAGTAGCGCAAGGCCCCCTCGTGGTAGGGGATGGTTCCCCTCACGAAGCGCACGGCGTTTTCCGGGGAGGTGTCCTTGGCGGCCGCCACCGCCTGGCGCAGGGTGGCCAGGTTCTCAAAGGTGGCCTTGGTGAGGGCGTAGGCCGCCTCCTCGGGGAGGGAGGCGGGGCAGATGAAGAAGTTCCAGAAGGAGAGGGTGGGGGTGTCGTTGCGGGTGCCGTAAACCTCCTTGGGGATCACCCCGGGGGCGGAGACGCCCGGGAAGCGGCGCTGGAAGACCTGGACGGGGGTGCTTTGCGGGGGCAAGGGGACGAGCTGGATCCGGTCCCCCTTGCGGGCCAGGGTGGCGGCGAGCTCCACGATGGCCCCCGTGGGGAGCCCCCCGGACCAGAAGAAGGCGTCTATGTTGCCCTCGGAGAGGGCGCTGGCGCTCTCCTGGGCCCCGAGGCGCTCCTGCTTGGCGAAGCTCTTGGGGGAAAGGCCCGCGGCCTCGAGGACCAAAAGGGCCTCCACCTCCGTCCCCGAGCCCGGGGCCCCCGTGGAGACCCGCTTGCCCTTGAGGTCCTGGATCACCCGGATCCCGGCGCTTTCCCGGGTGACGAGGTGGAGGAAGTTAGGGTACATGGCGAAGAGGATGCGCACGTTCTTGGCGGGCCGGTTCTTGAAGCGCTCGTGCTGGCCCGTGTAGGCCAAATAGACGGAGTCCGGCAGGGCGGTGGCGCAGTAGTAGGTGTTGGCCTGGGGGTTGGACCGGGTCTCCAGGAGGAGGATGTTGTCAATGGAGGCCGCCGTCTGGATCGCCTGGGCCGTGGCCACTCCCGCCTTGTTCCAGAGCTCCGCCAGGGCGGTGCCGTAGTAGAAGTAAACCCCCCCTACGCCCCCGGTGCCGATGACCACGTTGGGCTTCTGGGCCAGGGCGAGCCCACCTAGAAGCAAAACCGCAAGCCAGCTTCTCCGCATGCCTTACCTCCTTTGGGTCCGCCTCCACGTTACCCTTACCCTTCCTTTCCGGTCAAGCCCTGCCCCGGCGGAAGAAGAGGAGCCCGAGGAGGAAGGCGGCGAGGTTCAGGTAGAGGTGGGGCACGAAGAGGAGGACGGCCAAGACCCCCAGGGCCCAGGCTTCCCAGCGCTTCAGGACCCGCCAGGTGTACCCGGCCCCCGAGGCGGAGAGGTAAACGATGCCCGCGGTCACGGAGAGGAAGCGCCAGAGGATGAGGGACCAAGCCCTTTCGGGCGGGGCGGTTTCCAGGACGGGGAGGATGAGGAGGGCGGTGCCGGAGTAGGCGAGGAGGAAGAAGAAGCCCACCAGGTACTTGGAGAGGGCCACGCGGGCGGCGTAGACCCCGGTCTGGAGGGGGTTGGTGCCGAAGACGCTGGCGGCGGCGTAGGCGGAGAGGGCCACAGGCGGGGTCACGTCGGCCAAGACGGCGTAGTAGAAGAGGAACATATGGGTGGCGAGAAGGGCGGCCTGCTGGGCGGCCTCCGGGCTTAGGCCCTCGGCGGCGAAGTTTTTGGCGGCCAGGCCGATGATGGCCGGCGCCGTCAGGGCGGAGGTGAGGACGTAGGTGGCCGTGGGGGGAACGCCCATCCCCAGGACCAGGCTGAAGACGGCGGTGATGAGGGTGGCGAGGAGGAGGCTTTCCCCCGAGACCTGCTGCAAGAGCTGGCTGAACTTGGAGGGCAGGCCGGAGATGACCATGTTGGCGAAGATGAGGTTGGCGGCGGTGACGGCGGCGCCGATGGGAAGGAGGGTGCGGAACCCTTCGGCGAGGCCTTGGAAGATGGGCCCGAGCCCCTTGGGCCTCAGGGTGGGGTCCAGGTAGGCCAGGACCACGAAGAGGACCAGGGCGAGGCTTGCGGCGGTGCGCACCTCGTAGCCCAGGTAGAGCATGGCCACGATGAGGAGGATGGGGAGGAAGATGAAGCTATAGCGGAGGACGTAGGCCTGGCGGCTCATGCCCAGCTCGGGGGCCACCGCCTGGAGGCCCGCTTTGCGGGCGTAGAACTCGTTGAAGGCCAGCACCGTGGTGAGGTAGAGGAGGGCCGGCCCAATGGCCATGACGATGATTTTGAGGAGGGAGATCTGCAGGACCTCCACCATGATGAAGGCGATGGAGCCCAAAACGGGGGGGGTGATGAGGGCGATGGTGCCGGCGGTGGCCACGAGGCCCGCGGCGATCAAGCGGTCGTAGCCTGCCCGCTCGTAGAGGGGCTTGGTGAGGGCGGCCACGAACTGGGTGTCGGCGGCCCCGCTTCCCGAGAACATCCCCATGAAGACGCTGGCCAGGCCCGTAACCCGCCCGGGGGTGGCGGGGTGCTTGCCCACCAGAGCCAAGGCCATGTTGGCCACCACCTTGCCCAGGCCCAAGGCGGCGATCATTCCGGAAAGCAGGGTGAAGTAGACCAGGTACTTGGCGGAGACCCCGGTGATGAGACCGTAGATGCCGGCCTCGGTCTCGTTAAAGGTCTTCCCCAGGAGGAAGTCCAGGGGCTGGGGCGTGCCCTGGAAGGCCCCCGGGAAGCGGTCGGCGTAGAGGTTGTAGGCGAAGAAAAAGAGGATGAGAACCGGCATCACCGGGCCCAGGAGGCGGTAGACCACCCCCAGGACCAGCATGATGAGGCCGAAGGACATGCCCACGTCCCAGGGCTCCGGCAGCACGGCCCGGTAAACCAGCTCTTCAAAGTGGCGGAGCTGGTACAGGGTGGGCAGGAAGGCCAAAGGCAGGGCCAGGAGGCTTGCCGCCCGGGAGAGCCGGGGGAGGAGGGCGGGGAGGACGGCCACCGCCCAGTAAAGGAGGCCCAGCGCCTTCACGCTTCCCGGGAGGGGCGTGGCCGTGGGCGGGGGGAAGAGGAAGTGGTAGAGGAGGACCAGGGAGAAGAGGAAGTAGACCCAGGCCCCCAGGGTCCTTTTGCGCTCGGGGAGGGTGTAGGCCACCAGGAACCCGCCCAGGAGGAGGAAGAGGACGTGGGTGCTCCGCTGGAGCTGGACGATGTCCAGGATGGGGATCTCCTGCCGGGCCAAGGGGGTGAAGGGGTGGAGGACCAGGTAGAGGCTGTATAGGGCGCCTAGGACGAGGACCGCCTGGGTGAGCCTTCCGATGAGGGTGGGAGGGGAAGCTTTGGCTTCTAGCTCCATGGGCTACCTCAAAAAAGCCCGGGGCCTGGGCGGCTTCTCCTGACCTCGGGCGTGCCTTCGGGTTCCCTTACTTGATGAGGCCCTTCTCCTTCAGGTAGCGTTCCGCCCCGGGGTGGAAGGGGATGGGGAGCTTGCCGTAAAGCCGGGCGGTGGCCTCGAGGCTCGTGTCCTTGGCGGAGGCCACGGCGGTGCGCAGGGTGTCCAGGTTTTCAAAGACCGCCTTCATCATGGCGTAAGCCGCCTCCGCGGGGAGGGTGTCGGGGCAGACCACGATGTTGCCCGTGGCCAGGCCGGGCACGTCGGTGCGGGTGTTGTAGACGCTCTTGGGCACCTTGTAGGGCTCCATCAAGCCGGGGAAGCGCTTGAACACCACCTGGGCTGTGGTGCTCTTGGGGTCAATGGGCACGAGGTAAACCCGGTCCCCCTTGCGGGCCAGGGTCTGGGAGAGTTCCACGATGGAGCCCGTGGGCACGCCGCCCACCCAGAAGAAGGCGTCCAGGGTGCCCTCGGCCAGGGCCTTGGCGCCTTCCGCCACGGGGAGACGCTCCCGCTTGCTGAAGCTGTCCGGGCTTACCCCCGCCGCCTGGAGGACCAAGAGGGCCAGGTTCTCCGTGCTGGAGCCGGGCTGGCCGGTGGAGACCCGCTTGCCCCTAAGGTCCTGGACCACCTTGATCCCCGTTTTCTCCGAGGTCACCAGGTGGATAAAGGAGGGGTACATGTAGAAGAGGACCCGTTGGTTCTTGGCGGGCTTCTCCTTGAAGCGGGGCTCCTCCCCGGTGTAGGCCACGTAGGCGGAGTCCGAGGTGGTAAGGGCGCAGTAATAGATGTTGGCCCGGGGGTTGGTCCGGTCCCGGAGGAGGAAGAGGTTGTCGTAGGAGCCCCCGGTCTGGACCGGCTGAGCTTCCACGGCCCCCGCCTTGTTCAGGATGTCCGCCAAGGCGGTGCCGTAGTAGAAGAAGACCCCGCCGGTGCTCCCGGTGCCGATGGCCACCTTGGGCTTTTGCGCCACGCTCACGCCTAAAGCCAGGAGGGCGAATAGGGCTAGGACTCGCTTCATCTTTCACCTCCGCATCGTTTTGCGCCCCCAGGTTATTCCGGGTCCTGGGGCCTGTCAAGGTGGGAAAGCAGGGCTTTACCCAAAACTCCTTCCTCGCCCTCCCTTAGCCTGCTTCAAGAGTTCTTGGGTGACTTCA
>NZ_BMPJ01000030.1 GCF_014647535.1 Thermus composti | reverse complement strand
TGTATTTACCCAAGCCCCCTTCTTTATTGGCGTGTCAATGGATATGCGGGTGAATATCCGAAAGGGGGGGTCTGTATTAGGACTGACGCTTGTCTACTCCTACCTGAGGGCGCGCTGTAGGAAAGGCCTTTGTTGGGGCTATTTGTCGTGAACTTATTGGTGGTATGTATATACGTTAGCGGAGCAGCGTTGCTTGAAAACCCGACTGAGCCCACTCCTGCGATAGAACCACCTCGGGCTAGCGCATCCACCACAACGATGTCTCCTCTGCGCTGGCGATACGTTGAGTCAGCAGATGATAGTAGAATACCAAAGTAGTTAACGTTGGGATGAGTGTTCAGGCTGTCAAGGGTGCTGAACATCCCTGTTGGCAGAAACTTCGCCGTCCTAATCCCCGGCCCGTCTCCTCCGATGTTTACAGATACGTTTTGCGCCGATGTGGGCGACACGGTAACCTTGTACCGGTAAATCAGCCTCAACCTTTGGTCTGTAGCCAGCGTGAGCACAATGGGGTTGCCAAGGCCATCTCTGAACAACTCGCGCGTCATGAGGGGGCCGTTGTAAGTATTCACCGGCGAAAAGCCCCACTCCGTCAGGTTGAGCCCACCCACCTGGGCTTCAGTGAACTCAAGGACACGGCGGATGTTGTACTCCCCGTAGGTCGCTAGAGCTTCTATTTCGTTGGATTCCCCGCTTGGTACGCTGTTCGTCCTCCTAGGGCTACTTGAAGTTCCAATCTCGTTGGCCAGCTGGGTCTGAGTAGGGTCTGGAGCCGTGGAGCCCGTCCCAACGGCGGCGTACTGGGAAGAGCCGACGAAGCCGTACTGGGGGATGAGTGTGTCGTAAAACCAGTTCAAAATCAAGTTGTGTTGCTCCCCTTCCCTCTCGGGAACCCATATATCTGCCTTCCCCTTACCTCCGGGGCCGAAGGACAGCTTCTCCCGATACCGCCCCACCTGCCAATGGAGCCATTGAGGCCGTATGCGGGCGCCGATTTCCAGGGGCGGGGGAAGGATGGGCCGTACCACTATCCTGGGGATTACGATGCGCTTATCCATGTTTCACCTCACACGTAGTAGTTCCACTGCACAGGGGCGCTGACCGAAGCCGAAGCGGCCACGTCCACGCCTCCGTTGTAGACCACCACCACCAGCGGGTAGTTCCAGGCCGTGGGGGCGGCAACCGAAGCCGAAGCTGCCACCTCGGTGCCAAGGTCTTTGACGACCACGATGGGGATGTAGTTCCAGGCCGCTGGGGGGCTCATAGTGGCCGAAGCGGCCACTTCAGTCCCAAGGTCTTTGATGACCACGATGGGGATGTAGTCCCAGGCCGTGGGCGGGCTTATACCTCCCGAGGCCGCCAGTTCCACCCCCACGTCCTTGGTAACCACGATTGGGATATAGTTCCAGTCCACTGGGGCATTGACCACCGGGCTAGCGGCCACATCGGAAAGGTAAACCGGGTAGAGATCGGTGCGAAGGACCAGGCTCGTGGTGTCGGGGTCCGCGTCCAGGCTTCCCAATACTTCAGCCTGGTAGGGGAGGGCGAGGGCCTGGTCCAGGTAGGCAGGGCCGGGAAGGGCCTGCACCACACGGGGGTTAGCGTATAGTTCTCTCTGCACCCGCATGATGACCTGAGTCCGGTCAGGGGAAAGGTGAAAGAAAAGGACGTCCGAGCCCCCCAGGAAGTAACCCACCTCGTAGTCCCACAGGAGCACCGGATCTACGCCGGGGAAGGGCCCCCGCATGGTGTAGGCCCCGGCCACGGGATCCCACTGCTGCACAAAGACTTGGCCCTCACGCTCGTAGGCCACCACGTGGCGGGCGGCCTGGTCAAAGCAGAAGGCCAGATGGCGCACCTCCCGGGCAGGGTGGGGAAGAGGGGGTACCTCCACCTCAATCCAGACGGCCACGTCTGGGCCGCGGGGGTCGTCCAAGGCCCAGGGCCCTTCCCCCGGCACCTGAGCTTGGAAAAGACGGAGGCCCTTCGCCCGGTCCAGGACCGCCATCCACAGGTAGCCCAGGAGGGTCCTAAAGGAGTTGTCCCCGGTCACGCCCATAGCCCGGGGCCCCCGGCTGTAGCGCACCTCCGGGAAGTACCCTTTGCCCCTTTTGCCCGCCTGGACAGGAATCATTGCATCAGAATCTGCACCTTGGCCGGCCCTTCCCCGGCGTCCCGGACTTCCAGAATCTCTAGCGCCCAAGAGAGGTCCAGAGCGGCCGCGGGAAGTAGGTAGTACGGGCCCACCCGTTGGGCCCCGGTCTCAAACCACAAGGCCGCCTTGGCATCCCCTATGTTGACCACGTGCCCCCGGGTGGCGGGTTTGCCCAGGAGGCCCGCCACGTCAACTCGCTTGGCCTCCCCAGCCGCTTCAACCTGGGCGATGAGGGGAAGCCGGAGGGGGTCATGGCCCATCAGGGCCCGAGAAGGCCTCCCGTACTCGTAGCCCAAGATGCGCTCAATGGCCTCCAGGGAGGCCTTTATACAGGCCATTTCCGCCTTCATTTCTTCCAGGGCCACCTGGCCCTGGGAGATGAGGCGCTGGATTTCCTCTGGCTTCAAACCCAAGAGTTGGAGCATGTCCTGCCCTCCTTGGGCTCAGGCTGGGGGGCAAGGTCTGACGGCGTCAAGGCCTTGGTGGCCAAAAAGGCCAGCAGAGCCAGGGCCAGGATGTAGACCGTCAGGACGCCCAGGCCCACCCCCACCCCCTGCTTGTAGGCCTGCCAGAGGCTCACCCGGTTCTGGACCACCTCAACCTTTTCGCCCATCGCCACCGCCTACCACCGCACCAATCAGGGCCAGGATGAGGAGCACCCCTACCCAGATGAGGGTGCCCCCCACCACGAAGCCGGCACCGAAGCGAAGGCCATCACCAAAGCTCATTTCCCACCTCCCACTTTTTGCTCCATGCCCATGGCCCGGATGCGGGCCAAGGCGGCCTCAATCTGCTTCTGGGCTATGTCCCGGGGCAGGCCGGGGGCCATCTGCTGCAGGGCTTCTATGGCCTCCTGCAGCTTGGCCTGGGCCCGGGCCGCAGGGTCGTACTGACTCCCCACCTTCCGCCACTTCTCCTCCGTGGCCAGAACCGCCTGCTCGGCCAGCTTGGGCACGCGCTCGGAAAGCCACTTCTCGTAGTTGGAAAAGAGCATGCGCACCGCCGCCGCGAGCACGGGCCCCACCACGGGGATCGCAGAAAGGAGCCGGGTGATGGCCCCGGCCAGGAGGGCGATCAGCCCCGCCGCGAGGAGGGCCTGCACCAGCCAGATCACCCAGGTCTGCCCCGAAGGTACAAGGTCATGCCAGCTCACACCATCACCCCCAATCGCTTCACGCCCCCACGGCCTTGGCACCCGCACGGCGTGGGGACCACCGTGCCGTCATTGCAGGTGGCGATCACCTGAGGGCACACCCGCACGTCCGGGTTAGCGGGGGAGGGGGCGGTGGAGGACCCGGAGGGGCTAGCCTTCCACCTGGCCACGCCCATCCCCACCACCGCCCCCGCCACGACCGCCACCAAAAGCCAGAGTCCCTTCACGCCCACCCCCTAAAGCATCGGCGCTACCGGGAGGGGTCTCGGGATCCGCCACGCGCACACGCTCGGCGCCAGCCGGCAAAGCACGCTTTCGTCCATCCCCGACAGGCCCGGGAAGAGGTTCCCGCCCCCTTCATCCAGGCCGCTGGAGGGCGGGGGGCTGGGCTGAGCCGGCGCGTCCTGGGACGGTTTAGACTCCCCCGCGCCTCCCTTCCCCAGCTGGTAGGCCACGTAGGCCGCCACGCCGAAGCCCACCAAAGCCAAAAGCAAGGTCTTACTCTCCATTCTGCACCTCCTTCACTCCCCTCAGCCGAAGGCCCTGGCGCAGGGCCTGGGCCTCCACCGCGTTCACCAGGCGGGAAAGGTAGTAGTTTTGGCGGCGGGCCTGGTCTTCAAGACGCTCTAGGCGCTGGCGTAGATCCGCCATGTCGCGGAAGACCAGCTTGAGGAAGGCCACAAAGGCCACCGCCCCCAGGCCCATGTCCAGGACGTCCTTCCACTCCATCAGCAGAACACCCCCTGGGACTCCAGGTCAGCGATCCGCCGCTCCAGCTCCATGGCTTGGGCCTTCGCTTCCTCGTATTGGCGCTGGGCGGCCTCGTACTGTTTCCTCAAGTCTTGCACCTGAGCGTAGCCCTGGGCGATCTGGGCGTTGATGCGGTCCACGTCTTGCCAGGTAGACCTATAGATCCCGTCCCGCTTTTCCACTTGACGCCCGGCCAGCGCCGCTCCCGTTTTGGCGTAGGCTATGCAGGCGTTGAAGGCGCTTTGGTTTGTCTGAACGCCCGTCACCTCCATCCACTCGTTGAGACCGCAGATGATGAAGCCGTTGCAGCGATAGGTGTACACGGGCTCCTGAGCGTAGGTGCGGCAAGCGCCTTCAATCAACCCCTCGAGGTCCCGCATCTTCTTCTGAGCGTCCGCCATGAGGTCCTGAAAGCGCCGGAGTTGGGACCGGTACCCGGTGAGGACCTGGCAGAGGCTGGTCCGGTCCGTGCCCGCCTCGGGCTGGCCCGTAACGCCGGGGTGCACGGGTACCATGGGCGGCGCTCCTGGTACGGTCGCCTCCGCCTTCGGCTTGGCTTTGGTATAGAGGTAGGCCCCCCCCGCAACCAGGGCTACTCCTCCTACAACCAAAAGGGGCGTTGCGCTACTCATGGCTCATCCTCCAAATGGCCAGTCCCAGCAGGCCAGCCCCCGCCGCCAAGAGCAGGGCGGCTTGGCCGGTGCGGGCGGCCTGGTAGTTGTAGTAGATTCGGGTGCGCTGGGTGGCCTGCTGCCAGTAGGTAGCGTCCCGGGCCGCCGAAGCCGCGGCCTCCTGAGCCCGGCGCCACTCCGCCCAGGTGGCGATGGCCCCGTCCACCAAGCTCCTCGTTTGCCGTTCCTGGCTTCGGGCCACCTCCTCCGCGGCGCGGGCCTGGCGGTCCACGCCCATCCACTGCAGGACGCCCCCCATCAGGTTCCCCAGGAAGCCCAGGACCGCCTCCATCTCACTCCTTCAAGAGAAGCACCAGGGCCACCACCCCAAGCCCCACTACCGCCACCCACACCCACGCGGGCACCGCGGGCTGGACTTGGATGGAGGCCAGCCGGGCCTCGGCCTCGGCGCGGGCCCGCTCGGCCTCGGCCAGTCGGCGCTGAATCTCCAGCTGCGTCCGCTCCTGTTCGGTCAGGATGTAGGGGTCAATGAGGCTGTTCAGGCCGGCCAGGCTCTGCAGGAAACGCTGCACGTCCCCCCAGAAGGAGCCGTCCCCTCCCCCGGAGGAGGGGCCGGCGTCCAGCAGGGTATAGGGCGGCTGGTAGCCCGAAAGGCTCGGGGGGGTGTAAGAGTTGGAAAGGCCGAAGCCCGAGGAGCCGGAAGACCCCCCGGTCAAGGAAGGGTCCCCCAGGCCGGACCCGGTGTAGGAGTTGGAAAGGCCGAAGCCCGAGGAGCCGGAAGACCCCCCGGTCAAGGAAGGGTCCCCCAGGCCGGACCCGGTGTAGGAGTTGGAAAGGTTGAAGCCCATGCCCACCCCCTTAGAGGCCGCCCCGGTTCTCCAGCTCCGCCAGGGAGAGTAGGCGGCCCTTGTCCAGGACGTCCACCCGCCGGGCCAGGGCGGCGATGTGGACGTAGTGCCCAGCCCGGTCATTCCAGACCATGGGCACGGTATTGGTAAAGACCTCCAGGACCAGCCTAGTGCCCGGCACCAGCTCCACCTGCTGGGGCCAGGCGATCATGGTCTCCAGGCTGTTCTGGTCAATGGAGTGGAGGGTGGCGAAGGACTGGTTGAACACGGTAGCGGTGGAGTCATCAATGCCCCCGGCGTCCCTGGCCACCCGGAAGCGCATCTGGCCGTCCCCGTGGGTGTAGTAAATCTCAATGGTCCCGGTGATGCCCGCCGGTTCAGTGAAGGTCACGTTGCCGGTGGCGTAGTCAATGGCGGTGATGGTCAGGCGCTGCCACACGCCGCCCACCTGGGCCCACACACTGACCTCGGGGTGGTAGGCAGTGGGCAGAGAGGGCTTGGCTTGGGGCGTTTCCACCAGGAAGGGCAGGTTGACCGTGCGGGCTCCGGGGGAAGCCAGGTTTTGCCCGGCCACGGTCTTCTGGCCCTTGAAGTAAAGCCGGAGGCGCCGCTCCCCGTTCATGATGCGGAAGTGGGCGGTCTCGGGGGTGCGCATTTGGGCCAGGGCAAACCACTCCCCGGGCCTCCACGCCAGGCCCACGGGATCCAGATCCTCCTCATCAATCCACTGGGAGGACCATCCCGAGGCCTGAATCGCCACGGGGGCGGGCTTCAAGACCTGCTGGGGCTGAGGCTGAGGCTGGTGAACTACCGGGGTATCCCGGAAGACATCCAGGCCCCTACTCAGCCCCTTGCGGATGCGGTCCAGAAAGGTCATCCTCACCTCCTACGCCGGGTTGGAGTTGTCCACGCCAATGGGAAGCTCCAGCCTGGTCCTGGGGTCGTTCAGGTCCAGAGTCACGCCGGGATCGGCTTCCACATAGATCTCCAGTATGTCCCCCTCCTTGAGGAGGAACCCCGCGGGAGGGGTGTCAGCCCGCAAAGGGGCCAGGGTCGCCAAGATGTTTTGGTAGAACTTGGCGTCCCGCTGCTGGGCCTCGGAGAGGTCGTAGTAGGAAGCGTACTGAACCTTCCCCAGGAACTCGGGGAAGTCAAAGCCTTTCGTCCTCCTGGCCAGGAAAACGTCCGTGGAGTGGGGCACCTGGTTGCCCGCGGTGTCGTAAAGCTTCAAGACGACCGGCACGGGGTTGGGGATTACCCACGAAGCCCCCGCGGGCACCACAAAGCGGGCCACCAGCTGCTTCTGCCGGCCGGTGTAGGCCTGGTAGTCGGGCCCGCCCTTGAGGATGGTGATGGGGCGGGCGTTGGGCCTGAGCGCCTTGATCCGGTTGAAAGCTTCCTGCATCTTCTATCCCCCTTCTTTCAGTCAATGTCCAGAATGGCCATGACCAGGTTCGCGAAGGAGCCTGCGGCCAACCCTAGGCCGATGTAGTCCACCATGGGGTCATCCGTGAGCTTGTTGTTGATCAGAAGGGACCCCACGACTACCCCCGCCAGGTTGAGCAGAACCCGGTTCGTCCTGGCATTGGGAACCTCCTTCGTGGTGTCGGGTACGATGTTGCCCTTTTCGTCCGTCTTGACGTCGTAATAGTGGATCCGCCCGTCAGGGCCCTTGGCCGCCCAGCCAAACAGGTCCCTCCTGGAGGTGTAGAGCGCCTTGCGGGCCAGGTACCCCGCAAGCACCCCCACGCTCACGCTGACCACGATGGGGTTCTGGACTACCTCTAGCGGGTTAGAGGTAGTTGCCAGCTTCCTCATGTCGTTTGCCGCTTGCACTGCCGCGTCTGCCATTTACCCTCCTTGCACGCCCTCAGCCTGAGTAGGGAAGAAGAGGTTTATAAAGGGCGGGGCGGCCGGGTAGGGCGGCCAAGAGGAAGGCCATACGGCCGGCCGCTGTGCCCGGGCACAGCGGACAAAGAGGCTTCTGCTCGGGAGGCCTCGGGCCTAGGAGGCCTCCTACTAAACCCGTCAGTAGATGTCGGGAAGGAGGCTTCCCGGTCAGCCGGCCAGCCGGCCAGGGAGAAGGAGGCCTCCTACGTCAGGCGCACCCAGACCCTTCGCCTAGGGTCCCTCGGGTCTCTAAGCACCAGACCGGCCTCCTCTCGGTCCAGGTTCTTCACCGCGTACTCGGGGGGCAGGCCTCCCTCGGGGCGCTTCAGGTCCCGCACCCTCTCCCCCAGCTCGGGGAAGTGCTCCGCCACCGCCCGCACATCGTTGGGCTCGGTGACCCGGAACGTGACCAGGTGGCTGGCCTGCTTCCTCACGCCCGGGTCTATTCCCCCCGTGGCCCCCTGGATCATCTGGGTGATGAAGATGGCGTTGTGGCCCAGCTCCCTGCCCCCGGTCAGGACCTCAAAAAGGCCCTTGGGTACGGCCCCGCGGGGAAAAAAGTGGTAGGCCTCATCCACCACCAGAAGGACGTCCCGCAGGCGCATGATCTCCTGGCCCAGGGCGTCCAGAAAGGGGCGGGGGTCGTAGCCGGTCACGTGGAAGATGACCCGCCGGTGCTTCCGCAGGGCGGGCCCTGGGTCTCCGGTCTCGCTGACCCGGAAGCGGCCCTGGGCCAGTTCAGCGAACTCTGTCTTGCGGTTGACGACCACCAAATGGCGGTACCGCCCCTCCATGCGCCGGATGACCTCCCGGGCCAGGGT
This sequence comes from Thermus composti, assembly GCF_014647535.1. Taxonomy (GTDB): domain Bacteria; phylum Deinococcota; class Deinococci; order Deinococcales; family Thermaceae; genus Thermus; species Thermus composti. The sequence goes on along the minus strand of NZ_BMPJ01000030.1, from coordinate 10,920 downwards.
GCTCTTCCCTGACCCGGACTTGCCCACGATGAGGAGGCGGAAGGTCTGCCTACCGCCCATTTACGCTTGGTAGGCCCGCCACAGCTCCCACCCGGCCCAGGCGGCCAGGGCGAAGGCCACCACCGCCTGGGCGGTCTCGCACCGGGGGCAGCCCTGGCCCTCCCGCAGGTTTTTGAGCCGCCCCAGGCCGAGGTACAGCCCGCCGGCCAGGACGGCGATGGGAAAGGCGTTCTGCTTTACGAAGTCCACGCTCACCTCCTTTTTCTTTTCGTCATCCTTTTCAGGTCATCCTCGAGGTTGATGCCCCGCTCCTTCATGATGGCCGCGATAGCCCGCTTTTCTACTATGTCCCCACCGCGCCTTTGGAACATAGCCATGAGCGCCGAAGTTGACTTCTCCCTTAGCCGCTCTTCCAACTCCTTTTGCCGCCTGCGGTTTTTGGCCGTTGCTTTGCCCCCTTTGGCGGCTATAGCGCTCCGATGGGCCTTTTCCATCCGCTTTGCCCACTCCCCTGACCTACGGGCCTTCAAGTAGTCTTCCGCCGCCAGGCGCTTGACCTCCTCTTCCCACTCCTTGATCTGCCTCAGGGTCTCCTTGTCCCCACGAAGCCGGGCCTCCCGCTTCATGCGCCTAATGTCGGGTGGGGGCAGGAACCGCACCCGCACTACCCGGCCCCGCTCCTCCACCTTGACCACCTCGTGGTCTTTGTAGACCCTGGCCGGGGAGGGCAGAGGGGACAGCTCTACCCGTTTAGGCTTTTCAGGCGGCGTAGCGAAACGCCCCTTAGCGTCCCGATAGACTACGCGGCAGACCACCTCGCGCCTCATGCTTCCCCCCGCAAACCCCGCAACGTCAGGGCCAACCGGGCGGCCCGGCCCAGGCTGTCCTTCCGCTTGGCGATCTCCCTCAGGACCTCTACCCGGATGGTTCCTCTTTGCGTAAAGCCCTCTTGCCCGTAGACCCGGGCCACGTAGCGCCTCAACCGGCCCGGGCGCTTCACCGCCTCCTGTATCCACCGTCTCACGCCACGTACCTCCGGGCAAACTCAACGATGGGGCTGGCCACGGCCTGGGCCCGGGCAATCCGCTCTTCCCGGCTGGTGGGCTTCGTAGGCCCGAACTCCACCAGGACCGCCGGGCCCGGGAAGTCGTCTATGTATAAGCGGCCAAAGCGGCTTGCGCTGCTGGGGAGCACCCACGCGTTCGGCCCCAAGGCGGCGGCGATGGTGCGGGCCAGCTCCTCGGACCCTGGGCGAGGGGAGTAGTACACCCCGGGCCGGGTGGCCGTGGGGATGTCGTGGTGCACGGCCACGAAAAGGCGGGCCCCCAGGCGCCGGGCCCGGGCGATGCGCTCGGGAAGGGGCACGGTCTCATCCGTGGTGCGGGTAAAGCCCACGCGATACCCCAAGCGGGCCAGGTACTCCTTCAAGGTCAGGGCCTGGGCCAGGTTGAGATCCGCCTCCCGGGTGCCGGTGGCGGGATCCACGGCCCCGGGGTCACTCCCGCCGTGCCCGGGGTCCAGGACGATATAGGCCCCAGAAGGGCTAAGCTTGGGCCGGTTCAGCACGAGCACCACCCCCAACGCCAGGAGGAGGGCTAGAATGCCGGATCGCTTGGACCGCACGGGCACCTCCGTAGGCCGATAGGGCCACCACCACGCCCCCCAGGAGGATGCGAAGCCAAGGGGGAAGCTGCTCCAGTCCCCCCATGCCAGGAAGGCGGTTGCGCCCTATGCCGTACTGAGCCAGGGCCTCCCCCACCTTGAGCATGTCCAAGACCTGGGCGGGGGGAAGCATGGGCAAAACGCCCCGCTGGAAGGCCTCGGTGAAGGCCTGCACCTCCTCGGGAGTCTGCAGGCGTAGCCCGAAGACCAGGATCCAGGTAGCGGCCTGGACCAGTTCCGCCCCGGTGAAGGGGATAACAGGCTCGGGCTCCGGGGGGAGGTCCGAGAAGGAGGCCTCCTCCCCCTCCAGGGGCGCGAAGCCCATCACGGAATCGTCAGTAGAGGTCGGGGGTAGAGGTTCCCCCGCTGACACCGGGCCCGGCTGGGGCTCCGGCTGAGGGTGTAGGTTCTCCACCAGTTCCTCCTTTCATTCCAAGGGCCATGCCCACCAGAACGATGGCCCCGGCTCCAAGGGCCGCTAGGAAGCCCCCAATGGGGAGCCTGGGCCGGGGGGCGGGGCCAGGTTGAGGCTGGGGCTGGGAGGCCTCCGGCTCCGGTTGGGGCTCAGAGGAGGCCTCCTTGGGCCTGGCCACCACCGGCTGGGAGGCCACGGCCTCTTCCAGAACGGGGTCCAAGCGCCCCTCTTCCAGGGGCACGGCGTGGACCTCCTGGGCCTGCCCCTCTGACTCCGACTCCAACACGGCCTTCTGGCCCAGGACCTCTTCCGGCAGGGTCAGGCGAAATCCCATGGCCTACCTCCTCTTACCCTTCTTCCTCGCCTTCTTCCGCTTCCTAGTAGGCATACCTCCTCCTCCTTCTTCCGCCCAAGAGGGCCAGGGCTACCACCCCTAGGGCGGCCAGGCCCAAGGCCCCCGCTCCGATACCCGCCCCCGCCACCGCCGCTGCCCGGGCTGGGGCGGGCACCAGCTCCACCGCTTCCTTCAACTCCGCCACGATGCGCCAGATCAGGTAGAGGATGGCCACCACCGCCGCCGCGGTGAGGAGCGCCGGCAGGGCGGGAAGAAAGGCAGGCTGGATCAGGCCGTCATAGGTGGGGGCATAGTCCATGGGCTGGGGGCACCGGATGGACCCGCATCCGCCCCCGCCATAACTGGGGGGCACGGCCCAGGGGTCAGACGTGCTGGCAGACTCCGAAGACCCCGCGGGCTCTACCCTGATCTGCACCACCCAGTCCCCGGCCCGCTTTCCCCAGTCCAGCACCCTTACGTTCCCGTACTTGGCCCTAAGGGCGCGCTCCAGGTCAGCCCGGGTAACCCGGCTCAGATCCCCCGACCGGGGGGAAAGCACCAGCTCGTAGGTCCGACCGGGTTTAAGGGGGGCGTGGGGATCTATGGGCTTCCGCTGGTACTGGGCCACGCCTCCAGGCTCAAAGCTCCTTCGCGGCAAAAAAAGGGCATAGCGGCCGGCCGCTATGCCCGGGCATGGCGGCCAGTTAGCGCTGGCCGCGGATAATCCGGGTCACGATCTCAAAAAGGGCGGCGATCTTGGCCGCCGCCCCTTCCCCGATTCCGGGAAGAACGGTTAGGTCATCCACCTCCATACCTGCCAAGCGCCGAAGATCCCCCCCGGTTTCCGCCACGATGGACCGGGCCGCCTCCCGGTTGCCCAAAAGGGCGTAGAGCAAGTCTTCCATGGGCAGGGATGACGGAAGCACGGGATCGCGCTTACGGGTCATCAGCCTGACCACACGCCTACCTGGCCGCCTAGTGATGGTTGGCATGGGCATATTCTAAAGCAAAAGGTGTCACTCCGGCATTTCCAGCCCCTGGCAGGTATCTAGGCCCACGTGGACGTCCCCTATGCCCGGGCGGGGAAGGACCAGGCGGCACTCCACGCCCGTGCAAGCGTCTTCCACACGGGCTTTGACCTCCCCGCCCGGCCACCGCGCCCACACCGTGGAGGCCTCCCCGTCATAGCGTAGCCTGACCTCGCCGCCGCTACGCGTTGCCCACGTGATCCGGCCGCCGCACCCGGGCGCTTGGGTCTCAGGAGGGGTGAGCAGGACCACCTGGCTCTGGGGGGCGCTTTGGCCTTCCTGCCCGGCCGCGGGGGCCGTCCCCCGAGGCCAGATAGCGGCGAAGTAGGCCCCTATGCTTACCAAGATCACCAGACTCAGCGCCGTATTCCGGGACATGATCTCCTCCTAGGCTACCTCGTCCATGGACCTCCGTTTATGTTGGACCCCCAAGACTCCCGAATAAGCGCTTCCTCCTCAGGGGTCATAAGCTTCACCCCAACCCGCTCCTCCACCTCCTTTAGCCTCCGGTAGACCTCCCGCCGGGCCTCCAAGGTGAGCCGCCCGGGCTTGCCGTCCTTCCGCTTCACCCGGGTCTCGGGGCCCCGCGTCCAGGACCACAGCCACTCCCGGAACTCGTAGAGGGGGCGCAGGTGGGCGTGGCCGTTTTCCAAGGCCCGCGCCATGGCCCTGTCCCGCCGCACCACGGTGCAGGTCCAGCACCCGAAGCGGGTGTCCCGGCCCCCGTACACCCCTTCCAGGGCGCCCGTGGGGTAGCCCAAAGTGGGGGCCACCAGGTTCAGGTAGTCCCACACGAAGCACTCCCGCCAGAAGACGATGGGGGCCACGTAAAGAGCGTTCAGGCGCTTGGCCTCCTGGAAGAGCACGCCCTGACCGCACTCCCCGCCCCGGGAGCAGGAGAGAAGGAGTCTACTATCCCGGGCGTCCGACTCCCCGAAGCGGACCCCTGTGAGGATGGCCTTCTTCCCCGGAAGGCTCTGGACCAGGCGGTCCATGGGGGCGATCTTCAGCCGCTTGGTACACCAGCGGAAGCGGTTGTGGGGCGGGGGGTAGCCCTTGCCGATGAGCTGGACCCAGAAGCTCTCCTCCGGGAGCGGTTTGGCGATGTGGACACCGATCTCGGGGTGGAGCCCTTTCACCGCCTCCAGGAACCCCAGGGCCTGGGCGTGGAGGGTGGGGATTTCCAGCCTGGTGTCGGCGTAGACCACGTGGACCTCCACGGGCTTTCCCCGCCGCTTCCACCACTCCAGGGTGAGAACGGCGGTAGCGGTAGAATCCTTGCCCCCGGAGTAGGTGAGAACGAAGGTTTCGGCCCCCTGGGCGAGGGCGGCCTCGAAAGCTTGCTCAGCCATAGTCACGGCTCCCCCGAGGTCCAAAAGGGGGGAGGGATTGGCCGAATCGGTCAAGACCTCGAGCGGTATTTCCGTACTCAGCGCCGTATTCCGGGACACGGTTTCCTCCTAGGCTACCTCGTCCATGGACCTCCCCTCCCAGACAAGGGGGTCCAGCTCGCACCGCAGGACCAAGTAGGCCCTGGGCCCCTTGGGAGGCCTAGGATCCCGGCCGCGGCGCACTTCAGGGTCCCCCTGGGGCACCAAGCCCATGTGCCGGGCCAGGGCCAGGATCTCCCTTGGGTCCTCCTTGCCCCCGGGGCGCCGGATGGCCAGGAGGACAGGCCCATCCTCCGGGGCCTTGACGAAGACCTGCACCCCATCCGATGGGCTTGTGGGAATGGAAAGGCGGACCACCCGCCCAGGTTCGCTCAGGGCCTCATCCACCAAGGACATCAGCACGTCCCGTATGGCCGCCAGGTTCACCCTATCCAGCCTCATACCGCTACCCCCACCTTGAAGCCCTCGTAGGGCCGCACCAGTTCAAACCAGCCTTCCCGCCGCAGGAGGGCCTGGGCGTAGGCCCCCGGGCTCCTGGCGAAGCCGTCCCGCCTCGCCTCCTGGGCCATCAGGACCACCCGGAGGAGGACCCGCATGGGCCCCTCCCCTCCCCCGAAGACCACGACCTTGAGGGCCGCCCAGGCCACCTTGAGCCACCAACGCAGGCTCTTCTGGTCCCCCAGGGCCTGGGCGATGGCGGACGCCACGGCCTGGGCCCACTTCTGGCGGCCGTTCCTGCCCCCCGGGATGGAAGCCGCTCGGAGCAGTTCCCGAATGTCCCGGGCAGTGTCGGGATATATTAACGGGGTCTTTTTGCTTTCCCAGGTGGCTAACGGCTTACCCACTACGCTACGGAGAGTTACCCCTTCACCCAGGAGAAGACCCTCTTTATATCCCGACATTGAGTCTGGGGCGCTCACCCCCCGCCGGGTCCTGCCCTCCCGGGCATCCTCCCCCAGGTCCCGCCAGGGGAGGGCCAGGTACGGGGCCAGGACCTTCATGGGCCGCCCAGGCCGGACCAGGGGGCGCACCCGCACCCGCCAGAGGGTACCCCCTCTTACCGCCTGCTCCTGGCCGATGCCCTGGCCCGAGGTATACCAGGTCTCCCAGGCGATCCACCACCGGGCCACCTTGCGGTACCGCTCATAGCGGGGGTCGTTCAGCCACCGCTCCACGGTGCGCTCGGACACCCCCAGCATCTCAGCCACCTCCCACTGGGCCAGAAAGACGTGGGCCTCCCGGGAGGGGTCCAGCCGGGCCCCTTCCCGGATGGCCAGGGCCACCAGAAGGCGCACCAGGGGGGCCAGGGGGCCCAGGCGCTCCAGGTGGCCCCACTTGGCCAGCAGGGCTTCCGCCTTGCTCAGGTAGCCCTGCCATTCAAACTCCCGTACCTCCCGCCAGGTGGTCAGTTTTTGGACCGGCTCCGCCTCCCTAGGGGCTTCCGCCGGGCCTTGCGGGGGTAGGGGGGCAGGATCATCCGCCGGAGGAGACGCGGGGGGCGTAGCGGCCTTCTGGTGCGGGGGGTTTTCCTCGTCCTGGACGCTCTTCTCATCGTGGGCCTCTCTTTCCTGGCGCTCCTTCATGGCCCGGTAGGCCTCTTCCAGGGCCTGGGCCAGCTTGGGGTTCTTGGCCTTCAGAGCCTCGAGCTTGGCGCGGGTTTCTGAGTCCATAGGGTCCTCCAAAAGAAGCCCCCGGGGGGCAAGCCCCGGGGGGCCTATTAGCCTTCCGCTCCCTCAGACAAGGGCACCTCGCCCACAAGGCGCATGGACCGCGCCGGCGCCTCCGGCTCCGAGGCCACCCGGCCGATCCACTCCTCCAGCCACTCCTGGGTGGTGTACCGCCGCTTCCCGAGGCGGACGTGCCGCAGGTGCGAGGGCCGCCCGGGCATGGCCCGCATGGCCTCGTAGATGTGGGCCACGGGCACCCCCAGGTACTCCGCCGCCTCCCGAACGGTCATCAGGCGTGCCATAGCTCCTCCTCCCCAATGCCCAGCTCCCCCTGCAAGGCCACCAGGGCCTCATCGGGGTCCGAGGTCCAAGGGCTCCGGGCCACCACCCGCCGGCCGGACCGGTAGACGCCCTCCCGGATCACGGATGCCTCGGCGCGGTACCAGACCTCCCCGTCCCGGGGGCCGATCTCCCGGCGAAGGCTCACGATGTAGCCCCGCCGTGCCAAGCGCCTCATCCTGGCCTTCCACTCGGGCATGACCATCACGCTCATCCCTTCACCTCCCCACGGGGACGTTGGCCAGGGCCCAGAGGAGGATGAGCCCCGCCAAAACGCCCCCCATCACGTCCAAGCCCCAGCTCCAAAGCCACTTCGGAACCTTCACCGCGCACCTCCCACGGCCAGCACCACCAGCACCGCCACCATGAGCCCCGCCAGGAAGGCCATGGCGGCGGCTAGGGCGGGCCCGGGCTGGCCGTACCGGGCCCGCACGTAGACGCCCAGCAGGGCGTAGAGGGCGAGGGCGAGGAGGAAGTAGGGGGCCGCCAGCTCAATCACGGCTACCCCCTTTTACCAATCCATTGGTATCTGCGTTCAAAAAAAGGTCCAGGTCTTGCTCCGTAATCCTGTAACCCTTGCCTAGTTTGCGGGCTCGCAACCTGCCGTTCTTTATCCATCTCAGCACGGTGATGCGGCTGACCTTAAACATGCGGGCTACCTCGTCTACCCTGTAGACCTGCATACCCACACCTTACCAGCACATTAATGATTAGTCAAGCATTGGTAACGATGCGCCTAGTAAAGTGAGGGCATGCTTCTCCAATACATTGGAGACGTGGCCGTGAGGGTTAAGTCTAGGCCGCCATGGGCCGAAGCTTTGCGCAGAAGGCGCGAAGAACTAGGCTTGACCCAAGAGCGTCTAGCAGAACTGACTGCTTTGGATGGACCGGAGCCTCTAGTCTCCCAAACCATGATTTCCGCCTTAGAAACAGGCTCCAGTTTGCCCACCAAGCTTCAAGCGGAACGCCTATTTGCTTTGCTTCGCGCCCTCCGCTGGACCCCGGAGGAGTTCGCCGAAGCCACGGGCCTGGACGTGCCCCTGGTCTACCGCCCCTCGGGGGAGCCTCGGGAGGATGTGGTCTGGGTGCCCGTGGTGGGCTCCGGCGTGGCGGGGCGGCCTTGGCCCGAGTCCGGGAGCATGCCCGTCCCCCGCCCCCTGGTACGCCCGGGCTCCGTGCTCATCCAGGTGGAAGGGGACTCCATGGACACCGGGGAGGAAGACGGTCTCCGGGACGGAGACCTTGTCCTGGTGGACCAGAACCTCAAGGAGCTTCGGGAAGGCCGGGTCTACGCTGTGGAGATCATCGGGGACGGCATCACCATCAAACGGGCCCGCAAGCTTGGCAACCGCTGGATTTTGATTTCGGACAACCCGAAAGGCCCGCTTTTGGAACCCGAGGAGGTGCGCGTGATTGGGGAGGTCTACCGGAAGATCAGCATCCGGGAGGTCAAATGAGCATCAGGACTTTTTTCCTTTTTGTTGCCTTTGCTCTTTCTTCTTTGGGGTTAGTGCAAGGTTCTCTAGAGGAGGCTTACCTAGGATACCCGCTCTTGAAGTGGGCTTGCGTCAATGAGCAAAAGGAGCCGCGGGTGTCTCAAGGAGTCAACACCTGCGTTCTGATGGTGAGCCCACCCCCCGGGGCCGTGGATGCGCAGGAAGTTCAGTTTGAAGCCTATGTTTCCTATAGCTACATGATAGGGTCCGAACCCGATTGGTATCTGAAGGAGGGCGTGGACGGCCCAGTAAAGGTAAGCGCGCCTTTAGCCTATGGAGAACGCCGCTTTGAGGTCTTCCGGGTGCTCAAACCCTACAAAGAAGCCCTTTTGCCGGTGCTCCAAAAGTGGTTTGACTGGTCAAAGGTGGCAAGCTACGTAGAAGCTGCTTCCGATGCGGTCTATACCGGTTTACCCACGTCTATTCGGGACGTAGCAACCTCCGTCCTTTTCGTCCCTCTGCTTAACGCCCAGCGCAAAAGGGCTTATCCTGGCGGATCCCTCACAGTTACCCTCTGGGTACGAGTATGCGGGGTGGAGCATTGCACCCGCGCATACCGCATTCGTTTTTGATAAGGAGGCCCCCATGCCAGAGGAGAAAACCCCCGAACCCACCCAGGAAGGCCAGAAAGGCCCTTACAGGCAAGCCATTGCCGCCCTTGACCCTTATCGTGCGGCGCCCATCTATGTGAGCGGCCTGAGCGTTACCCGCAGGCCAGACGTGCGCCTCTTCTTCATGGCCATCTTCTCCGGCATGCCCCTGCCCGCCGGGCCTAACCAGTACGACCTTCACGAAAGCCTCATCGGCTCATTCGCCTTGGACCCCGTCAACGCCCGGTTCCTTTACGAGAACCTGGGGGCTTTTCTGAAGGCCCTGGAAGAGGAGGAAAAGAAATGAAGGCGGAGTTCGGCCAGTCCAAAAGCAACTACGGGCAGGCTCGCGCCTACTTTTACATGCCCCAGTTCACCACCAGGCAGGCCTTGGGAAAGGTAAAATCGCATAAGCCTATGCCCCCTACCGAGGTCAGCTCCCTCCCGCCAAACCTTTCCTGGGCCTTGGCAGCCGCCTTTGAGGCCCTGGAAGTCCTCAAGCGTGAAGGCCTCATCACGAGGTATGACCAGGAGCCCTTTGAGGAAGAGGGCATCTACCACCTAACCGCCTACGCCAAAGACCCCAACAAGGTGGATAGGGAACTGGGCCGCTTATCTGCCCGTCTTTCCCTTGAGTTTGACCTGCCCCTCTATGTCCTTGTTTCCCGAGAGCCAGATGCCTAGGCCGGAGCAACATAGGAGACAAGCCCACCACAACGAAGGGGTGGCCTCCAAGCTAGAGGCTATCGCCATAGACTGGGCTATCACCGCTTACTTTTACACGGCCGCTCACCTGGCAAGGGCCTACCTGGCCGAAAAGGGTTACTCCTTCAAAAATCACGGAGAGGTTGACAATCACTTGAAGGAAATGGTGAAAAAAGGTTCACTTAGCCAAGAAGCCTACGAAGCTTACGTGAACCTCTACCGAAATGGTCGCCGAGCACGATACGACTGCGAGCTACCAGAAGATCTGAAAGAGGTCCTGGACCAGACCAAGCTTGACCTGCAAACGTTCAAGGCCGCAGTTCCCTAATGAGCCGCCGCCGAGGTAAGGGGGAAGGAAGCATCTTCCAGCGCAAGGACGGACGCTGGGCGGGCTTCGTAACCCTGGGCTACACCCCGGACGGCAAGCAGAAGAAGGCCTGGGTCTACGGCCGGACCCGCCGGGAGGTGGCGGAAAAGCTGGCCCGCCTCCTTCCCAAGGCGGGAAGCGCCTGGGTGGCGGACCCGGGGGCCATCCGCCTCGGGGACTACCTTCACACCTGGGTAGAGCAGAGGGCGGCCACCAAAGGCCTCCGGCCCACCACCGTACGCAACTACCGGGTGTACCTCAAGCACGTGGAGCCCCTGGCCCACCTGCCCCTCAAGCGCCTCAATCCCTTGCACCTCCGGGGCCTCATGGCGGACCTGGGCCACCTCTCCCCCTCCGTGCGCCGGCACATCTACCAGTTCCTTCGGGCCGCCTTTCGGGACGCCGTGCGGGCCGGCCTCTTGGACCAGAACCCCATGGAGGCCGTAGACCCGCCCAGAAGCGGGTTTGTCCGCCCTGCCCGGGCGTGGCGGCCGGACGAGGTGGCCAGGTTTTTGGAGGCCGCCAAAGGCCACCGCCTCTACCCCCTCTTCGCCCTCATGCTGGCCACCGGCCTCCGGCCCGGGGAGGCCCTGGCCCTCCGCTGGGAGGACTGGGAAGGGGAGACCCTGCACGTGCGCCACACCCTCCTCCGGGACGGCACCCTCGGGCCCACCAAGACCCCGGGCTCCAACGGAACCCTCTACCTGGACCCCGCTACCCAAGACCTCCTCCGGGAGTGGCGGGAGCGCCTGGAAGGGGAGAAGGAGGCCTCCCAGGACTGGTTGGATCACGGCCTGATGTTCCCCAGCATCAAGGGCACGCCGCTGGAGTACGGCAACTTCAAGCGGGCCTTCTACCAGGACTTTACCCACATCTCCGTTTCGTGGTAAATCTCCCCTTGCGGGCGCAGCCCGTATCTGGTACCG
>NZ_BMPJ01000029.1 GCF_014647535.1 Thermus composti | reverse complement strand
GCCTTCTCCTTCAACCCCCTCTCCGCTCTGCGCTTCCTGGGGCTTTATGCGACATAGTGGTCAAGTCTGGCCTCGGCCCTTGCCCGCCCTTGTTTCCCGCGCTAAACTGGCCTCAACGAACCCGAGGAGGTGGGCATGGCCTGGCTGAACCCGTTTTGGAGCTCACCCAAGGAATACGTGCGCCCCCCAAAGCGGGGCCTCGCCCCGGAACTTTGGGCAAGCCGCATCCCCTTCACCCACCTGGAAAACTTCTACGAGGTCTTTCGCGCCCTTTGGGAGAACCGGGACAACCTCCCCTACGCCTGGCGGATCCTCAGGGACGGGGTCTGCGACGGCTGCGCCCTGGGGACCTCGGGCCTCGAGGACTGGACCATCCGCGGGGTCCACCTCTGCAACGTCCGCCTCCGCCTCCTCCGCCTGAACACCCTGCCCCCCTTGGACCCCAAGGTCCTGGAGGACGTGGAGGCCCTGAAGGGGAGGAAAAGCCGGGAACTCCGCCAGCTCGGCCGCCTCCCCTACCCCATGCTCCGGCGGAAGGGGGAAAGGGGCTTCCGGCGCGTCTCCTGGGACGAGGCCCTGGGGCTTGCCGCCGAGTACTTAAGGCGCCACCTCCCCGAGGGGGCCTTCTTCTACCTCACGAGCCGGGGCATCCCCAACGAGACCTACTACGTGGTGCAGAAGGCGGTGCGGGCCCTGGGCTCCAACCACGTGGACAACGCCGCCCGCATCTGCCACTCCCCCTCCACCGTGGTCCTTAAGGAGGCCCTGGGGGTGGCGGCCACCACCTGCAGCTACACCGACCTCATCGGCACCGACCTGGTGGTCTTCCTGGGCTCCAACGTGGCCAACAACCAGCCCGTGATGATGAAGTACCTCTACCACGCCAAGAAGGCGGGCACCCGGGTGGCCGTGGTGAACCCCTACAAGGAACCCGGGATGGAGCGCTACTTCGTGCCCTCGGACCTGGAAAGCGCCCTCTTCGGCACCAGGATCGCCGACCGCTTCTTCCAGATCCTCCCCGGCGGGGACATCGCCTTCCTGAACGGGGCCATGAAGTGGATGCTCCTGGAGGGCCTCTGGGACAGGGCCTTCGTGGAGGGGCACACCACGGGCTTCGCCGAGCTCAAGGCCCTCCTCGAGGCCACCCCCTTTGAGGCCCTGGAGGAGGCCGCGGGGGTTTCCCGGGAGGAGATGCGGGCCTTCGCCCGGATGGTGGGGGAGGCCAGCCGGGCGGTCTTCGTCTGGGGGATGGGGATCACCCAGCACACCCACGGGGAGGACAACGTGCGGGCCATCGTCAACCTCGCCCTCCTCAAGGGCTTCGTGGGGCGGGAGGGGTGCGGCCTCATGCCCATCCGGGGCCACTCCGGGGTCCAAGGGGGGGCGGAGATGGGGGCCTACGCCACCGCCTTCCCCGGGGGCCTGCCCGTGAACCCGGAGAACGCCCGGAGGCTTTCCGAGCTCTGGGGCTTCCCCGTCCCGGACCGCCCCGGCCTCACCACCCCGGAGGCCTTAGACCGGGCCCTCGAGGGGAGGCTCGGGGTCCTTTGGGCCATCGGGGGGGATTTCCGCGAGGTCATGCCCGACCCTGAGACCGTGGAGGAGGCCTTAAAGCGCATCCCCCTCCGGGTCCACCAGGACATCGTCCTCTCCAGCCAGATGCTCCTAGAGCCCAAGGAGTGCGTCCTCCTCCTCCCCGCCACCACCCGTTACGAGGTCCCGGGCGGGGTCACGGAGACCAGCACGGAAAGGCGCGTGATCTTCAGCCCTGAGATCCCGGGCCCGAGGCCCCCGGAGGCCCGGCCCGAGTGGGAGGTCTTCCAGGAGCTTGTCCACCGCCTCCGCCCCGAGCTCAAGGACCGCTTCCGCTTCGCCTCCACCGCCGAGGTCCGCGAGGAGATCGCCCGGGTCGTCCCCCTTTACGAGGGGATCCAGCGCCTCAAGGCCAAGGGGGACCAGTTCCAGTACGGGGGGAAGCGCCTCTGCGAGGGGTGGCGTTTCCCCACCCCGGACGGCAAGGCCCGCTTCCTGCCCGTGCCCCTGCCCCAAAGGGAGGTCCCCGAGGGGGCCTTCCGCGTGGTCACCCGGCGGGGGAAGCAGTTCAACTCCATCGTCCACGAGGACCAGGACCCCCTCACCGGGGCCTCCCGGGAGGCCGTCTACATGAACCCCAAGGATGCCGCCCGCCTGGGCCTGAAGCCCGGGGACCCGGTGGTGCTGGAGAACGCCTTCGGCCGCTACGCCGGCCGGGTCTACCTGGCGGAGGTCAAGGAGGGCACCCTGGAGGTTCACTGGCCCGAGGCCAACGTCCTGGTGAACCCCAAGGCCCGCTCCCCCCTGGCCCACATCCCCGCCTACAAGGAGATCCTCGCCCACCTGCGGCGGGGGGAGGCGGAGGTCCCTTCCCCTCTCCGGCCATGAAGGGGAAGGCGAGGGTCCGGGTGGCCCGCCTCGAGGGGGGCCGGTGGCGGGAGGTCCGGGACGAGGTGGCGGCGGAGGCCCCCCTGGAGATCCGCCTGCGCTACGGGGACGAGATGGCCTCCTTGGGGGTGGTCCTCCGCACCCCGGGCCAGGACGCGGAGCTCGCCGCGGGCCTCCTCTACACCGAAGGCCTCCTCCAAGACCCCAAGGAGGTCCTGGCCATCGCCCCCTGCACCGACGGAAGCCTCCCCCCCGAGGCGCGGGAGGGGGTCATCCAGGTCTTCCTGCGCCACCCCCTCCCCTCCTTGCCCAGGCGCCACCTGGCCCTCACCGCCGCCTGCGGGGCCTGCGGCCGCGAGGCCCTCCCCGACCCGGAAAGGCTCGGCCTCTCCCCTCCCCCGCCCTTGGCGGTGGACCCCGACCTCCTCCTCGCCCTGCCCGAGCGCCTGGGGAAGGCCCAGCGCCTTTTCCAAACCACCGGCGGCCTCCACGCCGCCGCCCTCTTTGACCGGGAAGGGCGGCTTGTCGCCTTACGGGAGGACGTGGGCCGGCACAACGCCCTGGACAAGCTCATCGGCTGGGCCTTTCTTCAGGGGAAGCTCCCCCTCCACGGCCACATCCTCTTGGTGAGCGGCCGGGCCGGGTACGAGCTTTTGGTGAAGGCTTTGGCGGCGGGCATCCCCGTGTTCTGCGCCGTCTCCGCCCCCACGAGCCTGGCCGTGGCCCTGGCCCAGGCCTACGGCCTCACCCTGGTGGGCTTCCTGCGCCCGGGGCGGATGAACGTCTATGCCGGGCAGGAGCGGGTGGCTCCGACCGGTGGGCCTGAGCTCCTTCCTTGAACACGGGCCTCCGCACTGGTCCACCAAGGCCCCACTAGAGGCCGCCCCACGGGGTTCTGGCCCGCTCCTCGGCAGGCGGGCTTCTCGGGTTAGGATGGGGCCGTGATCCCGGCGCGCTACGCTGCCTACTGCCCCAACTGCGGGGGCGAGGCGGAAAGCGAGCGCCTCGCCGCGGGGCTTGCCTGCGCCCGTTGCCAGCCGGACCCCACGAGGCCTCCCCTCCCCGGGGCGCTCGCCCATTTCGCCGCCCAGGAGAAGGCCCTCGCCGACTGGACCCGCTTCTTTACGGCCCACATGGGCGTCCCACCCTGGCCGCTGCAGCGGGCCTGGGCCGCGCGGGTGGTGCAGGGGCGCTCCTTCGCCATGCTCGCCCCCACGGGGATCGGCAAGACCACCTTCGGCCTCCTCACCGCCAGCTGGCTGGCCAAGGAGGGGCGGCGGAGCTACCTCGTCTTCCCCACCCGGCTCCTCGTGGCCCAGGCAGCGGAGCGGCTTCGGGCCCTGGGCGCTCCCTTCACCGCCTACACCGGGAAGGCCCGGGAGAAGGAGGCCCTCCTCGAGGGCCACCGCCCCATCGGCCTCTTCACCGTGGCCTTCCTCCACAAAAACCACGCCCGGCTCCCCCGGCCCGTGGACTTCCTCTTCGTGGACGACGTGGACAGCCTCCTCAAGTCGGCGCGGAACGTGGACCGGGTCCTGGAGCTTCTGGGCTTCGCCCCCGAGGACGTGGAGGAGGGCCTCGCCCTCATCCGGCTCCGGAGGAGGCACCCGGAGGAGGCCGAGCGGAGGGCCGAAAGGCTGAGGGGGAAGGCCCGGGGGGTCCTCGCCGTGGCGAGCGCCACCGCAAGGCCGCGCTCCTCGCGGGTCCACCTCTTCCGCGAGCTCCTGGGCTTTGAGGTGGGCACGCCGAGCTTCGCCCTGCGCAAGGTGGCCGACCTCTACGAGGAGGCCTTCGGGCTTTCCCAGGAGGAACTCTGGGCCAGGGGGGCGGAGTGGGCGGGGCGGCTTGGAAAGGGGGGGCTTCTCTTCCTCCCCGGGGACCTGCCGAAGGAGGCCGCCCTGGACCTCGCCCGCTTCCTCCGGGCCCGGGGCCTCAGGGCCAAGGCCTACCTGGAGCCCGAGGCCCTCGAGGCCTTCCGGCGGGGCGAGGTGGACCTCCTCGTGGGGTTCGCCTCCTGGCGCAACCCCCTGGCCCGGGGCCTGGACCTCCCCGGCCGGGTCCGCTACGCCCTCTTCCTCGGGGTGCCCAAGCTCCGCTTCGCCTTAGGGGAAGACCTCGCCCCCGGCGAGCTTGTGCGCCTGGGCCTCGCCCTCCTGCCCCTCCTGGAGGACCCGGGGCTTAAGGCCCTGGTCCGAAGCCTCGCCAGGAGGCCCGGGCTCCAGGAGAAGGAGGTCGCCCCCCTGCGGGAGGCCCTCCTGGAGCGGCTCGCCGACCCCGCCTTCCGCGCCCGCGTGGCGGAAAGCCCCGAGGTGGGGCTCACCTTCGTGGGGGAAAAGCCCGTCCTGGTCTTCGCCGACGTCACCGGCTACCTCCAGGCCTCGGGGCGGACGAGCCGCCTCACCCCGGCGGGGCTCACCCAGGGCCTCGCCCTCCTCCTCGCCGAGGACAGGAAGGCCTTCACCGCCCTCGTGCGCCGGCTCGGCTACCTTCTGGAGGCGCCGCCCCGCCCCGTGGCGGAGGCGGACCTCGAGGCCCTCCTGAAGCGCGTGGACGAGGACCGGGACCGGCTCGCCCGGGGGGAGCGGGGTGGCCTCGCCCTGCCCGAGCGGGTGGTGGTGGTGGAGTCGCCCAACAAGGCCCGCACCCTGGCCAGCTTCTTCGGCCGGCCCATGCGCCGCTACCTCCCCGGCCTCGTGGTCTACGAGGCCCTGGCGGAAGAGGGGTACCTGGTGGTCACCGCCACCCGGGGCCACGTCACCGACCTCGCCCTCCGGGGCGGGCTTTACGGGGTGGAAACAGCCCCCGTCTACCGGCCCCGGTACCACCCCTTGCGGGCCTGCCCCGAGGGGAGCGTCCCGGACCCCCTCTGCCCCGACGGGAAGGAGAGCCAGCCCGACCGCGACCGGGCCCTCCAGGCGCTAAGGGGCCTGGCCCTGGAGGCCCAGGACTTCCTCCTCGCCACCGACCCCGACACCGAGGGGGAGAAGATCTCCTGGGACGTCTACCTCGCCCTCCGCGCCTTCGGGAGGGGGGTGGTGCGGGGCGAGTTTCACGCCGTCACCCCCCGGGCCTTCCTCGAGGCCCTGAGGCAGCCCCGGGAGGTGAAGGAGGACCTGGTGGAGGCCCAGATGGTCCGCAGGATCGCCGATCGCTGGGTCGGCTTCGCCCTCTCGGAGGACCTGCAAAGGCTTCTTGGCCGCCGAGGCCTCTCCGCCGGGCGCGTCCAGACCCCGGTCCTCGGCTGGGTGATCGCCCGGGAGCGGGAGGCCCGCACCCGCCTGCCCTTCACCGAGGTGGACCTTCGGGGCCTTGCCTTACGTTTTCCCGGCGAGGTCAAAGAGGAAACCCTTCTCCTAGAGGTCCTGGAGGAGGCGGAGCGGGAGCAGAACCCCCTTCCCCCCTACACCACGGACGCCCTTCTTGCCGACGCCTCCAGGGAGGGGTTCCGCGTCCCGGAGGCCATGGCCTTGGCCCAGGACCTCTTTGAAGCGGGGCTCATCACCTATCACCGCACCGACGCCACCCGGGTGGCCCCGGAGGGCATGGCCCTGGCCCGGAGGCTCATAGAGGCCCGCTTCGGCCCGGAGTACGCCCGCCCCAGGCCCTGGGGGGAGGGCGGCGCCCACGAGGCCATCCGCCCCACCCGCCCCCTCTGGCCCGAGGATTTGGAGGAGGCAGGGCTTTTCCAGGCCCTACCCCTTTCCGAGGCCCACGGGCGGCTTTATGACCTGATCTTCCGCCGCTTCCTCGCAAGCCAGATGGCCCCCGCCCGGGTGCGGGAGAAGCGGGTTCGCGCCTGCCTCGGGGAGGCCTGCCAGGAGCTCACCCTGCGGGTGGCCCTCCCCTTCCCCGGCTTCGCCCGGGTCTGGCCCCTGGGGCTTGACCCCGACCTCGAGGCCGGCCGCTACGCCGTGGCCCCAAAGGTCGTGCGCCTCCCCAAGGCGGCGCGCTACACCGAGGGGGAGCTCGTGGCGGAGATGAAGCGGCGGGGCCTCGGCCGCCCCAGCACCTACGCGGCCACGGTGGAGCGGCTTCTGGAACGCCGCTACGTGGTCCGCCGCGGGCCCTTCCTCGTCCCCACCCGCCTCGGGGAGCGGGTCTACGCCCTCCTCACGGAGAAGCCCCCCCTCGCCCCCGTGGCCCGGCGCTTCGTGGGCGAGGCCTTCACCCGGGAGGTGGAGGCCTGGATGGACCGGGTGGAGGCGGGGGAGGACCCCACGCCCCTCCTGCGGGAGCTCCACCGGGCCACCCTGGCCCTCCTCGAGGCCCTCGAGGGCCAGGGCCGCCCTAGCCTATAGTAGGCTAGGGAAGGAATGCACGCCCTCTACTGGACCTTTGGCCTCTCCTGGAGCCTGGCCCTGGCCGCCTACCTCCTTGGCCTCCGCCTGGGAGGCCCCGCCTACTTCGCCTTCGCCGTCCTCTACATGTGGGTCCCGGGCCTGGTGGCCCTGGCCTTCGCCCGCAAGGAGGGGGTCGGGCTTCCCCTGGCCTTCCGGCCCAACCGCTTCTGGCTTTTCGCCTGGCTCTTCCCCGTGGCCCTCACCCTTCTCTCCCTCCCCTTAAGCCTCCCCTTCGCCCCCTGGAAGGGCCTGGCCTGGACCCTGCCCCAAGGCGCTCCCCCCATCCCTGAAGCCGCTTTGTGGGCCCTCGTCCTCCTCCAGGGGCTTTTCGCCGGGGCCACGGTGAACCTCCTCGTCGCCTTGGGGGAGGAACTCTTCTGGCGGGGCTACCTTTGGGAGCGGCTAAGGGCGCGGGGCTTCTGGCCCGCAAGCCTGGAGATCGGCTTCTACTGGGGGGTGTGGCACGCCCCCCTGGTCCTCCTCTTCGGCCACAACTACCCGGACCACCGCCTCCTGGGCGTGGGCATGATGGTCCTCTTCACCCTGGCCCTCACCCCCGCCCTTCTCTACGCCCGGGAGAAGGGGGGCTCCCTTTGGGCCCCCGCCCTCCTCCACGGCACCCTGAACGCCGTGACCGGGCTCTCCCTCGTCGCCATCGAGCGCACCCACGACCTCCTCGTGGGGGTGGTAGGGCTTCCCGGCCTCTTCCTCCTCGCCCTCTTCAACCTTTGGCTAAGAAGGCGGGTCTAATCCCGGTGAAGCCTCTCGTAGAGGGGCCCTAGGTCCTCGGGGTGGAAGCGGGCGGTGTAGCCCTTGGGGGGCACGGGCTCCCGGTAGAAGAACCCGGGCAGGCGGTCGTCCTCGTGGGTGAAGCCCGCCAGGTGGTTGAAGCGGTGCTCCAGGCGCAAGACCCCTTCCCCGAGCTGTCGCCAAAGCTCCGGGGAGAAGGCGGTGCCCAAGGCGGCGTTCACGCTCTCCACCACGAAGGCCACCTCCTTGTTGGTGACGCTTCCCCCGAAGACGCAAAGGCCCAGGCTGTCGTTGGCGGCGGCGTTCACCTGGGCGGTGTAGCTGGCCTCGAGGATCTCCTCCGGCCTCATGGCCCGGGTCTCCAGCCTCGGGGCGTTCCCCGCCGTGGGGTCCGCCCCCTGGGCGGTGATCATCATGGTGATCCCCGTGGCCTCCACCACCCGGGGGTCGTAGGCGCTGATGGCCTGGCGCTTGATCACGGGAACCCGCTCAAGCCCCAAGGCCTCCCCCACCCGGGCCGTGCCTTGGGCCAGGAAGCGGGCCTCCTCGGAAGGGGTGTAAAGGGCCTTCAGCTTTGCCTCCATGAAGGCGTAGTCTCCCCAAGGGGCGAGGCCCTTCTCCATGAGGAGGGCCAGGGTGGCCCCGGTTTCAATGGTGTCTATGCCCAGGTCGTTGGCCAGGCGGTTCAGGCGGGCGAGCCCGTCGGGGTCGTTCAGGCCGCAGTTGGTGCCGAGAAGCCCGATGGTCTCGTACTCCAGGGGGGAGACCACCTCCTCGCCCCTTTCGTCCACGATGACCTTGGAGCACTGGATCACGCATCCCGGCATGCAGGCGTGGGTGTGCTTGCCCCCCGGGCCTTGTTGAGGGGGGCGATGTACTGCCCGCCTATGCGGAAGGCCTCCGGGGGCGCAAGGCGCCCCTCCCGAAAGTTGCGCACGGGAAGGCCCCCGAAGGCGTTCTGGAAGTCGGCCATGCCCATGGTGCCGATGGTGTTGTAAAACTGCATGACCAGAGGGTCTTCCCGCAGAAGCTTGGCGTAGCGGCGGATGGCCTCGGCCACCTTTCTTCGCCTTCAGGTCAACCCGCAAAGACCGCCACACCGGCCACCTCCGGGAAGAAAAAGGTCCTCACTCCCCACGATACCAGCCGGGGGCCCGAAGCGTCTCGTGGGGTGCGCGCTCCGCCAGAACCACCTCCAGGGGTTTGCAGGTGGTGCCCACGGTAAGGATGAGGACCCTTATCCCAGAATCCCTCAGCAAAGGCCTAGAAGGCCCTCCTCGGCCTCGGCGAGGCGTAACGCCCGCTCCTCCTCGTCCCAGCCGAGAAGCCCTCCCATGCGCTCCACCACCCGGGGCAGGGCCTGCCGGGCCTTTTCCCGGTCTAAAAAGGCGAGGCCCATCCGCCGCGCAAGGACGTCCAGGGGCTTCCGGGCAAGCTCCTCCCGCACGGCGTAGACCACCTCCCCCTCCAGGTAGGGAAGCCCGGGAAGGAGGGGCCTATCCCCCAAGGCCAGGACCTCCGGGGCCCGGGTGCCGTAGGTGGCGTAGAGGTGTTCCCCCACCTCGGGGGGAAGTTCCAAAGGAGGCCTGGGGCCCGCCCCCAAAAGAGGGGTGGCGTGGGAGGTGGAGGGAGGCAGGGCAAGGCCTAAGTCCTTGGCGATCCGCTCCACCAGGTCCAAGGCCATGAGGCGGAAGGTGGTCCACTTGCCCCCCACCAGGGTGTAGAGGCCTTGCCTTTCCTCTATGTAGTGGTCCCGGACCAGAAGCCTCGTCTCCCCCTTCCCCACCAGGGGCCTCAGGCCCGACCAGACCGCCCGCACCCGGGAAGAAAGGTCCCCCAGGTAGGGCCGGATCTCCTCCAGGAGGTAGGCCACCTCCTCCTCCCGGGGAAGGGGGCAGGAGGTGGGCTCGGCGGGGAGGTCCGTGGTGCCGAGGAGGGCCATGCCCCGGTAGGGCAAAAGGAAAAGCACCCGGCCGTCCCGGGTCTTGGGGATGAGAAGCCCCGCCTTCAGGGGGTAGTCCAGGACCAGGTGGACCCCGCTGGAGGGGGTGAGGAGGGGGGGAAGGTGGGGGTCCAAGAGACGGCGCACCCGGTCGGCGAGGGGGCCCGTGGCGTTCACCACCGCCTTAGCGAAAACCTCCACCTCCTTTCCCGTAAGCCGGTCCCGCACCACCGCCCCCCGCACCCTTCCCCCCTCCAGGAGGAGGGTTGTGGCCTCGGCGTGGTTCAGGGCCACCGCCCCCCTCTCCAGGGCGGAGAGCACGAGGGCGAGGTTGAGGCGAAAGTCGGCGAACTGCCCGTCCTGGTAGGCCACGCCCCCTAGGGTCTTGGGCAGGTCCGGGAAAAGCCGCGCCACCTCCCCGGGCGGAAGGTAGCGGCTCGGGGCGAGGCGCCTTTTCCCGGCGAGGAGGTCGTAGAGCTTGAGGCCCGTCCAGTAGTAAGGGATCTCCAGGGGGCGGAAGAGGGGGGTGACGAGGGTGAGGGGGTGGGCCAGGTGGGGGGCGAGGTCCATCACCACCTTGCGCTCGTGAAGGGCGTCCACCACGAGCTTAAGCTGGCGGCGGTCCAGGCGCTTGAAGGCAAGCTCTAGGTACCGCACCCCCCCGTGGAGGAGCTTGGTGGAGCGGGAGCTGGTCCCCGAGGCGAAGTCGTGGGCCTCCACCAAGGCCGCCTTGAGCCCCCTCAGCGTGGCCTCCCACAAAACCCCGGCCCCCGTGGCCCCGCCCCCCAAAATAAGGAGGTCAAAGGGCTCCCTTAACCGCTCCCACAGGGCTTCCCGGTCGGTCATCCCTCCTCCTTGGCCCAGCCTAGGGCCCTTTCCACCGCCTCCCGCCACCTCCGGTAGAGGGCCTCCCGCCTCCCCTCGGGCATCGTGGGGAGGAACCTTTCCGCCTCGCGGTAGCGCCCCGCCACGTCCTCCGGGGAAAGGGCCCTAGCCCCCACCCCCGCCATGAGGGCCACCCCCAAAGCGGTGGTCTCCGTCACCTCCGGCACCGCCACGGGCACCCCCAGGAGGTCCGCCTGGATCTTGAGGAAAAGGCGGTTTCGCGCCATGCCCCCGTCCGCCTTCAGGACCTTGAGCCGGACCCCCGCCTCTTCCATGGCCAGGACCACGTCCCGCACCTGGAAGGCCACCCCCTCCAAAGCCGCCCGCACCAGGTGGGCCCGGGTGGTCCCCCGGGTAAGGCCCAGGATCGCCCCCCGGGCGTAGGGGTCCCAGTAGGGGGCGCCAAGCCCCGTGAAGGCGGGGACCAGATAAACACCCCCACTGTCCTCCACGCTTTCCGCCAAGGCCTCCACCTCACGGCTTTCCCGGAAAAGGCCGAGCCCGTCCCGAAGCCACTGGACCACCGCCCCCGCCGTGAAGACGCTCCCCTCCAGGGCGTAGGTGGCCTTGCCCCCTAAGCTCCAGGCCACCGTGGCGAGGAGGCCCCTTTCCGAGAGGATGGGCCTCTCCCCCGTGTTCAGGAGGAGAAAGGCCCCGGTGCCGTAGGTGCACTTCCCCTCCCCCGCCTCCAGGGCCGCCTGGCCGAAGAGGGCTGCCTGCTGGTCCCCAAGGACCCCCCGTATGGGTACGGGCGCCCCCAGAAGCTCGGGGAGGGTTTCCCCGAAGTCCCCATCGGAGGGCCGCACCTCCGGGAGGAGGGCGGCGGGGATCCCGAGGGCCTCGAGGAGCTCCGGGTCCCAGGCGAGGGTGTGGAGGTTGAAGAGCAGGGTGCGGCTCGCGTTGGTGGGGTCGGTGGCGTGGACCTTCCCCCCCGTGAGGTTCCAGACGAGCCAGGTGTCCACGGTGCCGAAGCAGACCTCTCCCCTTTCCGCCCGCGCCCTCAGGCCCGGGACGTTCTCCAAGAGCCACAAAAGCTTCGTTCCCGAGAAGTAGGGGTCAAAGAGGAGCCCGGTGCGCTCCCGGAAAAGGGGCTCCAGGCCCCGCTCCCTTAGGGCCTCGCAAAGGGGGGCCGTCCGCCGGTCCTGCCAGACGATGGCGTTACTGAGGGGCTTACCCGTCTTCCGGTCCCAAAGGAGGGTGGTCTCCCGCTGGTTGGTGATGCCTAAGGCCAGGACCTCCCCCGCCCCCACCCCGGCCCGCCGCAAGGCCTCCTGCGCCGCCCAAAGGGTGGTCTCCCATAGCTCCAGGGGGTCGTGCTCCACCCACCCGGGCTTCGGGTAAAGCTGCCGGAACTCCCGCTGCGCCACCGCCACGGGCCTCCCCTCCAGGGTGAAGAGAATGGCCCGGCTCGAGGTGGTGCCCTGGTCCAGGGCAAGCAGGTACCTCATCCTTCACCTCCGCCGACGTGACTCATCAAAACCCCAAGGCAACCACAAGGCCTGGACTTTCCCCCAAGCGCCACCGGCTTTCACGGACCTCCAACGCCGTCTCCCACCTGCTCCTGCAGCGCAGGCCAGAGAAGGGGGCAAGGCCTTCAGGGCCAAACCACGAGGAAACAAGGTAAGGCCGTACCCCACCAGAACGCCCACGCCGGGCCAAAGGCAGGAAAATCCCATAGATCCCAACACCCTCGCCTGCGGCATCGCCTTGGGCAGGGCGGGCCCCGATGGTCCCAACCCTGCCCCCCCAAAAAACCTACCGGCCTACGCTCCGGTTATAGCGCTGGAGCACCGCATTCGCACGGCCCTTGTACTCCCTAAGGACATCCCCTATGGGCCTCCCCTGGAGCACCGCTTCCAGCGCCTGTTCGCTGATCTGGCGGATCTCGGGGAACCCTCCCATGAGGCAACCCGCGGTTACGTTGGACACCTTGGAGGTCCTAAGCTGCTGGATGGCCGTGGTGTAGTTGGTGTTCTCCCGGTGAGCTTTGCGCACCTCAGGAAGCTCCAAGGCCTCGAGGTGGAGGGGGAAGTAGCCGGTCCTGAGGTGCCAGAAGGCCTGCTGCTCCGGTTGCACCAGCCACTTCATGAAGGACCAGGCCGCCTCGGTTTCCTGAGAGGGAAAACCCTTCATCAGCCAGAGGCTCGCCCCCCCGATGGAGACCCCGGTGCGGCCGAACTCCTGGAAGTAGGGGAAGTATCCCGTATAGATGCGGAACTTGCCCCCCACCGTGTGGGCAATCCCTCCCAGCGTGGCGGTGGAGTCAAAGGTGATCGCCGCCTTCCCCGTGGCGAAGGCGCTTTGGCTATCCGCCGTGCGGCGGCCCACGTAGAGCAAAACCCCTTCCTTGTACAGGTCGAGGAACCACTGGAAGTACCTTTGCACCGCGGGGTTGTCCAGGTTCACCTCCGTGGCGGGAGCCCTGCGACCGTTCTCGTTGTTGCAGTAGTAAAAGCCGTTATTGTAGGAGACCTGTTCCAAGAACCAGCCATAATCGGCCAGGGCGATTCCGTACCGCACTACCTTGCCGCTGGCATCCCGCTTGGTCAGCTTACGGGCTGCCTCGGCCAGTTCTTCAAAGGTCCACTCCTGCTTGGGCGTGAGGCCCGCCTCCCTCAAGGCATCCAGGTTGAAGTAGACCAGAGGGGTGCTGGAGTTAAAGGGCATGGACTGGAGCTTGCCTCCCACCGTGTAGTAGTTGAGGGGCTGGCGGACGAAGCGGGTGAGGTCTAGACGGTCCCTCTGGGCCAGCTCCTGGATGGGAACGGTGGCCTGGGAGTCCACCATAATCTGGGTCCCGATGTCGTAAACCTGGGCGATATGGGGGGGATTCTTGGTGCGGATGGAGGCCAGGAGCTTGTTGATGGCGTCATCGTACGACCCGGCGTACTGGGCCTTGACCTCTACCCGGTCCTGGCTGGCGTTAAACCGCCTTACCAGCTCCTGGATGGTTTCGCCGATAGTCCCGCCCAAGGAGTACCAGAACTGCACCGTAACCTTCCCCTGGGCCAAAGCGCCGCCTCCTAGACCCAAGAGAGCCAAAAGAAGCCCCAAGCGCCTTTTCATGTTCCTGACCTCCTTACCCCTTCAAGCCGCCCAGGGTAATCCCGCGGACGAACTGCCGCTGGGCGACCAGGAAGGCCACCAAGGTGGGAAGCAGGGCCAAGATGGCCCCGGCGGCCACCACGTTCCACCGGGCCGCCTCCTCGTTGAGGATCATGTTGACTCCAATCTGTACTGTCTGCATCTCCGTGGACCGCGTCACCACTAAGGGCCAGAGGTACATGTTCCAGGCGGAGAGGAAGGAAAGCGCTCCAAGAGCCCCCAGAGCGGGGCGCGCCAGGGGCAAAGCCACATGCCAGAGCATTCTGAGGTGCCCAGCTCCGTCGATACGGGCTGCATCAAAGAGGTCCTGCGGTAGGGTTTTAAAGAACTGGCGCATCAAGAAGATTCCAATGGGGGTGGCGAGAAAGGGGACCACTAAGGCCCAATAGGTATCCAACCAACCCAAATGGGTCACCAGGTCGTAAAGGGGCAAGAAGGTAACCTCCCCGGGCACAAGGAGAAGGGCCACCACGGCCCCGAAAAGGAGTTCCCGACCGGGCAGGCGAACCCGGGCCAGGGCATAACCAGCCAGGGCCGAGGTGGCTACCTGGCCCAAAGCTACAAGCCCAGCCACCAGCAGGCTATTAAGGAGGAAGCGACCCAAGGGAAACTTTTCCAAGGCGATCCGATAGTTCTCCAGCGTAGGGCTCCTGGGAACGAGGTTGGGGTCAAAAATCTCCTGCGCTGGCTTAAAACTTGCAGAAAAGAGGGCAAGCAGAGGGAGAAGGATAAAAAAGCTATAAACCCCAAGGGCCAAGTAGATGAAAAAGAAACCTCTTTTCATGCGTAGTGCACCCTCCTTCCAAGGAAGTAAAACTGCAGGGCTGTGAGCATCAGAAGGATAAGGAATAGGAGGGCCCCCTCAGCCGCCGCATAGGTGAAGCGGAGGTTGAAAAAGGCATCCAGGTAAACCCGATAGATCCAAACCGTAGTGGCCTCAGAAGGCCCCCCTCGGGTAAGAAGATGGATCTGGCCAAAGGCGGTAAAACCCCGCACCAAGGCCAAGACGATCACGAAAAAAAGTACAGGAGAAAGCAAAGGTAGGGTAATGTGGCGAAAGGTAACCCAGCTGCTAGCCCCATCAATCCGCGCGGCCTCATAGAGCTCCTGGGGAATATCCTGTAGGCCTGCCGTTAAAAGGATCGTGCTGAAGCCGATAGCCTGCCACGCCGTGGCTGCAGCCACGCTATATAGGGCCCACTCGGGCGTTGTCAGCCACCCCTGAGGGGGTAGACCTAGGCCCTCGATAAGGCGGTTTAATAAGCCGCCTACGGGGTGTAAAAACCAGCCCCAAGCCACCGCGGCTACCGCTGTGGAAACTGCCGTGGTCATGAAGAAGATGGTTCTAAATAAACCGATTCCGGGGACCGGATACTGGAGAAGGACAGCCCCTAGAAGCCCCAAGGCCACTTCCAGCAAGGCCACAACTATTGCGAACTTAAACGTGAGCCATACGCTGGTCCAGAAACGAGGATCGTGGGCTAACTCGGTGAAATTGTCTAAGCCGACCCAAAAGCGGCCCCGGCCAAAGGGATCCTCGCTTTGGAAGGAGAGGAGGATAGCCTGGAAGGCCGGCCATAGAGTAAACACCAAAAGGAAAAGCGCCGCCGGCAGGAAAAGCCCATAGCCCTCCAGCCACTCCAGGCCCATAAAGCGATTACTCCAGGGGGAACGCCGATTGAGGCTAGCCATGTCCTCCTCCATCGAGTTCGCCTAAAGTATAAGGTGTCTCCCTTTATCTGTCAATAAGTTTCACATAGATTGACATTGTCAAAAAAAAGTCATAACCTGAAGAACAAGGTGTCGGCGGGAGGGCTGATCTTTGATCTAGACGGAACCCTCATCCTGGGGGAGCTTCCCTTGCCAGGGGCCAAGGAACTGTTGGAAGCCCTGCAACAGGAAGGGATTCCCTACGCTGTCCTTACCAACAACTCCTCCCTCTCGGCCAGGGACCACGCCGCCCGGCTTCGCCGCCTAGGGCTTCCCGTGGAATGGAGGCGGATCTTCACCAGCGGAGCTTTCGCTGGCCGGGAACTGGCCCAGCGCTTTCCCAACCTTCCTGTCTATCTTCTCGGCACGCCGGCCCTCGCCGCCGAGTTAGCGGAGGCCGGGGTCTGGGTGAGCGAGGAAGAGCCCCAGGCGGTGCTGGTGGGCTTCGACCGCACCCTAAGCTACGCCCGCTTGGAGCGGGCCTGCTTCCTCTTGGAGAGAGGGGCCCGTTTCTTCGCCACCCACCCCGACCCCGCCTGCCCCGTGGAAGGGGGAGCCTTACCCGATGCCGGCGCCCTTTTGGCCCTTTTGGAGAAAGCCACGGGAAGGCGGCCGGAAAGGGTCTTTGGAAAGCCCGACCCCGCCTTTCTCCGCTACGCTACCTTTAGGCTTGGCCTTGCGCCGGAAGACTGCCTCTACGTGGGGGACCGGGCCGAGGTGGACCTCCCCCTAGCCCAAGGGGCCGGGGCGCGGGCAGCCCTGGTCCTTACGGGAGCCACCCGGCCCGAGGACCCCGGGATCCCCGAGCTCCGGCAACACGGCGTGCTGGTGGTGGACGACCTATGGGAACTCAAACGGCACATCCTGGGTTGATAGGAAGGCTTAGAGCAGAGCTTCCTACCCTAAGCCCTAAGGAGCAGGCCGTGGCCCGGGTCCTGCTGGAGGACCCCAGGGCCATGGTGCGGGCCTCCATCCGTGAGGTAGCCCGGGCGGCTGGGGTGAGCACCTCGGCGGCCACCCGGCTTTCCCGGAAGCTGGGCTTCAGGGATTTCCGGGAACTCAAGGTGGCCCTGGCCTTGGAGGTGGGGAGCCTTTCCTCGTTACCCCCCTCCCTGGACGTCCGCCCTCACGACGCCCCCGAACTCGTGCTCCAGAAAGTCTTCCGAGCGGAGATCCAAGCCCTGGAGGAAGCCCTTTTGGGAATGGACGGAAAGGCCTTCGCCCAGGCGGTGGACCTCCTCCTAGGGGCCCGGCGCATCGGGATCTTCGCCGTGGGCTCCAGCGTGCCCGTGGCCCTGGACGCCTACTACCGTTTTCTTAGGATCGGTCTCCCCGTCTTCATGACCCCGGAGACCCACATGCAGACGGTGGCGGCCAGCCTCCTCGGTCCCGAGGACGTGGGGTTTTTCATCTCCCACACGGGGAGGAGCCGGGAGCTATTGGAGAGCCTTGAGGAGGCCCACCGGGCTCAAGCCTGGATCCTCGCCCTCACCTCCTTCGCCCAAAGCCCCCTGGTGGGAAAGGCCACGGTGGCCTTGGTAGCACCTGTGCGGGAGGCCGCCTTCCGGGTGGAGGCCATGGCCACGCGGGTGGTCCATCTGGCGGTGGTGGACGCCCTCTACGTGGCCCTGGCCCTAAGGAAGCCCGAGGCCGCCTGGTGCCTGGCCCGGACCCAGGAAGCCATAGACGCCCAGCGCATCCCAGGAGGAAGGTGAGCCATGACCTTATTCCGGAGAAAGCCCCTTCTCCTCGGCCACCGGGGAGCCCCTCTAAAGGCCAAGGAGAACACCCTGGAAAGCTTTCGGTTCGCCCTGGAGGCCGGCCTGGACGGGGTGGAGCTGGACGTCTGGCTCACCCGGGACGGGGTCTTCGCCGTCCGCCACGACCCGGACACCCCCTTAGGCCCCGTCTTCCAGGTGGACTACGCCGACCTCAAGGCCCGAGAACCCGACCTACCCCGCCTGGAAGAGGTCCTCGCCCTCAAGGAGGCCTTTCCCCAGGCCGTCTTCAACGTGGAGCTCAAGTCCTTCCCCGGCCTCGGTGAGGAGGCAGGGCGCCGCCTCGCCGCCCTCCTCCGAGGACGGGAGGGGGTTTGGGTCTCCAGCTTTGACCCCCTCGCCCTCCTTGCCCTTAGGAAGGCGGCCCCCGGCCTTCCCTTGGGCTTCCTCATGGCCGAGGACCACTCCGCCCTCCTCCCCTGCCTCGGGGTGGAGGCCGTCCACCCCCACCATGCCCTCGCCACGGAGGAGGCCGTGGCGGGGTGGCGGGAGCGGGGGCTTTTCGTGGTGGCCTGGACGGTGAACGACCCCTCGGAGGCCAGGCGCCTCCTCGCCCTGGGCCTAGACGGCCTCATCGGGGATCGGCCGGAGGTGCTTCTGGAGGCGCGGGGGTAGATGGAAGTCCTGGGGGCCTTCGCCCTCCTCTACCTGGGCAACCTCCTCCTCACCGAGGCGGCCAGCGGGCTTGCCGGGGCCAGGGGAAGGCGCCTCCTTGCCCGCGCCCGGGGAGTGACCTTGGGCCTCGCGGGGGTGCTCCTGGGCCTCGCCACGGGAAGCGGCACGGGGCTCACCCTTCTAGGGCGGGGGCTTCTCCAGGCGGGCCTCCTCGGGGCCTACGAGGCGGGGCTTCTCGCCCTCGGGGGCACCCTGGGGGCCACGGCTGTGGTGGGCCTGGCCTCCTTGGGCAACCGGGCCTTGGCCCTCCTAAGCCTTTCCCTGGCCCTGGGCGTGGAGCTCGCCCTTCGGAAAAGCCCCTGGGGCCGCCT
This sequence comes from Thermus composti, assembly GCF_014647535.1. Taxonomy (GTDB): domain Bacteria; phylum Deinococcota; class Deinococci; order Deinococcales; family Thermaceae; genus Thermus; species Thermus composti. The sequence continues at coordinate 1,871 of NZ_BMPJ01000029.1, read as the reverse complement.
CCTCTTCGGCCTCGGCCTTCTCTTCCTGGGCCTGGACCTGGCCCGGACCGGGGCCTTGGCCTGGGAGCCCCTCCTCACCTCCCTCCCCCCGGCCCTCCTCTTCGCCTTGGGCTTTCTCCTGGCCTTTGCCCTGGGCTCGGCCAACCTGGTGGCCCTCCTGGCCCTGGGCCTGGGCCACGAGGGCACGGCTGCCTTGGTCCTGGGGGGCGGGGTGGGGTGCACCGGCCCCCTCCTCCTCAGGGCTCCCCCGGAGGCCCTGCGCCTCGGCGGGGCCCTTCTCCTCCACCGCCTGGCCCTGGCCCTTCCCCTTCTCTTCCTAGATGTCCAGGACGTCCTCGCCCTCCACGTGGGCTACCACGCCCTCGCCCTCCTGGCCTTCCCCCTTCTCTTCCCGCCCCTCCACCGGCTCATGGTCCGGCTTCTGCCCCCGGAGCCACCCCTCGCCCCCAAGTACCTGCGCCCGGAGGCCCTGGAGGACCCCCCCCTGGCCCAGGCCCTGGCCCTAAGGGAGCTCGCCCGCATCGGCGACGCCGCCCGGGCCATGCTGGCCCGCACCCTGGAAGCCCTCCGCAAGGAGGAGGGCCGGGAGGCCGACCTTAGCCCCCTGGAGGAAAAGGTGGACTGGCTGAGCCGGGAAGTCCTCCTCTACGTGGCCCGCCTGCCCGAGGAGGCCAGCCTCCCCTACCTCAAGGCGGCCGCCGAGCTGGAGCACCTGGCCGACCTGGCCAAGCGCATCCTGCGCAAGGCGGAAAGGCTCTGGGGCCAGGGGATCACCTTTAGCCCCGAGGGACACCGGGAGCTTGCGCGTCTCCTTGCCCTCACCCTGGCCCGCTTGGAAAGGGCCCTGGCCGCCTTGGCCACCGCCGACCCCCACCTGGCCCGCCGGGTCCAGACCGAGGGGTTCCAGGAGGCCCTGGAAGCTTCCCGCCAGGCCCACCGGAAGCGGCTTCAGGAGCGGGAGGAAAGCCGGGCCTCCACCCTCACCCACTTGGACCTCCTCCTCCTCCTGGAGGAGCTCAACCAGGGGATAAGCCGCCTGGCCCGCCTGGTGGAAGAACTGCGGCCCCAAGGCCCAGAGGAGCGTCGGTGGTGATCTGGTCCACCCCGGAGGCCAGGGCGGCCTTGAGGTAACCCCGGAAGCCCTCCTCCCAGGGGTTGAGGGTCCAGACGTCCACCCAGACCTTCCCCAGGAGCCTCCGGGCCAAGGCCACCGGGTCCACACCGTCCGCCAACGCCTGGACCAGGAACTCCTTGCGCAGGTAGAGCTCCTGGAAAGGGGGCACGGAGCGCAGGAGGGCCTCGAGGCGGTCCTCCAGGTAGGTTGCCGTCGGCAGAAGCCTGCGGAAGCCCAAGGGGTGGTCGTCCAGGTAGCCGTAGGCGTTCACGCGCACGGGAAGCCTGGCCCACTCCCCGGCGGGCGCATCCAGATAGAAGGCCGGGTCGAAGCCGATGGCCAAGCCCGGGTCCAAGCGCTTGAGAAGCCTCAGGTTCCAGTCCGCCAAAGAGCCCACCAGGTCGGGTGGTGTAAGGAATTATGTGTCTGGGCTTACGCGGCCCCCACGTTTGCCGAGAGCAAAGGGCTCAAATCCAGCCTCAACCTGCCGGAGATGAGCTTCCTTCGGCATTGGTAGAAGCTCAACCCCAACCCCTCCCGCTGCCGCTCTATCAGCCCGTACATCCCTTCGTGTGCTACTTGATCTGAACCCCCTCGGTATGGCAAAAGGGGGGTGCTATGCAACCCGATCGTGAGCACCCCCTCTACTATCTTGACGCAGAAACCCTTCTGGTGGCTATCTATGTCTCAGGGCTTTACCCAAAACTCCTTCCTCGCCCTCCCTTAGCCTGCTTCAAGAGTTCTTGGGTGACTTCAT
>NZ_BMPJ01000028.1 GCF_014647535.1 Thermus composti | reverse complement strand
GCCTTACCCATCGCCTGGGTAGCTAGGGTGGCGGCGTGAATAGTGTCGGAGCGAATAACCGAAGAGGGGATTCACATAAAAGGTATAAACATCTTCCGAGACGGAAGGAGCCACATCTACAGGGGTAGACCCCACAAACAAACGAACCTGCTTTACCCCCGAAAGGTCGTCCCGTGCCTGCACCTGAATCGTCAAATCTTTGTTACTCTGCAAAACAATAGGTTTATCGGAGGGCTCAATAACCTCGAGGGTGGGCTTATCCAAGTCAAGGGTGAACTGGATGGATGGGCTCTCCTTTTCCACCGAGCCAGCGCTGGCCTTGGCGGTGAGGGTATAAACACCGGAAGCCAAAGAGGAGGGTAAGCTACCCTTCCACACGCCCCCCTGAGGGGAAAGGGATATGGAACCGTTGCCACTAGGGCCCTGATACTCAACCCGAACGCTATCCACCTTGGCCCCGGTGGCGGAGACCTTGACCTCCACATCCCGGGCGTTGGTGAACGCGCCATTCTGGGGCTGGCTAATGGTTACAGAAAGGTTGGCTGTCCCAGCGTTTGGGCTCGCTACCCGGCCACACCCTCCCAACAGGAGCAAAGCACCCGCTAGAGCAGCTCCCCCCAAAACCAAATATCTGCGCATTCTCCCCCTCCTACCTCTTGGGGCTTTGGATCTGATACTCCTGCGTCCAGGAAACCGTGTTGCCATTAGAGGTGGTCACGTACCACGTGACCTGGTAGCGCCAGTTCAAAGGAGACCCCTGCTGGAGATGCGACTCCGCCACCTGGCCGTCAAGGCTAAAGGTAAAGTGATCGGACGTGGTGGAGACAAAACGCTTCTGCCCCTCCACCTCCTCATACCCAGGCGGCACCCTCACACCCACAAAACCGCTACCCAAAGAGGAGCCTGGGGCCACCTCGTTGCCGGAGTCGTCCACCACCAGGTACTCGTACCGCTCCAGGTAGCCTCCGGGCGCTCCCGGGGCCACCTCCACGTAAGCGGTATTGGGAACCACGGTAATGTTCCCCTGGTCGTCCACCTCGTAACCAAGCTGGGCAGGCTCTAGACGCACCCGATAGGGTTGTTGCAAGAAAACGTCCGTGGAGCAAGCAGCCAGCGTCAGGACCAGCCCGAGGAATAGGAGCAAGCTTTGCTTTCTCATAAGCCCCTCACCCCATCATCTCCTCTCTCCACTTGGGATTGAGTATAGCAAAAGAAATCCGGGTAAGCCCCGCCAAGAAGTCCACGTTCTCCACCGCCACCTCCTTGGGCACCTCCAGGACCACCGGGGCGAAGTTCAGAATCCCCTTGATCCCCGCCGCCACCAGGCGGTCAGCGGCCTCCTGGGCCGCTTCCCGGGGCACGGTGAGGAGGGCGATCTCTATGCGGCCCGGGACCCTCTCGGGGAGGCGGTCCACGTGCTCAATGACCCCCTTGCCCACGGGCCTGCCCACCTTGGCGGGGTCCACGTCAAAGAAACCCCTGAGTTCAAAGCTCTCCCCGAAGCCCGGGTAGTCGGCGAGGGCGCTTCCTAAGCGACCCATGCCCACGATGCACAGGCCCCACTTGCGGTTAAGCCCCAGGATGTGGCGGAGTTCCCGTTTCAAAACGGGGACCGTGTACCCCACCCCCCGGGTGCCGTAGGAGCCGAAGTAGGAGAGGTCCTTGCGCACCTGGAAGGCGGTGACCTGGGCGAGCTCCGCCAGCTGCTCGGAGCTGGTGCGGTGCACCCCTTTGGCCTCCAGCTCTTCCAGAATCCGGAGGTAGGTCACCAGACGGTTGATGGCGGCGCTGGGAACCTTCATCGCACCTCCACGGCCTCGAGGCCCAAAGCCTTAAGCCGGGTCTTGTAAGCCTCCACCTCCCCTTCCGCCACCGGGCCCACCCGGACCCGGTAAAGCCCGTCCCGCACCAGGACCACGGGGAGGCCCATCTCCCTGAGCTTGCCCGAGAGGGTTAAGGCGTTCTCCTCCTTCTGGAAGGCCCCCACCTGAAGGTAAACCCTCTCCTCCGGGGGCAAGGCCCCCTGGCCCCGGTACACCTGGGCCCCGTAGGAGGCCAAGGCCTGGGCCACCCGGGAGGCCTCCGCCTCGGTGGCGTAGGGGCCCACCACCACCCGGGTGAGGGGGCCCGCGGCCTCGAGGCGGGCCGGGTACCCCTTGGCCTGGAGCTCCCGCTGAAGCTTCAAGGCGTTTTCCGGGTTGGCGAAGGAGCCCACGGCCACCCGGTAGCGCCCCGTGGGGGCCGGGGAGGGACTCGAGGGCGAAGGAGGCGAAGCCCTAGAAGGGGAAGCGGCCTCCGCCCTCGGCGGAGGTTCCTCCTTGGGGGCCTCGGGCAGGGGGATCACCGTGATCACGGTCTCCTCGGGCGGGGAAGGGGTCTCTGGAGCCGGAAGCGGCGTTCCCTGGGACGAGGCCTCGGGCCTGGGGGCAGGCGGCACCGCCCCGGGGGCGGCCCCCTGGGGCCTGGCGAAGGGGTTCACGCCCGTAAGGTAAAGGACAATCCCCGCCGCCACCAAGGCGATGAGAAGGAAGATCAGGAAGTCCAGCCAGTTCTCCCGAAGCCAACGCATCCTACCTCCCGAGAAGCGCCTTGGCCTCCGCCGAACCCAGCTCCGCCGCCCGGGCCAGGGCCCGCCGGGCCTCGGCCTCCCGGCCCAAGGCGGAGAGGGCCAGGCCCAGGTTGTACCAGGCGGGGGCAAGGCGGGGAGCTTGGGCGAGCACCTCTCGGAGAAGGAGCTCCGCCTCGCCGAAACGCCGCGCCGCCACCAGGGCCGCTCCCAGGTTGGCCCCCACCTCCGGGTCCTTGGCCTCCTGGTAGAGGGGGCGGAGGACGGCCGCCGCCTCCTCAGCCCGCCCCAGCTCCAAAAGGAGCGCCCCCCGGAGGGCCTGGGCCTCGGGGGAACCCACCCCTTCCACCAGGGCCAAGGCCTCCTCCTTCCGCCCCAGGGCGTAGGCCGCCTGGGCCCGGAGGAAAGCCCCGGAAGGCCCCGCCTCTTGGGCGTAGCGGTAGGTGTTCCCAAAGTCCCGAAGCCTCAGGTACGCGGCGGCCAGGGCCAGGGCCACCTGGGGCTCGGGGCTAATCCGGTAGGCCTGGCGCAAGGGCTCAAGGGCCCCCCGGGCATCCCCCCGCTCCAGACGGCGCTGGCCCAGGGCGTAGGCCGCCTCCCAAAGCCCGGGGTCCAGGGCCAGGGCCTCTTCCAGGTAGGCATCGGGGTTTTCCGAAAGCAGGGCCTTCCTCAGGAGGAGCCGGGCGCGGGCCGGGCCCTGAACCGCCTTTAGGCCCCGGTCCACCTCCCTAAGGGCCCGCTCCTTTAGACCCTCCTCGGCCAGGATCCGGGCCAGAAGGTCCCAGGCCTCCGCCTGGGCGGCGTCCCGGTTGAGGACCTCGTAAAGGACGGGCACCGCCTCGGCCCGCCTGTCGGCGGCGTAGAGGGCCTTGGCCAGGGCCAGGCGGTAGGCCAGGCTCCGCTCAGGGGCAAGCCCCCGCTTCAGGGCCTCCGCCGCCTCCCCCGCCCGCCCCGCCTGAGCCAAGGCCCCGGAAAGCCCCAGGTAGGCCTCCTCCGTGGGGTTTAAGGCCACCGCCTTGGAAAAGGCCTCGGCGGCCTCCTGGGGTTTCCCCAGGCGAAGGTAGACCTGGCCCAGGTTGTAGAAGCCCTCGTAGCGGTCCGGGAAGACCCGGGTCATCTGGTCAAAGGCGAAGCGGGCTTCCTCGAGGCGCCCCGCCCGCACCAGGGCCACCCCTAACCCCAGATGGGCCGCAAAGAGGCGGTAATCCCGGCTCAGGATCTCCTCGTAGGCCGCCGCCGCCTCGGCGTACCTGCCGGCCTTCAAAAGGGCTTCCGCCCCTTCCAGGGATACCTGGCCTGAGGCCAGCCCGGCCAGGAGGAGGATGGTTGGGAAAAAGCGCCTCGTCATAAATGCCTCCAAACCTGCCTTTGGCCTAAGCATAACACAGCCTTTGGGGCAAACTTGCTATGTTAAGGACGTGGACCCCATCCCCAGGCCCCTAGACCTGGAAAGTCCCCGGGTTTTGGTGCTCAACGCCGCCTATGAGGTCCTGGGCCTCGCCAGCATCAAGCGGAGCGTCCTTTTGGTCCTCTCCGGCGGGGCGGAGATGGTGGCGGAAAGCGGCCGCTACCTCCACACCCCCTCCACCCGGATCCCCGTCCCCAGCGTGATCCGCTTAAAGCGCATGGTCCGCCGCAGGCCGGGCCGCGTGCCCCTCAACCGCAGGAACGTCCTCCGGCGCGACCGCTACACCTGCCAGTACTGCGGCCAAAAGGGCGGGGAACTCACCGTGGACCACGTCCTCCCCAAAAGCCGGGGCGGGCTTAGCACCTGGGACAACCTGGTGGCGGCTTGCCGCGCCTGCAACCTTAAGAAGGGGAACCGCACCCCGGAGGAGGCGGGGATGCGGCTTCTTAAGCCCCCCAAGCCCCCCCTCCTGCCCCTTTTCCTCTCGGACCTCAAGGAGGTCCCCGAGGCCTGGCGGCCCTACCTGGAAGCCCTCCTCCGGTGAGGGCTTACCGCCGCACGGTGAGGAGGACCGCCCAAAGGACCAAAGCCGCCCCCAGGTAGCCCAAAGGGGCCAGGACCTCGCGGAAGAGGAGGAAGGCGAAGAGGTTGGCCACCACGGGCTCGAGGGTGGCCACCACGCTGGCCCGGGTGGCGGGAAGGCGCCTAAGCCCAGCGTAATAGGCCAGATAGGCCCCGTAGGTGGAGAAAAGCCCCAGGAAAAGCAAGGCCGCCCAGGCCCGCCCGCTCAAGGGCGCGAAGTCCACGAAGGGCCAAAGGGCCAAGGCCCCCACGGGCAGGGCGTAGAGGAAGAGGGTGGGGGTGGCGTAGCGGGGCAGGTAAAGCTTGCCGAAGATGTAATAAAGGGCGTAGGTGAAGCCGGAAAGCAGGCCGAAGAAAAGGGCGAGGAACCCCGCCCGGACCTCGCTCCCCCCGCCCAAGCCCATGAGGGCCACGCCCAAAAGGGTGAGGGCCACGGCAAGAAGCCCTTTCCGGTCCAGGGGCTCCTTGAGGATCAGGTGGGAGAGGAGGGCCACCCAGGCGGGGGCGGTGTAGAGGAGCACCGAAGCCAAAGCCGCTCCCCCATAGTCCACCGCCAGCTGGTAGGCCCCGTAGAAGAGGGCCACGGAGACCACCCCGAAGAGGACGAGGGCGGGGAGGTCCCGCCGGGCCACCCGCACCTGCCCCAGAAGAAGAGCGTGCAGGGCGAAAAAAACCCAGGCGATGGCCGCTCGGAAAAAGGCCACGAGAAGGGGGGAAAGCCCCTCTTGGAAAGCGATCCGGCTAACCGGCCCGATCAGGCCCCAAAGGGCGGCGGCGAGGAGCAGGTACACGTAACCCATGGACGGAGTGTATAATCCCCCCGATGTCCTTGGGGAGGTTGGCATGAACGCGCGCCTGTTCTTTGCCCTGGTCTTCTTGCTCCTCCTTGCCCTCTTCGCCTGGCTCAACTGGGGGGAGCTCACCAAACCCAGCGTCCTTTCCCTGGGGCTCACCCGGGTGGAGGCCCCCCTGGGCCTAAGCCTGGTGATCGCCCTGGGGGTGGTGACCCTCCTCTACCTTCTCTTTTCCATCGGTCTGGAAACGGCCGCCCTCCTGGAGGTGCGGCGCTACGCCCGGGAGCTTCTCCACTACAAGAAGCTGGCGGAGGACGCCGAGCAAAGCCGCTTCACGGAGCTTAAGCGCTACCTCGAGGCCGAGTTCCAGCGCCTGGCCGAGGCGGAAAAGGCGGAGCTAAAGGCCCTGGCGGCGGAGATCGCCGACACCCTGGAGAAGCACGGCAACACCCTGGCCGCCTACATCGGCGAGCTGGAGGACCAGCTCCTCCGCCTCCTTAAGGCCAAGGAATAAAGGAAGGGGGCGGCCCGCCCCCCCGCCCCTCTTTAAACCCCTACTCCACCAGCTCCACCAGGGCCAAGGGCGCCCCGTCCCCCCGGCGGCGCTCCGCCAGCTTGAGGACCCGGGTGTAACCGCCCTGGCGGTCCCGGTAGCGGGGGGCGATCTCGTCAAAGAGCTTGCGCACCAGCTTCACGTCCTGGAGGTCCCGGAGGACCAGCCTGCGGGCGTGGAGGTCGCCCCGCTTGGCCAGGTGGATGAGGTGGTCCACGAAGCCGGTGAGCTCCTTGGCCTTAGGCACCGTGGTGGTGATGCGGCCATGGGTGAGAAGGCTCTTGGCCTGGTTCCGGTAGAGGGCCAGGCGGTGGGAAGAGTGACGGTTCAGCTTCCTTCCAGACTTTAGGTGGCGCATGCTCTCACTCCCTTAGGGAAAGGCCCTTTTTGGCCAGGGCCTCCTGGATCTCCTCCAGGCTCCTTTCCCCGATGCCCGGGATGTTCTTGAGGTCCTTTAGGTTCAGGGCTAGAAGGGCCCGCACCGACTCAATGCCCTCCTCCTTGAGGCTGTGGAGGACGCGGGTGGAAAGCCCAAGCTCCTCCAAAGGCAGGTCCAGGTTCTCCTCCGCCCCCTTGACCCCCCCTTCCGCCTTGGGCTCGGGAAGGACGGCCTCCTCCCCTTGGGGATTGGCGAAGTAGGAGAGGTGCTCCTTGAGGATCTCCACCGCCTGGTTCAGGGCCTCCAGGGGGGTGATGGACCCGTCGGTCCAGATCCTCAAGGTGAGCTTGTCCAGGTCGGTGCGCTGGCCCAACCGGGTGTCCTCCACCTGGAAGGCCACCCGGCGCACAGGGGAGAAGATGGCGTCCACGGGGATGGCGTTGATGCGGTCCTTGATCCCGTGCTTCTCCGCGGGGACGTACCCCACGCCCCGGTCCACCCGCACCTCCATGTAAAGCCTCCCTCCCTCTTCCAGGGTGGCGATGTGGAGGTCAGGGTTCATGATCTCCACGCTGCTATTGGGGGTGAAGTCCCTGGCGGTGACCTCCTTGGGGCCCTCCGCCTTGAGGACCAGGGTGGTGGTCTCCATCTTGGGGTCCAGGAAGCGGACCACCAGCTCCTTGAGGTTGAGGATGATCTCCACCACGTCCTCCTTCACCCCGGGGATGGTGGAGAACTCGTGGAGGACGTCCTCAATGTACACGCTGGTGACCGCCGTCCCAGGGATGGAGGAAAGGAGGATGCGCCTTAGGGGGTTGCCCAGGGTGACGCCAAACCCCCGCTCCAGGGGCTCCAGGACGAACTCCCCGTACTCCCGCCCCTGCGTGCGCACCGTGAAGACCGGGGCCTTGAGCTTGCTCTCTAACATAAGCCTCCTCTCAAGCCCGGGGACTACCTGGAGTAGAACTCAATCACCAGCTGCTCGTTCACGGGCAGGGCCAGGTCCTCCCGGTCGGGCAGGCGCAGGAAGGTCCCCTTCATGTTCTCCAGGTCCAGGGAGAGCCAGGACCCCACCTTGCGCCCCTTCATGGCCTCGAGGTTCTCCCGGATGAAGGCCAGGTTCCTGCTCCGCTCGGCGATGGCGATCTCGTCCCCTGGCTTCACCCGGTAAGAGGGGAGGTCCACCCGGCGCCCGTTCACGGTGATGTGTCCGTGGCGCACCATCTGCCGGGCCTGGCGGCGGCTCACGGCGAAGCCCAGCCGGTAGACCACGTTGTCCAGCCGGGACTCCAGAAGCCCCAAAAAGACGGTACCCGTGACCCCCTTCTTCTTGCTGGCCTCCTCAAAGAGGTTGCGGAACTGGGTCTCGGAGATCCCGTAGATGCGGCGGAGCTTCTGCTTCTCCCTCAGGCGCACGGCGTAGTCGGAGGGGCGGCGGGAACGCCGCTGCCCGTGCTGCCCCGGGGGGTAAGGGCGGCGCTCCATGGCGCACTTGGGGCTGTAGCACCGCTCCCCCTTGAGGTAAAGCTTCACACCCTCCCGGCGGCAAAGGCGGCAAACTGGTCCGATATAGCGACCCATCTTCTCCCACTCCCTTACGAGGCTTTACGGAACTTCTTCTTGGGCCGGCAACCGTTGTGGGGAACAGGGGTGTCGTCCACGATGGACTTCACCTGGAGCCCGGAGGCCTGGAGGGCCCTGATGGCCTGCTCCCGGCCCGCTCCCGTGCCCCGAACGATCACGTCCACGCTCTGCATCCCGTAGGCCATGGCCTTCTTGGCGGCGTCCATGGCCGCAAGCTGGGCGGCGTAAGGCGTGCCCTTGCGGCTTCCCTTGTAGCCGATGACCCCACCCGAGGACCAGGTGATGGGGTTGCCCTCGGGGTCGGTGATGGTGACGATGGTGTTGTTGTAGGAGGCGTGGATGTACGCCCTCCCCGTGGCCACTTGCCGTTTGACCTTCTTCTTTGTCTTCTTGGCCATACGCTCCCTCTCGGAGTATCCTCTGGCCCAAGCCTACTTCCTAGGCGCCTTCTTCTTACCGGCCACCGTCTTGCGGGGCCCCTTGCGGGTGCGGGCGTTGGTCCGGGTGCGCTGGCCCCGCACGGGCAGGCCCCGGCGGTGGCGAAGGCCCCGGTAGCAGCCGATGTCCATGAGCCGCTTGATGTTGGCGGCCACCTCCGCCCTAAGCTCCCCTTCCAGCTTCCAGGTGTTTTCCACGTACTCGCGGAGGCGGACCACCTCGGCCTCGCTGAGGTCCTTCACCCGGGTAGCGGGGTTGATCCCCGTTTTCTCCAACGCCTCCTTGGCCCTGGCCTTGCCGATGCCGTAGATGTAGGTGAGGGCCACGTCCACCCGCTTGTTCCTGGGAAGCTCTACGCCTGCGATCCTCGCCACGACTCCTCCCTACCCCTGCCGCTGCTTGTGCTTGGGGTTTTCGCAGATCACGTATACCCGTCCGTGCCGGCGAATCACCTTGCACTTATCGCAGATCCTCTTCACCGATGCCCTAACCTTCATGCCTGGCCTCCTACTTGCGGTAGACGATACGGCCCCGCGTGGGGTCGTAAGGGGTAATCTCCACCACCACCCGGTCCCCGGGCAGGATACGGATGTAGTGCATGCGCATCTTGCCCGAGATGTAGGCTAAAATCTCGGGCCCCGAGTCCAGCTTCACCCGAAACGTGGTGTTGGGCAAAGCCTCGGTGACCACGCCTTCCGCCCGAATGGTGTCCTTCTCCTTCGCCATACCCCTCCTATTGGGCCCGCACCAGGGAAACCCCGGTGAGGAGCTCCGGTCCCTCCTCCGTCACCAAGACGGTGTTCTCGTAGTGGGCGGCGAGGTTGCCCTTGCCGGCGCTCGCCGTCCAGCCATCTTCCAATATTACCACAGGCGCTGGGCGAAGGGTGACCATGGGCTCGAGGGCCAGGGTCATCCCGGGACGGATCTTGGGACCGGTTCCCGGCTTGCCGAAGTTGGGGACCTGGGGGTCTTCGTGGATCTCTCGCCCCACCCCGTGGCCCACAAACTCTCGCACCACGCCGTAGCCCCGGCTTTCCAGGAAGGTCTGGACCGCGTGGGCCACGTCCCCGATGCGGTAGCCCGGGCGCAGGTACTTTAGCCCCTCAAAGAAGGCCGCCTCCGTGTCCCGGATGAGCCTTTCCGCCTCGGGGGAGACCCGGCCCACGGGAAAGGTGCGGGCCATGTCGGCGGCGAACCCCTGGTAAATGAGGCCCACGTCCACGGAGAGGATGTCTCCCTCCTTTAAAGGCTCGTCCGAGGGGATGCCGTGGACCACCACCTCGTTCACCGAGGTGCACAAGGTGGCGGGGAAGCCGTAGAGGCCCAGGAAGGCGGGCTTGGCCTTCCGCTTTTTGATGGCCTCGTAGGCGATCCGGTCCAGCTCCTTGGTGGTGATCCCCGGCTCCACGTGGCGGGCTACCTCCTCCACCACCTCGGTGAGGAGGGCTCCCGCCTCCCGCATGCGCTCAATCTCCCAGGGGCTTTTCAGCTTGATGGCCATCTAGATCCCCAAGGCGGCCCGGATGCGGGCGTAAACCTCATCGGGCGTGCCGAGGCCGTCCACCCGCTGCAGGACCCCCTTCTTCTCATAGTACTGGATGAGGGGCTCGGTCTTCTCCCGGTAAACCTCGAGGCGCCGCCTTATCGTCTCCTCGTTGTCGTCGGAGCGCCCCTCCAGCTCCGCCCGCTTGAGCATCCTGCGCACGAGCTCCTCCTCGGGCACATCCACCAGCACCACCCCGAGGAGCCGGGTGCCGGTCTCCTCGAGGAGGCGATCCAGGGCCTCCGCTTGGGGAAGGGTGCGGGGAAAGCCGTCAAAGATGACCCGCTCAGCCAGCTCCTCGCGAATCAAGGCCAGGATGAGCTCGTCGGGCACCAGGTCCCCCCGGTCCATGATGGGCTTGACCTGCCGCCCCAAAGGGGTGCCCCGGGCCACGTTGTCCCGCAGGATATCCCCCGTGGAAAGCTTCTTGAAGCCAAGTTCCGCCGAAAGCCTCGCCGCCTGGGTGCCCTTTCCCGCTCCAGGCGGACCCAAAAAGATCACCGCTTCGCCCACGCCCACCTCCCTAGCGGCTCCGGCCGCGGACGCGGCCCTTGGAGAGGAAGCCCTCGTAGCTTCGCAGCATCAACTGGCTTTCAATCTGCCTAAGGGTGTCCAGGGCCACCCCCACCACGATGAGGAGGCCGATCCCCGAGAAGGCGATGCTCCTTACCCCGGTGAGGTTCTGGATGATCTGGGGCAGGGCGGTCACCAACCCCAAGAAAAGGGCCCCCCAAAGGGTCAGGCGGGAGACCACGTGCTCCAGGAACTTCACCGTGGGTTCCCCCGGGCGGATCCCCGGGATGAAGCCCCCGTACTCCCGCAAGGACTCGGCGATCCGCTTGGGGTCAAACTGGACGGCGGTGTACACGTAAGTGAAAAGGATGACCAGGAGGACCTCCAGGATAAGCCCCGAGGGGCGGGTGGGGTCAAAGAAGTTGGCGATGGCTTGGAGCACGGGGTTGTCCTGGAAGGGGGCGGTGAGGAAGATGGGGATCTGCAGGATGGCGGCGGCGAAGATGATGGGGATCACCCCGGCGGCGTTGAGCTTGATGGGGATGTAGGTGGCCTGGCCCCCGTAGACCCTGCGGCCCACCACCTTCCGGGCGTACTGGACGGGGATGCGCCGCTCCGCCTGCTGGACGGCGGCCATGCCGGCGAAGGCCAGGACGATGAAGGCCAGGAAGAAGAGGAAGGCCACCAGGTTAACCTCCCCGGTGCGGATGAGGCCGACGGTGCGCAGGATCTGGGGAAGCCACTCCACCACGATGCCGGCGAAGATGATGAGGCTCGTGCCGTTACCGATGCCGTACTCGGTGATGCGCTCGGCCATCCAGAGGAGGAGGGCGATCCCCGCCACCTGGGTCACCACCACCACGAACCAGAAGAAGGGCCCCGGGGACCAGCCGGGAAGGAGGAACCGCCCCCCCTCCGCCCCCAGAAAGGCCGTGGCCAGGAAAAAGCCCTGGAAGGCCCCCAGAGCGATGCCGCCGATGCGGGTGTACTGGTTGATGATGCGGCGGCCCTCCTCCCCCTCTTTGGAAAGCTTCTCCAAAGCCGGGACCACGTTCACCAAAAGCTGCATGATGATGGCCGCCGTTATGTAGGGCATGATCCCCAGGGCGAAGATGGAGAAGCGCTCAAAGTTGCCCCCGGAAAAGAGGTTGATGATGCCAAAAACCCCACCCTGGGCCGTGCGCAAGAACTCCTGGATCTTGTCCAGGTCCACCCCCGGGGTGGGGATGAAGGCCCCGAGGCGGTAGGCGGCCAGCAGCAAGAGGGTGAAGAGAACCCGCTGACGGAGCTCGGGGATCTGGAGGGCGCTCCGGAAGGCCTTGAGCATCCTAGGCCTCCAGCAAAACGGCCTCGCCGCCCGCCGCCTTCAACTTTTCCTGGGCGCTCTTGGAGAAGGCATGGGCCACCACCCTAAGGGGCTTTGCCTCCCCCTCGCCCAGGATCTTGAGCCGGTACCCCTTCTTCAGAAGGCCCGCCCGCACCAGGAGCTCCGGGGTGACCTCCCCCTCAAAGCGGGCCAGGTCCTTGAGGTTCACCCCTTGGTACCGGGGGCGCTTGATCTCCCCCGGCACCTGGCCCTGCATGCCCCGCTTGGGCAGGCGCATCAGGGTGGTGGAGCGGCCGCCCTCAAAGCGGCGAGGGTCCTTGGTCCCGCCCGAGCGGGACTTCTGCCCCTTGTGGCCGCGGGTGGCGGTCTTGCCGTGGCCGGAGCCCGGACCCCGGCCCACCCGCTTCCGCTTCTTGTTGGCTCCCGGGTTCGGCCTAAGTTCAGAAAGCTTCATTCCACCACCTCCACGCGAAGAAGGTGGATCACCTTCTGGACGTTCCCCCGGATGGCGGGGGTGTCCTCGAGGATCCGCTCCTTCTGGAGCTTGGTCAGCCCCAAGGCCTTAAGGGCCGCCTTCTGGTCTTTGGGGTAGCCGATAGGGCTTTTGACCAGCTTCACCTTGAGCTTGGCCATCACTCCTCCCCACCGCGCCTCAGGCGCCGGACATCCTCCTGGGTCTGGAGCTGCTTCAAGGCCTCCATGGTGGCGTAGGCGATGTTGATGGGGTTGCGGCTCCCCAGCTCCTTGGTGAGGATGTCGGTGATCCCGGCAAGCTCCAGGATGGCCCGGGGCACCGCCCCGGCGATCACCCCGGTCCCGGGGGCCGCCGGCTTGAGGATGATCTTGGAGGCCCCGAACTCCACCTCAATCTCGTGGGGGATGGTGCCGTTGATGATGGGAACCTCCACCAGGTTGCGGCGGGCGTAGTACCCCGCCTTCTGCACCGCCAAGGGCACCTCGGGCGCCTTGCCCAGGCCGAGGCCCACCCGCCCCTGGCGGTCCCCCACCGCCACCAAGGCCCCAAACCGGAAGCGGCGGCCACCCGCCTGCATGCGGGCGGTGCGCCGGATCAGGATCATCTTCTCCTCAAAGTCGGTCTCGGGCATGGTTCCTCCTTAGAACTCCAGACCACCTTCCCGGGCACCCTCGGCCAGGGCCTTTACCCGACCATGGTACTTGTAGGGGCCGCGGTCAAACACCACCTGCTTGATGCCCTTGGCCAGAGCCTTTTCCGCCAAGGCCCGCCCCACCTGCCGGGCCACCTCGGTCTTGTTGCCCTTGAGTTTAAGGGCCAGGCTGGACTCCGCCACCAGGGTCTCCCCCTTCTCGTCGTCAATGATCTGGGCGTAAATGTGCTTGAGGCTACGGAAAACGGAGAGGCGGAGCCGGCCCGTGCGCTTGATGCGGTTGCGTACCCGGAACTTGCGACGCTCGTAAGCGGTAAGCCGTGCCATAGTCCCCCCTACTTCTTGGCCCCGGCCTTGCCGGGCTTGAGGCGGATGGGCTCGCCTGCGTAGTAAATCCCCTTCTCGTGGTAGGCGCTGGGCTTGCGGACGGCGCGGAGGTTGGCCGCCACCTGGCCCACCTTCTGCTTGTCAATGCCCACCACCCGGATGCGGTTGGGCTCGGGCACCTCAAAGGTGATGCCCTCGGGCGGCTCCACCACCACGGGGTGGCTGTAGCCCACGGTGAGCTCCACCGCCCGCCCCACAAGCCGCGCCCGGTAGCCGATGCCCTTGACCAAAAGCTCCTTCACGTACCCCTCGGAAACCCCTTTGACCGCGTTGGCGATAAGGGTTCGGGTCAGGCCGTGGAGGCTTTTGTGGCGGCGCTCGTCGGAAGGGCGTTCCACCCGCACCACGCCCTCCTCCACCACCACCTTGAGCTCGGGGGAGACGGGCACGGAAAGCTCGCCCTTCGGCCCCTTGACCTTCACCAGCCCCGGGGCCACCTCCACGCTAACCCCTTTGGGCAAGGGAATGGGTTGCCTGCCGATCCTGGACATCACCACACCTCGCAGATAAGCTCGCCGCCCACGCCCAGCTTCCGGGCCTCACGGTCCGTGAGCACCCCCTTGGACGTGGAAAGAATGGCGATCCCTAAGCCCCGGCGCACCCTGGGAATCTCCTTGACCCCCACGTAGACCCGGCGCCCCGGCTTGCTGATGCGGCGGATCTGGTGAATCACCTGCTCGGGCCGGGGATCGGGTCCTTGGCGGCGGGGACCGTACTTCAGGTAGATGCGCAACGCGGGCTTGCCGTCCACCTCCACCCGCTCGTACCCCTTGATGAACCCCTCCCGCGCCAGGATCTTGAGGATCTCCTCCTTAAAGCGGGAGGCGGGTACCTCCGTGCTCTCCTTGTAGACCCGGGTGGCGTTGCGGATCCGGGTCAGCATGTCGGCGATGGGGTCGCTCCACATTGTTCCTCTCCTTTTTCCTCACGTCTGGACCATGCGGTCTCGAGGGAACCCCCCCGACCGGCCACGGCCTACCAGCTGGCCTTCCTCACGCCGGGAAGCTGGCCCTTGTGGGCAAGCTCCCGCAGGCAAATGCGGCACAGCCCGAAGAAGCGGTACACGCTCCGGGCCCGGCCACACCGGACGCAACGGGTGTAGGCCCGCACCTTGAACTTGGGGGTCCGCTTGGCCTTCTCAATCAGCGCTTTCCTCGCCATCCTCGCCTCACTTTCTGAAGGGGAAGCCCAAGAGCTCCAGAAGGGCCCTGGCCTCCTCGTCGGTCCTCGCGGTGGTCACCACGGCGATGTCCATCCCCCGGAGGGCGTCCACCATGTCGTAGGTGATCTCGGGGAAGATGAGCTGCTCCTTCAGGCCCAGGTTGTAGTTGCCCCGGCCGTCAAAGCTGTTGGGGTTCACCCCGCGGAAGTCCCGGATCCGGGGCAGGGCCACGGTGAGGAGCTTCTCCAAGAAGATCCACATCCGGTCCCCCCGGAGGGTAACCCTGAGGCCAATGGGCATCCCCTTGCGGAGCTTGAAGTTGGAGATGGACTTCTTGGCCCGGGTGACAGCGGGCTTCTGCCCGGTGATGAGGGCGAGCTCCTGAGCCGCCTTCTCCAGGATGCGGGCGTCCTCCTTGGCCTCGCCCAGGCCCTGGTTGATCACCACCTTCTCCAGCCGGGGCACCTCCCAGATGTTCTGGTAGCCGAAGCGGCGGATGAGCTCCGGCCGGACCTCCTCGTAGTACTTCCGCTTGAGGGCAACGTCTAAGGGCATGCTACTCCTCCACGTCCAAGGACCCGCCGCACTTGGCGCAGGCCCGCACTTTACGCCCGTCCTCCAGGAACTTCTTCCGCACCCGGGTGGGCTTGCCGCAAGCGGGGCAGATGGGGCGGACCTTGGAGGCGTGCAGGGGCGCCTCCTTCTCAATGAAGCCGCCCTGGGGGTGCTGGGGGCTCACCCGCACCGCCTTCTTGACGATGTTCACCCCCTCCACGATGACGGCGTACTTCTTGGGCAAGACCTGCTTCACCTTGCCCACCCGGCCCTTGTACTTGCCGGAGGCCACGAGAACCGTGTCCCCCTTCTTCACGTGAAGCTTCACCCGCATCAAAGCACCTCCGGGGCCAGGGAGACGATCTTCATGAAGCCCTTCTCCCTTAGCTCGCGCGCCACGGGGCCAAAGACGCGGGTTCCCCGGGGCTCCAGCTGGTTGTTGACGATGACGGCGGCGTTCTCGTCAAAGCGAATGGCGGAGCCGTCGGGGCGCTTCACCTCCTTCTTGGTGCGCACCACCACCGCTTTGACCACGTCCCCTTCCTTCACCATGCCGCGGGGGATGGCCTCCTTGACGCTGGCCACGATGATGTCCCCCACGGTGGCGTACTTGGCGTTGGAGCCTTTAAGAACCCGGATGCACATGATCTTCCGGGCCCCGGTGTTATCGGCCACCTCCAGGTAGGTCTGGGGCTGGATCATGCCTTACCTCCCCGCTTGGAAAGGCTAGCGTAGTTCTGGCGGCGGATCAGGTACTTCTCCACCAGGTCCATCCGGCCCGACTCCACCAGGCGGAGCACCCTAAAGCGCTTCCGCTTGGAGATGGGCCGGGACTCGATGATCTCCACCACGTCCCCCACCTTGTACTTCTCCTCGGGGTCGTGGGCCAGGTACTTCTTGGAGCGCTTGATGACCTTGCCGTAGAGGGGGTGGGGGAACTGGCGCTCCACCAGGACCGTGACGGTCTTCTGCATCTTGTCGCTCACCACCACCCCGGTCAGCACCTTTTTAGGCATGGCTCCTCCTCTTCTCGTTGAGCACGGTCAGGAGGCGGGCGATGCTCCGCTTGAGGTCGCGGATCTTGTGGTTCTGGGAAAGCTGCCCGATGGCCGCCTGGAAGCGGAGGTCCATGAGCTCCCGCTTCTTCTTGCGGATGAGCTTCTCCAGCTCCACCGGGGAAAGCTTCCGCGCCTCCTCCAGTTCCTTGCGGATCTCACTGAGCTTCATCGTAGGCGTCCCTCCGCACGATCTTGGTCTTGATGGGGAGCTTGTGCCCGGCGATGCGCAGGGCCTCCATGGCCTGCTCCTCGCTGACCCCGGCCACCTCAAACATCACCCGGCCCGGCTTCACCACCGCCACGTACCCCTCCACGTTCCCCTTGCCCTTACCCATGCGCACCTCGAGGGGCTTCTTGGTGTAGGGCTTGTCGGGGAAGATGCGGATAAAGATCTTCCCCCCGCGGCGGAAGTGGCGCACCATAGCCACACGGGCCGCCTCAATCTGCTGGGCGGTGATCCAGGCGGGCTCCAGGGCCACGAGGCCGAAATCCCCGAAGGCCACGTAATCGCCCCCCTTGGTGGCCCCCTTCAGGCGGCCCCGTTGCTGTTTCCGGTACTTCATGCGCCTGGGCATCAGCATGGCCTACTCCTCCTTCTTCACGCGCACGGACGGGCGGCGGCGCCGGGGCCTCTCCTCGGCCTTGGGCATCTCCGTCTTGGGCTTGGCCTTCTGGGCGCCGATCACCTCGCCCAAAAACACATACGCCTTGACCCCCAGCACCCCGTAGGTGGTGCGGGCCAACGCGAAACCATAGTCTATGTTAGCACGCAGGGTGTGGAGGGGCACCCGGCCCTCGGCGGCCCATTCGGTGCGGGCCTGTTCGGCCCCGCCGATCCGGCCGGAGACAATGACCTTGGCCCCCTTGGCCCCCGCCTCCATGACCCGCTGCACCGCCTGCTTGATGGCCCGGCGCACGGCGAAGCGCCTCTCAATCTGTTCCGCCACCCGCTGGGCCACCAGGGGCGCGGAGAGGTTGGGGTTTTGGATCTCCTGGACGTTTAAGGCCACGTTCTTTCCCGTCATCTGGGCCAGGGTCTCCCGCAGGGCCTTGATGCGCTCCCCGCCCCGGCCGATGACCACGCCGGGCTTGGCCACGTGCACGGTCACCACCACGTTGTCGGCAGCCCGTTCAATGTCCACGCGGGCCAGGCCCGCCGGGTAGAGCTCCTTGGAAAGAAGCTCGCGGATCTGGTGGTCCTCCCAGAGGAGGTGGCGGTACTGCTTCTTGCCGGCGTACCAGCGGGACTCCCAGTCCCGGGTGATGCCGAGCCGGAAACCGATCGGGTGGATCTTATTTCCCATGCTTCTCCCCCAGAATCACCGTGATGTGGCTCGTCCTCTTCTTGATGATGTCCGCCCGGCCCCGGGCCCTGGGAAGCACCCGTTTGAGGGCCGGCCCCTCGTCCACGTAGGCCGCCTTCACGTAGAGGCGGTCTTCCAGCATGTTGTGGTTGTTGACCGCGTTGGCGGCGGCGGACTCCAGCACCTTGGCCACGTAGTAGGCCCCCCGCTTGTGGGTGTAGCGCAGGATGTTGCGGGCCTCCTCGAGGCTCTTCCCCCGGATCAGGTCCACCACCAGCCGGACCTTCCTGGGGGAGATGCGCACGTATCGGGCGATGGCTTTCGCTTCCATGGCTACTTCTTCTTGGTGGCCTTGGCCTCTTTGCCGTGCCCCCGGTAGGTGCGGGTGGGGGCGAACTCGCCCAGCTTGTGCCCCACCATGTTCTCGGTGATGTACACGGGCACGTGCTGCTTGCCGTTGTAGACCGCGATGGTGTGCCCCACCATCTCGGGCACGATGGTGGAGCGGCGGCTCCAGGTCTTGATGAGCCGCCTCTCCCCCTTGGCGTTGAGCTCCAACACCTTCTCCAGGAGGTGATCGTCTACGAAAACGCCCTTTTTCAAGCTACGCGGCATGGCTCACCTCACTTCCTACGGGCGAGGATGAAGCGGCTCGAGGGCTTGCGCCGCTTCCGGGTCTTAAGCCCCTTGGTCTGCCAACCCCAAGGCGAGGCCGGGGGACGGCCCCTGGGCGCCCGGCCCTCCCCACCGCCGTGGGGGTGGTCTACGGGGTTCATGGCGGCCCCGCGCACGTGGGGCCTGCGGCCGAGCCAGCGGCTGCGGCCCGCCTTGCCCAGGACGATGTTCTTGTGGTCGGCGTTGCCCACGGCCCCCACCGTGGCGTAGCACTCCCCGTGCACCTTCCTAAGCTCCCCCGAAGGCAGGCGGAGGATCACGTAGTCCCCTTCCCGGCCCTGGATCTGGGCGCTGGTGCCGGCGGAGCGGGCCAGCTTCGCCCCCTTCTGGGGTTCAAGCTCCACGGCGTGGACCACGGTACCCACGGGGATGAAGCGCAAGGGAAGGGCGTTGCCCACCTGAATGGGGGCGTCGGGGCCCGCCATCACCTGCTGCCCCACCTGTAGGCCCTCCGGGGCGATGATGTACCGCTTTTCCCCGTCGGCGTAGTGCAAAAGGGCGATGCGGGCCGAGCGGTTAGGGTCGTACTCTATGGCCGCCACCTTGGCGGGGATGCCCACCTTGTCCCAACGCTTGAAGTCAATGATGCGGTAAAGCCGCTTGTGGCCGCCGCCCCGGAAGCGCACGGTGATGCGGCCCTGGTTGTTGCGCCCCCCCGTCTTCTTCAGGGGCTTGACCAGGGACTTCTCCGGCTCGGTCTTGGTGATCTCGGAGAAATCCGCCACCGTCATGAAGCGGCGGCTCGGCGTGTAGGGTTTGAACTTCTTTACAGCCATTCTCTTCCTCCCTTGCCAGATCGGGGCCGGGCTCCCCTCCTGGCGGGGTCTAGATGAGGCCCTCCAAGGCCTCAATCTTCTGCCCGGGAGCCACCTGAACGATGGCCTTCTTCCGGTCGGGGCGCTTGCCCAGGTAACGGCCCAGGCGCTTCTTCTTACCCCGGACGTTCAGGGTGTTCACCTTCACCACCTTGACCTTGAAGGCTTCCTCCACCGCGTTTTTGATCTCGGTCTTGGTGGCCTTGGGGTGCACCCAGAAGGTGTACTTGCCCTGAGCGAAGCCGGCGTAGGCCTTTTCGGAAAGGACCGGGGCCAGGATCACGTCGTAGGCGGTCTTCATGCCTCACCCCCAATGCGGCTTTGGAACACCTCCCAGGCCTTCAGGTCCATGACCAGCCGCTCGGTGCGGAGGATGTCGTAGACGTTGAGCCCCTCGGGGGCCAGGGTGACCACCCAGGGCAGGTTGCGGGCCGCGCGGCGGACGAGCTCGCTTTCCGCCACCAAAAGAACGCTCTCGGAGCCGTCCAGCCCCACGCCTTGAGCCCAGGCCAGGAACTCTTTGGTCTTACCGTTCACCCCGGAAAACGCCTCCACGAGGAGAAGCTTCCCCTCTTTGGCCCGGTCGGCCACGGCCATGGCGAGCCCCGCCTTCCGCACCTTCTTGGGAAGGGTGTAGCTGTAGTCCCGGGGCTTGGGACCGAAGGCCACGCCACCGCCCACGAAGATGGGGGCCCCGATGTCCCCGTGGCGGGCCCGGCCCGTGTGCTTCTGGGGCCAGATCTTCCGGCCGGAGTAGGCCACCTCGCCCCGGGTCTTGGTGCTGGCGGTACCCCGGCGGCGCTTGGCCAGCTGCCAGCGCACCACCTCCCAGAGGAGGTGGGGGTTGATCTCCTGAGGAAGCTCGGCGGCAAGCTCCCGCTTTCCAGAGGCGGAGACGACAGGAATCTGGTACACCATGCCCTCCTTCATTCAGCCACCTTCTTGGTCTCGCGCACCACCACGAGGCCGCCGTTGGGCCCAGGCACGGCGCCCTTGACCAGGAGGAGGTTCTCCTCGGGAATCACGTCCACCACCTCGAGGTTCTGCACCGTGACCCGCTCCGCCCCGTAGTGGCCCGCCATCTTCTTGCCCTTGTACACCCGGCCCGGGGTCTTACGGTTGCCGATGGAACCAGGGTGCCGGTGAATCTTGTGAGCCCCGTGGGAGTCGGGACCACCGGCGAAGTTCCAGCGCTTCATCACCCCGGCGAACCCCCGGCCCTTGGAGGTTCCGGTCACGTCCACCCGTTCCCCGGGCTTGAAGATCTCCACGGTGACCACATCCCCTTCGGGGTTGAAGTCCCGGATCTCCCGGAGAACACGCACCGGCTCCACTCCTGCCTTGGCGAAGTGGCCCTTCATGGGGCGGTTAACCCGCTTAGGCTTCTGGGGAAGAAACCCGAGCTGCACCGCCAGGTAGCCGTCCTTCTCCGGGGTACGGCGCTGGACCACGGGGCAGGGGCCCGCCAGGATCACGGTGACGGGGATGGCCCGGTCGTCCTTATAGACCCGGGTCATGCCCACCTTGAGCCCAAGGATGCCCTTCACTTGCCACCTCCCACGGTCTTGATCTCAATCTCCACGCCGGTGGGCAGGTCCAGGTTCATGAGGCTCTCAATGGTCTTGCGGTTGGGGTTCAGAATGTCCACCAGGCGGTGGTGGGTGCGAAGCTCAAAGTGCTCCCGGGAGTCCTTGTGCTTAAAGGGCCCCCGGATCACGGTGAAGCGGCGCACCCGGGTAGGCAGGGGCACGGGGCCCGAGACCTGCGCCCCCGAGCGCCTTGCGGCCTCCACGATCTTCTGGGCCGAGGCGTCCAGGGTCTTGTGGTCAAAGCCCCGAAGCTTGATGCGGATCTTGGGCATACCTCACCTCACTCCAGGATCTTGGTGACGACCCCGGCGCCCACGGTCCGCCCACCCTCCCGGATGGCAAACCGCAAGCC
>NZ_BMPJ01000027.1 GCF_014647535.1 Thermus composti | reverse complement strand
CTTCTCCTTCAACCCCCTCTCCGCTCTGCGCTTCCTGGGGCTTTATGCGACATAGTGGTCAAGTCTGGGGGAGAGGGTTAAAGTTCACCGGCCTGGCCCTCTCCCCGTGGTACGCTTGCCTCTGTGGGAGGGGTGTATGAGTAAACGCGTGGCCGTAGTTGGAACCGGGTATGTGGGCCTCACCACCGCCCTAAGCCTCGCCTATATAGGGCACCGGGTGGTGGCCTTAGACCTGGACGAGGCCAAGGTCCGGGCCTTGAAGCAGGGCAATCCCCCCTTCTTTGAACCCCACCTGCCCGAGATGCTTTCCCTGGTGCGGGACCGGCTTTCCTTCACCACCCGCTACGAGGAGGCCATCCCCGGGGCCGAGGTGGTCTTCATCGCCGTGGGCACCCCGCCTTCCCCCGAGGGAAGCCCGGACCTCACCCAGGTCCAGGAAGCGGCCCGGGGCATCGGCCAGAACCTGGGAGAGGGGTTCACCGTGGTGGTCAACAAGTCCACGGTGCCCGTGGGAAGCGGCAACTACGTGGAGGCCCTGGTGCGCCGGGCCTTCCAGGAGGCCCACGGGGGCGAGGTGGACGGCCGCTTCGCCGTGGCCTCCAACCCCGAGTTTTTGCGGGAGGGGCAGGCCCTTTACGATAGCCTCTACCCGGACCGCATCGTGGTGGGGGCCGAGGACAGGAGGGCTTTGGAGGTCCTGCGGGAGCTCTACGAGCCCATCTTGGAGCAGAGCTTCCCCGCGCCCGCCTTTCTCCCCCGGCCCGAGCGGATGGGGGCGGTGCCCTTCCTCACCACGGGCCTGGCCTCGGCCGAGCTCATCAAGTACGGGGCCAACGCCTTCCTAGCCCTGAAGATCAGCTTCATCAACGAGCTTTCCGCCCTGGCGGAGCGGGTGGGGGCGGATATCCAGGATGTGGCCCGGGGGATCGGCCTGGACTCCCGGATCGGCCCCCGCTTCCTTCAGGCGGGCTTGGGCTGGGGGGGAAGCTGCTTCCCCAAGGACACCCTGGCCCTTCTCGCCATGGGGCGGGAGTACGGGCTTAAACTTTCCATCGTGGAGGCTGCCCGAGAGGTGAACAGGAGGCAAAGGGAGCGGGTGGTGGAGAAGCTCCTTTCCGAGCTCAAGGTGCTCAAAGGGCGGACCCTCGCCCTCTTGGGCCTCGCCTTCAAGCCCCATACCGACGACCTCCGGGAATCCCCCGCCCTGGAGCTCGCCCGGCTTCTCCTGGACCGGGGGGCCTTCGTGCGGGCCCACGACCCCGTGGCCCTCCCCCGGGCGAGGCGGGAAGTGGACCTTCCCCTGGAGTACGCCGAGACCCCGGAGGACCTCCTCAAGGGGGCGGACGCCGTGGTCCTGGCCACCGACTGGCCCGAGTACCGCACCTGGCCCTGGGGGGAGCTAAAGCCCCTCCTCCGAACCCCCCTGGTGGTGGACGCCCGCAACCACCTGGACGGGAAGGCCCTGGCCCGGCTCGGCTACCGCTACCTGGGGATGGGCGTGCCCGCTTTGGCCCCGGCCAAGGAGGTGGTGTAGTGCGGATCCTTCTCACCGGCGCGGCCGGCTTTCTGGGAAGCCACCTGGCGGAAAGGCTCCTAAGGGAAGGCCACGAGGTCCTGGGGGTGGACAACCTCTCCACGGGCCAAAGCCGGAACCTAGAGCGCCTTTTGGCCTACCCCGGCTTCACCTTCCTCAGGGCCGATGCCAGCAAGCCCTTGCGGGTAGAAGGGCCTTTGGACTGGGTGATGCACTTCGCCTCCCCCGCCTCCCCGCCCCGCTACCTCAGGCTTCCCCTAGAGACCCTTTTGGTGAACGCCGAGGGGACCCGGCACCTCCTGGACCTCGCCCGGGAGAAGGGCGCCGCCTTCTTCCTCGCCTCCACCAGCGAGGTCTACGGGGACCCCCTGGTCCACCCCCAGCCCGAGACCTACTGGGGCAACGTGAACCCCATCGGGCCCCGGAGCATCTACGACGAGGGGAAGCGCTACGCCGAGGCCCTCACCGTGGCCTACCACCGGGTGTATGGCCTCTCCACCCGTATTGTTCGCATATTCAACAGCGTCCTTGCGGACGAGTATCTCTTTTTCTTCAACGATGGCGAGGCCCATCTGGAAACGGCCCAAGCCTACGCCGAGCGGTTGGGCTTGGCCCCGGGGGTTCCCAGGGAAGTCCTGGTACCCGCTTTTGATCCGAACACCCTTCGGGTGGAGCTTAAGCGGGCCACGTACTTCATCGGACACCCGGTCCAGCGGGAGGCCTATGAGGTTCGCCTGCGCTATGGCCGCACCGTCAAGGTAACGGGGGACCATAGCCTCTTTGTCCGGGGCCCCGACGGAAGGCCTGTGGCCAAGCCTGTTCGGGAGCTTAAGCCAGGGGACTACGTGGCTGTGCCCGCCCGTCTCCCCGTTTTGGAGCGGGACCTCGAGGTCCTAGACCTTGCCCAAATCTTCGCCTCCCTAGACGGCTCTCCGCAGTGGCTGTGGCGCTGGGCGGTGCGCCATCCTTCCTTTTCCCACCGCATTGAGGCAGAAAGGGAGCGTATTCACGAGATCGCCCTAAGCCAGGGGCGTTTCCGGGGAGCCAACGCCCGCAACTCCGCCGTTTGCGCCACGAAGCGGTGGATGCGCCAAGGGCTTGTTCCCCTCGCCGTGCTCCAGGCCTTGGGCTGGGAGATACCCGACGGGGCGGAGTTTGGCCTCTATGGAGACTCCCACCTCTGGTTGCCCAACAGGGTGCGGGTGACAGATGACCTCCTGTGGCTTTTTGGCCTCTATCTGGCTGAGGGAGGGGCGTATGGGGACAAGCGCAGGTACTTCATCACCTTTTCCTCCGACGATGCCTTTATCAGGAGAGCCAAGGGCATCCTGGAAGCCCATTTCAAGGTAAGGGTGAGGTATGTCCCCCCCGCTCCCAACCGTGCTCCAGGGATTTACGTCCACTCCAAGGCCCTTTACATCCTTTTCGCCCGCGCTCTAGGGCTAAGGAAGCGGATTCCCCCCTGGGTTTTCCAGCTCCCCCTTTCCCGCCTGAAGCATTTTTTGGAGGGCTACCGTTGTGGGGACGGCACCCATAGCGGCAAGAAGCTGGGCAACGAGCTTGTGTTTGACACGGCCTCGGAGGAGATCGCCTATGGCCTCGTCTACCTTCTCCTCCGCTTCGGCATTGTGGCCAGCGTGGGCCGCTACGAGACCTGGGTGGGCAAAAAGCTTACCGCCACCAAGCGGTATCCTTTTTACCGGGTGACCGTGTGCGCTTTGGACAACTTTGACCTCCTCTCTTGGGACCAGGGGGTGCGTCAGAAGCTCAACGCCCGTAGGGAGGGGGATATCGTCTGGAGCCAGGTCAAGGAGGTTCGGCCCTGCCTTATCACGGCCACGGTCTACGATTTCTCCGTACCAGGGGCGGAAAACTTTGTCGCTGGAAACGGCGTTTTCTGCCACAACACCTACGGCCCCTTCATGGACCCCGAGGACGGCCGGGTGGTTTCCAGCTTCATCGTTCAGGCCCTGAAGGGGGAGCCCCTCACGGTCTATGGGGACGGGTCCCAGACCCGCTCCTTCTGCTACGTGGACGACCTCATTGAGGGCGTCCGGCGCCTCATGGAGGTGGACTACCCCTACCCGGTGAACCTGGGGAACCCGGAGGAGTACACGGTGCTGGAGCTCGCCCGCCTCGTCAAGGAGATCACCCACAGCCCCTCGGAGATCGTCTTCAAGCCCCTGCCTCAGGACGACCCCAAGCAGCGGAGGCCCGATATCTCCCTGGCCAGACGCCTTTTGGGCTGGGAGCCCCGGGTGCCGGTGCGCCAAGGGCTTGAAAGGACCGTCGCGCACTTTGCCAGTTTGGTGAAAAGATGAGCTTCTTGCCCCGCCTTTTCCGAGCGCGTCCCACCTGGCTCCAGTGGGCAGGGCGGGGGTTTTGGGCAGTGGTGGACCAGGCCCTTTTCGCCGGGACCAACTTCCTTGTAGGCATACTTTTGGCTCGCTGGCTGGAGCCCGCCGCCTACGGGGCCTTCTCCGTGGCCTACTCGGTCTTCCTCCTCCTTGGCACCCTACATACCGCCCTCTGGACCGAGCCCATGATGGTGTACGGCTCTGGGCGGTTCCGGGAGGCCTTCGTCGCCTACCAGCGGGTACTCATCGGCTACCACTGGCGCTTTGGGGTAGTTCTGGCTGTAGGTTTTCTCCTGGCCGCGACCGGGTTTGGGGCTGCGGGGCAGCGGGAGATGGCCCTGAGCTTTTTGGGCCTCGCCTTCGCGGCGCCGACGGTCCTTTACCTCTGGCTGGTGCGCCGGGGAGCCTACGTGCTCTTGGAGCCGCGGCTCGCGGCCTACGGCGGGGCCGCCTACTTGGCCTTGTACCTGGGCCTTGCCCTCCTCCTCCTGCGAGCAAGCTTCCTCAACGAGGCCACGGCCTTCCTCGCCATGGCCCTGGCTGCTCTCCTGGCGGCGGAGGGGATCCGCCTGCGCCTCGAGGCCGGGGCCGACCGGGCGGTGGACCCCGGGGAGATTCGGGAACTCCACTGGAGCTACGGGCGCTGGGCTCTTTTGGCGGGGGCGTTGTCGTGGGTTCCGGGCAATCTCCCCCTGGTTGCGCTTGGGGGGTTAAAGGGATTGGAGGCGGCCGCTGTGTTCCGTGCAGCCTATAACCTTTTCATGCCGGTCCTGCACTTTCAGACGGCCCTAAACGCCCTTTTTTTCCCCCTCATCGCTAGAGCGGTTCACCGGCAAGGCGAAGCGTATGCCCGGCGTTGGATTTGGAGGATAGTTCTAGTACATCTTGTGCCGGCAAGCGCCTATATTCTGCTTGGGCTTTTCGCTGGTCCCCTGACCCATTGGCTCTATGGAGGGCGCTATCCGGAGGTGGCAAGCTTGTTCCTTTGGATGCTTCCCTGGCCTATCTTTGCGGCCTTCTCCAATGCCTTGGAGGCATGGTTCCGTAGTCTAGAGCGTCCCCAGATCATAGCCAGGGCCTACGCCGTTTCGGCAGCCGTGACCATCTTGGGCCTAGCGGCTATAGGTCTTTGGGAGGTTCATGGGGCGGTCGGCCTCTTGCTCGCGGCCAAAGTCGCCTTGGTCCTGGTGCTCTCTCATAGGTGGGCCGATGGCTAGGGATTTCCGCGTCATCCTGGTGGGCCACGCCATCTCTCCCATCCGGGGTTCCGAGCCGGGGGTTACCTGGAACTGGGCCTGGGAGCTTTCCCAGCACGTACCGGTGGAAGTCTTTGCCTTTCCCCAATACCGCAAGGAAGTGGAGGAGCACCTAGCAGAGAACCCCAATCCGCGTTTGAAAATACGCTGGGTGACCCTTCGTGGGTTTGACCCCTGGCGCCCGGAGAAAGGGGAGCGGGGCATACGGCTCCACTATCTCTTGTGGTTGCGTGAAGCGTACAAGGTGATTCGTGAGCTTACTGCTAGCACGGACGGTCCTGTGGTGGTTCACCACGTAAGCTGGGGGAGCGTGAGCGCACCGCCCTCTATTCCCCAAGGGTTGGCCGCTGTCTGGGGTCCGGTAGGGGGAGGACAGGCGGCCCCATGGGCGTTTCGGGGGTTCTTTGGCCGGGAGTGGCTTGGGGAGGCGGTACGAGCCTTCCGGGTTAAGGCATTACCCTATCTGCCCTGGTGGCGTCAAGGGGTGGCCTCCGTTTCGCGTATCCTTGTCACCAATAGGGAGACAGAGGTGCTGCTCCGAAAGGCTGGGGCCCGTAACGTCCTTCCTTTCTTGGACTGCGGGACTCCAAAAGGGTTTGGCTTATCCAAGCCGCCTAACCCTAAGGGCGAAAGGGTCTCCCCCCTCCGACTCCTTTGGGCCGGCCGCTTGGAGGCCCGCAAGGCTCTTCCCCTGGCGTTGCGGGCTTTGGCCAGGCTCCAAGTTCCCGTGGAGCTTTGGGTGGCGGGGGACGGCCCCCTGCGGGCTGACTGGGAGGCAGAAGCTCGCCGGCTGGGATTGGAAGATCGGGTCCGCTTTTTCGGTCGAGTTCCCTGGGTTCAGATGCAGGAACTTTTTCGGAGCACAGACGCCTTTATCTTCACCAGTCTCCGTGACTCCTTTGGATGCGTCGTCCTCGAGGCCATGGCCTTTGGGCTTCCGGTCATCGTGCCAGACCACCAAGGTGTAGGCACATTCGTTCCGAACGAAGCTGGGATTAAGGTTCCCGTAACCACTCCGGAGGATACGATAGGAGGTTTTGCCCGGGCCATTGAACACATGGCTTTGGACCAGGAGGCGAGGAATAGGATGGCGCTTGCGGCTTGGCGCTTCGCCCAGGAAGAGCGCTGGGATAAGCGCGCCGAACGTATGTTGAACATTTACGAGGAGCTTTTGCACGATGCGCATTGCCATCTTTGACTACAAGGTCATCCCCACCAACCCCATCGGCTCCTGCCATCTCCGCATGATCCAGGGGCTTTGTAGGGAACACGATTTCACCGTCTTCGCGGTGGAGTTTGAAAACCCCTGCCCAGACCGGGTCCGCTTCGTCCGGGTACCGGCGCCCACCCGCCCCCTAGCCTTGCTTTTCCTGGCCTACCACCTGCTGGCGCCACTGGTGTACTTCCTGTATCGCCTACGCACTGGAGCCCGCTTTGACCTGGTGCAGATGGTAGAGAGCAACCTAAGCTTCGGTGACGTGGCTTACGTACACTTTTGCCACAGGGCTTACCTTAAACATCATTGGAAAGAGGCAGGGGCCAGGGGCCTGCGAGGGGTCTTGCGCTTCCTGGACCACTGGCTTCACGCCCTTGTAGAGCCTTGGGTTTTTCGCCGGGTCAAGCGCATCGTGGTGCCGTCCCAGGGGATTAAGCGGGAGCTAGAGGGGACGTACCCCGTCACAAGGGGCAAGATCACGGTCATACCTAACCCGGTGAATCTGGAACGCATAGCGCGTCCCCCGGGGTTTGATCGGGAGGGCTTCCGGCGCAAGCTGGGGGCGGGCCCCGAAGACGTGGTGCTGGTTTTTGTGGCCCTGGGGCACTTTGAGCACAAGGGGTTGCCCCTGGTTCTGGAAGCCTTGAGGCAACTTGGGGACAAGCGGGTTAAGCTGTGGGTCGTGGGAGGGGAGGCCGATCTGGTAGCCTTCTGGCAGGGCCGGGCTCGGGAAATGGGCCTGGAGGAACAGGCCCGCTTCCTTGGCATGCAACGCGACGTGCGTCCTTTTTTGTGGGGGGCGGATGCCTTTGTGTTTCCCTCCATCTATGAGACTTTTTCCCTGGTTTCTGCAGAAGCGGCCGCGGCGGGGCTTCCTTTAATCGTAACCCCTCTTTACGGCGTGGAAGAGTTCATGCGGGATGGGGAAACGGGGTTTGTGGTTCCAAGGGACTCTGACAAGCTTCAGGAAGCGATAGCAAAGCTAGCCACTCTGGAGGTAGAAAAACGAGTTACCATGGGAAAAATGGCTCGTGAAGCCGTTCGTGGTTACGGGATTAAAAGCTTTGTGGAGAATTGGCGCAGGTTCTATGGCTTTTAATGAGAAACGAGTTCTTCTTAAATCAGCGTCCGCAAAGCGTACAGAAGGCCAGCGCGTTTTCGCTCTTGTTGTTCTAGTTTTACTGGCTTTTTTCCGTTGGCTTCCGGGAGGCGACCCTTTGAATCCCACAACGGGCGTGCGGGCCTTTGTGGAAGTGGGGTTTCTAGGTCTGGCTATTCTTCTTGCCTTATTTTGGTGGCCTCGGCGTTTGAGTTTTGCCCTAGTTAAAGGGTGGTGGCTACTTTTGCCGGCGTTTTGGGCTGGGTTGTCCACCCTATGGTCACCCAACCCTTTGCTAACACTGGCCAAGGCTGGAGAACTTCTTCTCGTTCATCTACTGGCCCTCGTGATTTCGCAAGGCTCATTGACCCTTACCGATTGGCTAAAAAGAACACAGGTGTCTTTACTGCTTATTCTCCTTTTAGGCTTTGGCCTAAACGTGGCCTACTATGGAACTCCTTTTTACTATGGTCCACCCTTAGGCGGTTTCTTCGCTGGAGAGTCCGACCGCCCCAGGCTAACCCTTGCGGCGGATCACCCCCTCGTTGTGGGCCACCTATTTGCCCTCTTGCTATTTGTAAGCGCAGCCTTGCTAAGGGGGAAGGGATGGTTCTCCTCCGGAGGACTCATAATGCTCTCCGTTTGGGGTCTTTTTGCTACGCAGGCCCGAGCATCTATCGTAGCTACGGGAGCCGCCTTGATGTGGTGGGTCCTGCGCGTTTTGGGCAAACGCCTGGGGCGCCTAAGGATTCTTCTAGAGACGGCCGTGGTAATGGCGGCTCTAGGCATAGCCGCCACCTTATTTCCCGAAGCCGTAGACGCCGCCTCCAAGTACGCTCCCGATGTGTACACGTTGAACGGACGAATCCCCCTATGGCAGGCAACCGTGGAAGCACTATTTGCTGATTTTGCCCTTCTTTTCTTGGGGACGGGGTTTGAAGCTACCCGCTACTTAACTTTTGACTTAGCCTATTGGAATCCGGGCCACACCCATAACGGATTTCTTGAAATCATTGCTGGACTTGGCCTTCCTGGCCTGCTTTTTTATCTGCCACTCATTGTTTTTGTGGTTAGAAGTATGTGGCGTCCATCCATTGCTTCCGCATTAAGCTTTTACATTTTGTTTATGGCCGTGTTCAACCCTGTCTTTCAGCCCGGAATGGTTTGGTTCTTAATTTTGACAACGCTCTCAATGGAAAAGAAGGGAGCCGTTCATGCGTATTTTCAAGATGCACACATACTACCAACAGCGCGGCGGTGAGGACGAGAGCTTCGCCGCCGAGGTGGCCCTCTTGCGCGAGCGGGGGCACGAGGTGCTGGCGCTCACCTTCCACAACCAGGAGCTGGACCGCATGCCCCCCTGGCGCCAGGGGCTCGTGACCTTATGGAACCAGGAGGCCTACCGGAGGGTGCGGGAGGCCGTCCGCCAGCACCGCCCGGACCTGGTGCACGTCCACAACACCTTTCCCCTTGCCTCCCCCGCCGTGGTCCACGCCGCCAAGGCCGAGGGGGTGCCGGTGGTGATGACCCTCCGCAACTACCGCCTCCTTTGCGTGAACGCCCTCTTCTTCCGAGAAGGCAGGGTGTGCGAGGACTGCCTGGGGCGCCTGCCCTGGCGGGGGGTGGTCCGGGGGTGCTACCGGGGGAGCCCCTTGGCCTCGGGGGTGGTGGCGGCCATGCTTACGACCCACCGGGCCCTTGGCACCTGGGCGCGCGGGGTGGACGTGTACATCGCCCTCACCGAGTTCGCACGGCGGAAGTTCATGGAAGGGGGGCTTCCGGCGGAGAAGATCGTGGTGAAGCCCAACTTCGTCCACCCGGATCCCGGAGCAGGAGAGGGCAGGGGCGGGTACGCGCTTTTCGTGGGGCGCTTGTCGCCGGAGAAGGGGGTCAGGACGCTTCTTCAGGCTTGGGTGCGGCTTCAAGGGAAGGTACCGCTCAAAGTGGTAGGGGATGGCCCACTGGCTGGAGAGGTGCGCCAGGCGGTGAAGTCCCTTGCCGGGATGGAGTGGCTAGGACGGCGGAACCCAGACGAGGTCTACGCCCTGATGCGGGACGCGGCGTTTTTGGTCTTCCCTTCCGAGTGGTACGAGACGTTTGGGCGGGTAGCCATAGAGGCTTTTGCCTCAGGAACGCCAGTTCTTGCAGCCAATATTGGGGCCGTTGCCGAAGTCACGGATCATGGCCGCACCGGTCTCCTCTTCCGCCCCGGCGACCCCGAAGACCTGGCCAGCAAGGTAGAATGGCTACTGACCCACCCAGGTGAACTGGCCCGCATGCGCCGGGAAGCCCGGGCGGAGTACGAGGCCAAGTACACGGCGGAACGCAACTATCAGCTGCTTATGGAAATCTACGGGCAGGCCCTGGAAGCCGGGCATCGGCGCCGGGGTTAAAAACCCGGGGGTGCCTGGTTTTCGGGTGTAAGCTTAGCTGATGAGTGCCGTGTTGGAGTCTCAATCCCCTCCTGTCCACCGGCGGATCCTGGGCATGCGGGTGGACGCCACCAGCTACGAGGAAGCCACCCGGCGCGTGCTGGCTTGGGCGAGGGGGGGAGAGAGCCGGTACGTGTGCGTGGCCAACGTGCACATGGTCATGGAGGCCTACGACGATTCCGGATACAGGGCCCTGGTGAACGCGGCTGACCTGGTGACTCCGGACGGGATGCCCTTGGTCTGGGTGCTTCGCCGGCTTGGGGTGCGAGGACAGGAGCGGGTCTACGGCCCCGAGCTTACCTTGAGGGTGTGCGCGGCGGCGGCCCGGGAAGGGATTCCGGTGGGGTTTTACGGGGGGGCGCCCGAGGTTTTGGAGAAACTTGTGGAGAAGCTTAAGGCCAGATTTCCTGGCCTACGGGTGGCCTACGCTTATAGTCCTCCCTTCCGCTCCCTGACGCCCGAGGAGGACGCGCGTATCGTGGAGGCCATCAACGCCTCCGGGGCCCGGATTCTCTTCGTGGGGTTGGGCTGCCCCAAGCAGGAGCGTTGGATGGCGGAGCATAGGGGAAGGGTGAAGGCTGTGATGCTTGGGGTGGGGGCAGCGTTTGATTTTCACGCGGGCCGTGTGCTGCAGGCACCGGCCTGGATGCAGCGTTTGGGACTGGAGTGGTTCTTTAGGCTATTGATGGAGCCCAAACGTCTTTGGCGGAGGTACGCCAAGCACAACCCCCGGTTTGTGGTGCTGGCAGCGTTGCAGCTTCTTGGGCTTCGTCGCTTTGAGGGGGCATAGGGTTATGAAGAAAGCCTTGATTACAGGGATCACGGGGCAGGACGGCTCTTACCTGGCCGAGCTTCTCTTGCAGAAGGGTTACGAGGTGCACGGGATTATCCGGCGGGCTTCCACCTTCAACACCGACCGGATTGACCACCTCTACAAGGACCCACACGATCCGGAGGCGCGGCTTTTCCTGCATTACGGGGACCTAACGGACGGAACCGGACTCCGGCGCATTCTGGAGAAGGTGCAGCCCGATGAGGTCTACAACCTGGGGGCCCAGTCCCACGTCAAGGTTTCCTTTGAGCAGCCCGAGTACACCGCAGACGTGGTGGCCACAGGTACGTTACGGCTTCTGGAGGCCCTGCGCGACTACATTAAGGTGTCTGGAAAGGAGGTTCGCATTTACCAGGCGGGGTCTTCAGAGATGTTTGGGGCCTCGCCCCCTCCGCAGAATGAGAAGACGCCCTTCTACCCCCGGAGCCCTTACGCCGCCGCCAAGGTGGCGGCGTACTGGTATGCGGTGAACTACCGCGAGGCGTACGGCATGTTCATCTGTAACGGCATTCTGTTTAACCATGAGTCTCCCCGCCGCGGCGAGACCTTTGTCACCCGCAAGATCACCCGGGCGGTGGGGCGGATCAAGATGGGCCTCCAGGAAAAGCTTTATCTGGGGAACCTCGAGGCCAAGCGGGACTGGGGGTACGCTGGGGATTACGTGGAGGCCATGTGGCTCATGCTCCAGCAGTCTGAACCGGATGATTACGTGATCGCCACGGGCGAATCCCACTCGGTTCGGGAGTTTTTGGAGGAGGCCTTTGGCTACGTGGGCCTGGACTGGCGCCGTTACGTGGAGGTGGATCCCCGGTACTTCCGCCCCACCGAGGTGGACCACCTCCAGGGCGACGCCACCAAGGCCCGGGCGAAGCTGGGGTGGCGGCCCAAGGTGTCCTTTAAGGAGCTGGTGCGGATGATGGTGGACCACGACCTGGAGCTCGCCCGCCAGGAAAAGACCCTGAAGGACGCGGGGCACGCGGTGATGCTGCGGGGGTTAATCAGCGATGGATAAGGGGAGCAAGATCTACGTGGCGGGGCACCGGGGCCTGGTGGGCTCGGCGATCCTGCGCAAGCTTAGGGCCGAAGGCTACACCAACCTTGTCACCCGCACCCGCCAGGAGCTGGACCTTCGGGACCAGGCCGCCGTCAACCGCTTCTTTGAGGAGGAGCGCCCCGAGTACGTCTTCCTGGCGGCGGCCAAAGTGGGGGGGATTCTGGCCAACAGCACCTACCCGGCGGACTTCATCCGCGACAACCTCCTGATCCAGACCCACGTCATAGACGCCGCCTACCGCTACGGGGTGAAGAAGCTCCTCTTCCTGGGGTCTTCCTGCATCTACCCCAAGTACGCCCCCCAGCCCCTAAAGGAGGGGTACCTCCTTACGGGGCCCTTGGAGCCCACTAACGAACCCTACGCCGTGGCCAAGATCGCCGGGATCAAGATGTGCCAGGCCTACCGGCGCCAGTACGGGTTCAACGCCATCAGCCTCATGCCCACCAACCTCTACGGCCCGGGGGACAACTTTGACCTGACCACCTCCCACGTCCTGCCCGCCCTGATCCGGAAGTTCCACGAGGCCAAGGAGGAGGGGAGAAAGGAAGTGGTGGTCTGGGGCACGGGCACCCCGAGGCGGGAGTTCTTGCACGTGGACGACCTGGCCGACGCCGCCCTCTTCCTGATGGAGCACTACGAGTCGGAGGAAATCATCAACGTGGGCGTGGGCGAGGACATCAGCATCCGGGAGCTGGCCGAGCTCATCGCCCGAATCGTGGGGTTTGAAGGGGAGATCGTTTACGACACCACCAAGCCCGACGGCACCCCCAGGAAGCTTTTGGACACGAGCCGCCTCTTCGCCCTCGGGTGGCGGCCCAAGATCCCCTTGGAGGAGGGGATCCGCCAGACCTACCGCTGGTTCTTGGAACACCGGGCGGAGGTGCGGGGGTAGGGGATGGTCAGGGTGGAGGCGCAAGGCCGGGTGAAGGTGGTGCACAGGGGAGGGGTGTTCTGGGCGGTTTTAGGCCTTCTTGTGGCGGATCTTTTGGCCCTCGAGGCCTCCCTCCTTTTGGGGTGGGGCTCGAGGGGGGTGCTTTCCGCCCTGTTCCCGGCCAAGGTGCCCCTGGCCGCCTTGGGCTCCGTGGCCCTGGCCCTCCTTTGCTTTCCCGTGGGCTACTTTTTGGCGGGGCTCTACCCCGGCTTTGGCCTCGCCCCCGTGGAGCGCGTTCGGCGCAAGGTCCAGGTGACCTTCCTGATGTTTTTGGCCCTGGTGGCCTGGGAGTGGCTCTTCTTCCGGGAGGGGTGGTCCCGGGGGGTCTTGGCCTTCGCCCTGGGGTACGCCCTGGTCCTGGTGCCCCTTTTCGCCGCCTTGGCCCGGGAGGTCCTGGTGCGCCTTGGGGTTTGGGGCGTGCCCGTTCTCATCCTGGGGGCGGCGAGGACTGGGGCCCTGGTGGCCCGAAGCCTAAAGCGGGAAAAGGCCTTGGGCCTTAAGCCCCTGGGGTTTTTGGACGACGACCCCGCCAAGCAGGGCCAGGAGGTGGAGGGGCTTCCCGTGCTGGGCCCTTTGGAGGAGGCTTCCGCCTGGGCCCGGCGGGGGGTGCGGGTGGCGGTGCTGGCCATGCCGGGGGTGGGGCGGGAGCGGCTTGCGGCCCTTTTAGAGGGCCTTCCCTTTCCCCAGGTGATCCTGGTGCCCGACCTTTTGGGCCTGCAAAGCCTCTGGGTTTCCAGCCGGGATTTGGGCGGGGTCTTGGCTTTGGAGGTGAAGAAAAACCTCCTGCTCCGGCGGAACCGCTTCCTCAAGCGGGCTTTGGACTACCTCCTGGGGGTGCCCCTCTTCCTCTTCAGCCTCCCGGTTATCGGCCTTTTCGCCCTCTGGATCAAGCGGGTTAGCCCGGGCCCCGCCTTCTATGTCCAGGAGCGGGAGGGGCTTGGGGGGAGGATGATTCGGGTGTGGAAGCTCCGCACCATGTACCCCGACGCCGAGGCCCGCCTGGAGCGCTACCTGGAGGAAAACCCCGAGGCCAAGGCGGAGTGGGAGCGGTTCTTCAAGCTCAAAAACGACCCCCGGGTCCTCCCCGGGGTGGGGCATATCCTGCGCCGCACCAGCCTGGACGAGCTTCCCCAGCTCTTTAACGTCCTCAAGGGGGAGATGAGCCTGGTGGGGCCGAGGCCTTTTCCCCGCTACCACCTGGAGAAGTTTTCCCCGGAGTTCCGGAGGCTTCGCCAAAGCGTCCTTCCGGGGCTTACGGGGCTATGGCAGGTCTCGGCCAGGAGCGAGGGGGACCTCGAGGTCCAGGAGGCCCTGGACACCTACTACATCCGCAACTGGTCCCCTTGGCTGGACCTCTACATCCTGGCCCGCACCTTCTGGGTGGTGCTCACCCGAAAGGGAGCCTACTGAAGATATACTGGCCCCGTTATGGTGGAGACCCCGGGAGACGAGCTTTCTCTTAGGGATGTTTTAGAAATCCTCAAGCGGCAAAAAGCCCTTATCCTCACCCTTCCCCTGGTCTTCGGGGTGGCGGCGCTGATCTACGGCTTCTTCCTGGCCGAGCCCCGGTATGCCTCCACCGCCACGGTGAACGTGGCCCCGGTCCAGGTGCAGGCCCAGCTGGAGCAGAGGATCCAGATCCAGGGGCAGAACGTGGTGACCTTTGAGGGCTTAAGGGCCCTGGCCTTCTCCGAGGAGGTCACCCGGGAGGTGTGGGAGGCCCTGCGGAAAGAGGGGAGGCTTCCCACCCGCTGGCAGGACCAGGGGAACACCCCGGGCTTGGAGCGCATGGTGAAGGATTTCCGCATCAAGAACGAGTCCCCCAGGCAGCCCACGGTCCCCCAGGGGCAGGTGCCCCCGGTGGTGGCCTCCCTCACCGTGGAGGCCCCCACCCCCGAGGTGGCGGCCCGGGCGGCGAACCTCTGGGCGGAGGCGGTGACCCGAAGGGTCAACGAGATCCCCCTTGCCCGGCTCCGGGCGAACCTAGAGGCCCTGGAAGAGCAGCTCGCCCCGGCGGAGCGCGCTTACCGGGAGGCCCAGGCCCGCTGGGAAGCCTTCCAACGGGCGAGCACCCTGGCCCAGGACAGGGCGGAGCTGGACGCCAAGACCGGCGAACGGGTGAGCCTGGACCAGGAGCTTTCGGGATTGGAGCGGGACCTTGCGGCGCTAGGGGGTAGGATAAAGGCCCTTCAGGCCGAGGCCAGCCGCCAGGCCAAGCTGGTCCCCATCGGCACGAGCCCTGAGCAACTGGCCATCCTAAATAAGCGCCTCGAGGAGGCCAAGCGGGCCCTCCAGGCGGAGACCGAGCGGGCGAGGCAGGCCTACGCCCAGGCTGCTCAGGCTCTGGAGCGGTTCAAACAGCGGGAGCGCCTGGCAGAGTGGCAGGGAGAAAGGGACCGCTTGGCGGGTCGGCTCGCCGAGGTGGGGGTTCGCCTGGCCCAGATCGCCACGGAAAGGGCTTCCCGGGAGGCGCGGCTTAAGGAGGTGGAGGCCGCTTTGGCCCAGGAGCCTAAGGTTCTGGAGGTCCTTAAAGAGGTGGTGGCCGACCCCACGGTGGCGGCGGCGGTGGCCCGGGGGGACCTCTCCGCCCTGGCTGGCCTTAGGCTTCGCACCCAGGAGGTAAACCCCGCCTACCAGCCCCTCCTGGCTCAGGCGGTAAGCCTCCGGAGCGAAATAGCCGCCCTGCAGGCGGAGGAGGCGGGGTTGCGGGAAGAGCAGAACCGGATTGCCACCCGCCTGGAAACCCTCCGCGCCCAGATCGCCGCCCAGGAAAGGGAAAAGGAGGCCCTCACCCTGGAGTACAACACCAAGAAAGCGGCCTACGAGACCTTCCGCGCCCGCTACGACCAGATCGCAAACCTAAGCGGGACGGACCTCGCCTTTGACAACCCCAACCCCGAGTACCAGCGCCTCCGCTCAGGCCTTATAGACGCCCAAGCGGAGGAGGCGAGGCTCCTTGCCCGGAAGGCGGCCCTCGAGGCCCGCCTCGCCCAGGTGGAAGCCCGCATCCAGACCCTGAGGGAGCGGGTGGCCAAGGCCCAGGTGGAGCAGGACCAGGTGAACCAGGCCTTGGAGCTCGCCAAGAACGCCTA
This sequence comes from Thermus composti, assembly GCF_014647535.1. Lineage (GTDB taxonomy): Bacteria > Deinococcota > Deinococci > Deinococcales > Thermaceae > Thermus > Thermus composti. Next base: position 7,638 of record NZ_BMPJ01000027.1, on the reverse strand, counting down.
CCTGGCCCTCACCCAGAAGAAGACCGATTTGCAGATTGAGTTGGCAAGCTCCCAGAATAGCCTGGCCCAGGTGATCGCCCCCGCCTACCCCGTCTACGAGAAGGTGGCCCCCAAGCGGGGGCTCATCTTCGCCCTGGCGGTGGCCCTGGGGCTCATGCTGGGGGTGATGGGGGCCTTTGTGGCGGAGGCCTTAAGGCCCAGGGAGCCTTCCGCCCAGGTTTAAGCGAGGGGAACCCTCAGGCCAAAACCCATCTCGTGCAGAAGACGGTAGATGGGGTAAAGGGAAAGCCGCTTCCCCAGCTCCCGCTCCACCCAGTCGGCCCGGTCCACAGGCCCCCATCGGGAGGAGGGCCCTTGAGGGCTTCCAGAACTCTCTCCTGCTTTTCAGGGGTGAGCTTGGGCTTCTGTCCCAGGTTCTGGTGCCGCCGGTCCTTCAGGGCCTTGGGACCGCCCTGGTTATAGCGCCGTACGGTCTGCCGCACCCAGCGGGGGGTGTTCAGGGTGATCTTGGCGATCTCCTCGGCGGTGAGGCTCCGCTTGGCGTGGTAGACGGCCAGGAAACGCATCCTCTCTATCGGATCCTTGGCCTTCTTGACCCTCCGTCAGAGCTCGTTCAGGGTCAGGTGGTCGGCGACGGTTATGGGGGCAGGAAAGGGTATGACCCGCTTCCGGGCCTTCTGGAACCTAAAGGCCAAAAGGGAAGTCTCCCAGGCCGACCTGGACCGCCTCCTGGGGCGCCGCCCCGCCCCCAAGGGCCTGGACCCCCTGACCATGGACCGGATCCTCCGCCTCCTGGGGGAGGGAGGAAGCTTTACGGTAGAGGAGGTGGCAGAGGTCTTGGGGCTTTCCCGGGTCACCGCCTGGCGCTACCTGGAGGCCCTCCGCCGGAAGGGGGGGGTCCGGGCCGAGCCCCTCTACAGGGGGGCGGGGCGCCCCTCCCGGGTTTACCGCCTGGGTTAGGGCCTCTTCCTCGCTTTGCCGCTGGGCCTTCCCACCCACCGAAACCGCCCCGGGGAGGGGGGCCGTGGTGACCGCCCTTGGCACCTGCCCCTAGCCCGACGGGCCCATGGGGGAGCGGGCCGCCCGCCTCTCCCACGGCCTCGTCGCACGCACCCGTAGGCCCGCCCACTCCCAAGGACCCGTCATCTTCTTCGCCCAAAGGCCCGTCCTGGGCGGAGGGGCTTCCTTAGGGCCTTTCGCTAGCGGGCGGTCCAGCCCAGGTCTATGGGGAAGACCGCCCCCGTGATGGCCCCCGCCTTCTCCGAGGCCAGGAAAAGGCAGAGCTCCGCCACCTCCTCGGGCTCCACGAGGCGCTTGATGGCCGCCTGGGCCAGGAAGACCTTTTCCACCACCTCCTCCTTGGGGATCCCCAGGGTTTTGGCCTGGTCCTGGACCTGGTTTTCCACCAGGGGGGTGCGCACGTAAGCGGGGGCGATGGCGTTGACGGTGACGCCATGGGGGCCGGCCTCGAGGGCCACCGTCTTGGTGAGGCCGATGAGGCCGTGCTTGGCGGCGATGTAGGCCGACTTGAAGGGGCTTGCCACCAGGCCGTGGATGCTGGCGATGTTGACGATGCGGCCGAAGCCCCTTCCCTTCATCCCGGGGAGGAGGGCTTGGATGAGCTGGAAGGGGGCGGTGAGCATCACCTGGAGCATCTTTTGCCAGACCTCCAAAGGGAAATCCTCCACGGGGGCGATGTGCTGGAAGCCGGCGTTGTTCACCAGGACGTCCACGCCCATGGCCGCCGCCTCCTTGCCCAGGGCCTCCACCGCCTTGGGGTCGGCGAGGTCCGCCTGGAGGAAGACCCCGGAAAGCTCCTCCGCCAAGGAGCGGGCGTCTTGCGCATCGTGCACCAAGACCTTGGCCCCCTCCCGGGCGAAGGCCCGGGCGATGGCCCGCCCGATGCCGCTTGCCGCGCCGGTGACCAGGACTACATGCCCTTTCATCGCCGCCGCACCCCCGTGAGGGCCCGGACCCGCTCGGGGTCTTCCCGGAGCTCGGCCGCAGGGCCCGCATGGACCACCCGGCCGTCGTCCAAGACGTAAACCCGGTCTGCAAGGCCTAAGGCCAGGTGGGCGTTTTGCTCCGCAAGGAGGAGGGACACGCCCTCCCGCTTCAGTGCCTTGAGCACCTCGGCCACCTGCCGCACCACCAAGGGGGCGAGGCCTTGGGAGGGTTCATCCAAAAGTAGGAGGCGGGGGTTGAGGAGGAGGGCGCGGGCGATGGCCAGCATCTCCTGCTCCCCCCCGGAAAGCTGCCGGCCCAGGTGGTGCCGCCTCTCCTCCAGCCTGGGGAAGAGGGTGTAGATGCGCCTTAGGTCAAAGGGCCCGGGCCGCTTGCCTGCGCTCAGGCGCAGGTTCTCCTCTACGGTGAGGTAGGGGAAGACCCGCCGCCCCTCGGGCACATAGCCCACCCCCAGGAGGGCGAGGCGGTGGGGCGGGGTATGGGTGGTTTCCCGGCCGAAAACCAGGATCCGACCCCGCCTCGGGGGGAGGAGGCCCATGGCCGTGCGCAAGGTGGTGGTTTTGCCCGCCCCGTTCCGCCCGAGGAGGGCCACGAGCTCCCCTTCCCCCACCTCCAGGCTTACCCCGTGGAGGATGTGGCTTTGGCCGTAGTAGGCGCCCACTTCCCGTAGCTCTAAGGCCTTCATCCCCGCACCACCTCCCCGAGGTAGGCGGCCTGGACCCGCTCGTCGGCGGCGATGGCCTCTGGGGTCCCCTCGGCCAGCACCTCCCCCAGGTGGAGGACCGTGACCCGCTCCGCCAGGCCGAAGACCACCTCCATGTCGTGCTCGATGAAGAGCAGGGTGATCCCCTCCTCCCGGTGCAGCACCTTGAGGAGCTCCACCGTCCGCCACGTTTCCTCGTCGCTCATCCCGGCGGTGGGCTCGTCCAAGAGGAGGAGCCTGGCTCCCAGGGAAAGGGCAAGCCCTACCTCCACGATCCGCTGGTCCCCGTGGGCGAGCTCCCCTACGGTCCGCTGGGCTTTTTCCTCGAGGCCAAGCCGCTCCAGGAGAGCTTGGATCCTTTCCTCCACCGCCAGCCTGTCCTTCCGCCTAAGCCAAGGATAGGGGGAAAGCCCCCGGGCGGCCTCGAGGGCGATCTGGAGGTTCTCCTTTACCGTGAGGTTAGGGAAGACCTGGGGCACCTGGAAGGTGCGGGAAAGCCCCAGGCGCACCCGCTTTTCCGGGGGAAGGTGGGTCACCTCCCGGCCGAAGAGGAAAACCCGCCCCCGGTCGGGCCGCAGGGCCCCCGAGAGGAGGGCGAAGAGGGTGGTCTTGCCCGCCCCGTTGGGGCCGATGACCGCGTGGACGCTCCCCTCGGCCACCTCGAGGCTCACCCCGTTCACCGCAAGGAGGCGGCCGAAAGCCTTGGTGAGGTGTTCCGCTGCAAGCGCCTTCCTCATGCCTTCCTCCTGGTAAGCCCCGCCACCCCTCCGGGGAAGAAGAGGACGGCGAGGATGAAGAGGGCCCCAAGAAAGAGCATCCACTCCGCGGTGTAGGAGCTCAGGACCTCCTCCAGCAGGCGGAAAAGAGCGGCCCCCACCAGGGGTCCGAAGAACACCCAACGCCCGCCCAAGAAGGCCATCATCACGAGCTCCCCCGAGGTAGTCCAGTGGAGCATGGAGGGCTGGGCGAAGTTGATCTGCATGGCGAGGAGGGCCCCCGCGGTCCCCACCACCGTCCCCGAGAGGGCGAAAGCACCCCAAAGGTACCGCTCCGCTCTTAGCCCCAAGAAGCGGGCCCGGACGGGGTTTTCCCGTAGGGCCAGAAAGGCCCGGCCCAGAGGGGAGTGCACCAGCCGGAAGAGGAGGTAGGCCCAAAGGAGGAAGACCCCGAGGACGAAGTAGTAGTAGGCCTCGCTGGAGGAAAGGTCCAGGGGGAACCCCGGAAGGTGCAGGGGCTGGCGCAGGAAGCCCCGCAGGCCGTCGTCCCCGCCGGTGACCTCGTTCCACTGGAAGGCCAGGAAGTAGAAGAGCTGGCTGAAGACGATGGTGAAGGTGGCGAAGTAGATGCCTTTGAGCCGGGTGACGAGAAGGCCCAAGAGGGCGGCCGCTCCTCCTGCGAGCAGGGTGCCGAGGAGGAGGGCCAAAGGGGTGCTCGGGGCGAGGTGTTTTAGGGTAAGCCCTGCCCCGTAGGCCCCCAGGCCCAAGAAGGCGGCGTGGCCGAAGGAAACCTGGCCGGCATAGCCCATCAGGAGGTTGAGCCCCATGGCGGCAAGGCCCCAGATGAGGATGTAGCTCCCCAGGGCCGCGTAGCTCCCCACCCCCTTGAGGAGCCAGGGGAGGGCGAGGAGAAGTACGAGGAAAAGGGCAAGGGAAAGGACCCTAGACCTCATTCGAAGAACCCCTCCTTTCCGAAAAGCCCCCTGGGCCTCACCAGGAGGACCAGGGCCAGGATCACGTAGACGGCGAACTCGCTGGCCGCCGCGGCGAACTGGCCGGCAAGCCCGGAGGCCATCCCCACCAGCAGCCCTCCCAGGTAGCTACCCCCGAGGCTTCCCACCCCGCCCAGGATCAGGGCCACGAAGCTCGGCATGAGAAGGCTGGTGCCCATGGCGGGGGAAAGCCCGAGCTGCCCCGCCGCCAAAACCCCGGCGAGCCCCGCCAGGTAGGCCCCTAGGGCGAAGGCCAGGGTGGAAAGCCGTCCCACGTCCGTGCCCAGGGCGCTTAGGATCTCCCGGTCCTGGGCCCCGGCCCGGAGGTAGAGGCCCAGCCGGGTGTAGCGGAGGAGGAGGAACACAAGGAGGCCGGCGAGGAGGGCGAGGGCGATCACGAGGACGCGGTAGCGGGTGAGGAAGAAGAAGGGGGTGCCGGGAAAGAGGGGGCTTCCCAGGGCCTCGGGGATGCGGAAGGGCACCCCCACCGGGCCGAAGACCAGCCGGATGACCTCCTCCAGGACCAGGGCCAGGCCGAAGGTGAGGAGGAGGCTTTCCAAGGGGTCGCGCCGGTAGAGGGGGCGGAGGAGGGTGGCCTCGAGGGCCACCGCCAAAAGGGCAAGCCCCAGGGGGGCGAGGAGAAGGGCCCAGTAGAAGCCCCAAAGCCCCGAGAGGACGTAGCCCAGGTAGGCCCCCACCACCAGGAACCCCCCGTGGGCAAGGTTGATGATCCGCGTGAGGGAAAGGATTAGGGCCAGGCCCAAGGCGAGGAGGGCGTAGAAGGCCCCACTCACCAGGCCGTTTAGGAGTTGGAGAAGGAGGAGCTCCATATTAGGAGGGGTAGACAATGCGGCAACCCGTCTTCCCGGGTGGCGGGGCCGCCTCCTCCCCGGGAACCACCCGCACCACCTCGAAGAGGTCGTCCGGGTCCTGGCCCTGGCGGACGTAGCCCACGAAGACCCCGGTCATGAGCTGGTGGTCCTCCTTGCGGTAGTAGACCCGCCCGGGCTGGAGGGCCACGCTCCGGGGGAGTTCCAGGCCCTCCAGGGCCTGGGCCACCTTGACGGCGTCCAGGCTGTTGGCCTTCCTTATGGCCAGGGCCAGGCTCCAGATGGCGGCGTAGCCGAACCAGCTCCGGGCCGTGGGGACCTTGCGGTAGCGGCGGCGGTAGCGATCCACGAAGGCCTTGACCTCGGGGACGTTGGGCTGGATCCAGTACCACTCAAAGGTCCACCAACCGATTCGGGCCTCCTTGGGCAGGGCGACGATGTTTTCCCACTCCTGAAGCCCTCCGGCGATGGCCATCTGCTTGTCCAGGCCGAACTGGACGATCTGCTTAAGGATGGCCACGGAGTCGTCCCCCGCCTGGAAGGTGAGGAGGACGTCGGGCTTGGCCCGGGCCGCCTTGAGGAGGACGGCGGAGTAGTCGGAGGTGCCCAGGGGTACCCGGTCTGCTCCCAAGACCCGGCCCCCGAGCCGCTCCACCACCTGGGTGAAGGACTCCTGCAAGGACCAGCCGTAGGCATAGTCGGGGGTGATGATGTACCAGTTCTTGCCAAAGCGCTCTGCCAGGAGGCGGCCGATGGCGTTGGCCTCCATGGTGGCGCTCGTGGGGATGCGGAAGGTGTTCCAGCGGCAGCTCTTTCCCGTGATGTCGTCCGCGTGGCCGCCGGTAACGATGTGGACCATCTTGTACTCGGCCGCGGTTTGGCTTAGGGCCAGGGAAACCCCACTGGAGACCTCGCCCAAGGAGAACTGGATCCGGTCCCGCTCCACCAGTTTGCGGAGCTTCTGCACCCCCACATCGGTCTTGGTGGCGGAGTCCTCAGCGAGCAGTTCCAGCCTCCGCCCCAAGACCCCGCCCTGCACGTTCACGTCGTCCACCGCCATGCGGGCCCCCTCGAGCTCGTTGCGGCCCAGGGCGGCGTAGACCCCGGAGAAGGGGCCCACATACCCCACCCGGATGGTCTCCCGCGGCTGGGCCTGGCCGCTTAGGGCGAGCACCGCCGAGCCAAAGCCGAGCTTCAAAACCCCTCTACGCGTGAGCCGGTACCTGAGCATCCCTACCTCCCCATGACCACCACCGCCCGGCCTACGATCTCACCCCTGTCCAGGCGCCGGTAGGCCAGGTCGGCCTCTTCCAAGGTGAACCTTTCCGTGACTTCCGCGCCCACCCCAAGGCTTCCCACCTGGGCCAGCTTGAGGAGGGTGGGCATGTCCCTTCGGGGCTTGGCCCCGTAGGAACCGAGGATCTTAAGCTTCCGCCGGACGAGCCGGGTGATCTCCACCCCGGCCTCCACGCCGCTTGGGGCGATGCCCACGGGCACCATCCGCCCCCCATCCCGGAGGAGGCTGAGGGCCAGGCGGAAGGTCTCGGGCCGGCCCAAGGCCTCAAAGGCCACGTCCACCCCGCGTCCTTCCGTGAGCGCCCGCACCCCCTCCTGGGCTTCCTCCGGGGTGAAGGCGTGGCTTGCCCCCAGGGCTTTAGCCTTTTGGAGCTTTTCCGGGCGCAGGTCAATGGCCACCACGGGATAGGCACCGAAGGCCCGGGCGAGCTGGACGATCCCCAGGCCCACCCCTCCGGTGGCCACCACGGCCACGCTCTCCCCTCCCTCTAGTCCCGCGGTGCGCACGGCCCCAAGGGCGGTGAAAAGGGCGCATCCCAGGATGGCGGCCTCTTCCAGGGGAAGCCCCTCCGGCAAGGGGAATACATCCGTGGCCGGCACCACGGCGTACTCCGCCAGGCCACCCATGGAGTACATCCAAAGGGGGCTCCCGTCCTTGCGGAAGAGGCGGGTGGTGCCGTCGTAGAGGACCCCTTTTAGGCGGTTAAAGGCGAAGAAGCGCTCGCAGAGGTCTTCTTCCCCGCGCACGCAGTAGTAGCAGGTGCCGCAGGGCATGATGAAGCTGGCCACCACCCGTTGCCCTTCCTTTAGGCCCTCCACCCCGGGGCCTAGCGCGGCCACGGTGCCGGAGATCTCGTGGCCCAGGACGCAGGGGGTAGGGAAGGCCACCTCCCCCTTGATCACGTGGAGGTCGGTGTGGCACACCCCGCAGGCGGCCACCTTCACCAGGACCTCCCCCGCCTTGGGTTCGGGGATTGGAACCTCCTCCACGCGGAGGGGGCTTCCCACCCCTTCCAGGACGGCTGCCCGCATCACCACCGCTCCACCACCACCTTCCTTTGGGTGCAGAAGAGGAAGGCATCGGGCCCGTGGGGGTGGAGGTCGCCGAAGAAGGAGTCCTTCCAGCCGGAGAAGGG
>NZ_BMPJ01000026.1 GCF_014647535.1 Thermus composti | reverse complement strand
AAAGGCCAGGGGTTGGTTCAGGGCCCGGTAGAGGGTGTCGTGGGCGAAGTCCTGGCCCTCGGCCATGGCCAGGGCGGAGGTGTTGATGGGGCTTTGGGCTAAAGCTTCTAGAGCGCGCAGGAGGGGTTGTGGTATCCTCTTCATCGGGCCTCCCTAGTGACCGGAGGCCCATTTTACTTGAGAAAACCAAAAGCGCGTAAGTTCAGTCCTTGACCCAGGTCATGGCCGGGGAGGAAGGGGCTTTAGGAGACTGAGGGCGCTATGGAGCTGGACGTGCGAACCCTACCTCCCAGGGAGCGGCACCCCAGGATCTTCGCCCTTTTTGACGGGCTGAAGCCGGGGGAAAGCTTCGTGCTGGTGAACGACCACGACCCCAAGCCCCTCTACTACCAGTTCCAGGTGGAGCGGCCCCAGGCCTTCACCTGGGAGTACCTGGAGGAAGGTCCGGAGGTATGGCGGGTGCGGATCGGGAAGAGGTAGTCCGCCCCGAGATGAAGGTGGCGGAGGTCCTAAGGCGCTGGCCCCACCTCCTCGAGGTCTTCCTGGAGGCAAGCCCTGCCTTCCAGAAGCTCAAGAACCCCCTCCTCCGCCGCACCATGCCGAACCTGGTCACCGTGGCCCAGGCGGCGAGGATCGGGGGGCTTGCCCCGGAGGCGCTTGTGGAAAGGCTCAACCGGGCCTTGGGGGTGGAGGCCAAGCCCCCCATGCACCTGGCGGAGGAAAGCCGGGTGGGGACCCCGCCCCCTCCTTGGCTTTCCGCCCCCGTGGGCTTCCGGCTGGACGTGCGGCCTGTCCTCGAGGCCGGCGGGGAGCCCTTCGCCCAGATCATGGCCGCCGCCAGGGAGGTGGCCCCGGGGGAGAGGCTTGTGCTGGAAGGGCTCTTTGAGCCCGTGCCCCTTTACCGGGTCTTGGCCAAGCAGGGCTTTGTGGCCTGGTGCGAAAAGCTGGGGGAGCGCCACTACCGGGCCCACTTCTACCGCCAGGAGGCGGGGGGAGAGGAGGCTAGGGGAAAGGCCGCCCTCACCGAGGCCGACTGGAGGGACTTCCAGGCCGAGGTCTTCATTGAGGAGAACCTGGAGCCTCCCTTGCCCATGGTGCGGGTCCTCGAGGCCCTGGCCGCCCTCAAACCGGGGGAGAAGCTCCTGGTCCACCACGTGCGCAGGCCCATCCACCTCCTGGCCCGCCTGGAGGAGGAGGGGCACGCCTACGCCCTCAAGGACCTCGGTCCTGGGAGGGTGGAGATCCTCATCCGCAAGGGGGGCTAGTGGGGTTTTGGCACTTCCTCTTCGTGCGGGCTGCCCTCTTCTACCTGGTCTACACCGCCCTTTTGGGCACCCTCTTCTACTTTCTTCCCTCCCTGGTGGGGCCCTTCCGCCCGAGCCACGTCCACGCCGGGCTGGTGGGGTTTTTTCTGCAGATGGTCATGGGGGTGGCCTACTGGATGATGCCGAGGCCGGGGGGGCTTCGCCAGGACCGCCTCGAGGCCCTCACCTTTTTTCTCCTCAACGCCGGCCTTCTCCTCCGCCTCGTCCTGGAGCCCCTTTACCTGATGGGAAAGGAGGGGCTTCGCCCCTGGCTTGGGCTTTCCGGCGGGCTCCAGCTCGCCGCCACCTTGGTCTTCGCCCACGCCATGACGCGGCGGGTGGTCACGGCGGATAGGCTGAGGAAAATGCGGGAAGCGCGGGAAAGGAGGGAACGATGACGGGCGTTTGGGAGGAGACCCTCGTTCTGGACCTTCCCCCCTTGCCCGAGGAGGTCTTCCGGGACCTCCTCGCCTTTGGGGGGCTTGGGGAGGCGGAAAAGCGGGCCATGCGCCTGGACGCGGAAAGGCTTTTGGCGGAGGCGGCCTCCTTCGTGGCCCAGGTGTACGACCACCTAAGCCGCCACCCGGGGACGGCTAGGGCCCTGGGCTGGGAGGGGCGGGTGCCCGAGGGGGAGCTTTACCTGAGGCGGGCCTTTTTCTCCGCCTGGCTCGCCCGTACCATCGGCGTGGATACTTCGGCGGAGTTTGCCCGGGAGGTGTACCGGGCGGGACTCTGGCACGGGGGTCTCGGGCCCAAGCGGGCCCAGATCCCCCCGGAGTACGTGGGGCTTTCCTTCGCCATGGTGGGGCGGTATGTGGCGGAACGGGTGCGGGACGCCCGCCCCTGGCTCGTCTACCTCTCGGCGCAGGAGGAGGTGATGCGGAAGGGTTTTGACGCCGCCCTCGCCCTGAAGGAGGGGCGGATGGGGGTGCGCTTCCAGGCCTTGGGCCTTGCCCGCCCGGCCCAGCCCGAGCCCCTTTCCTTGCGGGCGGGGAGCGTGGGGGAGGCTCTGGGGAAGGTCTTCGCCGTGAACCCCGCCTTGCGGGACATCGCCTTGGAGCCCCTTCCTTCGGAGGAGGAGGCGGGCCTATGGCTAGAGCCCAAGGTCCTCTGGCGGCTTAGGCCCCGGTTCGCCGTCCTCTGGGAGGGCCGGGACGTGCGCTACCTGGCGGGGCTTGCCACCCCCTTGGCCGAGGGGGGCACCCTCACCCTCCTCCCCCCGGGGCGCTAGCCATGACCCAGGTCATGGCGATTCCCGACCGATTTCCTCAAGATTAGGCCGTGATCGTCACGGCCCAGAACCGCACGGTCCCCTTAAGCCTCTCCGCGGGCTTCTTTTTCTTGGGGGAGGCCTTCTTTCTAGGGTTCGCCCTCCTCTTCGCCCTTCACCCCGAGGCCCTTCAGGTGCCCCGGCATCCCCTGGGCCTCGCCCTGGCCCACCTCTTCCTCCTGGGCTTTGGCGTGGGGGTCCTCTTAGGGGCCATGCACCAGCTCGTGCCCGTGGTCCTCGAGGCGCCGCTCTACCGGCAGGAACTCGGCTACCCCGTGATGCTCCTCTGGGCTTTGGGGGTTGGCCTCCTCGCCCTGGGCTTCGCCCGGGCCCCGGCCCTCGTCCCCTGGGGTGGGGGTTTGGCCCTTTTGGCCCTTTTCCTCTTCGCCCTCCACATGCTCCTCACCTTTCTCCGGGCCCCCCGCTGGAACCGGGTGGCCACCGCCTTGGCCTGGGTGGTCTTCTACCTGGTCCTCACGCCCCTTCTCGGCCTCTTTCAGGCCCTTTCCCAGCGCTATGGCTTCTACGACCCGGAAAGGCTTGTCTGGCACCTCCTCGCCGGGCTCGGTGGGGTCTTTCTCCTCTCCATCGTGGGGGTGGGGTACAAGCTGGTCTCCATGTTCACCCTCACCCACGGGGTGGACGAGGGGGCCCTGGGGCTTTTCCTCTGGGCGGCCAACCTGGGGCTTTTGGGGCTCGCCTTCGGGGAGGGGCTGGGCTACCTCCTTCTCCTCCTGGCCTACGGCCTCGCCCTTTACGACGCCCACCGCATCCTGAAAAACCGCATGAAGCGCCCCCTGGATATCGGGGTGCGGCACTATTTGGCGGGGCTTGGCTTCCTGGGGCTTGCCCTCCTGGCCCTTCCCTTTAAGCCGGTGTGGGCGGCTTTGTGGTTCGCCCTGGGCTTCGTGGGCCTGGTGGTGAGCGGCATGCTCTACAAGATCCTCCCCTTTCTGGTCTGGACCCACCGCTACGCCAAACGGGCGGGCAAGGAGAAGGTGCCCCTTCTCAAGGAGATGCTCCCCGAGGGGGTGGGCAACCTGGCGGGGGGGCTTTTCGCTTTCGGGGCGCTTTTTTCCCCCTGGCTTCCCTGGGCGGCCTGGGCCTACGCCTTGGGCGTCCTCCCCCACCTTTACGCCCTTTGGGAGGTGATGCGGCGATGACGGTGAGAAACCCGTTGGAAGAACAGGCTTGGGCGCTTTTGGAGACGGTTTACGACCCGGAGCTGGGCCTGGACGTGGTCAACCTGGGCCTGATCTACGACCTGGTGGTGGAGCCGCCTCGAGCCCATGTCCGCATGACCCTCACCACCCCGGGCTGCCCCTTGCACGACAGCATGGGGGATGCGGTGCGCCAGGCCCTTTCCCGCCTTCCCGGGGTGGAGGAGGTGGAGGTGGAACTCACCTTTGAGCCCCCCTGGACCCCGGACCGGCTTTCCGAGAAGGCCCGGAGGCTTTTGGGCTGGGGCTAGGCCTCTTCCATAAGCCTTAGGAAGGCGGCCACCACCTCGGGGTCAAACTGCTTACCCGCTTGCTCCTGGATGTAGGCCAGGGCCTTTTCCTTGGGCCAGGCCTTGCGGTAGGGACGGTCGGAGGTGAGGGCATCGTAGACGTCCACCACGGCGAAGATCCGGGCGGAAAGGGGGATCTCAAACCCTTTAAGCCCCCGGGGGTAGCCCGAGCCATCAAAGCGCTCGTGGTGGCAATAGGGGATCTCCAGGGCCTTTTTGAGAAAGGGGATTCCGGAAAGCCACTCGTAGGCGTAGACGGGGTGCTTGCGCATCACCTGCCACTCCTCCTCGGTGAGGGGGCCGGGCTTGAGGAGGATGCTGTCGGGGATGGCGATCTTGCCCACGTCGTGGAGGATGGCGCCCCGCCTTAGGTGCTCCAGGTCCTCTTTCGGCACCCCTAAGGCTTGGGCCAGGCGCAGGGTGAGCTGGACCACCCGCTCCGTGTGGCCCGCCGTCTCCTGGTCCCGGAGCTCCACCGCCTTGGCCCAGCCCCAGAGGGTGAGCTCATAGGCGGCCTCCAGCTCTTGCTGGCTTTTTTGGAGGTCCTGGAGGGTGCGGATGCTGTCCAGGGCCAGGGCGCTTTGCCCCACCAGGGCCTCGAGGAACTCCTCCTCTTCCTGGGAAAGGTCCCAGGGCCTCCGGGTGAAGGCGGCCAGGACCCCAAGGAGCCGCCCCCGGGCCAAAAGGGGGTAGGCCCTTTCCGAGACCAGGCCTTCCTGGAGGGTGAACTCGGGGTGGCTTCCCGGGTCCTTCCTCAGCTCGTCCACCGCCACCTTCTCCCCCAAAAGGGCCGCCTGGCCCACGTGCCCCTGGCCCAGGAGGAGGGCCTTAGAGAGGAGGTCCTTGGGGCTATGGAAACCCCGGGTGGCGGCCAGGCGCAGGGTTTTGTCGGTGGGCTCGTAGAGGAAGAAGGCGGCGGCGTCCAGGGGGAGGAGGAAGAGCTTGTCCAAAAGGACCTCGAGGCTCGGGGCCAGGTCCATGGAGGCCAGGATGGCCTGGTCCACCTGCCTTAGGGCCTCCAGCTGGGCCACCCTTCGGGCGAGCTTTTGCTGTAAGGAGGCCCGGCGCACGGCGTTCCCCAGGGCCTCCGCCAGGAATTTGGCCCGCTCCACCTCGCTTGGGGTGGGAAGCCGCCCCCCGGGCCAGGCCAAAAGGAGGACCCCCACCCTTTCCTGGCCCGCGGGAAGGGGAAGGGCCAACCCCGCCCAGCCCTCGGGGATGAGGGGGCGGACCGCCTCCCGGAGGCGGGGGTCCTCCTTGAGGTTGGGGCTTAGGACCACCTCCCCCTTTAGCGCCAAGGCGGCGAGGCTTTTCTCCTCCAGCCTGGGGGCGTTAGGCAGGTCCTTGATCCAGCCCCGGGAGACCTCCTCCACCAGGTGGGGCGGGTTTCCCTCGTAGAGGAGGATCGCCCCGGCCTCCGCCTCCATGCTCTCCAAGACGGCCTCTAGGGCCAGGTCCATCATGGTCCTCAGGTCCTCGCTTTGCCGCAGGGCGAGGCTTAGCCGGGCGAAGGCCTCCAGGGCCAGCTCCTTCTCCTTGGCCTCGGTGATGTCCAGGCCCACCCCCAGGACCGTGGGCCTGCCTCCCACTTCCACCCGGGCGGCGGCGTAGTCCAGCCAGCGCACCTCTTTCCCCTTGGTCACGATGCGGAAGGTGTAGCGGCTTGGCGGGCTTTCCCACTTCAGACGGGCGAGGCCCCTCGCCTGCACCAAGGGGCGGTCCAGGGGGTGGACGAGGTCCCAGAGGGGCTTTTGCTGAAATTCTTCCATGGTATACCCGGTGAGGGCGGTAGCCACCTCGTTGGCGAAGACCAGGCGGGCGGTCTCGGGGCGGGCGGGGTCCTCCATCTGCCAGAGGAGGATGAGGGCCGGGGCGGTCTCGGCCAGGGTGCGGAAGAGGGCCTCGGACTCCCGAAGGGCCCGCTCCTGCGCCACCTCTCGGGACACGTCGTAGGCGTAGCCGGTGAGGAGGCGGGTTTCCGGGTCGTAGACCAGGGTGTCCCGAAGCCACACCCAGGCCTTTTTCTCCCCGTGGAAGAAGCGGTAGGTGCAGGTCCTTGCCTCCCCCGGGCGGGCCACCGCCTGGCGCACGGTCTCCTCCAGCCGGGCCCGGTCCTCGGGATGGACCTGGGCGAAGTAGAAGGCGGGGTCTTGAAGGAGGGCCTCGGCGGGGTAGCCCAAAAGGCTTTCCGCCTGGCGGGGGGCCGCGTAGACCAAAGGGGCGTAGGCGGGGTCCTGGCCCTCCTCCACCTTGGCCTGGTAGATCTGACCTGGAAGCGCTTCTATAACGCCCTTGAGCCGGGCCCTTTCCGTTTCCAGCTCGGTTTCGTCCCGGACGTTGAGGACGATGCCCCGCACCGCCTCGTCCCGGAGGAGGTTCCTGCCCCAGACCCGCACCCGGCGCACCTGGCCTTGGGCGTCCAGGATGCGAAAGGTATACTCCCGGGTCTCGCCCGGGTGGCGGAGAAGGTCTTCCAGGGCGGCCTCGGCGTAAAGGCGGTCCTCGAGGTGGACGAAGTCCAGGACGGAAAGTTCCTCCCGGGTATAGCCCAAGGGGTCGTAGCCCAGGACCTCGGCCACGTTGGGGGAGGCGTAGCGGATCTTGCCCTGGGCGTCCAGGAGGTAGATGAGCTCGCGGCCGTTTTCCACCAGGGCGCGAAAGCGTTTTTCGGTTTGGGCCTTCCGGGCCTCCTCGCCCCGGGCCAGGGCGTAGACCAGAAGGGCGCCTAGGAAGACGAAAACCAGCCCCTTGGCCGTCTGCCAATGGCTAAGCGCCGTGGCTTCGGGAAAGAGGCTCAGGAGGAGCCGGTCGCTTGCCAGGATCCAGGCTAGGGCGAAGAGAGCATACCCTAAGGCGATTTTCCAGGTGCTGGGAAACTTCACCACCTTTCCCAAAGTATACAAGGGACCGGGCCGGCCCTGGCCTAGGCGGAAGCCTCTTAGGCCACCACCGGAAGCCCCTGGGCCTTGGCCCGGTACATGCGGGTGTCGGCGGCGGAGAGGAGGGCGTCCGGGGTCTTTCCGTCCTCGGGGAAGGTGGCCACCCCGATGTTCACCCCCAGGCAGAGCTTTCCAAAGCAGATCTGGGCGATGGCCTGGGCGTAGCGGTAGGCGGCGGCGATGGCCCCCGCCTTGGGGGTGTGGGGGAAGAGGACGGCGAACTCGTCCCCGCCCCAGCGGAAGATCCGGTCGCCGTTCCGCCTTTCCCGCTTCAGGGCCTCCGCCACCCGGATGAGGGCCTGGTCCCCCGTGGCGTGGCCTAGGCGGTCGTTGATGGGCTTGAAGCCCCGGAGGTCCAAGACCGCCAAGGAGAGGGGGTAGCCGTAGCGCTCCGCCCGCTTGAGCTCTTCCGGGAGGAAGCGGTCAAAGGCCCTGCGGTTGGGCAGGCCCGTGAGGGGGTCGGTGAGGGCCGCCTCTTCCAGGAGGGTCCGGGTCCTGGCCTCGTGGAGGAGGGTGGCCAGGGGGGCGGCGAAGAACCGGGCCGCCTGCAGGGAGTCCTCCCCGAAGGCCTTGGGGTCGTGGAGGTTATCCAAGTTGAGGTAGGCCAGGACCTCCCCCCGGTAAGGCACGGGCAGGCAGAGGTTGGCCTGGATCTCCTTGGCCCGGCCGGCGGTGTCTATGACCTCGGGGGGGGCGGTCTGGTGGCTCACCTCGGCGATGGGCCTCTGGTCTGCGCTCATGATCCGGGGCGCGCCGCGGCGGGCCTCTTCCTCGGGGCGGCCGTACCAGAGGAGCATCCTCTCGGGGGTAAAGGAGACGGCCTTCAGGCCCTCCAGGTCGTAGCCCCAGGCGGCCCGAAAGCGGTAGGCCCCGTCTTCCCACACCAAAAGGCTTCCCGCCTCGGCCCCCGGCACCTGGCGGACGGCCTCCTCCAGGGCCTCTTGGTAGAGGGTCTCCAGGGGCTTTTCCAGAAGGTCCAGGAAGAGGCGGTTCACCCCCTGGTGGCGGGCCTTTTCCGTGAGGCGCTCCAGGCCGAGCCCCAGGGTGCGGCAGGCTAGGAGGAGGTTCACCTCCGCCTGGCGCCAAAGCCTTTCCGCCCTTTGTCCCACCACCAGGACCCGCCTTGCCCGGGGCGATCCCGGGGTGGGGACGGGGAGGACGGCGAAGGTGCGCCAGTTGAGGGCCTTGAGGGCCGGGACCACCCGGCTTTCCTCGGCGTAGCGGGGGGTGAAGACGGGGCTACTGGTCTCGTAGACCTGCCAGGCGAGGCCCACCCCGTAAGGGAGCCCCTCCCTTAGGACCTGGAGGAGGGAGGGCTCCTCCACCCCCAGGTAGGCCAAGGCCTCCATCCGGCTTCCCCGGGCCTCCCAGAGGGTGCTCGCCTCGAGGCCCAAAACCTCTAGAAGGAGGGCCAAAGCCTTCTCCCCGGCTTCCTCGGGGGTGGTGGCGCTTTGCAAGCGGGCGGAAAGCTCCGCCACGAGCCGCTTTTCCTCCAGGTCCGCAAGGCGCGTAAGCTGCAGGCTCACCGCCTGGGCGAAGCGGGAAATCCCCTCTACCTCCTCGGGGTGGAAGGGGCGGTTCCTTTCCAGGTTGAGGACGGCCACCACCTCGTCCCCTTCCTTTAGGGGCAGGGCGAGCTCGCTTCGCACCTGGTGCCCGGGGATGCTGATGTAGCCCGGCTCCCGGCGCACGTCGGGGATGTAGAGGAGCCTTCCTTCCCGGAAGGCCTAGCCCACCACCCCGCTTCCCGGGATTTCTTCCAGGGAAAGGGGTGGGCGGCTTGCCAGGAGGCGGAAGCCCCGGGGCGTGGGCACCCAGACCCCCACGTGCCCCCCTCCCCCCAGGGTGTGAAGGCGCTCGGGGAGGCTCTTTAGGACTTCCTCCGGGAATCGGGCCTTTGGGAGGGCCTCGAGGGCATCGGCCAGGAGCCTTTGGGCCCTGGCCTTGCGGTAGGCCCGGCGCAGGCTTTTCCCCACCTGGTGGGCGAGGAGGGCGGAGAGGAGGAGGGCCACCGCCACCAGGTCAAACCCCGGGAGGCGGAGGAGGACCAAGGAAGCGGCCCCCGCCACCCCAAGCCCCATCCCAAGCCCATAGAGGCTTGCGGCGATGGCGGTGGCGATCATGAACCAGGGGAGGGCGTGGGGGACGCCGTACCCCAGAAGGCCGCTCAGAAGGCCCAGAAGAAAGGCCCCCAGAGCTACCACGGAGTAAAAGCGATCCATTGGGAGCCATTCTAAGGGGTGGTCCTGGGGTTTGGCTAGACTGGGGCCAGGGCCAGGTGGTTGAGAGCCCTCCCTGCGGCCTTCCTTCCGGTGCGCACCACCTCGGGAAGCCCCACCCCTTCCAGGTAGTTCCCCGCCAGGAAAAGCCCCGGGGCCTTGAGGAGGGCCATCTCCAGGCGGGCGATCCTCTCTAAGTGGCCCACCCGGTAGCTGGGCATCCCCTCGGGGAAGCGGAAGACGAAGGTGTGGCTGGGGCGCACCCTTCGCCCGAGGAAGCGCTCCAGGTCCTCCAGGGCCAGCCGGGCAAGCTCTCTCTCGGAAAGCCCCGCCGCCTCCCCGGAGAAGTAGGCCCTCGCCAGGCTCCACCCCTCGGGGGCCCGGTGGGGCCACTTGTTGTGGACCCAGGTGAAGCCCCGCACCCGGTACCCCTCCCCCGGGGCGATGAGGAGGCCGTGGCCCTTTAGGGGAAGGGCCTCGGGGAAGGCCAGGCTCACCGTGGCCGCCGGGGTGTGGGGGATGCCGAGAAGGAGGGCCGCGGCCTCGGGGAGGAAGGGCCTTAGGAGCCTGGCCGCCATGGGGGCGGGGGTGGCGAGGACCACCGCCTCCGCCTCCAGGACCCCCCTCGGGGTGTGGAGGCGGTAGCGGCTGCCCGCGGGCTCGAGGCCGAGGACCGGGGTGGCGAGGAGGAAGGTGCCCTCCAGGGCCTCCCGCATCCTCTGGGTGAGGGCGGAAAGCCCTTCGGCGAAGGAGAAGAAGAGGCTTCCCCCTTCCCGGCTTCCCCGCCCCTTCCGGGCCCTCATGGCCCCGAGGAGGAGGCTTCGGTGCTTTTGCTCTAGGGCCCATAGCTGGGGGAAGGCGGCCCGCATGGAAAGCTCCCCCGGCTCCCCCCCGTAGATCCCCCCGGCCAAGGGGGCCACCAGGGCCTGGAAGACCTCGAGGCCAAGCCTCCTTTCCACGAACTCCCTTAGGCTTTCGTCCTCCTTGCTCCCCCGGGGGAGGAAAAGGTCGTAAAGGGCCCGGAGTTTCCCAGAGAAGGAGAGGAGGCGGGTTTGGGCCAAGGCCTTCAGGTCCCCGGGCACCACCTGCAAAAGCCCCTCGGGGAGGGGGTGGGCCTTGCCCTTGCGGAGGATGAAGGCGGAGGGCTTGGCGGGGAGGGTGCCCAGGGGGGCTAGGCCCAAGGCCTCCGCCAGGGCCAGCACCTCCTCCTTGTAGCGGACGCTGGCGTCGGGGCCCCCCTCCACCAGGAGGCCTTCTTGCTTCAGGGTGCGTACCTTCCCCCCAAGGCGGGGAGAAGCCTCTAGGAGGAGGAAGTCCACCCCCGCTTCCTTCAGGGCCAAGGCGGCGGCAAGCCCCGCCCAGCCCCCGCCCACCACGGCTACTTGAGCCACGCCGCCTCCACCAGGTCCTTGAGCACTTGGATATAGTCCAGATCGGCGTTGAGGCTCCGGGCCCTGAGAAGCCTTAGGCCCAGCTCTTTGGCGGTGGCTTGGGCCTCGATGTCCAGATCGTAGAAGACCTCGAGGTGGTCGGCGGGGAAGCCCACCGCCTGGACCACCACCTCCTCAAAGCCCTCCTCCCGGAGGTTCCGCAAAAGCTCGTTGATGTCGGGCCCAAGCCAGGGCTCCGGGGTGCGCCCCGCCGACTGGTAGGCTACCTGGAAGCGGGGGAGAGAGAGCCTCTTGGCGATGAGCTCGGCGGTCCTTTCCACCTGGCGGGGGTAGGGGTCGCCCCGCTCCACGGCGGCCACGGGGATGGAGTGGGCGGTGAAGACGTAGGCCGCCCGCTTGGGGTCCTTCAGCCGCCAGATGGCCTCCTCCAGCCTCCGGGCGTAGGCGGCGATGAGGCCCGGGTGGGCCTCGTAGCTTTCCACCCAGACGAAGTCTATGGGCTCGGGAAGCGCTTTGAGGGCGGCCTCCACCTTCTCCTGGTACTCGGCCACGCTCCTTAGGGAGTAGTGGGGGGCGGCCACGATGGCCACCGCCCGCCTTACCCTGTCCTCGTGCATGGCGGCCACCGCCTCCCCGATGGAGGGGTGCCAGTGCTTGGTGCCCACGTAGACCCGGGCCGGGCCCTGGGGGGTGCGGGGCGGGAAGGGCCCGAGGAGGCGCTTGGGGTAGCTGGGGGCCTCCAGGTTCAAAAGGGCCTGGAGCCTTAGGGCCTGGGCCAGGGTGATCTCGTTGAGGGGGCTTTTGCCGATAGCGGCGTAGCGCTCGGAAAGCTCCTTGAGGAGCTCTTCGGAAGGGCGCCTCCCCCGGCGGATATCCGTGTAATAGGGTTCAATCTCCTCCGGGGTGTAAGGGGTGCCGTAGGCCATGAGGAGCACGTTCATGCCGCAACCTCCTTCACGAGTTCTACCACGTAGCGCACGTTTTCCTCCGGGGTCTTGGGCAGGATCCCGTGGCCCAGGTTGAAGATGTGCCCGGGCCGGCCGCCGTTTTCCTCGAGGATCCGCAAGACCTCCCGCCTTAGGACCTCCTTGGGGGCGAAGAGGAGGGCGGGGTCCAGGTTCCCCTGGACCGGCGTCCCACCCAGAACCCCCCGGGCCCAGGGGAGGGGGGTGTGGTGGTCCAGGCCCAAAACATCCCCCCCCGCCTCCTTCATGTCCTGCAAGAGGCCCATGGTCCCCACCCCGAAGTGGATCACCGGGACGCCCAAGGGCCTTAGCGCCTGGAAAAGCCTCTGCATGTGGGGCTTCACGTAGCGGCGGTAGTCCGCCGGGCTTAGGGCCCCCACCCAGGAGTCAAAGACCTGCAGGAGGTCCGCCCCCGCCTCCGCCTGGGCCTTCAGGTAGCGGGCCATGGCCAGGGTGAGCTTTTCCATGAGGCGGTGCCATAGGGCCTCCTCCCGGTACATGAAGGCCTTCACCTGGAGGAAGTGGCGGCTTGGCCCGCCCTCTAGGAGGTAGCTGGCCAGGGTGAAGGGGGCCCCGGCGAAGCCGATAAGGGGGACTTTAAGCCTTTCCTTCAGGATCCGGATGGTCTTTAGCACGAAGGGCACCGCCTCCTCAGGCACCAAAGGCCTTAGGGCCTCCACGCTCTTTTCGTCCCGGATGGGCTCGTGGATGACGGGGCCTTTCCCTTCCACCAGGGAAAGCGCCACCCCCATGCCGTAGAGGGGGGTGGTGATGTCGGCGAAGAGGATGGCGGCGTCTACCCCGAGCTCCTCCACGGGGGAAAGGGTCACCTGGGCGGCGAGCTCGGGCTCTTGGACGATCTCGGGCAGGGCGTAGCGCTCCCGGACCTTGCGGTAGGAGGCTTGGTAGCGGCCCGCCTGGCGCATGAACCAGACGGGGGGCCTCGGGGTGGGAAGCCCCCGGGCCGCCCTTAGGACCAGGTCGTTCACGCCCCCTATGCTAGCATGGGGCATGCGCTTTCTTTTTTTCCTCGCCCTCCTTTTCCCCTTGGCCTTGGCCCAGGAAGCGGTGGTGGCCCAGGTGGGGGAGGAGGCCCTTTTAAAGGGCCAGTTTGAGCTTCGCTTTGGCCTTTTCGCCAAAAGCGCTCTCAGGCAACTGGGCCTTCCCGACACGGAGGAGACCCGGGCCCTCCTTGCCGCCTATAGGCCTAGGTACCTGGAGGCCCTGGCGGAGGAGCGGGCCCTTTTGCAGGTGGCCCGGGCCCAAGGCCTTTGGCCCTCCAAGGAGGCGGTGGAAGCCAGGGTGCAGGCCCTTCAAGAGGCCTTCCCCGAGGAAGGGGCTTTGGAGGAGGCTTTGAAGGAGGCGGGGCTTCCCGGTCTAGAGGCCTACCGCCTTCTCCTGGCGGAGGCTTTGGCCCTGGAGAACCTGGAAGGGCGCTACCGAGAAAGGATGCGGGTTTCCCCGGCTGCCTTAAGGGCCCTTTGGCTCCTTAGCCCGGAGTATCGGCATCCCGCCCTCTACTGCGCCCGCCACATCCTCCTCCCTTCCTTATCGGAGGCCAGGGAGGCCTTGGTCCGCCTGGAAAGGGGAGAGGCCTTCGCCCAGGTGGCCCAGGCCCTTTCCCAGGACCCGGGCTCCCGGGAAAAGGGCGGGGATTTGGGGTGCGCTCCCCGGGGCACCTATGTACCCTCCTTTGAGGAGGCCCTCTTTTCCCTGAAGCCCGGGGAGGTTTCTGGCCCGGTGGCCACGGAGTTCGGCTACCACATCCTCCTTTTGGAGCGGGTGGAGCCCCCGGGGCGCTACCCCCTCGAGGCCGTGGAGGGGGAGCTTCGGGAGGCGGTGCAGGACCGGGCCTGGGAGAAGCTCGCCAAGGCCCTCATCCGCCCCTACCCCATCCGGCTTTTCCCCGAAAGGCTTTAGGGCACGTAGAGGAGGGGCTCGTCCCCCAAGGGGCCTTGGGCCAGCTGGAGGGCCTTCCCGGGGGCGTAGATCCCGCTTTGCCCCTCAAAGGAGAGGCCCAGGAGTTTCCCGTTCAGCATGGGGTTGAGGAGGAGCCTCAGGTTTTCCCGGCCCAGAAGCCTTTCCCGGGCCGAGGCCAGCCACACCTCCCCCTCCTTGCGCATCGGGTCGGGGGGCCAGGGCCTTTCCCAGGGGGCGGGGTTGGCGGAGGGTTGCAGGAGGACCTCGGCCCCCAGGGCGTCCAGGCGGGATAGGTGCTTTTCGTGAAAAGCGTCCAGGCAGATCAGGATCCCCACCCGCCCGGCCCGGGTCTCCACCAGGTGGGGGCCGAAGGAGCCCCCCTTGAGCCAGCGCTCGGGGGGCGTGCGCTCCATCTTGGGCACCTGGGCCAGGAGGCGGCCTTCCGGGTTGAAGAAAAGGGCCAGGTTCTGAAAAAGGGGCGTGCGGGCGAAGCACCCCCGGGAAAGCTCCTCCTCGTAGGGAGGGGAGAGGATCGTACCGGAAAGGAGGTAGGCCTCGTGGGCCCTAGCCGCCTCGGCCATCACCCGGTGGAAGACCTCGTAGGCCCTTCGCGCCCGGCGCCAGGGGAGGAGGGGGCTTCGCAACAGGTCCTTCCAGGAAAACCCCTCCTCTAGCTGGAGGAGGAGGGGGAGGCCGAAGAGCTCGGGGAAGGCGGCAAGGCGCGGGGAAGGGGTCCCCTGGAGGGGCTTTAAAAGGGCGAAGACCCGCTCCCGAAAGGCCTCCTCCGAGCGGTAGGCCTCGAGGCGGATCTCCGCCTGGACCACGAGGAAGGTGCGGAAGGGCACCCCTTAAGCTTACAGGTTCTGGACCACCAGGAAGACCCCCATGGCCACCAAAAAGAGGGCAAAGCCCCGCTTCAGGCCCTCCTGGGGCAGGCGCACCGCCACCCTTCCCCCAAGGACGCTCCCCAAAAACCCCACCCGGACGAAAAGCCCCGCCACCCGGTAGTTCACCGAGAGGCCCAGGGCGGGGAGGAGGTGGAGGTACTTGTAAAACCCGGCCAAGGACTTGAGGGCGATGATGAGGAGGCTCGTCCCCACCGCCCGGTGCATGGGAAGCCCCCCTAAGAGGACCAAGGCGGGGACGATCAAAAACCCGCCCCCCACCCCCACGAAGATCCCGTCCAGGACGATCTTCCAGGCCTTCCTGGGCCCGGGGTCCTTCTTGAGGGGGAAAGGCCTCGCCATGAGGTAGGCGGCGAGGAGCATCACCAGGGCGAAGACGAGAAGCTGGACCTCCCCCGAGACGAAGCGAGAAAGCCACGCCCCAAGGTAGGTCCCCGCCATCCCGGGAAGGCCGAAGAGGAGGACGTTGCGCCCGTCCACAAGGCCCCTAAGGGCGTAGGGGATGGCCCCCAAAAGGGCGATTTCCCCCACGATGAGGAGGCTTTCGGCGATGGCCTGCTTGGGGGGGGCTCCCCCAGGAGGTAGACCAGGATGGGCACGGTGAGGATGGACCCCCCCGAGCCCAAAGGCCCCAGGGCGAGGCCGATCCAAAGGGCGCCGAGAAGGGTCAGGCTCATCGCTCCACGGGAAGACCCGCCCCCACCCAGGCGTAGGTGCCGCCCTCGAGGTTATAGACCCTTTCCCCGCTGAACCCTTGCTGGACCAAAAACTCCGCCGCCACCCCCGAGCGGTTGCCGGAGTTGCAGACGAGGAGGATGGGCCGGTCCTTGGGAAGCTCGGAGAGGGGGATGTTCGCCGCCTTGGGGATGTGCCCCCCTTGGTACTCCCAGGCCTCCCGCACGTCCACCACGTAGGCTTCTTCCAGAAGCCCTTGCGCCTCGAGGGGGCCCACCTCCTTAAAGGGCGTGGCGGCGTAGCTCACCTCCACCGGGGTGGTGTCCACGGGAAGGCCTAAGCGGTACCAGCGGACGATGCCCCCTTCCAGGTTGTAGACCTTGTACCCCTGGGCGCTAAGCCAGGCGGCCGCCTGCCAGGAGCGGTTCCCCGTGCGGCAGTAGAGGACCACGGGGGTGTCCTTGGGGATCTCCTGGTAGCGGGCCATGAACTCTGAGAGGGGAAGGAGCTTAGCCCCGGGAATCCGGGCCTAGGCGTACTCCTCCACCTCGCGCACGTCAAAGAAGGGTACCCCTTCCTCGTAAAGCCGCTTGGCCTCTTCCGAGGCCCAAGGACTGGGGCAGGTCCAAATAGACGTCCACGTCCCGCCTGGGGTCCACCACCAGGGCCTCCCCGGTGGCGGCGCAGCCCAGGAGGTAGCTCATCTGGGCGAGGCCTTCCTCGTAGATTTGCCGGAAGATCATGGCTTTACCTCCTTCCAGGGACCTTCGTCCCTCGCCCGGCAATATACCCCTAGGGGGTAGTTGGTGTCAAGGCGGAAAAAGGTGTATGGGCCCTCTATCCCAACCCGGGCGGCGCCTGCTATAGTGGGTAAAGGACTACCCCTAGGGGGGTATCCGGGAGGTGAACATGGCGCTTTTGGGACCGAAGGAGCAGGAGATCGTGCGGGAAAGGCTTTCCGGCCTTACCCGGGACGTGGAGATGGTGCTTTTCACCGACTCCTCCACCCTGATCGCCCCGGGGAAGGAGCCCTGCCTCTACTGCAAGGAGACGAAGCAGCTTCTTGAGGAGCTTTCCGCCCTTTCCGACAAGCTCCACCTGGTGGTCTACGACCTGGCCACTCCTGAAGGGAAGGAGAAGGCTGAGGCCTACAAGGTGGAGGCCGCACCCACCCTCATCCTTCGCGAGAAAGGCTCGGAGGCCATCAACCTCCGCTACCGGGGGATCCCCGCGGGCTACGAGTTCGCAAGCCTCCTCGAGGACATAGAGATGCTGGGCCGGGACGGGCACGGCCTTCCCGAGAACGTGGTCCAGGAGCTTCAGAACCTCCCCGAGGAGGTGGTCCTTCAGGTCTTCGTCACCCCCACCTGCCCCTACTGCCCCCAGGCGGTGCGCACCGCCCACCGCCTGGCCTACGCCTCCCCCAAGGTGTGGGGCGAGATGATTGAGGCCAACGAGTTCCCCGAGCTTTCCAGCCGCTACCACATCCACGGGGTGCCCGACACCGTCATCAACTACGGCAAGGAGCGGATTCTTGGGGCCCAGCCCCTTCCCCGGTTCCTCGAGGCCATCCGCAAGGCCGTGGGGGTCCAGGCCTAGCATGACCCGCCGCGCCCTCTTCGGCCTCCTCGTCCTCCCTCTCCTCCTTGCCGCTTGCGGCCCCAAGGGGAGCTACTAGAACGTGGGCCCGGAGGAGCTTTACCGGGCCCTTTCCCAGGGGGCTTTGGTGGTGGACGTGAGGATGCCGGAGGAGTTCGCCCAAGGCCACGTTCCCGGGGCCGTCAACCTCCCCCTGGAGGAGGTGGCCCGCTGGGCGGAAAGCCTCCCTAAGGACAAACCCGTCTATCTCTACTGCCGTAGCGGCAACCGGAGCCAAAAGGCGGCGGAGTACCTGAAGGGGAAGGGCTACACCAACCTCTACAACGTGGAGGGCGGGGTCTTGGCCATAGCGCGGGCGGGCTATCCCCTGGTCCGGTGATGGACGCCCTCACCCTCGGGCCCTTCGCCCTCCCTTGGCCCAGGGTGCAGGTGGCCTTGGCCCTTCTTGTCCTGGTGGGGGTGGCGGAGTTCTTTGCCCGCCGGGTGGACCGGAGGCTTTCCTCCTGGGGCCAGGGCGCCGTTTGGGTGGGCCTTCTGGGGGCCAGGCTTGGCTTTGTCTTGGAGAACGCGTCCGTTTATGCCAAGGATCCCCTCGCCGTTCTTTACGTCTGGCAAGGGGGGTTTGATCCCCTTTGGGGTATCTTGGCTGGAGGGGGGTATACGCTTATGACCTTGCCTAAACACCTCTGGCGCTACGCCCTGGGGGCGGCCCTGGTGGCGGGCCTGGTGGCGGGGGTCTTCCTCGTCCGCAAGCCCCCGGCCCAGGAGGTGCGCCTTCCCGCCCTGACCCTCACCACCCTTGGGGGGACGGAGGTGCGCCTCAGCGATTTCCGGGGAAAGCCCCTGGTCCTCAACGCCTGGGCCACCTGGTGCCCCCCGTGCCGCCGGGAGCTTCCCATGATGGTGCGCCTCGCCCAGGAGAACCCGGAGGTGCGCTTCGCCTTCGTAAGCCAGGGGGAAGGCCCTTTGGTGGTGAAGAACTTCCTGGAGGAAAGGGGCCTTTCCCCCGAGTGGGTCCTCCTGGACCCCGAGACCCGGCTTGCCCAGGCCTTGGGCGTCCAGGGGCTTCCCACCACCTTCTTCTTTGACCGGGAGGGGCGCCTTGTGGCCCGGCACCTAGGGGAGCTTTCCGAGGCCCTCCTTCTAGGCTATTTGCGGGTGCTCCGCTAGCCCGCCGAGAGGAGGGTCTCCTTCCCGTTCACCACGGTTTTCAGGTGCACGGGCCTTCCCCAGAGGCGGTGGAGGTTTTCCAGCACCGCCTTGGTCTTCCTCAGGTCAAGTTCCACCCCCTCGTAGGTGTGGACGAGGAGAAGCTCCCCGCGGTTTTGGTAGTTGGCGTCCACGAGCTCCACGATGGGGTAGCCAGCGTTGGTGAGGCGGAAGAGGAGGGCTTTTTTGGCCTCGGCGAACCGGGGTAGTTCCTCTGGGCTCACCAGGCGGTGGCGGAGGGCGAACTCGGGGGTGAGGAACTCCTCGAGGAAGTTGAGGTCGGTGTAGACCGTGCGCACCTGGAAGAGCTTCTTTTGCCCTTCCCCCGTGGGCCTCTCGTAGCGGAGCCTTTCCCCTAGGGGCAGGGCCTCGTACTCCGGGCCAAACCGCCCCTTGTCCCAGCGCTCCTCCACCTCCTTTAAGAGAAGGTAGCCCAGGCGGTAGGGGTTTAGGCCGTGGGGGGCGAGGAGGCCTGCCTGCATCTCGGCAAAGTCCACCGCTTCTTTGGGGGTGAGGAGGGGGAGGAGGAGGCGGGTGTGCCAGTAGGTGGCCCAGCCCTCGTTCAGGATCTTGGTGGCCGCCTGGGGGGCGAAGTAGAGGCTTTCTTCACGGATAATCTCCAGGATCCCCTTCTGCCAGGGGGCGAGGGGGGCGTAGCGGGCCAAAAAGCCCAGGATGTCCCGGGTGGGCCTCGGGGGAAGGGCCTGGGGCTTGGCCCCTTCCTCCGCCTCCTTGGGGGGCTCGGGGGGCGGGTTCACGTAGGGGTCCAGGTAGGGGCGCACCCGGAGGCGGTCCTGGGGCTTCGGGACTTCCTCCTCCTGGGGCCTTTGGATGTAGGGGGCGTGGGGGTCTATGAGGTTTTCCAGGGAGAGGACCAGGTCCAAAAACTCCTCCACGCTCCTCGCCCCGTGGCGCTCCATGGCCCGCTCCACGTAGGCGGCGTGGTGGGCCATCTCCGAGAGCATGTCCTTGGGGATGGGCTTGAAGGCCAGGTTGTTGTGGAAGAAGTCGGCGTGGGCGTAGACGTGGGCGATGACGAGCTTCTGGGCGAGGAGGGTGTTCCCCTTGAGGAGGTAGGCCTGCACGGGGACGGTGTTCACCACCAGCTCGTAGATGCGGGCGAGGCCGTAGCGGTAGGTTTCCCGGTAGCGGAGGTACTCGCTCCCCCAGCGCCAGTGGGGGTAGCGGCGGGGAAAGCCCCCGTAGGCGGCCAGCATGGCCATCTCCTCGGGGCCCACCTCTTCAAAGAGGACCGGGGGGAAGGTGAGGCCCTCCGCCTGGGCCCGCTCCCTTAGGGTCTCTATCCAGGGGAGAAGCGCTTTCACGGGCTAGCCTCCCAAAAGCTGCCTTAAGGCGCGAGGCAGGTCCTCCCGGCCCCGTACCTCGGCCAGGGCCAGGCCCTCTTGGCCTCCCAGGGCCTCCGCTAGCTCCTCAAAAAACTGCCCCCGGCCGTAGGGGCCCTCCACCTGGGCGTAGCCGTAAAGGGCCAGGGAGGGAAGGAGCCGCTTCAGGGCCTCGAGGGCTAAGGGGGTGTCCCCCTGCCAGTTCTCCCCGTCGGAGAAGTGGTAGAGGTAGCGGTTGTAGAAGGCCTCAGGGTAAGCCTTAAGGATCTCCTCCGCCAGGAGGAGGGCGCTGGAAAGCCTCGTCCCCCCGCCCTCCCGCGCCTTAAAGAACTCCTCCTCGGAGACCTCCCAGGCCTCGGCGTCGTGGAGGAGGTAGCGCCTTTCCAGCTTGGGAAAGTGCCGCTTGATCCAGAGGGTGATCCAGAAGGAGAGGGTCTTGACGAGCCTTAGCTCCTCCTCCCGCATGCTCCCTGAGACGTCCAGGGCGAAGAGGACCACCGCCTGGGCGTGGGGGCGGGGCTTCTTTTTGGGGGCCTTGTAGCGGAGGTCCTCGGGCTCGGGGACGAGGAGGGGGACTTCGGGGCGGTACTCCCCGGAGAGGAGGGCCCTTTTGAGGCTTTCCTTCAGGGTGCGGCGCACGTGGCGGAGGCCCCTTGGGCCCTTGCGGGCGAGGGTGGTGTACCGGAAAGCCTCCTCCGTCACCTCCCCTTCCCCCTTGGGCCTAAGCCGGGGGAGCCTCAGGGCCTCTCCCACGAGGTCCAAAAACTCCTCCAGCTCCAGCTCCGCCACCGGGATATGCCCCCCGGGCCCCAGGGCCTCGTCCCCGGGCCCTCCGAGGCCCAGGCCCTCTCCCAGGGGCTCCCCGTAGACGATCTTGGGGATCTCCAGCTGGGGAAGGGGGATAGAGACGAGGCGGCCCTCCACCTGGCCGAAAAGCTCCTCCCGGGTCAAGAATTCCCGGGCCCGCTTCTTCACCTCCCCCCGGACGATCTCCTTGAAGCGCTGGAGGTCGCGCTCAATGGGCAGGAAGGCTTCCCCAGGGGTCATCTTTCGCTCCGGGCGAAGAGGGAGGCGGCGAACTCCAGGACGCCGCTTGCGCAGTGCTCGCAGTAGCCGTAGTCCCGGATGAGCCGGGCCTTGACCACGTCAATCTTGGCCTGGGTCTCCGGGTCCACCACCCCCGAGACCAGGGCGGAAAGCCTTATGGTGTCCTTCTGGTCCTCAAAGAGCTTGAGCTCCAGGGCGCGGCGGAGGCGGTCGTTGTCCTTGTAGGTGAAGGGCCTCCCCTCCAGGGCCAAAGCGCCGATATAGTTCATGATCTCCCGGCGGAAGTCGTCCTTGCGGGACTCGGGGATGTCTATCCGCTCCTCAATGGAGCGCATGAGGCGCTCGTTGGGGGGCTCGGGGGCTCCGGTGTAGGGGTTTTTCACCTTCTCCCCCAGGACGTAGGCCTTCACGTGGTCAATGTAGTTGTGGAAGAGGCGGTTTAGGGCCTCCTCGTCGGCGGCGATGGCCCGCTGCACCTCGTTTTTGACGATCTCGGCGTACTCCGCCTTCACTTCCTGGAGGAGGGCCTTGTAGCGCTCCCGGGTCTTCTCGTCGTTGATGAGGGAGTGGTGCTTGAGGCCCTCTTCCAGCTCGTTCATCACCATGAAGGGGTTGATGCAGGGCTCCTCGCTGGTGACGAGGACGTTAGAGATCTTGTCCTGGATGTAGCGGGGGCTGATCCCCTCGAGGCCTTCCCGCTTGGCCTCCGCCATGAGCTCCCTAACCGCCTCCTCCGTCCACCCCGGAAGGAGCCTGCCGTCGTAGAGCTTGAGCTTTTGCATGAGGGTGAGGCCCGCCCGCCTCGGGGGCTCCAGCCGGGTGAGCACCGCCCAGGTGGCGGCCATCTCCAGGGTGTGGGGGGCGATGTGCTTGCCCCGCACCTTGGCGAAGTCCCGCCGGTAGATCTTCACCTCGTCGGAGACCCGGAGGATGTAGGGGATGTCTATCTTGATGGTGCGGTCCCGGAGGGCCTCCATGTACTCGTTAGCCTGGAGCTTGCGGTACTCGGGCTCGTTGGTGTTGTGGCAGACCACGCTGCCCACCCCGCAGACGAAGTTGTGAAGGCCCTCGCAGGCGATGTCGTAGACCCACTCTCCCTGGGCGGGGCGGCGGAAGAGACGGTGGGTGTACCGCTTGTGCCTTCCCCCGGGTTTGCCCTCCCCGGAGACGTAGCGGATCCGGTAGGCGGGGGCTTTCCCGGGTCTCGGGTAGAGGTAGACGCTGTAATCGTGCCCCAGGAGGCTTAGGAGCACCCCTACTTGGGCGGCCAGCATGGGGGAGATGGTTTTGAACTCCCCATAAAGCCGCCGGTAGGCCTCGGAGCCTTTGGCCTGCTCTCGGCTCAGCCGCCGGGACCCGTCGGTCTTGAGGAGCTCTTCCCAGGCGTGCTCCAGGTAGGGGCGGGGAAGGGTGAAGAGGAAGTCGGGGAGGCGCTTTTGCGCCGCGCCTTTGCCGCAGTGGTGCTCGGCCAGAACCCGGATGGCCTCGGCCCCCAGGTAAAGCCGCCAGGCAGAGTCCCGCTTGGAGCCCACGTGGATGTAGCCCTTGCCGTCGGAGATCCGCTCGTAGGCGGCCTTGACCCGCTCCAGCTCCTCCCGGTTGGCTGAGGAGATGACGATGCCCCCGTTGCGGGCGTTTCCGTGCCCCTCCGTGGCGTACCAGATGAGGACGGTGAGGAGGGCCTTTAGGTCCTCCTCCTCCTGGGGCAGGCGGTAGAGGGCCTTGAGGAGGGTGGCATGGCGGGGCAGGGCGAGCCGCGCAAACCCCGGCGGGGCAGGGCGGGTGAGGCGCCGGGCGGTGATGGCTGGGGCCAGTTCCTCTTCCATGGCGAAGCCCGGTACGCCCTCCACCACGTTCACCGTCTGGGGCGGGGAGGCGAGGGGCGGCAGCTTGCGGAGGCCCAGCATCTCCCGCCCCTCCTCGGGGTAGAAGACCCGCCCTTCCCGGTCGTAAAGGGAGTGGTTGGGCGTGGTCTCCACCACGCCCCATTTCTGGGCGGAGGTGAGGAGCTCCCCGAAGAAGGGGTGCCGGTAAAGGCCCAAGACCCCGGTCCAGCGGGCCTCCTTGCGCTCAGGGTCGTAGGCCAACACCTCTAGCCCTTTGGGCCGCTCGCCGAAGCGCTCGTAAAGCCCCTCCAGCGTGGTCCAGCCCGGCTTACCCTGGTGCCGGTAGAGGATAGGGGTCCAGCCCGCCACGCTGTGGCCCAGGATGATCTCGTCTATGTCGGTCTGGGCGAACTTCTTGGACTTGATCTTGTGCTCCTGGCTCGCCGTGAGGAGGTCGTAGAGGAAGGCCACGTCCAGCTTCAGGATTTCAATGAACTCCACCAGGCCCCGGTTGGCGATGTTCAGCTCCCCGTCAAAGTTGAAGGCCCGGGGGTCGGAGTCGGAGCCGTAGAGGGCCACCTTGCGGTAGTTGATGTCCCCGGTGAGCTCGGTGGCGTCCTGGTTTTTCTCGTCCTTGGGCTGGAAGGTGCCGATGCCCACCCGGTCCTTCTCCGAGAGGACCAGGCGCTTCACCACCACCTCGTTTTCTAAGACGGCGGCCAGGTCCCCCTCGTAGCGCTTCAGGGCCTCCCGCATCTGGAAGCGGCAGACGGGGCAGAGCTCCCCCTCCACCTCGAGGGGGTAAGGATAGTCGGGGTGGAGGGCCCTGAGCTCTTCCAGAAAAGCCTCCCGGAGGTCCTGGGGCAGGAGGTGCAGGGGCTCCTCGTGCATGGGGCAGGGGAGGGGACCTTCCTCCGTTTTCCAGTAGAAGGTGAAAAGCTTCCCCTCCTCGGTGCGGCTGTAGGCCTCGAGGCCCTTCTTCAGAAGCCGGGCGATGGTGCTCTTGGCCGAGCCCACGGGGCCGTGGAGGAGGAGGATGCGCCGCTCGGGGCCCAGGCGGTGGGCGGCCGCTTTGAGGGTGGCCACCAGGCGCATGAGGGGCTTGTCCAGCCCGTAGACGGCGTCCTTTCCCCCTTCAAAGGGGTCGTCAAAGAAGCGGTAGTGGAGGAGCTTTTCCCGAAAGAGGGTGTACTCCTCCACCCCGTGGGAGAGGATCATGTCGTGGACCCTTTGGAAGCTGGTCCTTAGGGGCCTCGGGTCCTCCTTGAGGAGGCGGAGGTAGTCAGCGAAGGAGCCTTCCCAGTTTAGGGCCCGGTAGGCCTCGAGGTCTAGGCGGCGCCGGATCCATCAGACTTGACCATTATGTAACTTCTGGGATAGATCGGTGCCATGACTCTTCGTGAGGCGCTATCCCAGAT
>NZ_BMPJ01000025.1 GCF_014647535.1 Thermus composti | reverse complement strand
GCCTTACCCATCGCCTGGGTAGCTAGGGTGGCGGCGTGAATAGTGTCGGAGCGAATAACCGAAGGGGGGACTAATACAGACGACAGAGCATTTGATAACCATAAAGTCCGTCATTCTAAACGGCAATCTATACACCAACACATCTGCAGAGTCTTGTCCAACCATCAACCTTGTTTTTGACAACGGCCAGGAGTTCACCAAGGACAACCTGCATAAACTGCTTATTGCGTACTGGCAGATTACTTGGGGGCCGTGATGGTGCCTACCGTGCGTGCCAGAAGCCTGGTCCTTCCCCCTACAAATCCCACTCCTCAACCCGGGGCCACCGTAGCCCCGGGGGCCCGTAAATCATTTCACCACGTGGCGGGGGAAGTGGTGGGCACTGGGGTGCGCTACGGTGACCTGAACGCCTTCGCGTGGTACTACGCTGGCGGCTACCTGACCCTAAACCGAGGCAGGAAGCGCATCAGTAGGACCTTTAGGGGGGCCGAAGATGCCAAGCGCAAGATCCAATAAGGCCCTGGTCTTTTTAGGCCTCCTGGGTGGGATAGCCCTCCTGGCAGGCGCTGGAAGGGCCGGCACGGCCAGGGCCACCAAGCCCGGGGGCTCTTCCTCCCCAACACCGGACTGCCCCTATCCGCCCCCGGGCCCTCCCCCCCTGGACAAGGGCCGGTGGGACCTCATAGACCGCATCTACGCCCGCATCCTGGAGGCCAACCCTGCCCTGGGGCGCCAAACGTGTGGGGAGTGCGGGGGGCGCACCATAGCCCACGTGGTGGCCGGGGCCCTGGCCCAGGCTGAAGGCATGGGGGTGCCCGTGGACCTGGTGGTGGCCGTGGCCCGGCGGGAGTCCACCTTCAACCCCCACGTGGACCGGGTGGCGTACGCCCTCCAGATCAGCAGCAACGGGGCCACCTGCGCCTCGGGGTCCGAGATCGGCCCGCTTCAGGTCAAACCCTGCGCCTTCCGCCAGGTGGGCATGGACCCCACCCTCCTCCTCAACATGCCCATCCCGGCCCGGGTGCAGTACGCCACGGCGGCGGGGATCCGCTATCTGGCGTGGTTGAAGGGGCAGTTTCCCACGTGGTGTGATGTCCTGCACGCCTACAACCGGGGGCCTACCGCTTATAGGCGGGGTGAGCGGAATGACGCCTATGTAGACCAGATCCTGGCCTGGGCGTCCCAATACTCCGAGCTGAGGGTATGAGGCAGCTTCCTTGGGGCATCCTCCTCCACTTGGCGACCGGCTATTAGGTGTCGTGTAGGTGTAAAAGGTCAATCCCCCGGGCCTCGTTACCCGGGGGATTTTCCCTTGCTCATCGTGGTGGGCGATGGTGGACTTGAACCACCGACCTCACGCTTATCAGGCGTGCGCTCTGACCAGCTGAGCTAATCGCCCCCGCACGCAAAGATTAGCTTAGCGAGGAAACTCCCAAGCGTCAAGATACCCCCTGGCCTACAATGGGGGAGGATGCTTAAGCGCCTCGAGGTCAAGAACCTGGCCGCCATCCGGGAAGCCGCGCTGGAGCTTTCCCCGGGGCTCAACGTCCTCACCGGGGAAACGGGCACGGGGAAAAGCCTCCTGGTGGACGCCTTATCCCTCCTCCTCGGGGCCAAGGCGGAGGGGCTCGTGGGGCCTTTTGGCGATAGCCTCCTGGTCACCGCCTTCTTCGGGGAGGAAGGGGAAAGGGTCCTCTCCCGGCGGGTGGGCGGCCGTTCCACCCCCCGGATTGACGGGGAGGTGGTGAGCCTGCGGGAACTCCAAGAGGAAGCGGAAAGGTGGCTCTCCCTCCACGCCCAGCACACCGCCTTGGCCCTCCTAAGCCCCAAGCGGCAGCGGGAAAGCCTGGACGCCCTCCTAGACCCCGCCCTTCCCGCCCGCTACCAGGAGGCCTACGCCCAAAGGCAACGCCTCCTGGCGGAGAAGCAAGCCCTCGAGGCGGCCTTAAGAACCAAAGCGGAGCGGGAAGACCTCCTCCGCTTCCAGCTCCGGGAGATCCGGGAGGCGGACCCCACCCCAGGGGAGGACGAGGCCCTGGAGGCGGAAGCCCGGAAGCTCCGGCACCTGGAAACCCTGAGGGCCCGGGCGGGCCAGGCCTACGCCCTTTTGGGGGAAGAGGGAGGGGTTTCCGCCTTAGAAGCCGCTATCCGGGAGCTACGGGCCGGGGGGAGGCTGGACCCAGCCCTGGACGCCCTGGCCCAGGACCTGGAGGCCGCCCTCCAGGGGGTGAGGGCCGTGGCCCGGGAGCTGGAGGACTACTTGGAGGGCTTGGAAGGGGACCCGGGCCGCCTCGAGGCGGTGGAGGCCCGGCTCGCCCTGTTGGAGAGGCTTAAGCGCAAGTACGGCCCCACCCTGGAGGATGTCCTGGCCCACGCCAAGCGGGCCGAGGCGGAGCTTTCCGGGTTGGAGGGGGGGGAAAAGCGGCTTCTAGAACTCGCCCAGGCCCTCCAAGGGGCGGAAAAGGCCCTAAGGGAGGCGGGGGAGGCCCTAAGCCAGGCCCGGCGGGAGGCCGCCCAAAGGCTCGGGACGGGGATGGTGGAGGAGCTCGCCGCCTTGGGGCTCCCCGAGGCCCGCTTCCAGGTGGACCTCATCCCCCTGCCCGAGCCCGGGCCCTACGGCCTCGAGGAGGTGGCCTTCCGCTTCGCCGCAAGCCCCCACCTCCCCCTCGCCCCCCTCTCGGCGGCCAGCGGCGGGGAGCTCTCCCGCATTGCCCTGGCCCTGGCCCTCCTCACGGGGGCCGAGGCCCCCACCGTGGTCTTTGACGAGATGGACACCGGGGTGGGCGGGGAGACCGCCTGGAAGCTGGCGGAACGCCTGGCCCGCCTGGGCGAGAAGCGCCAGGTCCTGGTGGTCACCCACCTGCCCCAGATCGCCGCCCGGGCCCGGCGCCACCTTAGGGTGGTGAAGGAGGGCCAGGAGGTCCGGGTGGAGGTCCTGGAGGGGGAGGCCCGGGTGCGGGAGCTCGCCCGCCTCCTCTCCGGGCAGTACACGGAGGCGGCCTTAGCCCACGCCCGCCTTCTCCTGGAGGCCCCATGAACCTCTTGGAAGCCCCTTACCCCGTCTTTCGGTTAGGCCAAGAAGGTGTGGAACGGAACGCCCTGGCCCAAGACCTCCCCCTGCCCCAGGGAGAGGTCCTCTGGTGGCGGGGTAAGGGCTACCGGGCGGTGCGCCTTCCCGCCCCCGAGGGCACCTACCTCCTCCTTTTGGAGGACACCGCCCGCCTGGCCCAGGCCCGGGCCTACCAGGGGCTCCTAAGGCTCTTAGAGAAGCTCCTTCGGGGCGAACCCCCGGAAGCCCTCCTGCAAAGCCTTCTAGAGGAGGCGGTGGCCCTGGTGCCGGGGGCCGAGGCGGGAAGCGTCCTCCTCCGGGAAGGCCCCTTCTTTTACCTGGTGGCCCAGGTGGGCTTCAGCGAAAAGCTTCTGGGGGCGCGGACCACGGTGGAGGAGGAGATGGCCTGGTACGGCCTTGGGGTGAACAACTGGCTCCTAGGCCGCCCCCGGGTGCTTAAAGGGGCGGAGATACGCCAGCTCTCCCACCTGAGCACCCTCGAGGCCCGCCCCCTTTTCTTCACCCACGGGCGGCTTGGGGAGATCCAGGCCACCCTAGAAGTGCCCATCGCCCTCCAAGGAGAGGTCCTTGCGGTCATGAACCTGGACAACTTCCAAGACCCCGAGGCCTTCTCCCCCCTCTCCCTGGAGCTCGCCCAAGGCCTGGCCCTGGAGGCCGCCCTTCTCCTCAAAACCCTGGAAGAGCGAAAGGCCCTGGAGGCCCAGGCCCGCACCGACCCCCTCACAGGCCTGGGCAACCGCAGGGCGCTGGAGGAAGCCTTTCCCAACCTCCTGCGGGAAGCCCAAAGCCGGGGCGAACCCCTCACCCTGGTCTACTGGGACCTAAACGGCCTCAAACGCCTCAACGATCGCCTGGGCCACGCCGCCGGGGACCAGGCCATAAAGGCCGTGGCCCAGGCCCTCCGGGAGGCCGCCCGCCGCCAGGACCTGGTCTTCCGGGTGGGCGGGGACGAGTTCGTAAGCCTCCACCCCGGCCTCCCCTTCCCCGACGCCCAGGCCCTGATCGCCCGGGTTAAGGCCCGCCTTCCCCACAAGGTGGCGGCGGGGGCGGTGGAGGCCCAAGGGGAGGACCTCGCCCACCTCCTCCAAGAGGCGGACCAGCGCATGTACCTGGACAAGGCTAAAGAAGGGCCTTGACCCCGTCGGCCACGAACTGGACCGCCAAGGCGGCGAGGAGGATCCCCAGGACCCGGGTGACCACGTTCACCCCCGTGCGGCCCAGGACCCGGCGCACGGAAAGGGCGAAGCGCATGAGGAGGTAGGCCAGGGCCAGGACCAGGGCGGCGGTGAGGAGGACCACAAACCCACCCCAGGCCACCCCCTGGGCCTCCGCCCCCAGGACGAGGACGCTGGCCAGGGCCCCCGGGCCCACCAAAAGGGGGATGGCCAGGGGAAAGACGGAGATGTCCGCCCGGGAGAGGGCCTCGTCCTTTTCCTCCTGGGTTTCCCGCTCGTGCTGGGCGAAGACCATCTCGGTGGCGATGCGGAAAAGGAGGATCCCCCCGGCGACGCGCAGGGCCTCGAGGCTAATCCCCAGGTAGCCCAAAAGCCCCCGGCCGAAGAAAAAGAAAACCCCCAGGATCCCCCCCGCCACCAAAACCGCCTTGCGGGCGATCCGAAGCTGCCTTTCCGGGGGCTTGTCCCCCGCCAGAGCCAAGAAGATAGGGACAAGCCCCACCGGGTCCATGACCACGAAGAGGGTGAGGAAGGACTTTAGGAAAAACTCCAACGCTCCCCTACCTCTTCCCGGCCAGCAAGAGCTCGGCGAACTCCTCTTCCAAAGCCTCGGCCCCCTCTTGGGAACGGGCCACCACCAGGATGGTGTCCTCCCCCGCCAGGGTGCCCACGATCTCGTCCCGCTTGAGCCGGTCCAGAAGGTAGGCGATGCCCGAGGCGTGCCCCTCAGCGGTCTTTAGGACCAGGATGTTCCCGCCCCGGTCCACGTCCTTCACGAAGAGGGCGAACTGGCGCTTGAGCTCCTCGTAAACGTCCTCCGCCATGTCCGCTGCGGGGAGGGTGTACTTGTGCCGTCCCTTGCCCAAGGAGACCCGGGCGAGCCTAAGCTCGGCGATGTCCCGGCTCACCGTGGCCTGGGTCACCTCAAAGCCTAAAGCCCTAAGCCGCTCCACCAGCTCCTTCTGGGTGCTGATCTCCTCGCGGCTCACGATCTCCCGGATGACGCGGTGACGTTCCGCCTTGTTGCGCATATCCACCTCACGAAGCCCACAACGCCTTGACGTGGTCCAGTATACGGTCCGCCACCTGGCGTTTGGGCCTGCGGGAGACCTCCTCCACCCGGCCATCCCGGAAGACCAGGACCACCTCGTTCTCGGGGCTGGCGAACCCCACCCCCTCCCGGTTCACCCAGTTGAGGACGATGAAGTCCAGGTTTTTCCGCAAAAGCTTCCCCCGGGCCCGTTCCAGCCCCTCCCCCGTCTCCATGGCGAAGCCCACCAGGACCTTCTGGCCCTTCCTCTCCCCCAGCTCCTTGAGGATGTCGGGGTTGGGGACGAGGCGGAGGAGGCGTTCCGCCTCCACCTTGGGCTCCTTCTCCTTTAAGACCTCGGCCGGGCGGTAGTCGGCCACCGCCGCCGCCATGACCACGGCGTCGGCCCAGGCGTAGCGCTCCAGGATGGCCTGGCGCATCTCCAGGGCGCTTTCCACCCGCACCACTTCCACGCCCCAGGGGTCAGGAAGCGCCGTGGGCCCCGAGACCAAAACCACCTCCGCCCCCCGGTCCCGGGCGGCCTCGGCCACGGCGTAGCCCATGCGGCCCGAGGAGGGGTTGGAAAGGAAGCGGACCGGGTCTAGGTACTCCCGGGTGGGCCCGGCGGAGACCAAAAGCCTTAGGCCCCCTAGGTCCTTGGGGGTGAGAAAGCCATCGAGGCGCTCCACAAGCTCCTCGGGCTCCAGCATCCGCCCCCACCCCTCCCCCTCCCCCACCGCCGCCAAGGGTCCGTAGGCGGGGCCGAAGAAGGTGTGGCCCAAGGCCTTGAGGCGCTCCACGTGGCCCTGGGTCTGGGGGGCGAGCCACATGGCCTCGTTCATGGCCGGGGCCCAGGCCACCCGCTTGGCCCCGGCGAGGAGGGTGGCGGAGAGGAGGTCGTCGGCGAGGCCCAAAGCCGCCTTGGCCAGGGCGTCCGCCGTGGCCGGGGCCACCAGGACCACCTCGGCCCAGCGGGCGAGGTCTATGTGGAGGGCCCTCCCCGTGGGCTGGAACCAGGCTTCCTCGGTGGCCACCTCGCCCCCCGCCGCCACCGCCAGGGAAAGGGGGGTGACGAACTCCAGGGCCCGCCTCGTGGCCAGGGCCCGGACCTCGTGCCCCCGCGCCCGGAGGAGACGGAGGAGGTGGGGGGTCTTGAGGGCCGCCACCCCCCCCGAGGCCGCCACCAGGACCCGGGCCACCTAGACCTCCTCTTCCACGGGGTAGAGCCTC
This sequence comes from Thermus composti, assembly GCF_014647535.1. GTDB lineage: Bacteria > Deinococcota > Deinococci > Deinococcales > Thermaceae > Thermus > Thermus composti. Next base: position 17,162 of record NZ_BMPJ01000025.1, on the reverse strand, counting down.
TCCATCTCCTTCTGCAGGCGGTCCTCGGGGAGGAGGTTCTCCCCGAAGACGAGCCTCCCGGTAAGGAGCTCCTTCATGGCCCAGGTGACGGCGTTGGGGTCGTCAAAGATCCCCTCCAGGGTGCGCATCTTGGGCCTTTCCTCGGGCTCCAAGACCGTGTTCTTGAAGCGGTGGCGCAAAAGCTGCTGCGCCCGTTTGGCCACCACCACCGTGAGCCGGTATTTGGAGTCCACCATGCCGAAGAGCGTGTCAATCCCCGGTTCCGCCATAGTTCCTCCTTAGGATCTCGTCCAGCTCGCTTTCCAAGTCCAAGTCCCGCACCAAGGCCCGCTCCAGGGCCTCCTGCATGCGGTCCGTGCGCCGCCTTTCCGCGGTGAGGATGGCCAGGAAGTCGGCCACGGCGTCCTCGAGGACGTCGTTCACCACCACGTAGTCAAAGCGGTGGGCGTTCTTAATCTCCCACTCCGCCCGCTCCAGGCGCTCCTTTATCTTCTCGGGGCGATCCTTCCCCCGGTAGACCAGCCTCCGCTTGAGCTCGGAAAGGGATGGGGGGACAAGGAAGATGAGGACCGCCTCCGGCACCTTGGCCTTCACCTGGAGCGCCCCCTGGACCTCAATCTCCAAAAGGACGTCCTCCCCCCGGGCCAAGGCCCGTTCCACCGGGGCCCTGGGGGTGCCGTAGAAGTGGCCCACGTACTCGGCGTGCTCCAGGAAGCCGTCTTGTTGCAGGAGGGCCTCAAAGGTGGGGCGGTCCACGAAGTAGTAGTCCACCCCGTCCCGCTCCCCGGGCCTTGGGGGGCGGGTGGTCATGGAGATGGAGTAGAAGAGGCGGGTGCGCTCCAAAACCTTGGCCCGCACCGTCCCCTTCCCCACCCCGCTCGCCCCGGTCATCACAAAAAGGCGGCCCCGCATCCCCTTCACCCCGGGAGGATACCAAACCCCCCTCGCCCCGGGCAAGGATTTTGGTGAACCAGGCACACTCGGGGCGTGGTACACTTGGCCCCGTGGCCTGGTACGAGGGCGCTTTTTTCTATCAGATCTTCCCCGACCGCTTCTTCCGGGCGGGCCCCCCGGGCAAGCCCGCCCCCGCGGGGCCCTTTGAGCCCTGGGAAGCCCCCCCCACCCTCCGGGGCTTCAAGGGGGGGACGCTTTGGGGGGTGGCGGAAAAACTCCCCTACCTCCTGGACCTGGGGGTGGAGGCCCTCTACCTGAACCCCGTCTTCGCCTCCACCGCCAACCACCGCTACCACACCACCGATTACTTCCAGGTGGACCCCATCCTCGGGGGCAACGAGGCCTTAAGGCACCTCCTGGAGGTGGCCCACGCCCACGGGGTGAGGGTCATCCTGGACGGGGTCTTCAACCACACGGGAAGGGGCTTCTTCGCCTTCCAGCACCTCCTGGAAAACGGCGAGCAAAGCCCCTACCGGGACTGGTACCACGTGAAGGGCTTCCCCCTAAAGGCCTACACCGCCCACCCCAACTACGAGGCCTGGTGGGGCAACCCCGAGCTTCCCAAGCTCAAGGTGGAGACCCCGGCGGTGCGGGAGTACCTCCTCTCGGTGGCGGAGCACTGGATCCGCTTCGGCGCCGATGGCTGGCGCCTGGACGTGCCCAACGAGATCCAGGACCCCGAGTTTTGGCGGGCCTTCCGCCGAAGGGTCAAGGGGGTGAACCCCGAAGCCTACATCGTGGGCGAGATCTGGGAGGAGGCGGACTTCTGGCTCCAGGGGGACATGTTTGACGCCGTCATGAACTACCCCCTAAGCCGGGCCATTTTGGGCTTCGTGGGCGGGGAGGCCCTGGACCGGGAGCTCGCCGGGCGCTCGGGCCTAGGCTCCATAGAGCCCCTCCAGGCCCTGGCCTTCAGCCACCGGCTGGAAGCCCTCTTCGGCCGCTACCGCCCCGAGGTGGTCCGGGCCCAGATGAACCTCCTCACCTCCCACGACACCCCGAGGCTTCTCACCCTGATGCGGGGGGGCGTGGAGCGGGCCCGGCTTGCCCTGGCCCTCCTCTTCCTCCTCCCCGGGAACCCCACGGTCTACTACGGGGAGGAGGTGGGGATGGAAGGGGGGCACGACCCGGAAAACCGGGGGGGGATGGTCTGGGAGGAGGCCCGCTGGCGGAAGGAGCTACGGGAGACGGTGCGCCGGATGGCCCGGCTAAGGAAAGAGCACCCCGAGCTCCGCACCGCCCCCTACTGGCGGGTCTACGCGGCGGACGGCCACCTGGCCTTCACCCGGGGGCCCTACCTGGTGGTGGTGAACGCCACCCCCGAGCCCTTCCTTCAGGACTTCCCCCTGCACGGGGCCTTTCCCCGGGGGGGAAGGCTTTTGGACCTCCTCTCGGGGGCGGTGTGCACGCCCCAGGGGGGTAGGCTTTGCGGCCCCGCCCTCCCACCCTTCTCCGTGGCGGTCTGGAAGGAGGCCTAAAGGGCCCCTTCAAAGCGCAAAAGCCAAAGCTTTAGCCCCTCCTGCCCCTGGAACCCCCCAAGCCGCCCGTCGGCGTGGACCACCCGGTGGGCGGGGACGAGGAGAAAAAAGGGCGAGGCCTTAAGGGCCGCCCCCACCGCCCGCGGGGAAAGGCCGAGCTCCCGGGCCAAAGCCCCGTAGCTGGTGGTGCGCCCGTAAGGGATGCGGCGCACCCGCTCGTAGAGAGCGGCCCGCACCGGGGAGAATCGGGCGTAGTCCAGGGGGATTGCCAAAAAGTCCGGGCGCTCCCCGGCGAAGTAGGCCAGGACCGTCTCCCGCACCGCCTCCGCCAGGGGGCCTTTCGCCTCCTCGCCCCGGGGGAAGAGGGCGGGCTCGAGGGCCAAGACCCCCCTGGGGGAGAGGGTGAGCCAGAGGGGGGTGAGGGGGGTGGGGATCCACATCAGGGGACCTGGGCCTCGAGAACCAAAGCGGAAAGGCCGGTGCCCGGGAAGTAGTACCCCAGGACCTCCCGGAAGCCGTACCCCGCCTCGGCCATCCCCTTGGCCCCCCACTGGGAGAGGCCCACCCCGTGCCCCGCCCCCCGGCCCGAGGCCAACCAACCCTGGAAGTCCACCAGGGCCGAGGGGAGGCCCAGGAGGCGCATGAGGCGCTGGGCCTCGGGGCCTTCCACCTCCACCCCGAGGAGGCGCACCCGCCAAACCCTCCCCGAGGGGCTCCGCTTTAGAACTTGGGGCGGGCCGTCCCCCCTTGGGTCGTAACCCAAGGCCTGGAGGGCCTTTCGGGCGGTGGCGGGGTCCACCTCCATCCGCCAGGAGCTCTTGGGCCCCCGGGCGTAGGGGTCGGGCCGGGGGCGGAGGTAGGGCAACGCCTTCTGGAAGACCTCCTCGCTCCCCGCCGTCATCCCCCCGGAGTCGGCGTGGTAAAGGGCGGAGATGGCCTCGCTCCCGTAGCTTAAGACGAGGCCCCGGGTGGCCACCACCGCCGTTTTGGCCCGGGGCTTCTCGGCGGAAAAACCCCCATAGACCTGGCAGCGCTCGTCGGCGCAGAGGTCGTAGGGGGCCCCGGGGGCGTAGCGCCTCACGGCGAAGGTGCGGGCCACCACCGCCTGGGCTTTTAGGGCCTCGAGGGGAAACCCGTCAGGCATCTCCGCCGGAACGACCCCAAGGAGGTAGTCCTCCAGGGCCACCCGGTTGATGACCCAAAGCCTTTCCCCTTCCGGCCAAAGCCGCACCCCCCCGCGGTAGGAGCGGCCCTCGAGGCTAAAGTAAGGCCCCTCCAGGTCCAGGTAAGGGAAGGCCTTGCCCTCCACCACCACCCCTCCTTCCCCAAGCCAGGCCCGCACCTCGCCCTGGGGAAGGCTTAAGCGCACCGCCTCCCCAGCGGACACCTCCTTGAGGAGCACGCGCAGGACCAAATCCCCCACCTGTCCCCGCCCGGGAAAGAGGCCGAGGAAAACCAACCCTAGCAGAATAGCCAGCCCCAACCTTCCCATGCTCCCTTAAACTTTACCTCTTCCCGAACCCCGAGGTGAAGAAAAACCCCCCAGCCACAGGCGCGGCTAGGGGGTTGCCGGAGTTCGCCCGGGTTTTGGGGGTTGGCGCAGGGTGTATTGGAAACAAAAAACTAGCCGAGAGGGATCACCGCCCGCCCCTCCCTGGGAGCCTCGGCCAGGCGCCTTAGGGCCTCGGGGTGGCGGAGGGCGTACATGGCGAAGGGATAGACCCGCTCCTGGGGAAGCCCTAAGGGAAGGAGGTGGCGCTTCAGGCGCTCCAGGTGGCCGCGAAGGACCTCGTCCCGTAGGGCCCGGGCGCGGAGGAGCTTCCCGAGAAGCCTTTCCCCCTCCCCCTTGAGCCGGAAGCGGAAGCGGCGGAAGGGACGCTCCAGGGTGGGCTCCAGGGCCTTGGCCTTGGCCTCCCAGGCCTCCGCCTCGGCTAGGAGGGCCTTAAAGCCCGCCTCAAGCTCCCGAAAAGCCTCCAGCGCGCCCCCCGCCGCCCGCCAGAAGGCCTCCTCCCCCTCCTCCACGAAGGCCCAGGGGTCCAGGCTGTAGCGGCTCAGGATCCGGCGGATAGGGGGCTCCAGCACCAAGGCCCTCAGCCTCAGGAAAAGGGCGGGCATGGCGAGGCCGTAGCGGGCGTAGACCTCGGAAAGCTCCGCCACGTAGGCTAGCTCGTTGGGCCCCACCACGAAGCCCGCCGTGGGCAGGACCAGGTCCTGGAAGACGGGCCTTAGGCCCGCCGCCGGGGTGAGGCGGGAGGGGTTGGCCCGGGCGATCTCCCAAAGCTCCTTGGCCGTGTACCGCCGCACCCCGTCGGTGAAGGCCCCGCCCTCGTAGAAGAGGAGGCGCCTTTGGTCCGTTTCCAAAAAGAGGTTGGTGGCCCCGGGCTTACGCCTAAGGGGAGGCTTCCCCCCAAGGGCCCGGATCCTTTCCGCCTCCCGGTTTAGGGCCTCGGCGCTCCCCAAGGGGTCAGCCAGCTCCTTTTCCAGGGCCTCGAGGAAAAGGGGGGCGAGCTCCTCCGCCATGGGGTCAAAGGGGATAAGCCCCCGCTCCCCCAAAAAGGCCAGGAGGACCCGGGCGAAGAACTCGGAAAGGGTCTTCCCCTCCAGGGCGTAGGCCAGGCGGGGATCCTCGGCCCATGGCCCCAAAAAGGCCAAAAGGCGCTCCCGGTAAGGGCCTAGGGGGATCCGGCCCGAGGGCAAGGGGGGAAGGTCCAGGGAGAGGGTTTCCAGGGCCTCGTCCCGGAGAAGGTGGAGGTGGCGCACCTCCTCCACGTCGTGGTCCTGGGAAGCCACCCAGAAGACCGCCGCCCCGCCCACCCCCTCCGCCAAGGTGAGGGCGGTATGGGCCTTGTAAAAGGTGAAGGCGGGTCCCCCGAGAAGCCCCGCCTGCTGCCCCGCCACCACCGCCCCCACCCCTAAGCGCTCTAAGGCGGAAAAGGCCTCCTTGGGGGCCTGAAGGCGCTTCAGGTAGGCGGCGAGGGCCTCCTTGAGCCGGGGGTGGCCCGGGCGGCGGAGGCGCTCCCTTAGGGCCTCCTCCCCTTGGGGCAGGCCCAGGAGGCGGACCAGGCGGGTAGCTTCCATGCTTTAAAGGCTAAAGTTCCCCGGCCAAGCGGGCAAGGGCCTTGGGGTCCAGGACCTCCACCCTGCGGTAGCCCAGCTCCACCCACCCCTTCAAGGCCCACTCCCCCAGAAGCTTGGTCACCGTCTCCCGGGTGGCCCCCACCAGCCGGGCCAGATCCTGGTGGGAAAGGGCCACCTCCCCCTCCCGCCCCAGGGCCAGGAGGACCCGGGCCAGGCGCTGGCCCACGGAGAGGTGGCGGACCTCCCAAAGCCTCTCCTCCGTGGCCTTGAGCCGGGCGTAAAGGGCCTTTAGCAGGAAACGCTCCACCTCCGGGTGGACGGAAAGGAGGGCGTGGAGGCCCTCCTTAGGGGCGAAGTAAAGCTCGGCGTAGGTGAGGGCCACCGCCCCTAGGGTGCGATGGCCTTCCCCCACCAAGGCCTCCTCCCCCAGAAGCCCCCCGGGGCCCACCACCCCCAAGGCATCCGCCTCCTCGCCGTCGGGAGAGCCGGGGCCTTCCAACCAGAAGATTCCCTCCCGCACCCAGTACACCCCGTCCACCTTGTCCCCCGGGCGGTAGAGAACCTCGCCCCGGCGCACCCGTCTGGGCCGGAAGACCTTGGCCGCCGCCTGCCTCGCCTCCAGGGGCAGGTCCGGGAACATGCCCCAAGTCTACCCAAAGAGGGGGGCCTCGGAGGGCGGAAGAAGCCCCCGGGCCTCCGCCAGGGCGAAGAGGCGGGCCACCGCCTCCGCTCCCTCCTCCCCCACGTCTAGGCTATAGGCGTTCACGTAGGTGCGCACGTGGGCCCAGATGACCTCCTCGGCAAGCTCCTGGGCGTGGGCCTTGAGGTAGGGAAGGGTCTCCTCGGGGTGGGCTAAGGCGTACTCCAGGCTTTCCCGCACCGCCCGGTCCAGGGCGCGGATCAGGTCCTCCCCCAGGTCCCGCCGGGCCAGGATGGCCCCCAAGGGGAGGGGTAGGCCCGTCTCCCCTTCCCACCACTCCCCTAGGTCCAGGAGCTTGACGAGGCCGTACTGGGAGTAGGTGAAGCGGCTTTCGTGGATGATGAGCCCCGCCTCCACCTCCCCCGCCGCCACCAGGGGGAGGATCCGGTCGTAGCGCACCTCCACCGGCTGGAAGCCCTGGGCGTAGAGGGAAAGGAGCAAGAAGGCGGTGGTGTTCCGCCCGGGGATGGCCACCCGGGCCCCCTCCAGGGTTTTCAAGGGGGCCTTGGCCACCAAAAGGGGTCCCACCCCCCGGCCCATGGCCCCCCCGCTTCTTAGGGCCACGTACCGGTCCCGCACCCGGCCGTAGGCGGCGTAGGAGAGCTTGGTGAGGGGAAGCCTCCCCTCCAGGGCCCAAAGGTTTAGGGTCTCCACGTCCTCCAGGACGGGCCGCACGGGCAAAGGGCTTGGCACCTTGCCGTGGGTTAAGGCGTAGAAGATGAAGGTGTCGTTGGGGCAGGGGGAGTAGCCCAGTTCCAAAGCCTCCATCCCTCCTACTCTACCCCCTTTAGGGCCTTCTTGAAGACCTCGGGGGCGAAGGCCTTCAGGGCCCGGAGGAAGCCCGTGGCCCCCCGGGCCCGGCCGGGAATCACGTGCACGGGCACCCCGAGCCGCTCGGCCTCGAGGCGCACGGGCTCGGAGAGGTCGTGGCCCACGTAGCTGGAGACGATCATGAGGCCGTGGGCCTTCTCCAGGCGGCTCAGGATGCGCCTTAGGGCCTCCTTGCCCACCCCCACGGTGTCGGCGTCGTACCAGTCCACCTTGAGGCCCCGACCTTCCAAAAAGGGCACCAGGCGGCTTCTTAGGTGGGTGTGCCCCCCCACCACCAGAAGGCGCTCCCCGTGGAACCGGGGAAGGCCCTCCTCCAAAAGCCCCTCCGGGGCCTCGGGAAGGGGCTCGGCCTCCTCGCCCAGGTCCTTAAGCCCCCTGCCCACCGCCTTAAGCTCCTCCAGGTAAAGGAGGAGGCTCTCGTCGTGGGGCCTCAGGAAGAGGAGGTTCCTTAGGACCTCCCGGGCCAAGGCCAGGTCCTTCTCCCGGTAAAGGGCCACCTCCAGGGCCTTCTGCCAGTGCTCCGCCGCCTCCTTCCAGCGGCCCTGGGCCTCGTAATGCTCCGCCAGGTCAAAGAGGACCTCGAGGGCCTGGGGGTAGGCCTTTAGCTCCTCCACGAGGAGCCTTTCCACCTCCTCCAAGCGCCCCTCGGCGTAGAGGGCCGCCAGGTACTGCCCCCGGGCCGCCTCGGCCTCGGGGCTTTCCCGGAAGGCGCGGGAGAGGCGGTAGGCCAGGGCCAGGTGCTCCAGGGGGGGCTTTTCCGTACGGGCAAGGGCCTGGTAGAGGACGTTAAAGGCGGCCCAGGGCCCCTCGAGGCGCTCTAGGAGGTGGATGAGGCCCATAAGGTCCTCCTCCGCCACCTGGGCGAGCCCGGCGTCCCGCGCCCGGGAGAGGAGCTCCCGGGCCAAAACCTCCTCTTCCCCGGCCAAGGCCTCCTGGGCCAGGCGGAAGAGGTAGGGGGCGGGGTAGGCCCTTAGGGCGTGGGCCCGCTTGTGGTCCCCGAGGACCTCCTTGAGGGGCCGCCGCAAGGCCCGCTTCACCTGGGCCAGGTGGTGGTAGGCCATCCCCGCCACCTCCCCTTCCCCGCGCAAAGCGGCCCGCTCCAAAAGGTAAAGGGCCTCCCGGTAGCGCCCCTCCCGCTCCCGCAGGACCCCAAGGAGGAGGAGGGCCTCGGGGATCTCCGCCCGGCTCAGGGCCTCGGTGAGGTAGGGCTCCACCGCCTTCAGGTCCTCGGTGCCCCGGAGGTCCAGGGGGGTGCGGACCCGTAGGGCGGCTAGGGCTAGGCCCAAAAACCCCTCGCCCTCGTCCAGGTCGGCAAGCCGCCGGGCGTAGCGCTCCGCCCGGGCGAAAAGCCCCTGAAGGAGGGCGGCCCTAAGGCCGAGCCGCAGCATCTCCCGGGTGAGGAGGGCCGGGGAAAGGTCCTCCACGAACTCCGCCCGGCGGCTCACCTCGGCCCAATCCCCCTCCCGGGCGAAGCGGCGCATGCGCTCCGTGATCCGGTCCAAAGCCTCCCGGGTGTAAAGCTCCGCCTCGGGCAGGCCCGACTCCACGAACTGCCTTAAGGCGTCGGCGTAGCGCCCCTGGGCCAGGTAGACCCTTCCCAGGGCGAGCCGGTACCGCCCGCCCCGCACCGCCAGGGCCTCGAGGCGGCCCCTCGCCCGCTCGTAGTCCCCGAGCTCCACCAAGACCAAGGCCCTGAGGTCCTCCGCCTCCTCGGAGAGGGCCCGCCTAAGGGCCTCCTCCGCCTCCGCATGGCGGGAGAGGGCGAAAAGGGCCCTCCCCCGAAGGTAGGCCGCCTCCCCCTCGGCCCCCTCGGGCAGACGGGCCAGGACCTCGGCGTACTGGCCCGCCTCCAGAAGGGCCCGCACCTCCTCCAGGTCCGGGCCCAGGGCCTGGACCACCTGGACTGGGGCCTCCTCCCGCGCCGCCTCCTCTTGGGCCTCCCTTAGCACCTCGGGCCGCCGCCCAAAGACCAGGAAGTACTCCCCCTCCCCCACCCGCTCCACCTGGGTGAAACCCAAAAGGCGAAGCCCCTCCTCCACCCCTTCCGGGCTTTTGCCCAGGAAGGGGCCGTGGCCGTAGACCAGAAGCCCCCCGGGCCTAAGGAGGCGGAGGAAGCGGGGAAGCCGCTCCAAAAAGGCGAAGCGGCGCAGGAAGTCCTGGGCTTCCAGACGGCTCGGAAGCCCCTGGTCCACCTCCCCCTCGGGGAAGACGGAGAGCAGAAGGAGGGTGTCAAAGGGGGGAAGGTCCACCTCCTCCGCCCAGCCCAGGTGCCAAACCACCTCGGGCACCCGCTTCTTGCCAAGGGCCACCGCCTCTTCCACCCCCTCGAGGGCGTGCCACTCCAGCTCGGGCCGCTTCCGCTTGAGAAACCCCACCAAAGCCCCGGTGAAGGCCCCCACCTCCAGGACCCGCCCTTCCACCCGGGAGGGCACCTCCTGGGCGTAAAACTCCAGGAAGGGGAGGTGCATCCCGTAGACCAGGGCCTCCCCCTTGGGGACCTTGAGAACCTCCCGGTAGAAACTTCGCACCGCCTCCCGCCCCCCCCGTCCCAGGTAGGCCCGCCAGACCTTGAGGAGGGGGGCCCGCTTGGCGGGGCTTCCCACCCGTTTGGAAAGCTCCGCCTCAAAGCGCCCGGGGGAAAAGGGTCCCTGGACGCCAAAGCGCTCCCTCAAGTAAAGCCTTAACTCGTCGGGCATTTGCCGGGAGTGTACCAAAAAGGAGGGGGGCAGTAAAGCCACCCCTCCAAAGACCCCCCAGGGCCTAGGCGGGAACCTCCTTCTGGAAGAGGTCGGCGTAGCGGCGCTTGGCCCGCGCGGGGGCCCGGTGGTAGACGTAGGAGGCCATGAGGGGAAAGGCCAAGGTGGCTTCGGCGAAGACCATCTGGGAGAGGCTTGCGTCCACCTTGCCCCAGCTTTGGGCCTCGCTCAGGGTGGAGCCGGAAAGCCCCCCGTCCCTTTCGTCGGCCACGGTGATCTGGATGGCGTACTTGTGCATCTCCACCTGGTGGCCCAGAACCTCGGCGGCCACCACGATGTCCTGAGCGAAGTTCTTGGGCACCCCGCCCCCCAGCATCACGAGCCCCGTGGTCCTGGCCTCCAGCTTGATCTCGGTGAGCTCGCGGAAGTCGGCCACGGAGTCTATGGTGACGTGGGCCTTGGGGTTTTTCACCTGGTGGTAGACCAGGCCAAACCCCGCGGAGGAGTCGGAAAAGGCGGGGACGAAGATGGGCACCCCCTCCTCGTAGGCCGCCCGCACGATGCTCCTTTCCCCGAGGCCCCGTTCCGCCAGGTAGCGGCCCATGTGCCAGATGAACTCCCGGCTGGAGTAGGGGCGGGGCTCCAGGGCGTCGGCGATCTCGGCGATGGTGTAGTCCGTGTGCCTCAGCTCCTCCTCGTCAATGTAGGTGTCGTAGATGCGGTCAATCCAAAGCCGCCTTAAGGCCTCGTCGTCCGCCTTGGGGTCCCCCTGGTAGTGGCGGTGGCCCAGGGCCTCAAAGAAGTCCTGGTCCACGATGTTGGCCCCGGTGGCCACGATGACGTCCACCAAGCCCTTGCGGATCAGGTCGTGGACGATGAGCCCCTGGCCCGCCGAGACCAGGCTTCCCGCCAGGGTGAGGATGACGGCGCAGTCGTCCTGGAGCATCTGAAGGTAAATCTCCGCCGCCCTATGGAGGTTTCTCGCCTGGAAGGCGGTCTTGCCCATGGCCTCGAGGATGGGCCCGGCGTCAAAGGCCTTGATGTCTATGGGCTCCACGGGCGTAGAAAGAAGCGCCTTTTTCTCCACCGCATCTCCTTTCCACGCGGGGTGGGCGTCGGGCGGCTCCCCCCTTCTCGCGCCCCCTGCCTTTTAGGGCAGGACCCTAAGTATACCACCCCCCCGCGATGGGGGGGTAGACCTCGAGGGGGCCTTCCACCGCCTCGTCCAGGTCCACCACCCTTTCCCCCACCGCCAGGAGCCAGACCTCCTCCAAGGGGATGCCAAGCCGATGCAGGGCCTCCCTAGGGGTCTTGGCCTCCACCCGAAGGCGCTCCCCATAGCGGCGCAGGTCGCCGTGAAGCACCACCTCCACTAGTACCCCTCCCGCACCACGTTCAAAAGGGGCTCCCCCCGGAGGTAGCGTCCCACCTGCTCGGAGAGGAAGCGGGCCGCCCGGCGGGAAAACCCCTCGGAAAGCCCGGCCACGTGGGGGGTGATGACCGCCCCCTTGGCCCGCCAGAGGGGGTGGTCCTCGGGGAGGGGCTCGGGGTCGGTGACGTCCAAGAAGGCCCGGACCCGTCCCGCCTCTAAGGCCTCGAGGAGGGCCAAGGTGTCCACGAGCCCGCCCCTCCCCGCGTTCACCAAAAGGGCCCCCTCCTTCATCTGGGCCAGAAAGTCCCGATCCACGATCCTTTGCGTCTCGGGGGTTAGGGGCAGAAGGAGGACCACGGCGTCCGCCTGGGGGAGGAGGGCGGGGAGGTCCTCCCGGGTGTAGACCCCGGGACGAGGATGCCGGGCCACGGGAAGAAGCTCCACCCCAAAGGGCTTAAGCCTTTCCGCCACCGCCTTCCCGATGGCCCCGTAGCCCAAAAGGAGGACCTTCTTGCCCTCCAGGTCGCCAAGGCGCTTAGGGGCCCAGCGCCCCTCCCGCTGGGCCTTTAGGAAGCCGGGGAGGTCCTTGAGGAGGGCGAGGAGGGCCAGGACCACCCACTCCGCCACCGGGGCGTCGTGGATCCCGGAGCCGTCGCAGAGGACCACCCCCTCGGGAACGAGGGGAAGGATCCAGTCCACCCCGGCGGAGAGGGTCTGGACCACCTTGACCTCCACCTCCTGGAAGACCCGGCGCACCACCTCCTCCTGGCCGAAGGGGGGGATGAAGAAGTCCGCCGCCTTGGGCCAGGGCTCGTCCAGAAAGCGCACCTCCACCCCCTCCGGCAAGAGGGCGAAGGCCTCCTTAAGCCTCGGGGCTAAAATCCTCACGGCGCACCTCCATGTGCACGTCCTCCCGCCCCCTGGGCCCGGGGCCCGAGCCCACCTCCCGGAAGCCCGCCTTCTCAAAGGCCCGCCGGGCGCGGAGGTTGTGGGCGAAGGTCCTGAGCTTCACCCGCTTAAGCCCCAAGGTGGAAAAAGCATACCCTAAGGCCGCCCGCACCGCCTCGGTGCCGTAGCCCTGCCCCCAGCGCTCCTTCCGCCCGATGAGGATCCCCAAGGTGGCCTCCTCGGGGGTGAGGTCGTAAAGCTCCAGGGTGCCCAAATACTCCCCCTTCTCGTCCAGGATGACGAAGGCCAGGCGGTCCTTGCGCCGGGTCTCCGCCTGGACGAAGCGCTTGAAGAGCCAAAAGGGGGAGCGCAAGGGGCTAGAGCCGTTCCACTCCGCCACCTCGGGGTCGCGGAAGGTCTCGTAGAGGCCCTTCCACTCCTCCTCGGTAAGCCCCGCGCTAAAGGGCTTCAGGGTCACGCGGCCAAAGCGGGGCCAGTCCACACCTTAAGGGTAAATCCCCCGGAGGGCCTGGGCCTCGAGGACCCGGGTGGCCGCCACCACGTAGGCGGCGGTGCGCAAGGGGATCTTCTTCTCCTGGCTCACCTGCCACACCGCCTCAAAGGCGTTCCTCAGGATCCGCTCCAGCCTCTGGTTCACCTCCTCCTCCGTCCAGAAGTAGGCGTTGAAGTCCTGGACCCACTCAAAGTAGCTCACCGTCACGCCCCCGGCGTTGGCGATCACGTCCGGCACCACCAAAACCCCCTTCTCCTGCAGGATGTCATCGGCGGCCGGGGTGGTGGGGCCGTTGGCCCCTTCGGCGATGATCTTGGCCCGGATGCGCCAGGCGTTCTGCTCGGTGATCTGCTTCTCCAGGGCGGCGGGAACGAGGAACTCGGCGGGCACCTCCCAGAACTCGGGGTTGGGCAGGGGCTCCGCCTTGGGGTAGCCCCGCACCCCCCCGTGCTCCCGCACGTGGCGGAGGAGGTCGTAAGGGTCTATGCCCGCCTCGTTGTAAACCGTGCCGGTATGGTCCTGCACCGCCACGATCCGGGCCCCGTGCTCGTGGAAGGCCCGGGCGGCGGCGTTGCCCACGTTGCCGAAGCCCTGGAGGGCCACCCGGCTCCCCTCTATGGAAAGCCCGATCTTCTCCGCCGCCGCGGCCGCCGTGAAGAACACCCCCCTCCCCGTGGCGTCCCGCCGGCCCAGGGAGCCCCCTAGGGAGACCGGCTTCCCGGTCACTACCCCGGGCACGGTGCGGCCCACGTTCATGGAGTAGGTGTCCATCATCCAGGCCATCTCCCGCTCCCCGGTGTTCACGTCGGGGGCGGGGATGTCCCGGTCCGGGCCGAGGAGGATCCCGATCTCCGAGGTGTAGCGGCGGGTGAGGCGCTCAAGCTCCCTCGGAGAAAGTTTTTGGGGGTCCACCCGCACCCCACCCTTGCCGCCCCCATAGGGCAGGCCCACGGCGGCGTTCTTGATGGTCATCCAGCCCGCCAGGGCCATGACCTCGGAGAGGGTGACCTCGGGGTGGTAGCGCACCCCCCCCTTGGCGGGCCCCCGGGCGGTGTTGTGGTGCACCCGGTACCCCTCAAAGTAGACCACCCGGCCGTCATCCATCTGCACCGGGATGTCCACGATAAGGACCCTCTTGGGCCGCTTAAGGCTCTCCGCCAGGGGGGCGTAGCGGCCCAGGTAGGGGACCACCCGGTCCACCTGCTCCGTGAAGATGCTCCAAGGACCTCCGTCCTTCTCCACGTAGGAAAGGGGTTCGCTCTTCATAAGCCTTCCTCAAGGGTAAACGCCCCGAAGCCGCGTGGCCTCGTTGAGCCGCTCCAGGGCCAGGACCAAGGCCCCGGTGCGCAGGTCCGCCCCGTAGGCCTGGGCCTTGGCCATCACCTCCTCCACCGCCTTCGCCACCCGAACGCGAAAGCGCTCCCGCACCTCCTCGAGGCTCCAGAAGAACATGTTAAGGTCCTGCACCCACTCCAAGTAGCTTGCGATGAGCCCCCCGCCCCCGGTGAGGAGGTCAGGCACCACCCAAACGCCCTTGCCCAAAAGGTAGGCCTCGGCCTCCTGGGTAAGGCCGAAGTTGGCGGCCTCGAGGACCGCCTTGGCCCGCACCTCCCGGGCCCTTTCCCCGTCCAAGGCCCCCTCCTGGGCCGCCAGGACCAGGTAGTCCACGTCCAGGCCGAAGACCGCCTCCGGGGGCAGGTCGTAGCGGGGAAGCTCCCACGTGGCCTCGTAATGGGCCAGGACCTCCCCCACGGGAAGCCCCTCCTCGGCGTAGAGGGTCCCCTTGCGCACCGCCACCGCCACCACCTTGAGGCCCAGGCGCTCTGCGTGGAGGGCGAACCCGCCCCCCACCTGGCCGAAGCCCTGGACCGCCACCCGGGCCCCCTCTAGGGGAAGCCCCACCCGCTCGGCCACCTCCTTTAGGACCAGGGCCACGCCGAGCCCAGCGGCGTCGTCCCGCCCCTCGCTTCCCCCCAGGGCGAAGGGCTTGCCCGTCACCACCCCGGGCACGGTGGAGCCCACGGTCATGGAGTAGGTGTCCATGATCCAGGCCATGACCTGTTGGTCCGTGCCCAGGTCTGGGCCCAGGATGTCGGTGTCGGGGCCGATGAGGTTCACCAGCTCCGCCGTGTAGCGGCGGGTGAGGCGCTCAAGCTCCCCCCGGGAAAGGGCCTCGGGGTCCACCGCCACCCCCCCCGCCGCCCCCCCGAAGGGGAGGTCGTAGACGGCGGCCTTCAGGGTCATCCAGGCGGCCAGACCCGCGGTCTGCCCTAGGGTCACGGAAGGATGGTAGCGCACCCCCCCCTTGGCGGGCCCCCGGGCGATATCGTGCACCACCCGGTAGCCCGTGAAGACCCGCACCTTGCCGTCGTCCATGACCACCGGGAGGGAGACCGTGACCAGGCGCTTGGGGTGGGTTAGGTACTCCACCGTGGTGGGGTGGATCTCCGCCACCTTAAGGGTCCTTTCCAACCTTTCCAGAAAGGCTTCCCAGAGGCCTGGGTCCTCCGGAGGCCGGTAAGCGGGAAGGCTCATGGCATCACCCTCGGGGATTATACCCCTTAGGCAAGGCGCTCGGCCTCCTTCAAGGCCAGGGCTTTCAAGGCCAAGGTGTAGGGGTTTTCCGGCAAGGGGCTAAGGGCCTCCACCGCCTCCTGGGCCTTCCTGCGGATGCGGGCCTCCACCTCCTGGGCCACGCCGCTTTCTTGGGCCAAGGCCCGAAGCCGCTCCAGGTCGGAAGCTTCCCGACCCCGCCGCCTGAGGATCTCCCGGACCTCGGGGAAGCGCTCCATGAGGAGGAGGGTGATGAGGGTGGCCTTTCCCTCCCGCACATCCCCCCCCACGGGCTTGCCCAGGACCTCGGGGGTCCCCATGAGGTCCAGGTAATCGTCCCGCATCTGGAAGGCCTGCCCGTAGAGGAGGCCGAAGCGGTGGAGGGCCTCCCGCACCTCGGGGGCCTCCCCCCGCAAGAGGGCGGGCCCCTCGGTGCAGAGGGCCATGAGGGCCGCCGTCTTGGCGGTGATGATCCGCTCGTAGTTCTCCAGGGAGTAGTCCTCGAGGGCGGCCACCTGGAACTGCAAGACCTCCCCCTCCGCGAGGGTCTTGGCCACCTGGGCGAAGCGCTCCACCAGGTCCATACGCCCGGTCCTGGCGATCACGTGGAGAAGGCGGGAAAGGAGAAAGTCCCCGGAGAGCACCGAGACGGCGTTCCCGTACTTGCGGAAGGCGGCCTCCTTGCCCCTGCGGGTCTCGGCCTCGTCTATGAGGTCATCGTGGAGGAGGGTGGCGGAGTGCAGAAGCTCCACCGCCAGGGCCAGCTCCAGCTCAAAGGGGGCCCCCCCCAGGGCCCGGGAAGCCAGAAAGACCAGCCGGGGGCGGATCCGCTTGCCCCCGGCGGTCACCAAATCCTGGTGGATGAGGCGGATGAAGAGGACCTCCGACTGGACGAGCTCGGCCAGGGCTTCCTCAAAACGGCGAAGGGGGGCCTCGAGGTCGGTCACGCCCCCCAGTATAGCCACAGGGCCCCGGCCGAAACCGGGGCCCCGGAAACACCCCTAGGCCTAGGGCCGGTAGAGCACCTTAACGCCGTTGGTCCACTTGTCCCCGCCCGTGTAGTACACCCTCGCGGTGATAACCCGATCGCCGGACAGGGTGGGGTCGTGGCCCAGAGAGCTCTGCGTGGTGTTCCAGGTGAGGATGTAAATCTGGGAGCCATCGCCCGCCGTCTGCGAAACCGCATCGCCCTGGTATTGGCCGTTGATGTAGATTTCCACCTTGTTCACGTCAACCCCGGGCGGCAGCGTGCCGTTGATTCCCACAGTGATGGTCACGATAGCACGGCCAGCCCCAGGCCCCACCTCATCACCGTCGGCAGGGGTCGTGATCACGAAAGCAGAACCCACTTCAACCGGGATCACGGCCTCGGCCCTCGAGTTCTGGGCATCCACCACCACGGCCTTCAAGAAGTAGGTACCCGGAGAAACCTGCAAAAGGTTCCAGGTAAGCGAGTAGATATTATCCAACACCGTGGGGGTTCCGGGAATTTTGCTCATGGAATCCCGGTCCGGACCAAAGTAGAACTCTACACTAGACACCGTTCGCAAAGCCCGAACCTCTACCTGGAGGTCCACCGATCCCGCCACCTTTTGGTTAGGAGTCGGGTGGATCCAGTGGATTTCCGGCCGGTTCGCCACCACCACCGTGAGGGTCGCCTCACTACTGGCGTTCCCCGCAGCGTCCCACGCCTTGGCCTTCAGCGTCACCGGACCGTCCTGGTGCTTCGTCGTGTCCCAGCTAAAGGTGTACGGCAGCGAGGGGTCCGACGGCGGAGTGGCATCCCCTATCTTCGTGGACCCCGCAAAGAACTCCACCTTCGCCACGCCCACGTTGTCCTGGGCCTCCACCTGCAGCTCCACCGACCCAGACACCTGCGCCCCGTCCGCCGGCGCCCGCCACACCACCGTGGGCGCCACCGTGTCCCGGTTGACCTCGAGGGTGGTTTCCTGAGAGTTCCCCGCTTTATCCTCAGCCACAATCCGAATGGCTGCCAACCCCGAAGGCAAATCGCTAGACTTCACATAAAACCCCCCTTTCGGATATTCACCCGCATATCCATTGACACGCCAATAAAGAAGGGGGCTTGGGTAAATAC
>NZ_BMPJ01000024.1 GCF_014647535.1 Thermus composti | reverse complement strand
GGATAGCGCCTCACGAAGAGTCATGGCACCGATCTATCCCAGAAGTTACATAATGGTCAAGTCTGCCCTCTCCCCCCAAAAGGGCCCGCCACTCGGCAAGCATGGCCTCGGCGAAGCGGGGGAAGGCCTCGTGGTAGCGGCGAAGGCGCTCGGCGGGAGGCAAGCCCTCCTCCTTGGCCTTCCGGAGGAAGGCCCGGGCGGCCTCGGGGGGCCCGTGCCAGCGGGCGAGCTCCCCAAAATCCCCGTCCAGGAAGACCACCGTGGGGACAATGCGCTTCCCCTCCTTGGCGTAGGCCTCGGCCAGGTCGGGGTTTTGGTCCCGGAAGAAGAAGCGGGCCTCGAGGGGAAGCCGGGCGAGGACGGGGATGGCCTGGACGGAGTCCGGACACCAGTCCTCCACCAGGACCAAAGCCCGGGGGGCGGGCAGGGGAGGAAGGGGAGGAAGCGCCCGGTAAAAGGCCTCCACCCGCTCCCGGTTCCGGCGAAGCCTCGGGAGGAGGTCTGGGTAGAGAAAGCCCTCGTAAAAGCGCGCCGCCACCGGGTCCATGCTCCCATCCTACGGTAGGCTTAGCCCGTGGACCGGAGGCTTTTCGCCCTCCTTTCCGGGGTGCTTTTGGGGACGGTGAGCGAAAGCAGCCTGGCCCCCGCCCTCCCCGTGGTGCAGAAGGCCTTCGCCGTGGGGCCGGAGGCGGCCCAGGGGGTGGTCTCCCTGGGGCTTTTGGGCGCCACCTTGGCCTACCTTCCCGTGGCGGCGCTTTCGGGAAGGTGGGGGGCGGGAAGGCTTTTTCGGCTTGGGCTTCTCCTCCACGCCCTCTTCGCCCTCCTATTAGCCCTGGCCCCAAGCCTCTTTGCCCTCTACCTCTTCCGCTTCCTCCAGGGGGTGGCCACGGCCATGGTGGTGGGCCTGGTGCCGGGCCTGGCGGCCACCGCCTACCCCAAGGCCCGGGGGTACGCCTTGGGCCTCGTGGCCAGCACCGTGGCCACGGGGACCCTTCTGGGCCCGGCTTTGGGCGGGCTTGCGGCGGGGGCGGGGCTTCCCTTCGTCTTCCTCCTGCCCCTGCCCCTAGCCCTTCTGGCCCTGCTGCTTTCGGGCGACCTCCCCGAGCTTCCCCCGCAAGGGGGGGCTTTGGCCGCCCTCTTCCAAACCCCCGGGTTTATCCGGGCCCTCCTCGCCACCGGCCTCTACTTCCTCCACACCCTGGGGAGCACCGTGGCCCTGGCCTTTTACCTGGGGACGGAGGGGATGGCGCCCGGGACCATCGGCGGGGTGCTTCTGGTGGGGCCTTTGCAGCTCCTTTTCCTCGGGGCCTGGGCGGGGCGGGTGGCGGACCGGCTGGGCTACCGGCGGGTGGCCCTCCTGGGGGCCTACCTTCTGGTGGGGGCGGGGCTTCTCTTCGGCCTTCTTCCCCTCCTCCACCCTCTTTGGGGGGCGGCTTTGGGCCTCGGGCTTTTGGGGGTGGGGCGGGCCCTCTTCCAGGCGGCCAACAACGCCCTGGTCCTCTCCTTAGCCCCCAAGGGGACGGAGGGCCTCGCCTCGGGGGCCCTTTCCGTGGCCCGGGCCTTGGGGCAGGCCCTGGGGAGCGCCTTGGCGGGAGGGCTTTTGGGGCTTTTTTACCGCCTCCTTCCCGAGCACGGGCTGGCCTTCGCCGCCACGGTCTTCCTCCTCACCCTCCTCATGGGGCTTTCCGCCTTTTTGGTGCGGGCTAACCCCTAGCCAGCAGGTGGGCCATGCGCCTTTGGATGAGCCGGGTGGCGTAGAGGGGGCTTAGGCGGTAGAGGAGGTCCATGGCGCGGGCGTCCTTGCCCAAGAGGACCCGGAAGGCGTCCCGCTCTACGGCGTCCAGGAGGATCCGGGCCGCCTCCTCGGGCTCGAGGACCGGCACCCCCCCCTCGGCCCGGGGGGCCTCCACCCCCGAGTGCTCGGCGATCCCCGTGCGCATGGCCCCGGGCAAGGCCAGGGTCACCCGCACGGGAGTCCCCTGGAGCTCGGCCCAAAGGGCCTCGGTGAGGAGCTTCACCGCCGCCTTGGAAGCCCCATAGACCGCCTGCCCGGGCACGGGCACGAAGGCCCCCATGCTGGCCACGTTCACCAGGTGGGCCTCGGGGCGCCCAAGGAGCCTTGGCAAAAAGGCCCGGGTCATGTAGAGGGTGCCGAAGAAGTTCACCCGCATCACCCGCTCTAGGACGGCCTCCTCCAGGTCCAGAAGGCGCTTGAAGGGCTGGATGATCCCGGCGTTGTTGATGAGGCCGTCCACCTGGCCGTGGGCCTTTTCCACCGCCTCCGGGAGGGCCTGGACCTTGGGGCGGTCGGTGATGTCCAGGGGGTGGAGGCTAAGCCCCCCCGCCAGGCCTCCCGCCTTGGCCTGGGTCTCCCTTAGCCCCTCCTCCCTGAGGTCCACCACCGCCACCCGGGCACCCCTTTTCAGGAGCTCCAAAGCCAGGGCCTGCCCCAAGCCGCTTCCCGCCCCGGTGACCACCACCACCTTGCCCGCCAGGCGCATGGGTTTAGTCTACGCCCGCCTTCCGCCTTAGGGCGAGGAAGACCGGGATAACCCCTATCCCCGCCAGCAAGGCCCCGGGGAAAAGAAGGGGAAGCCTACCCAAAACGCTCATCCAAAACAGGAAGACCCCCACGCCCCAGGGCAAGGCCGCAAGCGCCCCCCAGCGGTAGGCCGCCCAGGCCTCCTTGGGCCTTCCCGTCCAGAGGTTAGGCAAGCGGGGGGCTCCTCGGAAAAAGGGGCCTCGAGGACCGCCCCCCCTATAGGCAGGGCCGTGGCCGCCATGGCGGCGAGGACCACGGGAAAACCCGCCTCCAAGGCCCCTAAGCAGGCCAGAAGGGAGAGGGCCAGGACCGCCCGGTCCCGGAAAAGCCTTGCCCGAAGCCAGGGGGAGAGGAAGAGGAGGGGCGGGGCCAGGGCCTCGAGGAGGTGGATTAGGACGATTTTTGCGCCTCCCAGCGCTCCCTAAGGCGGCGGAAGAGGGCCTCCACCTTGGCCTTGGGGAGGATCACCTGCTCGGTCCGCCCCACCCCGATGAGGTCGCCCAGCTCGTTGTAGGCCTCCATGGTGGCGTGGACCCGGTTGCCCTCGGTCCTTTCGTGCCGGGCCACGATCCGCACCCGCATCCCCGGGAGCGCCGAGGCCAGGTGGCGCACCTCCACGTAGCTCCCGATCCCCTCTTCCCCCTCCTCCAGAAAGGGCAGGATGATCTTGCGGCCCGCAAGCTCCATGTGCTTGGCCATCCAGTAGGTGGCGTAGACGGGGTGGACCGGCCCGAGCTCCTCAAAGTGTACGGTCATCTCCGGGGTAACCACCGTCTCAAAGGTGGCCTCAAAGCCTTCGGGGATGGGGCGCATGGCTACTTGCGCAGGTCCAGGACCCGCTTAAGCTTCCCCCCTTCGCTCCTTGGGGCCTCCCCCGGGGCGAGGAGGGTGACCTTGAAGCTGACGCCGATGGTTTCCTTGATCCTGCGGGCGATCTTCTCCCTCAGGGCGTGGAGGCGGTGGTCCGCTTCCACCACCTCGTCGGAGAGGGCCTTTTGGCCCACCTCCCGGAAGAAGGCCTCGGTGACCTCCACCTTGAGCTCCGCCTCGTCCAGGGTGCCCTCCCGCCGCACCACGATCTGGTAGTAGGGCGCCACCTCGGGGATGTCCAGAAGGATCGCCTCCACCTGGGTGGGGTAGACGTTCACCCCGCGGATGATGAGCATGTCGTCGGTGCGGCCCAGGATGGGCCCCATGCGCACGTGGGTGCGGCCGCAGGCGCAGGCCTCGTAGGTGAGGAAGGTGAGGTCCCCCGTCCAGTAGCGGAGGAGGGGCATGGCCTCCTTGGTGAGGGTGGTGAAGACCAAAACCCCCACCTTGCCCTCCGGCAAAGGCTCCCCCGTGTCCGGGTCCACCACCTCGGGGAGGAAGTGGTCCTCCCAGATGTGGCTTCCCTGGCGCTCCTCCACGCACTCGTTGGCCACCCCGGGGCCGATGATCTCGGAAAGGCCGTAGATGTTGGTGCTCCTAACCCCAAGGCCCTCGTCCACCTGCTTCCTGATGGCCTCGGTCCAGGGCTCCGCCCCCAAGACGGCGTACTCCAGGGAAAGGGCCTCCGGGGAAACCCCCCGCCTCTTAAACTCCTCCGCCAGGGTCTGGGCGTAGGAGGGGGTGCAGGCGATCACCTCGGGGCGGAAGTCCTGGATGAGCAGGACCTGCCTTTCCGTCATCCCCCCCGAGACCGGGACCACCGTCATCCCCAAGGCCTCGGCCCCCCCGTGAAGCCCAAGCCCTCCGGTGAAGAGGCCGTAGCCGTAGGCGTTGTGGAGCATCATCCCGGGCCTCGCCCCGGCCGCCGCCAAGGAGCGGGCCACCACCTCGGCGAAGACCTTGAGGTCGTTCTTGGTGTAGCCCACCACCGTGGGCTTGCCGGTGGTGCCGCTAGAGGCGTGGATCCTCGCCACCTCCTCCCGGGGCACGGCGAAGAGGCCGAAGGGGTAGTGGTCGCGGAGGTCACTCTTTTTGGTGAAGGGGAGTCTGGGGAGGTCCTCGAGGCCCCGAATCCCCTTGGGGTCCACCCCGGCCTCGTCCAGGAGCTTCTTGTAGAAGGGAACCCGCTCGTAGACGTAGGCCACCAGGCGGCGAAGCCTCTCTTCCTGAAGCGCCCTAAGCTTCTCCCTGGGAAGGGTTTCCAGTTCCGGCTGGTACATCGTCACCTCCCAAGCGAAAGACCGTTCCCGTGAAAAGGGCCACCAGCTTCCCTTCGGAGACCAGCTCCACCCGGTAGGTGGCGGTGCGGCGGGAGAGGTTCACCTCCACCGCCTTTGCCTCCACCCTCGCCCCCAAAAAGAGAGGGCGGAAATAGTCCATGCGGCAGGAAAGGGCCACGGCGGGGCCCCGGGAGTTAGAGGCCAGGGCGAAGGCGCTATCCGCCAGGGCGTAGAGGAAGCCCCCGTGGGCGGTGCCGTGGAGGTTCAGGTGCTCCGCCCGCACCACCCCCGCCACCACCGCCTCCCCTGGGCCTAGGTGGCGCACGGAAAACCCCAGGGCCTCCATGAAGGGGTCCTTCACCCCTCCACCCCCCGCGCCGCCCCCAGGTAGGCCTCCACCACCCGGGGGTTGGCCTTAAGCTCCTCGGCCCGCCCGGAAAGGGCCACCTCCCCCGCCTCCAGCACCACCGCCCGGTCCGCCAGGGAGAGGGCCATCCTGGCGTTCTGCTCCACGAGGAGGAGGGTCATCCCCTCCCCCTTGAGGGCGGCGAGGGTGCGGAAGATCTCCTGGACGACGAGGGGGGCAAGGCCCAAGGAGGGCTCGTCCAGAAAGAGAAGGCGGGGCCTCGCCATGAGGGCCCGGCCGATGGCCAGCATCTGCTGCTCCCCCCCGGAGAGGGTCCCCGCAAGCTGGCGCCGCCTCTCTTCCAGGCGGGGAAAAAGGGCGTAGACCCGCCTGAGGTCCGCCTCGAGGGCCTCCCCCCGCCGGAAGCGGGAAAACCCCCCGAGGAGGAGGTTGTCCTCCACGGAAAGCCCGGGGAAAAGGGCCCGCCCCTCGGGGACGAGGACCACGCCCCGCTGCAGGAGGGCCTCGGGGGTCCTTTGGGGGAGGGGCTTTCTCCCAAGGCGCACCTCCCCCTCGGTCCGGGCAAGGCCTAGGATCCCCCTTAGGACGCTGGTCTTCCCCGCCCCGTTGGGGCCGATGAGGGCCAGGGCCTCCCCCTCCTCCAAGGCGAAGGAAACCCCCCGCACCGCCTCCAAGGCCCCGTAGCGCACCGTGAGGTCCCGCACGGCCAAGAGACTCATGCCGCCTCCTCCCCCAGGTAGGCCGCCCGCACCAGGGGGTTCTTCTGCACCTCCTCGGGCGTCCCCTCGGCGATCTTCTCCCCGTAGTTCATCACCACCACCCGGTCCGCCAGGCCCATGATCAGGTCCATGTCGTGGTCCACGATGAGGACGCTGTACCCCTCCCGGGCAAGGCCCAGAAGGAGCCGGGCGAGTTCCCGCTTCTCCCCGGCCCTAAGCCCCGCCCCCGGCTCGTCCAAAAGGAGCACCTCCGCCCCCGAGGCGAGGAGGCGGGCGAGCTCCAAAAGCCGCTGCTGCCCCGCCGTGAGCCGGTCCGCCCGCTCCAGGGCGAGGCCTTCCAGGCCCACCCGCCTAAGGGCCTCGTAGGCGGTGGCCAAAGCCCTTTCCTCCTCCTTCCGGTGAAGGCCCAGGAGGACCCGCACGAACCCCGCCCGGGTGCGGGCGTAGGTGGCCAGGGCGGCGTTTTCCAGGACCGTCATCTCGGGAAAGACGTGGGGGTGCTGGAAGGTGCGCCCCAGGCCCAAGGGGTGGATCCGGTGGGGGGGAAGGCCCGTGATCTCCTTGCCGAAGAGGAAGACCTCTCCCCCGTCCGGGGGAAGGGCCCCGGTCAAGAGGTTGAAGGTGGTGCTCTTCCCCGCCCCGTTGGGGCCGATGAGGGCCAGGATCTCCCCGCGCCTTAAGGCCAAGGAGACGCCGTTCACGGCGATAAGCCCCCCGAAGGCCTTCCGCAAGCCCCTGGCCTCCAAGACCACCTCCCCCCGCCGGCCCGAGGGGGGCCTTGGGGGGAGGGGCTCCCCCTGGGGGAGGGCCTTCCGCCCGGAGGGGCGCCTTCCCGCAAGAAGGGGCCAAAGCCCCTGAGGGGCGAAGAGGAGGATCCCCGCCAGGACGAGGCCGTAGGCGATGGTCTCGTAGTTCCCCTGGCGGCCTAGGAGGAGGGGGAGGAGGTCTTTGAGCCAGTCCTCTAGCCCGGTGAAAAGGGCGGCCCCCAGCAGAACCCCGGGGATCGTCCCCACGCCCCCCGCCACCGCCATCACCAGGTACTTGATGGAGGCCTCGAGGGAAAAGGGGGTGGGGTTTACGAAGCGGAGGAAGTGGGCGTACAAAAACCCCGCAAGCCCGGCGATCCCCCCCGCAAGCAAAAAGGCCTTGAGGCGGAGGGCCGCCGGGTCCACCCCGAAGCTCGCCGCGGTGAGGGCATCCCCCCTAAGGGCGAGGAGGGCCCGGCCCAGGCGGCTTTCCCTCAGGTTCTTAAGGGCCAAAACCCCAAGGGCGAGGAGGAAAAGGCCAAGGAAAGCGTAGCGGAAGGGGGTGTCCAAGGGGAGGCCGAAAAGGCTCAAGGGGGGAAGGTCGGTAAGCCCCGTGTGCCCCCCGGTGAGCCCCACCAGGTTCCCGGCGAGGATGTACAGGGCCACCTGCCAGGCGATGGTGGAAAGGGGGAGGAAGTGGCCCTTAAGCCGCACGGTGAGGAGGCCCAGCACCAGGGCGAAGGCCACGGTGAGGCCGAGGCCCAAGGCGAGGCCCGCCCAGGGGGAAAGCGAAGCCCGCGCGGTGAGGAGGGCGGTGGCGTAGGCCGAAACCCCCATGAAGGCCGCCTGGGCGAAGCTGGTCATCCCGCCAAGCCCCGTGAGGACGTAGAGGGAAAGGGCCACCAGGGCGGCGATGGCGAAGAAGTTGAGGAGGGTGAGGTAGAAGGGAAAGGGGGATAGGAGGAAGGGCAAGAGCAAGAGGGAAAACCAGAGGTACCGCCTCACTCCTCCACCCCCTTCGCCCTAAGGCTTTGGTAGAAGAGGGCCGGCACCAAAAGGAGGAAGACCAAAGCCTCCTTGTAAGCGCTGGCGTAAAAGCTGGTGAAGCTCTCAAAGAGTCCCACCAGGACCGCCCCCAAAAAGGCCACCGGGTAGCTCACAAGCCCCCCCAAAATGGCCGCCACAAAGGCCTTGAGCCCCAGCATGAAGCCCATGAAGTAGGCGGCGTTGATGAGGGGGGCCAGGAGAAGCCCCGAGAGGGCCGCCATGAGGCCTGCGATGGCGAAGGCCACCATCCCCGCCTCCTCCGGGCGGATCCCGCAAAGCCTCGCCCCAAGCCGGTTCTCCGCCGCCGCCAAGAGGGCCTTCCCGAAGAGGGAACGGCGGAAGAAGAGGTAAAGGGCGGCAGCGCTCAAAAGGGCGAAGGCGAGGACCAAGACCCCCTGCCAGGTGAGGCCCACGGTGGCCTCCCCCTGAAGAAGGGGGTCGGGGCGGTACTGCTCGGGGCCGAAGAAGACGAGGCCCAGGCCCTGGTAGGCCACGTGAAGCCCCACCGCCATGATGAGGAGGGCGAGGACCGTGGCCTCCCGCATGGGCTGGAAGAAGACCCGGTAGGTGGCCACGCCCAAATAGACCACGAGGAGGAGGGCCGCCAAATAGGCGAGGGCCGGGTTTCCCCGGGCGAGGAGGAAGAGGAGAAGAAGCCCCGCCCCGCCCGCGAGGGGAAGCCCACGCCCCCTCCCCCGCTCCAAAAGGGCCCAAAGGGCCCCGAGGGCGAGGGCGAGCCAAAGGGTCCCGGGAAGCTTCCCCCCCTGGAGCCAGACGAAGGAGAGGGGGGCGAACATCATGAGCTCCCCGATGGGCACCAGGATCACCCGGGTGACGGCGAAGACCAGGACCATGGCCAGGGCCAGGAGGCCGTAGACCACCCCGTTCTGCACGCCGTCCAGGAGGAGGAGGCCGAGGATGGTGGCGTCCATGGCTTACCGGAAGACCCGCTCCAGCTTCCAGCGGCCGTTCTCCACCCGCACCATCACCGCCGCATCCTCAAAACGGAGACCCAGGTGGTCCTCCTTGGTGAAGGTGAAGACCCCCTGGGTGGCCACCACGCCCCGGGTGGCCTCGAGCTCGTCGCGGAGGGCGGCGCGGAAGGCGGCGAGGTCCCTGGCCGGGTCGGCCCGCTTCAGGGCCCGTTCCAGGGCGGGCTTCAGGATGAGCCAGGCGTCCCAGGCGTGGGCCCCGAAGGTGGAGTAGCTGCCGATGCCGTACTTGGCCTCGTAGCGCTGGATGTAGTCCAGGGCCACCCGCTTGGAGGGGAAGGTGCTAGGAAGCTGCTCCGCCACCAGGATGGGCCCGGCGGGAAGAAGCGTCCCCTCCACGTCCCTGCCCCCCACCCGGAGGAAGTCGGGGTTCGCCACCCCGTGGGTCTGGTAGATGAGGCCCCGGTAGCCCCTTTCCTTGAGGGTCCTTTGGGGAAGGACCGCCGGGGTGCCGCTTGCGCCGATGAGGACGGCATCGGGCCTGCGGGTGATGATCCTCAGGGCCTGGCCAGTGACGGAGGTGTCCGTGCGGTTGTAGCGCTCGCTGGCCACGAGCTGGAGCCCTTTGGCCTTGAGCTCCGCCTCAAAGAAGCGGGCCCAGCCCTCCCCGTAGGCGTCGTTGAAGCCGATGTAGCCCACGGTCTTCACCCCACGGGCCGCCATGTCGGCCACGATGGCCCGGGCCATGAGCTCCTCGGTCTGGGGGGTCTTGAAGACCCAGAACCGCTGGGCGTCCACGGGGTGGATGATTTCCTTGCCGGCGGCCAGGGAGATCATGGGCACCTTGGCCTCGGCCACCACGGGGATCATCCCCAAGGAGGCCGGGGTGGTGGCGGTGCCCACGATGGCCACGGCGCCCTCCTCCACCAGGCGCCGCGTGTTCCGCACCGCCTGGGTGGTGTCGGAGGCGTCGTCCAGGATGACGAACTCCACCTTCCGCCCGGCCACGCCCCCCTGGCGGTCCACCATCTCCTGGATGAGGGGAAAGGTGTTCCGCTCGGGGATGCCCAAGGAGGCGGCGGGCCCCGTGGCCGAGACCACCACCCCCACCTTCAGGGTGCCTTGGGCCCATGCGGAAAGGGCCAGCACCAAAAGAACCGCCCACCAACGCTTCATGGTTTCCCTCCTTCTTCCCACCGGGCCTTGGAAGCCCGGACCAGGGCAAACGAACACTCGTTTGGTTCGGCTACCAGTCTAGGAAGGGACCTTTGTCCCGTCAAGCCCCGGGCTGGAACCGGGGCCCTTAGGTCACGTGCTCGGGGAGGCCCTGGAGGGCCGAGGCCCTCGTGGGCACGGGCTTCCCCTCCAGGTCCAAGAGGAGGCTCCCCTCCAAAAACCAGCTTTTGGGGGTGCGGTGGCCCCAGAGGGTCTGGCGGCGGGGGTCGTCCAGGCTCCAGCGCACCGGGGGGTGGTCGGGGTCCACGGTGAGGTAGTCGGAGGTGTAAAGCTCTATGCGGTGCCCGTCGGGGTCCCTGAGGTAGAGGAACATGGCGTTGGAGATCCCGTGCCGCCCGGGGCCCCGCTCTATCTCGTCCGTGCGCATGGCCCCCGCCAGGATGTCCGCCGCCTTCAGGATGGCGAGGGGGTCTGGAAGCCAGTAGGCGAAGTGGTGGAGCCTGGGGCCCTCCCCGTTGGTGAAGGCGACGTCGTGGACGTTCCCCTTGCGGTGGAGCCAGCTCGCCCAAAGCCTTCCCTCCTCGTCCTCCGTGTACTCGGTGAGGCGGAAGCCGAAGACCTCCTGGTAGAAGCGGGTGGCCCTGTCCACCTCGGGGGAGAAGAGGTTGAGGTGGTCTATGCGCAGGATCCCGGGTCCCCGGTACTCGTGGTAGTTCTGCAGGACCCGGGGAAGCTTCTCCGCCCGGAAGTAGAAGGCCAGGGGGTAGCCGAAGGGGTCTTGGACCCTTAGGACCTCGGGCCTACCCCAGTCCGCCTCGAGGCGGTGGGGAAGCCCCTCCTGCTGGGCCCAGGTCCGGGCCTGGTCCAGGCCCTCCTCGTCCACCTTGAAGCCCAAAGCGGCCACGGCGGGAAAGGGAGCCTCGGTGAGCTTGAGGCTCCACTCCAGCTCCTCGTAGCCCCTAAGGTAAGCGCTCTTCCCTTCCCGGTGCTCCAGGCGGAAGCCGAGAAGCCCCTGGTAGAACTCCAGGCTCCTTTCCAAATCCCTCACCCAAAGCTCCAAAAACCCCACCCTCACGATGGCCATACGAGCCTCCTGTAGCCCCTTTGGAAGTAGACCAAAGGAGGCCCCTCCTCCCCCAGCTCCACCCGCTCCACCCGCCCCACCACGATCCGGTGGTCCCCCCCGGGGTAGAGGGCGTGGAGGCGGCAGAAGAGGACGGCGAGGGCCCCCTTCACCCTTCCCCCTTCCAGGGCGACCCCCTCACGGGGCCTCCCGGCGAAGTGCTCGGAGACCGCCTCCTGCCCCTCCCGGAGGAGGCTCACCGTGAAGGCCCCCGCCCCCTCGAGGACGGGAAGGAGCTTGGCCCTTTCGCTCACCGCCAGGGCCACGAGGGGGGGCTCGAGGCTTAGGGACATGAAGGCGGTGGCGGTCATCCCCCTCTCCTCCTCCCCAAGCCGCGCCGCCACCACCGTGACCCCGCTGGCGAAGCGGCTCATGGCCTCCTTGAAGGCCTCCTTCACGCCTCTACCTCCTCAAAGACCTTGAGGCTCTCCTTGAGGAAGGCGCGGATCCTCTCCTTGTAGGGCTCCTTGTCGTAGACCTGGTAGAGGGTCTGGTACATGCGCACGGGGTCGCCGAAGAAAAAGCGCTCGTAAAGCTCCTGCCGGGCCCCGAAGCCGGAGAGGGTCATGTCCCAGGCCAAGCGGAAGAGGGCCACCCGCTCCTTGGCCTCCAGGGTTGCCCCCTGGAGGAACTTCTCCAGGAAGGGGCCGAGGGGCCCCTTGAAGTCCTTTTCCGAGGGGAGGGTGATGAGGCCCGAGGCCCCGATCTGCTGGATGATCTCCCGGATCCTGGGGTAAAGCCTCGGGTAGAGGTTCCGGGCCCCGTCCAGGGCCTTGCGGTCGGGGCAGAGAAGCCCGTAGGCGTTTTCCTTGGCCTCCTCCTCGGCCCTCGTCCAGAAGGCCTTCATGGCCTCGAGGTAGACGATGATCTCGGCGATCTTCTCCTGGACATGGGCGTAGGCGTCGGCCCCGATCCCCTCCGCCATGAGGGCCGCCACCCCCAAAAAGGCCTCGGTCTTGGCGGTCTTCAAGGCCACCACCTGGTGGGCCATGTGGTTCAGGGCCCCCGTGGCGGCGTAGGCGTTGTTGCAAAGCTCCACGTTCCCCAGGATGAAGACCCGTTCCCAGGGGACGAGAACGTCGTCAAAAACCACCAGGCAGTCCATCTCCTCGAGGCGGCTAGAAAGGGGGTAGTCAAAGGGGCTATCCCCCCCCACCAGGCCTTCCCGGCAGACGAAGTGAAGCCCAGGGGTGGAGGTGGGAAGGGCGAAGGCGATGGCGTACTTCTCGCTTCCCGGGCCTTCCTTGAGGAGGGTGGAGGGGAAGACGAGGACCTCGTCCGCTAAGGGGAAG
Source organism: Thermus composti (assembly GCF_014647535.1). Lineage (GTDB taxonomy): Bacteria > Deinococcota > Deinococci > Deinococcales > Thermaceae > Thermus > Thermus composti. Next base: position 15,673 of record NZ_BMPJ01000024.1, on the reverse strand, counting down.
GTGGCGGTCATCCGCGCCCCTCGGACCACGATCCCCTTCTCCGTCTGCCTGACCACCCCCACGGGGATGTAGGGGTCGGGCTGGGCGGAAGGGGGCTTCGCCCGGTTCACCTGGGGGTTGGTGAGGGCGTGGGTGGTGGCCAGGTCCTTGTCCCGGAGGTACCGGTAGTAGTTCCTTACGTTTTCGGCGAACTCCCCGAAGTAGTCGGCGCTCGCCGCGTAGGCCATGACCACGGCGTTCAGGTAGTCGGGGCTTCGCCCCATCATCCCCAGGTTCTGGTCGGCCCAGAGCTTGTAGGCCTTTCCCCGCCGCTTTAGGTCCTCCCTGGTCTTAGGGATGAGGAAGCTCGTCCCGTGCCGCTTCCCCTCCTCCTCGTAGGTGAGGACCTCCCGGTAGCGGGGGTCGTGCTGCAGGTCGTAGAGGAGGGCCATGGTGCGCACGATCCCCCGGAAGACGGGGTGGGTGGTGGGGTCCTCCACCTTCTCCCCCTTGTACCAGAGGTTGGGGGGGCGCATCCTTAGGGCCTCGAGGTACTCCGCTCCCGTCCTTGCCATGGGCTACCTCCCTTCCTTTCCGAACTTGGGCACGTGGGGGGGCCTTAGGGGAAGGGCGATGGTCTTGAGGTCGGTGTAGAAGTCCAGGGCGTAATGCCCCCCTTCCCGCCGGTCCCCGCTTTGCTTCACCCCGCCGAAGGGGGTGGGCAGGTGGCGGACGTTGTGGCTATTCAGGTAGACCATCCCCGCCTCGAGCTCCAGGGCGAGGCGGTGGGCCCTTTCCAGGTCACGGGTGAAGACGTAGGCGGCAAGGCCGTACTTGGTGTCGTTCGCCTTCCTTAGGGCCTCCTCCTCGTCCTTAAAGGGGATGGCCACGAGGACGGGCCCGAAGATCTCCTCCTGGGCGATTTTCATGTGGTTTTCCCCCACGAAGAGGGTGGGCTTGAGGTAGTTCCCCCGGGAGAGGTCCTCCCCCCGGAAGGAGGTGGTGGCCCTTTCCCCGCCCACGAGAAGCCTCGCCCCTTCCGCAAGCCCCGCCTGGATGTAGCCCAAAACCCTTTGGAGGTGCTCGGGGTGAACGAGGGGCCCCACCTCGGTCTCGGGGTCCAAGGGGTGGCCCACCCGGATGGCCTTGGCCCTTTCCGCCACCTTCGCCACGAAGTCCCCAAAGATGCTCTCCTCCACGAGGAGCCTGGAGCTTGCCGTGCACCTTTCCCCGTTAAAGGAATAGATCTGGAAGACCACGGCGTCTAAGGCCCTTTCCAAATCGGCGTCGGCGAAGACCAAAGCGGGGCTTTTCCCGCCGAGCTCCGGGGAAAGCCTTTTGAGGTGCTCCGCGGCGTTTCGCATCACGATCTTCCCCGTCTCCGTCTCCCCGGTGAGGGTGAGGAGGGGGACCAGGGGGTGGGCCACCAGGGCCGCCCCCGCCTCCTCGCCAAAGCCTTGGACCAGGTTGAAGACCCCGGGGGGAAGGTCCGCCTCCTCCAGGATCTCGGCGAGCTTCGTGGCGGTGAAGGGGCTCCACTCGGCGGGCTTCAGGACCACGGTGTTCCCGAAGGCCAAGGCGGGGGCGATGCGCCAGGTGGAAAGCATCAAAGGGGCGTTCCAGGGGGTGATGATCCCCACGGGGCCCGTGGGAACCCGCACGGTGTAGTAGAGCCAGTCCCGGTCCACGGGGAAGGTCCGGTCCTCCATGGCGTGCTCGGCGTACTCGGCGTAGAAGGCGAAGTTCTCCGCCGCCCGGGCCACCTGGGCCCGGACGATCCTTAGGACCTGCCCCGCATCCAGGCACTCCATCACGGCAAGCTCGTCGGCGTGCTTTTCTATGAGCTCGGCGATTTTGAGGAGGTAGCGCTTCCTTTCCTTAGCCTTGGTGCGGCTCCACCTGGGAAAGGCCTCGTGGGCCGCCCGGGCCGCCTTGTCCACCTCCTTGGGCCCGCCCCTTGCCGCCACCCCCAGGACCTCGTTGGTGGCGGGGTCTAGGGAGGGGAAGGTTTCCCCGCTTTCTGAAGGGACGAAGTTTCCGGCGATGTAGTGGAGGGCGGGCCTTTCCTTTAGGCGCCGCCGCACCGCCTCAATGGTTTCCCAAGGGATGCCCGCAACCTGGTCGGCGTACCTCATGGCTCCTCCTCTATGGGGTTTTCCAGGGCCCCAAGGCCCTCGATCTCCAGGCGCATCACGTCCCCGGGGTGGACCTGGCTTATGCCCTTGGGGGTGCCGGTGAGGAGGACGTCGTAGGGCTCTAAGGTCATGAACTCAGAGATGAACTCTAAAAGCTCGGCCACGGAGTAGAGCATCCTCGAGGTGTGCCCCTCCTGCCGGAGTTCCCCGTTCACGTAGGCCCGAAGCCAGAGGTCCTGGGGGTCTTCCACCTCCTCCACCACCAGGAAAGGCCCCAAGGGCAAGAAGGTGTCCCGCCCCTTGGCCCTGATGGGGGGGCGGAAGGTGTTTTTCACGTAGTCCCGGGCCACCAGGTCGTTGGCGATGGTGTAGCCCAGGACGTGGTCCAGGGCGTCCTTGGCCTTGACCTTCTTCATGGGGCGGCCCACCACCACGGCAAGCTCCACCTCGTAGTGGACGAACCTGGCCCCCTTGGGGTAGAGGACCACCCCCTTGTGGGGGAGGAGGCTGGTGTTGGGCTTCCAAAAGAGGGCGGGCTCCTCGGGGCGCTCTAGGCCCAGCTCCTCGGCGTGGTCGGCGTAGTTCAGGGCCACCCCCAGGATCTTCCCCGGGGTGAAGGGAAGGAGCCAGGTGACCCTCTCGGGGTCGTGGGCCTCCCCCGCCTCGTCCAGGAGAAGGCCTTCCCGATAGACCCCCTGGTGGACCCGGCCCTTGGCGAGAAAGCGAGCGAGCTTCATGCCGCCTCCTTGGGGAGAAGCCCGTAGCGCTCGGCCATGCGCCTAAGCCTCTCCTCCACCTCCGGGGTGGTGGGGCCCAAGGGGGGCCGCCACTCCTTCTCCAGGAGGCCCATCCAGGAAAGGACGGTCTTCAGGGGGATGGGGTTCGTGTCCCAGAAGATGGCCTCGTTGGCCTCGAGGAGGTAAAAGTGGAGTTCCCGCGCCCCCGGGTAGTCCCCGGCCAGGGCCCTTTCGCAAAGGAGGGCCACCTCCTTGGGGAGCCAGTTGGCGGTGGCGGCGATGGTCCCCACCGCCCCCAGGCTCATCATGGGGAGGGTGAGGCTTTCTAAGCCGCAGAAGACGAGGAAGTCCCGCCCCGCCTCCAGGAAGAGGTGGGAGAGGTACTCCAGGTCCTTGGAGGAGTGCTTGAGGCCCACGATGTTGGGGAAGTCCCGCCTTAGGCGCCCCACGGTCTTGGGGGCGATCTCCACCCCGGCCCGGCCCGGGATGTTGTAGATGAGGAGGGGGAAGTCGGGCACCGCCCGGGCCACCTCGGCGAAGTAGCGGTAAAGGCCCTCCTGGTTGGGCTTCACGTAGTAGGGGACGATGACCAAGGCCCCTTGGGCCCCCGCCTCCTTGGCGAAGCGGGTGAGCTCTAGGGTCTCCTGAAGGCAAAGGGCCCCGGTCCCTGGGATCACGGGAACCCGGCCCGCCACCTGATCCAGGACGACCTCTATGGCCCGCTTCCTCTCCTCCAGGGTCTGGGTGCCGGGCTCCCCCGTGGTGCCCCCCACGCTCACCCCGTGGGAGCCCCCTTGGACCACCCGCTCCACCAGGCGCCTTAAGGCCTCCTCGTCCAGCCGGCCGTTGCGGAAAGGTGTGGGTAAGGGCGGTATGGAACCCCGGAACATGCTGCTCCTTTCCCCTCCAGGGTGGCCCGGGGGAGGGGCGGGGAGCAACTGGGCATTTTTTCAAACCTACCGGGAAATTTGTTCCTAAAGACAAAGACCCTCCCCTTGTCGGGCAGTCTGGGGGATGGTATGGGTAGAGAGAAACGAAAAGAGGAGGAACTTTTATGGAAAATGCCAATACCTTCACCCAGCTGGCCGAGGATCTGGGCCTCACGGCCCTGGTGCCCTCGGAGCGCCCCGTCCTCTACCTGGTGCCCACCCCCAGGCCCCTCTCCTTCCTGGAAGGGGCCCTCCTCCTCTTCCGGCCCGAGGGGGGGCTCTACCGCTACCGCACCGCCTCGGGCTTCCTCCTCCCCGAGCCGGACCTCGAGGTGGAGGCCTTCGCCCGGAAGGAGGGCCTGGGCCTCGCCCTCTACCCCCCTTGGCTTAAGCGGGAGGCCCTGGAGGAGGCCCTCGCCCTCCGCCTCTTCACCCTGGGGCCCGGCCTCGCCCTGGCGGGGGTGCTGGACCTCCTCCTGAGGCTCCCGGAAAAGCCCCTATTGGAGGTCCTCCACCAGGCCACGGGGCTTCCTCTGGCCCACCTCGCCCCTTGGGGGGAGGTCTTGGGCTTCGCCGGGGCCGTCCCCGCCCACCACCCCAAGGAGGCGGGGCTTGGCGAGGGGTACTGGGCCCTGGAGGCGGGGGAAGGGCTCTTGGTGGCCTACGGAACGGAGGAGGCCTTGAGACGGGCCCGGGGGCTTCTGGAGGTGGCCGCCCGCCTCCTCAAGGTGCGCTCCTTGGAAAAGAGCCTGGAGAGGATGCGGGAGGAGTCCCTAGGGGGAGCGCTCCTAGAGGCCCTGATCCTGGGGGAGGCGGACCCCGGGCGGCTCTTCGCCTTCGGCTTCGCCGAGGGGGTGGAGTGGGTCTTGGCCCTGGTGGAGCCCCCCGAGGTGCCGGGCCGCCACCGCCTGGCGGAGGAAAGGCGGCGGGAAGCCACCCTGGAGCTCCGCCGCCGGGCCGGGGCCTACCTGGACCGCCTCGGGGTTCCCTACCTCCTCGCGGGCCGCGGCAACCGGGTGGTGGCCATATGGCAGGTGCATAGCCCGAGGAAAGAGGCGGAAGCCCTCCTCAAGGCCCTTCCCCCGGGAAGCCGCCTGGGCTACTCGGCGGTGCACACGGGGGGCGAGGTCCAGGAGGCCTACCGGGAGGCCCTCATCGCCCTCAAGGCCGCCCGGCCCGGGGAGGCCCTCTCCTTCGCGGGCCTTGACCCCGTGGCCTTCGTCCTCCTGCAGCAGTCCCCCGAGGACCTGAAGGCCCTGGTGGAGCGCTACCTGCCCCTTTCGCCCAAGCTTTTAAAGACCCTCGAGGCCTACATGGCCGCAGGAAGGGTGGAGGAAGCGGCGGAAAGGCTCCACGTCCACCCCAACACCCTCCGCTACCGCCTGAAGCGGATAGAGGCGGTCATCGGCCCCCTTTCCCAGCCCGAGGTCCTGGCCCGGGTCCACCTGGCCCTGAGGGCCCGGGAGCTCCTTCTGGGCTAGCCCCCGGGGTAAGATGGCCTCCATGGGAAAGCTCAAGGTCCTTCTGGCCCTTCTGGCCTTGACGGGCTCGGGGTGGGCCCAGACCCTGGTGGAGGCCACGGCGGTGGCGGCTTTGAGCTCGGGCCTGGACCCGGCGGTGCGCCTGCCCTCGGGCTCCTACAAGGCCCGTAGCCCCGAGCCCCTTCTCCTCCGCTTCCCCGAGGCCAAGGGGTACGCCCTGGAGGCCTTCGCCGTCAAGGGCGTGGCCGCCCGGCTCCACGCCGCCTTTATCCAGCAGGTCCTCACCGCCTTCGCCGCCGCCGGGTACCTGGTGGAAAGCCAGGAGGAGAAGGTGGTGGAGGGGGAGGTGCGCACCAAGTACGTCCTCAAGGATAGCCTGGGCCGCCCGGCCCTCCTCCTGGTGGTGCGCAAGGGGGACGAGCTGGTCTACGGTTTCGGCCGACGCCGCTAGGTACCAGGCATGGGCAGGGCCTAGGGCAGGGGCTCGGTGGGGAAAGCGTAAAGGGCGGGCGCTTAGCCTCCTTGGGTGGGCTTTTTGGGGCGTTTATGTGCCATTTTTCACGATGAAAACGGCTCGTGCTAAAACTCTCCTTTAAGACTCACCCCCCAGACCCAGGCCCCCGCCCCGTACCCCCCGTGCACCCGCCACCCTTCCCCCTCCAAGGCCAGGCTGCCCCACCACCCTTCCCGGTAGCCGAGGCTTCCCAAAAGGGCCAGCTCCTCCAAGGGCCAGCTCGCGGCCAGGCCCAAGCCCCAGGGGTAGGTCCCCTCCAGGGTGAAAAGCCCCTCCCCTAAGACCCAGGAAACCCCCACGAGGCCGTACCCCTTGCCCGCCTTCAGCCTCGCCTCCCCGTAGGCCACCGCCTCCCCCAGGGCCAGGCTTCCCGCAAGGCCTCCCCCCTGGCTTTCCAGCCAGGCCCTAACCTCGGGAAGGGCCAGCTCCAAAACCCCACCCCGCTCCCAGCCGTAGCCCAGGCGCAGGCGGAAGGGGCCGTACCAGGTGAGGGTCCCTCCCCACACCCCCTCCTCTCCCCCCGCAGGCCCCGGGGTGTTCCAGGTGTAGGGGAAGACCCGCCCCTCTCCCAGGCTGAAGGGAAGCCGCCCCAAAGCCAGGCCCAGCTCCCCCTCCTCCGCCCGCAGGACGAGCCGCTCCAGGGAAACCCCGCCCTGCCCCCACCGGGCCTGCCAGTAAGGGGCGAGGGCGTAGGCCAAGGACCCGCCTTCCAGGGGCAAGGTCCCTAAAAGGCGCAGGAAGAAGGTGGGGCTCGCCCCCACCCCGTACACCCCGAGCTCCACCCCCTGGGCCCATGCGGGCACGAAGAGGAGGAGAAGGCCTAAGGCGCGCACCTAGCGCACCTCCTCCCCCACGATGCGGCCGTCCTCGAGGCGCACCACGCGGCGCACGTGTTCCAGAAGCCTGGGGTCGTGGGTGGAGAAGAGGAAGGTCACCCCCTGGGCCTCGTTCAGGGCCTTCATGCGCTCTATCAGGGCGAGGCCCGTCCGGGAGTCCAGGTTGGCCGTGGGCTCGTCCGCCAAGACCACGAGGGGCTCGGCCGCCAAGGCCCGGGCCACGGCCACCCGTTGCTGCTCCCCCCCGGAAAGCTGCCTGGGGTAGCGGTGGGCCTTGTCCTTTAGGCCCAAGGCGGCCAGGGCCTCCAAGGCCCGGCGCTCCCGCTCCCCCTTGGGCACCCCCCGAAGCTCCAGGACAAAGGCGGCGTTTTCCAAGGCGGTGAGCACGGGAAGGAGGTTGTAGGCCTGGAAGACGAGGCCGATCCGCTCCAGGCGAAACCGGGCCCGTTGCGAGCGGCTAAGGCGGTCCAGGCGCACCCCTCCCACGTACACCTCCCCCTCCGTGGGCAGGTCCAGCCCCGCCAAAAGGTGCAAAAGCGTGCTCTTGCCGCTCCCCGAGGGCCCCACCAGGGCGGTGAACTCGCCCTTCTCCACCCTGAGGTCCACGCCCCTCAAGGCCTCCGTCTCCACCCCGTCCCCCCGGTAGACCTTCCGCACCCCTTTGGCTTCCAAGATGACCATAAGCCCCTCCTACGGCACGTAGCGCATGGCCTCCACGGGCTCCAGCCTCGAGGCCAGCCACCCCGGCCACAAGGCCGCCAAGAGGGCCACCCCCACGGCGTAGCCCAGGGTGAGGAGCACCTCCTTCATCCCAAGCCGCCCGTAGAGGACCTCCGGCAGGCCAAACTCCCGGTACTGCTCCAAGATCCAAGCGGGGAAGGGAAAACGGAAGCCGTTGGCAAGCTCCAGATGGAGCAACAACCCCGCCCCCATCCCCACCAAGGCGGAAACCCCCACCAAAAGGAGGCTCTCCCAGAAGACCAAGGCCATAAGCCGCCCCCCGGTGAGGCCCAAGGCGGCCAGGAGGCCGAACTCCCGCACCCTTTCCACCAGGGAGAGGTAGAGGGCGTTGAGGAGAACGAGCCCCCCCAGGACGAAGAAGATCCCCACGTAGATCCCCATCACCGTGTCGTACAGGGGCAAAAGGGCAGCGTACACGGGATTGGCCTCCAACCAGGTTTCCACGCGAAGGCCCGGAAGGTGGGGCTGAAGGTCCGCCTTAAGCGCCTCCAGGGGTTCTTTCTCGTAAAGCCCCACCCCCGAAAGCCGGATCTCCAACCGGCTCACCCGCCCCGGGGCCAGAAGGGCCTGGGCATCCGCCAAAGGGACGAGGACCGTGCGGGCCTCCAGGTGGGTTTCGGGCAGGTCCAGAAGGCCCACCACCCGGAAGGCGTAGACCCCAAGCCCTAGGCCCCCCGGGGCGTAGGCCACCACCTCGTCTCCAAGGCGCACCTTCAGGGCCTTGGCCAAAGCCTCGCCCAGGAGGGCCTCCCCCGAGGCCTCGGGCAGGCGCCCCTCCTTGAGCAAGCCCCGCTGCCTCGCCAAACCTTCCGGGGTGAGACCGGTGAAGACCACCGCCCGGCTCCGCTCCCCGGCCACAAGGAGCCCGCCCCCTTCCAAAACCCCCTCAACCCGGGCCCCTTGCGGCAGGGAAAGGGACGGGGGGACGAAGGTGAGGCTTTCCAGGTCCTGCTTCGCCTCGTAGCCCTCCACCCGCACCACAAGGTGCCCGGTGCGGTCCAAGACGCGCTGGAAAAAGGCGTCAAAGGTCCCGGCGTAGACCGAAAGGAAGGCCAAGGAGAGGAAGACCACCAGGGCCACCACCCCACCGGTGGTGAGGCTCCGCCCGGGGGTGCGGAGGAGGTTCCGCCAGGCCAAGCGGAGCACCTAGCACCCCCTTTCCAGGACCAAGGGGCTGAAGCACCGCTCAGGAACCGGGCCCACCCGGACGTCCTGGATCTCCACCCGGGTGCGGTACCCCTCCTTGAGGAGGTCCTTTAGCTCCATGGTTCGGGGCAGGTAGGCCCCGTCCAGGCGCTGGTAACCCCCAAGCCGGAGTTCCCGCACCGCCTGGCCCCGCTGGTCGTAGTAGAGGACCCGTTCAATCAAATCCCCTTTCAGGTACACCTCCACCCGGCCGTAGGGCGTGGCCGCCCCGGGCTTCGGGGTGAGGACCAAGACCCCTTGCGCCTCCTCCACCTGGAAAAGCTCCTCCAGGTCCCGGCCCATCAGGTCCTGGTAGGTGAGGTCCGAGCCCAAAAAGCGCTCGGTGCGCCCCGTGGGGGGCAGGCGCAGGGTCCGGCCCAGGCGGGGATCGTAGAGGTAGAGGTCCTGGCCCAAGGACAAGAAGGCCTGCCCCGCCTCGCTTCTAGGCTCCAGCACCCGGAAGTGGGCCCGCTTTCCGTCGGTGTAGACCCTAATCCGATAGGTCCTGGTGCTCCCGGGGCGCTCCACCGTCAAGACGTAGACCCCCTGGTGGGCGGGCCCCCGCAAGCGGTCCAGGGCCGCCTTGAGCTTGTCCAAGGGGCTTTGCGCCAAGACCAGGGCCAGAAGGGCCAGGATGAGGAAGGCCAGGGTCCGCTTCATGGTCATTCCCCCTTCAGGTAGCGGGCAAGCTCCAGCCGAAGGACCAGCCGCCCAGGGAAGAGGAGGGCCAAAAGGCCGGAAAGGGCCACCACCAAGGAAGCGTAGAGGGCGTAGACAGGGCGCAAGGCGGTGTAGAGGTGTTCGGAAAGCCCAGACTCGGGAAGGAGCTCCACGCTAAGGCGCATAAGGGGCCCGAAAACGTCGTGGGTGGCGGTGTAGTAGAGGAGGGCGTAGCCCAAAAGGAGGCCCAAGACCAGGCCCACCCCGCTGGCCAAGGCGGCTTCCAGGGCCACCTGGGCGGCAAGCCGCCCTGGGGTGAGGCCCAGGCTTTCCGCCACGGCGAACTCCCGCAGCCTTTCCCGCACGCTCACGTAGGTGGTGCTGACCACAGCGGTGGCAGCGAGGAGCATGAAGAGGCCCAAAAGGGGGAGGTAGAAGAGACGGCTTCCCTCGTAGTCCGCCCGGATGGGCCCCATGAGCTCCCAGACCCCCTTGGCCTTGAGCCCCGGGGGCAAGGTGGCGTTCAGGGCCCGGGCCGTGGCCTCCTCCCTCCCCCGCCCGGCCTCCACCGCCAGGTGGGTGGCCCAGACCCCGGTGCCCGCCAAAAACCTTGCGTCTTCCAGGTGGAGGTAAACCCCGGCGAAGTCCACGTTAGAAACCCCCGCCCGAAGGAGGCCCACCACCCTTAGCCCCAGGGCCGCCTTGCCCGTCTCCAAAACGAGGCGCTCCCCCACCCGCACGTCCAAGCGCTCCGCCAAGCGGTAGCCCAAGACCACCTCGCCCCTCCCCTCAAGCCAGCGCCCCTCGGCCACCTTGGCCGGCACCCGGGAAAGGCGCCTTTCCCCTTCCGGGTCCACCCCCAAGGCCACGCCCCCTTCCGCCCGGTAGGGAGAGCGCAAGAGGACGTAGAGGGAAAGCCGCGGGGTGTAGGGCACCCCCAAAGGAGGAGGCTCCGTAAAGCCGTTCGTGGGGTCCGGGTCCTCCCACCAGGCCTCCTTGGCCACCACCACGGGGGCCTCCACGTACCGGGCGTAGGCCTCCACCAGGCTTTCCCCGTAGCCATCCAAGAACCCCAGCATGAAGAGGACCGCCACGGTGACGTAGACCACCACCAAAGAGAGGAGGGCGGTGCGCCGCCTTTGCCTTAGGACGTTCCGCCAGGCCAAGGAAAGAAGGGTCATGCTCCCTCCAGCTTGGCGAGCAAGGCGGGGAGTTCCCGCTCCAAGAAGGCGTAGAAGTCCCGCATCTCCTTAAGCCGCGGGTTCTCCCCCGTGAGAAAAAGGCCCCGCTCCGCAAGCTCCCGGTAGCGGCCTAGGACCTTGATCCCCTCTTGAAGAAGCTTGCGCCAGGCCCCGGGCCGCACCGCGTACCGGTCCGCCCGCTCCCCCCTCCGCCGGAAGCGCTCCACCAGGTGGAGGCGGACCAGGTAGCCCAGGGCCGGGCTCAAGGCCCCCTTGCTCACCCCTAAAGCCTCCCCGATCTCCTTGGCCGTGGGCTCGGGGGGCTCGGCCACCAGGAGGAAGGCCAGGGCCCGCCCGGCCATGCGGGGTATCCCCCCGGCCTCAAAAAGGCGGGCGGCCTCCTCTATCCAGCGGGCAAGGGCGGGGTCCACGGCCTCAGGCTAGCATCGTTCACAAAGTTTTGTCAAGACAGAACTCTACGAACGCTTAACGCTATCCTAGAGGCCCACCAAGAAATACGGCAAAAACCGGGGGCAGCCCCGGGCTTAGGGATAGGGGTGCCTTAGAGAGCGCAGCCTATGCACCCCGGGAGGGCGCCTACGGACAAGAGACCTACCCCACCTTTTTCGGCAAAGTGGCCGCCCTAGGCTACCGCCTCTGCCAAGGCCACCCCTTCGTGGACGGCAACAAGCGCACCGCCTCTCGCCATGGTCTGGACCCTGAGGGCCAACGGCTACAGGGTCCGCCTGGAGCCGCTCGCCGCCACCACGGTCATGGTCCTGGTGGCCAAGAGGAACCTGGGCCACGCACCACCCTCCTCCCCTTCCGGCCTAGACCCCGCCGAGGAAAACCCCTAAAGCTCCACCAGGTCCACCCGCTCCAGGACGGGAAGGGCCCTTAAGGCCTCGAGGACCTCGGGAGAGGGCTTCTGGTCCACGGTGAGGACGAAGAGGGCCCGGCCCCCGGGGACGTCGCGGCCCAGTTGCATCCCGGCGATGTTCACCCCGGCCTCCCCCAAGAGGGTCCCCACCTGGCCCACCACCCCGGGACGGTCGTAGTTGACGCAGACCAGCATGTACCCCTCGGGCACCACCTCCAGGGCGTAGTCGTCTATGCCCACCAGCCGGGGCTTCCCCCCGATCACCACCCCCCGGGCCCGGCGGGTCTCCTGGTCGGTGATCAGCCTGGCCTCCACGAGGCGGGTGTACTCCCCCGCCTCCTCGGAGCGCAAGGTGGTGAGCCCGATCCCCCGGTCCTTGAGGAGGGGCCTCGCCGAGACCAGGTTCACCGCCCCTTCCCCCAGGACCTTGGCGAGGAGGCCCTTGGCCACGGCGCTGGCGATGGGCTCGGGGTCCTTCTCAAACTGGCCTAGGAAGCGCACCTCCAAAGCCTCGGGCCTGCCCCGGGTGATCTGGGCGAGGAGCTTCCCCAAGGCCTCCCCCAGGGGGAGGAAGCCCCTTAGGGCCTCCAGGGCCTCGGGGTCAAAGCCGGTGTTGAGGGCGTAGGAGAGGTCTCCCTCCAGGGTCTTAACCACCCTTTCCAGGATGGCCTCCCCCACCCTTTCCTGGGCCTCAAAGGTGTTCGCCCCCAGGTGGGCGGTGTGGACCACCTTGGGGTGGTGGAGGAGGGGGTGGTCCTTGGGGGGCGGCTCCTGGGCGAAGACGTCCAGGCCGGCGGCGAAGAGGTGCCCCTCCTCCAAGACCTCAAGAAGGGCCTTCTCGTCTATGATCCCCCCCCGGGCGGCGTTCACCACCACCGCTCCCCGGGGCAGGAGGTAGAGCTCCCTCCGGCCGATCATCCCCCGGGTCTCCTCGGTGAGGGGGGTGTGGACGGTGAGGAAGTGGCTTTGCCGGAGGAGGTCCTCGAGGTTTTCCAAAAGCTCCACCCCAAGGCTTTCCGCCCGGGCCTTGGGGATGTAGGGGTCGTAGGCCAGAACCCGCATCTCAAAGCCCTTGGCGAAGCGGGCCACCTGGCTTCCGATCCGCCCGAGGCCCACGATCCCCAAAGTCTTCCCCTTAAGCTCCAGGCCCAAGAACTTCCGGTCCCACTCCCCCTGCCGGATCTTCCGGTCGGAAAGGGCGATCCCCCGGGCGGCGGCCAAGAGGAGGCCGAAGGCGAGCTCGGCGGCGGAGCGGGTGTTGGCTTCGGGGACGTTCACCACCAGGATCCCCAGGCGGCTTGCCGTCTCCAGGTCCACGTTGTCCACCCCGACCCCGCCCCGGCCCACCACCTTAAGCCGCTTGCCCCGCTTTAAGAGCTCGGCGTCCACCTGGGTGCGGCTTCGGGTGATGAGGGCGTCGTAGGCGGGGATGATCTCCAAAAGCTCCTCCCGGCCGATGCCGGGGCGGTAGTCCAAAAGGACCCCCGGGTACTTCACGTCCCCAAGCCGCATGTCGTCGGAGACCAGGATCCGCCACATATACCCTTGAAGCTAGCAAAAAGGCCGCTTCCGGGCAACTTCCCGGCTACACTACACGCCTTGCCGTGGTATCCTGTCCCGGACAACAAGGAGGCTCCATGAAGGTTGCCTTGGTGACCGATTCCACCGCCGACCTGCCCAAGCCCCTAAGGGAGGCCTTGGGGGTGCGGGTTGTTCCCCTTTACGTCCACCTGGGGGGGCGGGTCTACCGGGACTGGGAGGAGATCTCCCCTAAGGAGATCTTCCGAAAGGTGCGGGAGGAGAACACCTTCCCCACCACGAGCCAGCCCTCCCCCGAGGACTTCCTCAAGGTCTACCGAGAAGCCCTCCAGGAGGCGGACCAGGTGCTTTCCATCCACATCTCCAGCAAACTCTCGGGCACGGTGCAGTCGGCGGAACTGGCCGCCAGCGAGTTTTCCGGCCGGGTCGTTGTCTTTGACTCCCTGGCTGCCTCCTTGGGCATTGGCATGATGGTCCTAAGGGCCCACGAGCTCCTTAGGGAAGGCCAGGACCTCCCTGCTGTCCTAAGGGAGCTTCAGCGCATCCGTCAGGACCACTTCGTGCGCTTCAGCGTGGCCACCCTGGAGTTCCTCAAGCGGGGCGGGCGCATCGGCGGGGCCCAGGCCCTTCTGGGCACCCTCCTCAACATCAAGCCCATCCTCACCCTAAAAGGAGGCCGGGTGGAGGTGGCGGGCCGGGCCCGGGGAGAGAGGAAGGCCCGGGAGGAGATCCTCAAGGACTTCCGGGCCTGGGGGGAGGGGCGGAAGGGAATCCGCGCCTACTTCCTCTATAGCGGGGAAGAGGAGGTGGTGAGGGAGCTCAAGGAGATGGTTTTGGTCTCGGGGCTTCCCGTGGAGGAGGCCCTGGTGAGCGAGCTCGGGGCGGTGATCGCCAGCCACACGGGACCCGGCACCTATGGCTTCTACGCCTATAGCCTCTAGCGTGGCCTTCGTGGCCGACTCCACCTTGGGGCTTACCCCGGAGGAGGCGGCCAGGCGGGAAATCCACCTGGTGCCCCAACAGGTGGTCCACGGGGAGCGAAGCTACCGCGACCTTCTGGAGATCTCCCCCCAAGAGGTCCTCCGCCTCCTTCGGGAAGGGGCCAAGCTTTCCACGAGCCAGGTCTCCCCCCAGGACCTACGCCACCTCTACGAGGCGCTCCTTTCCCGCTACCGGCGGGTGGTCTCGGTGCACGTCTCCGGCTTCCTCTCGGGCACGGTGGCCACGGCCCAGAGCGTGGCCCAGGCCTTCGGGGGGCGGGTCAAGGTCCTGGACTCCTGGTCCCTTAACGGCGGCCTCCTCCTGGTGCTGGAAAGGGCGCGGCAACTCCTGAAGGAAGGGGTGGCCTGGGAGCACCTGGAAGAGGCCCTCGCCCCTTACCGGGAAAGGGTTTTGGGCTACGTCCTCCCCGAGACCCTCACCTACCTGCACCGCTCGGGAAGGATCTCGGGCCTACAAAGCTTTTTGGGCGGGCTTCTCCGGGTTCTGCCCGTCCTCGAGGTCCGGGAAGGCCGGGTCCACCCGGGGCCCCGGGTCCGGGGCTTCACCGAGGGGATACGCAAGGTGGCGGCCCTCTTCCGCCGGGACTTCCCGGGAGGGGCCCAGGTCTACCTGGCCCACGCGGAAAACCCAGAAGGGGCCAAGGCCCTGGGCGAGGCCCTGAAAGCGGAAGGGGTGGAGGTCCTGGGGGTGATCCCGGCGGGGGCGGCGGTGAGCGTGCACACCGGCCCCGGCACGGTGGCGGTCTTCGCCGGTCCTAAGGGGTGAGGGATGCGGGCGGTGGTGCAACGGGTCTCCGAGGCCTTCGTGGAGGTGGAAGGGGAGGTGGTGGGAAGGATCGGGCTCGGGCTTCTGGTCCTCCTGGGGGTGGGCCAGAAGGACAACCTCGAGGACGCCCTCTACCTGGCCCGCAAAATCGTGAACCTAAGGGTCTTCCCCGACGATCAGGGCAAGATGAACCTCTCCCTCAAGGAGGTGGGAGGAGAGGTGCTTTTGGTGAGCCAGTTCACCCTCTACGCCGACACCCGCAAGGGCAACCGCCCCTCCTTCCTCCAGGCCGCCCCCCCGGACCAGGGGAAAAGGCTTTACGAGATGGCCCTCGAGGCCTTCCTCCAGCAGGGGGTCCACGTGGAGACCGGGGTCTACGGGGCCCACATGCGGGTCCACCTGGTGAACGACGGCCCCGTGACCCTCATCCTGGACTCGGAGGAGCGCCTCAAGCCCCGGTAGGGTCTCACCCTTCTCAGGAAGCCCCGGGGTAGGGTTGGGCTAACCCTGAAAAAGGGGAGTCGCTTATGGATAAACAAGCCCAACCCGTAACGCCCAAAGACTGGATCCCCCTCATCAAGCCCTACGCCAAGCCCAACACCCTGCGGAGCCTCCGCCAGGTGGCCACCACCCTCCTTCCCCTTCTCGCCCTCTTCTACCTGGCCCACCTGGCCCTCGCGGTCTCCCCCTTCCTCACCCTGGCCTTGGACCTTGTGGCCGCCCTCTTCCTGGTGCGGCTTTTCATCCTGCAGCACGATGCCGGGCACGGCTCCTTCTTCCCCAAGAAGTGGATGAACGACACCCTGGGCTTCTTCACGGGGGTCCTGACCCTGGTGCCCTACCACCACTGGCAGCTCTCCCACGCCCGCCACCACGCCACAAGCGGCAACTTAGACAAAAGGGGCGTGGGGGATATCTACACCATGACCCTGGAGGAGTACCTGAAGGCCACCCCCTGGGAAAGGCTCCAGTACCGCCTCTACCGCAACCCCTTCGTCATGTTCTTCCTCGGGCCCATCTACGTCTTCATGCTCTCCTACCAGGGCTTTACCCAAAACTCCTTCCTCGCCCTCCCTTAGCCTGCTTCAAGAGTTCTTGGGTGACTTCAT
>NZ_BMPJ01000023.1 GCF_014647535.1 Thermus composti | reverse complement strand
ATGAAGTCACCCAAGAACTCTTGAAGCAGGCTAAGGGAGGGCGAGGAAGGAGTTTTGGGTAAAGCCCTGGATTTTTGGGATGGTCCCTTAGTGTATACTTATGCGTGCCCCCTTCCGGGGGTAGACTGGGAGGGACAATGAAGATCGTCTTGGCTTACTCCGGCGGGCTGGACACCAGCATCATCCTCAAGTGGCTCAAGGAGACCTACGGGGCCGAGGTCATCGCCTTCACCGCGGACATCGGCCAGGGGGAGGAGGTGGAGGAGGCCCGCAAGAAGGCCCTGGCCACAGGGGCCTCCAAGGCCATCGCCCTGGACCTAAGGGAAGAGTTCGTGCGGGACTTCGTCTTCCCCATGTTCCGGGCCGGGGCGGTGTACGAGGGCTACTACCTCCTGGGTACCTCTATCGCCAGGCCCCTTATCGCCAAGTACCTGGTGAAGATCGCCGAGGAGGAAGGGGCCGAGGCCATCGCCCACGGGGCCACGGGCAAGGGAAACGACCAGGTGCGCTTTGAGCTCACCGCCTACGCCCTCAAGCCCGACATCAAGGTCATCGCCCCCTGGCGGGAGTGGAGTTTCCAGGGGCGCCAGGAGATGATCGCCTACGCCGAGGCCCACGGGATCCCCGTGCCCGTGACCCAGGAGAAGCCCTACTCCATGGACGCCAACCTCTTGCATATTTCCTACGAGGGGGGCGTCCTCGAGGACCCCTGGGCCGAGCCCCCCAAGGGGATGTTCCGCATGACCGTGGAGCCGGAGGAGGCCCCGGATGCGCCGGAGTACGTGGAGGTGGAGTTTTTGGAGGGGGACCCCGTGGCGGTGAACGGGGAAAGGCTTTCCCCGGCGGCCCTTTTGCAAAAACTTAACGAGATCGGCGGGCGGCACGGGGTGGGCCGGGTGGACATCGTGGAGAACCGCTTCGTGGGGATGAAGTCCCGGGGGGTCTACGAGACCCCGGGGGGGACGATCCTCTACCACGCAAGGCGGGCGGTGGAAAGCCTCACCCTGGACCGGGAGGTCCTCCACCAAAGGGACCTGCTCTCCCCCAAGTACGCCGAGCTCGTCTACTACGGCTTCTGGTACGCCCCCGAGCGGGAGGCCCTCCAGGCCTACTTTGACCACGTGGCGAAAAGCGTCACCGGGGTGGCCCGGCTCAAGCTCTACAAGGGGAACGTGTACGTGGTGGGGAGGAAGGCGGAAAAAAGCCTCTACCGGAAGGACCTCGTCTCCTTTGACGAGCTTGGGGGCTACGACCAGAAGGACGCCGAGGGCTTCATCAAGATCCAGGCCCTGCGCCTGAGGGTGCGGGCCCTGGTGGAAAAGGAGGGCCATGGCGCATAGGACCTGGGGGGGCCGCTTCGGGGAGGGGCCGGACGCCCTTGCGGCCCGCTTCAACGCCTCCCTTTCCTTTGACCGCGCCTTCTGGCGGGAGGACCTCTGGCAGAACCGGGTCCACGCCCGGATGCTCCACGCCGTGGGTCTCCTGAGCGGGGAGGAGCTAGAGGCAATCCTAAAGGGACTGGACCAGATAGAGGCGGAGATTACGGCGGGCACCTTCCCCTGGCGGGAGGAGCTTGAGGACGTCCACATGAACCTCGAGGCCCGCCTCATAGAGCTCATCGGCCCCCCGGGGGGGAAGCTCCACACCGCCCGGAGCCGCAACGACCAGGTGGCCACGGACTTTAGGCTTTTCCTGCGGGCCGCCATAGACGAGCTCCTCGCCCTCCTCCTTGAAACCAGGCGGGTCTTGGTGCGGGAGGCGGAGAAGCACTTAGAGCCCCTTTACGTCCTTCCCGGCTACACCCACCTGCAGCGGGCCCAGCCCGTCCTCTTAAGCCACTGGTTTTTGGCCTACTACGAGATGCTTAAGCGGGACGCGGGGCGCCTGGAAGACGCCCGGGAGCGCCTCAACGAAAGCCCCTTGGGGGCGGCGGCCCTGGCGGGGACGGGCTTCCCCATAGACCGCCACTTCACCGCAAGGGAGCTTGGCTTCAAGGCCCCCATGCGGAACTCCCTGGACGCGGTGGCCAGCCGGGACTTCGCCCTCGAGGTCCTCTCCGCCTTAAACATCGGCCAGCTCAACCTCTCCCGCCTTGCCGAGGAGCTCATCCTCTACAGCACCGAGGAGTTCGGCTTCGTGGAGGTCCCCGACGCCTTCGCCACCGGGTCTTCCATCATGCCCCAGAAGAAGAACCCGGACATCCTGGAGCTCATCCGGGCCAAGGCGGGAAGGGTTTTGGGGGCCCTGGTGGGGCTTTCCACCGTGGTCAAGGGGCTTCCCTTGGCCTACAACAAGGACCTCCAGGAGGACAAGGAGCCCCTTCTGGACGCCCTCGCCACCTACCGGGATAGCCTCAAGCTCCTCGCCGCCCTGCTCCCCGGGCTTAGGTGGAACCGGGAAAGGATGTGGCGGGCGGCGGAGGAGGGCTTCGCCCTGGCCACGGAGCTTGCCGACTACCTGGCGGAAAAGGGGCTTCCTTTTAGGGAGGCCCACCACGTGGTGGGAAGGCTCGTGCGGAAGCTTTTGGAGGAGGGGCGGGCCCTCCAAGACCTCACCCTGGAGGAGCTTAAGGCCCACCACCCCCTCTTCGCCGAGGACGCCCTCCCCCTCCTCCGTCTGAAGACCGCCATCCATAGGCGCCGCTCCTATGGGGGCACGGCCCCCATGGCGGTGTGGGAGCGGCTTGAGGAGGCCAAGAAGGAGGTGGGCCTTGACTGAGATGAAGGAGCTTTCCCTTTCCCCGGTGGTCCTTCCCGAGGTGCGCCCCGAAGCGGCGGTGGAGCTCAGGAAGGCGCGCTTGAGCGACGTGGACGCCATCTACTGGCTCATCCGCTACTGGGCGGAAAAGGGCCTGATGCTCGTTAGGAGCCATAGCCACCTCTACGAGAACATCCGGGACTTCCAGGTCCTCGAGGACGAGGACGGAAGGATCGTGGGCACCGTGGCCCTCCACGTCCTCTGGCGGGATTTGGCCGAGATCCGCGGGCTTGCCGTCCACCCGGCCCGGCAGGGGCAGGGCCTTGGCCGCTGGCTCGTCCTGGGGGCGGAAAGGGAGGCTAGGGACCTGGGGCTTCCCCGGGTCTTCGCCTGGACCTTGCAGGTGAACTTCTTCCGCGCCCTGGGCTACCAGGTGACGAGCCGGGAGGCCCTTCCCCCCAAGGTCTGGAGCGAGTGCAACGCCTGCCCCTTTTACGAGAACTGCCGGGAGATCGCCGTCATCAAGCACCTTTCCCCGGCCCCCTTCGGGGGCTAGAATGGGTGGGATGTGCGGCCTGGAGGCAGCATGGCGGGAGTGAAGGAGCGCGCCGTTTTGGTCCTGGAAGACGGCACCGTCTACCACGGCTACGCCTTCGGCGCCCGGGGGAAGACGGTGGGGGAGGTGGTCTTCAACACCGCCCAGACCGGCTACCAGGAGATCATGACCGACCCCAGCTACCACGGGCAGATCGTGGTCATGACCTACCCCCACCAGGGCAACTACGGGGTGAACGTCTACGATATGCAGTCCAACCGCCCCTGGGTGAAGGGCTTCGTGGCCAAGGAGTTCAGCCGCATCGCCTCCAACCCCCGGGCCCAGCAGACCATCGGGGAGTTCATGGAGTTCTACGGAGTGGTGGGGATTGAGGGCATAGACACCAGGGCCCTGGTGCGCAAAATCCGGGAAGGCGGGGTCTTGAAGGGGACCATCGCCCACGCAAGCCTCTTTGGCGCCCCCGACCACGCCTTCACCCCGGAGGAGCTCGCGGCCCTCCGCCAGGAGGCCAAGGCCTGGACGGACATTGACGGCCGGGACATGACCCCCGAGGTCTCCACGCCCCTCCCTTACGCCTGGCCCACCCTGAAATCGGGGCGGCGCATCGTGGTCATGGACTTCGGCATCAAGCACGCCATCGTGGAGAACCTAGCCGCCCTCGGCTTTGAGATCATCGTGGTGCCGGGCAAGACCCCGGCGAGCCAGATCATGGCCCTAGAGCCCCACGGCCTCCTCATCTCCAACGGCCCTGGGGACCCCACCATGCCCCGCTACGCCCACGAGACCATCTGGAAGCTCATGGGGCTTCTCCCCACCTTCGGCATCTGCTTAGGGCACCAGCTTCTCGCCCTGGCGGCGGGGGGCAGGACCTTCAAGATGAAGTTCGGCCACCGGGGGGCGAACCACCCGGTGAAGAACCTCCTCACGGGGAAGATAGAGATCACCAGCCAGAACCACGGCTACGCCGTGGACATTGACTCCCTCAAGGACTTCCGCCCCACCCACATCAACTTAAACGACGGGACCCTCGAGGGCATGGCCCACGCCCGCTACCCCGTCTTCTCCGTCCAGTACCACCCCGAGGCCGCCCCCGGGCCCCACGACGCCCTCTACCTCTTCCGCCGCTTTTTGGAGGAGGTGGAGGCCTTCCACGGGGCCACGGGCCTCCCCGTGGAAAAGCAACGGGCCGACCAGCACGGGATCTAAGCGCCCCCACCGCGGCGAAAGCCCTGGTGGGGTTAGAAGTCCCGGTTGCCCCCGGAGAGGACCAGGGCGAGGGTCTCGGGAAGCCTCGCCCCGTGCTCCAGCACCGCCGCCAGGGGCAGGGCCCCGGTGGGCTCTATCACCTGCTTGGTGCGGGTGAAGAGGAGGCGCTCGGCCTCGAGGATCGCCTCCTCGCTCACCGTGAGGACCCCGTCCACCCTTTCCCGGAGGATGGGAAAGGTGTGCGCCCCAAGGCTTAGGGTGCGCACCCCGTCCGCCCGGGTCTTGGGGGCTTCGGGGAGGCGGACGATCCTACCCTCTTCCAGGCTCCTCCTTGCGTCGTCCGCGGCCTCGGGCTCCACCCCGTAGACCCTGGTGGTGGGGGAGAGGGCTTTCACCGCCGTGGCCACCCCGGCGAGGAGCCCCCCGCCCCCCACGGGGACCAAAACCGCCTCCGGGAAAACCCCCGCCTTGCCCGCCTGGGCCATGAGTTCCAGCCCCACCGTGCCCTGCCCCGCCATCACCAGGGGGTCGTCAAAGGGGTGGATGAAGGCGTAGCCCGTCTCCTCCAAAAGGGCCTGGGCCACCTCCTCCCGGTTCTCGGCCCTCACCCCCCGGTCCACCACCTCCGCCCCGTAGGCCCGGGCGCAGGCCTTTTTGAAGGGGCTTGCGTCCTCGGGCATCACCACCAGGGCCTTCACCCCCAAGACCCGGGCGGCGTAGGCCACCCCCTGGGCGTGGTTGCCGCTGGATACGGCGAGAAGCCCCTTGGGGGCCTTAAGGGTGAGGGCCTTGGCCAGGGCGCCCCGGGCCTTGAAGCTTCCCGTCTTCTGCAGGTGCTCGGCCTTGAGGAGAAGGCGCTTTCCCAGAAGCTCGTCCAGGAGGCGGGAGGTGAGGAGGGGGGTGCGGTGGGTGTAGGGGGCGATGCGCCGGAAGGCGGCGTGGATGGCGGCCAGGTCCATGCCCCCATCATGCCACCTGGACACCCCCCCTTGGCCGCGCTAAAGTGGTAGGGGTATGGACTTCCTCTACACCCTGGTCATCCTTCTTTACCTCGGCGTGGCTGGCCTTCTGGTCTACCTGGTCCTGGTGCAGGAGCCCAGGCAGGGGGCGGGGGACCTCATGGGCGGGGGCACGGACCTCTTTTCCGCCCGCGGCGTGACGGGGGGGCTATACCGCCTCACCGTGATCCTGGGCGTGGTCTTCGCCGCCTTGGCCCTCCTCATCGGCCTCTGGCCCCGTTGACAAGAAGCCGTCTCCCCGGTACCATAGGCCTTGCCTGGGGCCGTGGCGCAGTTGGGAGCGCGCCTCAATGGCATTGAGGAGGTCACCGGTTCGAATCCGGTCGGCTCCACCAAAAAGCCCCCGAAAGGGGGCTTTCGCCTTTTCCCTTGCCGGAAGCTTGGGCCGTGGGGTATAGTGGAAAGCCGGTGGCCCTAGGGGCCTCAAAAGGGGAAGCCATGTTCGCGATCGTCAAGACGGGTGGCAAGCAGTACCGGGTGGAGCCCGGGCTCAGGCTCAAGGTGGAAAAGCTTTCCGCCGAGCCCGGAAGCCTTGTGGAGCTCCCCGTCCTCCTCCTGGGGGGCGAGAAACCCAAGGTGGGCACCCCCTTCGTGGAGGGGGCCAAGGTGGTGGCCGAGGTGTTGGGCCACGGCCGGGGCAAGAAGATCACCATCTCCAAGTTCAAGGCCAAGGTCCAGTACCGCCGCAAGAAGGGGCACCGGCAGCCTTACACCGAGCTCCTCATCAAGGAGATCCAGGGGTGAACCATGGCGCATAAAAAGGGACTGGGTTCTACCAAGAACGGGCGCGACTCCCAGGCTAAACGCCTGGGGGTGAAGCGCTACGGCGGCCAGGTGGTGCGGGCGGGCAACATCCTGGTGCGCCAGCGGGGCACCAAGTTCAAGCCGGGGAAGAACGTGGGCATGGGCCGGGACTTCACCCTCTTCGCCCTGGTGGATGGGGTGGTGGAGTTCCAGGACAAGGGGCGGCTTGGCCGCTTCGTGCACGTGCGCCCTTTGGGCTAGGGTCTTGCGTTTCCAAGACGTCCTCCTCATCACCGTCGCCGCCGGTAGGGGTGGCGACGGCGCCATTTCCTTCCGCCGCGAGAAGTTCGTGCCCAAGGGCGGGCCGGACGGGGGGGATGGGGGGCGGGGAGGGAGCGTCTACCTAAGGGCCAAGGGGAGCGTGGACTCCCTCTCGGAGCTTTCCAAACGCGTCTACAAGGCTGAGGACGGGGAACACGGCAAGGGAAGCGGGCAGCACGGCCGCGCGGGGCGGGACCTCTACATAGAGGTGCCCAGGGGCACCCGGGTTTACGACGCCGACACCGGGGAGCTTCTTTCCGACCTGGTGGAGGAGGGCCAGGTGGTCCTGGTGGCCCGGGGCGGGGAAGGGGGGCGGGGCAACGTTCACTTCGTCACCCCCACCCGCCAAGCGCCCCGCTTCGCCGAGGCGGGGGAGGAGGGGGAGAAGCGGAGGCTTAGGCTAGAGCTTCTGCTCATCGCCGACGTGGGCTTGGTGGGCTACCCCAACGCCGGCAAGTCCAGCCTCCTCGCCGCCACCACCCACGCCCACCCCAAGATCGCCCCTTACCCCTTCACCACCCTGAGCCCCAACCTGGGGGTGGTGGAGCTTTCCGAGGAGGCCCGCTTCACCCTGGCGGACATCCCCGGGATCATTGAAGGGGCAAGCCAGGGGAAGGGCCTAGGGCTAGAGTTTCTTCGCCACATCGCCCGCACCCGGGTCCTCCTCTACGTGCTGGACGCCGCGGAGGACCCCGTGGCCGCCCTTAGGACCCTGCGGGCCGAGGTGGGGGCCTACGACCCGGGGCTTCTTCTGCGGCCCAGCCTGGTGGCCCTCAACAAGGTGGACCTCCTCTCCCCCGAGGCGGTGGCCGCCCGGGTCTCGGCCCTGGCGGCGGAAGGGCTTCCCGTCCTCCCCGTGAGCGCCCTCACGGGGGAGGGGCTTCCCGAGCTTAAGGAGGCCCTTTGGGGTCTGGTCCAGGCCGCCCCGGCCCCCGAGCTTCCCAAGCCCGCCCCCAAGGCCGTGGTCCGGGCGGGGGTGGAGGTGGTGCCCCTGGAGGAAGGGGTTTACGAGGTGCGGGCCCCCGAGGTGGAGCGCTACCTTAAGCGCCTCAAGGGGGACCTGATGGAGGCGGCCGGGTACCTCCAGGAGGTCTTCCGGCGCTTCGGGGTGGAGGCGGCCCTCAGGGCCAAGGGGGTGCGGGCCGGGGACGTGGTGCGCATCGCCGGCCTGGAGTTTGAGTACATCCCGGAGGTTTAGGGTGCGCATCGGCCTTTTCGGCGGGAGCTTTGACCCCATCCACCTGGGGCACCTCCTGGCCGCCAGCGAGGCGGCGGAGGCTTTGGGGCTAGACCGGGTCCTCTTCGTGGTGGCCGCCCGGCCGCCCCACAAGACCCCCGTGGCCCCCCCGGAGGCCCGCTACGAGATGGTCCTTTTGGCCACAGCGGAGGATCCGAGGTTTTGCCCCTCGAGGCTGGAGCTGGACCGCCCGGGGCCCAGCTACACCGTGGACACCCTGGAGGAGGCCCGGAGGCTTTTCCCCAGGGACGAGCTCTTCTTCATCACCGGGGCCGACGCCTACCGGGACGTCCTCACCTGGAAGGAGGGGAGGAGGCTCCCCGAGCTGGCCACGTTGGTGGCGGTGGCCCGGCCGGGCTACGCCCTCGAGGGGGTGCCCCTCCCCGTCCTTCCCCTTTACGTGCCCGAGGTGGGCATCTCCAGCACGGAGATCCGCAGGCGCCTGAAGGAGGGGCGGAGCGTCCGCTACTGGGTGCCCCGCCCCGTGGAGGTGTACCTTGCAAAGCACGCCCTCTACCGCTGAACTTTCGGAGAAGGTGAAGGCTTTGGTGCGGCCCGAGCGGTGGGCCCACATCCTGAGGGTGGCGGAGCTTGCCCGAACCATCGCCCAGAGGAACGGCCTGGACCCGGATCGGGCCTACCTGGCGGGGCTTCTCCACGACGCCGCCCGGGACCTTCCCGAGGCGGAGCTTTTGCGCCTCGCCCCCCCGGAAAACGAGGTGGAGCGGGCCCACCCCCTGGCCCTCCACGGCCGGGCGGCCCGCAGGCTGGCCGAGGCCTGGGGCGTGGAGGACCGGGAGGTTTTGGAGGCGGTGGAGGGGCATGTTTTCGGGGTCTTGCCGGAAAACGGGATCGGGATGGCCCTCTACGTGGCGGACGTTTCCGAGCCAGGCCGGGGCGTGAACGGGGAGATCCGGGAGCTGGCCCTGGGGGGGAGGCTTTTGGAAGCCTACCGGAAGGCGGTGGCAAGCAAAGTGGAGTACCTTCAGAAAAAAGGGGTTCCCATCCACCCCAGGACCCTCGAGGTGTACCATAGCCTTTCGGATGCGCCCTAGGCTTTCCCTTCTCCTCCTCGCCCTGAGCCTCTTCCTCTTGGGAGGGGTGCTCTCCCTGCCCCGAAAGGAGGAAGCCTTTCGCCCGGTGCGCGCCCAGGGGCAGGGGCCTTGGGAGCTGGGCCTCGTGGTGGGGGCGAGGGACATAGAGTATTGCGCCCCCAGGACCCCTTGCGGCCCCGGCTCCCGCACGGACACCCTCTTCTACGTCCGGGTTCGGGGGCAGGAGGTGCGGGCGGTGGCGATACCCCGGGACCTCTATAGCCCCCTCGTGGGGGGCAAGATCAACGCCGTTTATGGCCGGGGGGGCGGGGCGCTCCTCAAGCAGGCGGTGGCCGAGGCCACGGGACTTGTGGCCGAGCGCTACCTGGTCCTCACCCTGGAAAGCGTGGCCCGGGTGGTGGACGCCGTGGGGGGAGTGGAGGTCTATTTGGAAAGGCCCATGCGCTACACCGACCGGGCGGCTCGGCTTTACATAGACTTCCCCGCAGGCCGCCTCCACCTCTCCGGGGAGGAGGCGGTGAGGTACATGCGCTTCCGCCACGACGCCTTCGGGGACTACGCCCGTTTGGACCGAATCAAGGAGGTTCTGGCCCAGGTTTTGAGGAAGGCCCAGGACCCCCGCACCTGGCCCGCCCTGGCCGCCGCCTTGAGGGAGGTGTGGCGGGAGCTGGACACCGACCTCACCCTGGAGGAGGTCTTGGCCCAGCTTCCCCGGGTCCAGGGGGTGCGGCTCGCCCTCGCCACCCTGCCCACCCGGGAAGGGCCTGGTACCTTCCTCTACGTGGACGAGGCGGCCCGGGCCCGGTTCCTCGCCGCCTTTTTGGAGGCCCCGTCCCCGGAGGCCCCCCCGGGGGTTAGGGTGCGGCTTAGGGGGGAGGAGAGGACCCTGCTCCTTTGGGGCAAGCGCTTCTTGGAGAGAGCGGGGGTGGAGGTGGTGCTGGAGGAGGCCCCCGTGGTCCGGAGCGCCGTCTACACCCAGGACCTGGAGGCGGGCCGCTACCTGAGCGACCTCTTCCACCTGCCCCTCCTCGCCCCCCACCTCCCGGTGGAAGGGGCGGTGGTGGCCCTGGGCAAGGACCTGCTACACTAGGCTTAGATGGTGAAGGCTAAGGAGGCGGTAGAGCTGGTCGGGCAGATCAAGCATCTCCTTTGGGAAAAGAAGGCGGAGGACGTGGTGGTCCTGGACCTCAGGGCCGTTTCCGAAAGCCTGGACTACTTCGTGGTGGCCAGCGCCACCAGCACCCCCCACCTCCAGGCCCTGGAGCGCCACCTCCAGGAGAAGCTGGAGGAGGAGGGGTTGCGCCCCCGCCCCACCGAGGGGCAAAGCCCCCGTTGGGTGGTCCTGGACTACGGGGAGGTGGTGGTCCACCTCATGACCCCGGAGGCCCGGGCCTACTACGACCTCGAGGGTTTCTGGGCCGACGCCGAGCGGCTTTAGCTTTGACCCTTTAAGGGCCCCGGCGTCCCGCCCTTTCCCTGGCCCAAAGCGCCCCCCGGGAGCCTTTCGCTAGGGATCCATGCCAGCGCAAGCCAGGATGGAATCAGACCTTGGGCGGGGCCAGAGGCCCCATGATGAACCGCTGGAAGACCAGGTAGAAGGCCAAGTAGACGGCGAACTGGAACCAGAAGTGGGCGGCCCAAGGAAGGCCCAGGGCCCCGAGGACCACGATCACCGTCACGGCCGCCGTCATGACCAGGGTGGTCCGGAGGAAGATCCCGGGAAGGTAGGGGAGGAACTGCCGAAAGGTCTTGGGACGGCGGGCTTCCCACTCCTTTAGGGCTTTCCGTTTTAGCTTTTCCTCTCGCTTCTTCTTGCCCACGGGAAAAGTATACTGGGCTTCGTGAGAACCGTGAGCACGGTGGCCGAGCTCCGGGAGGCCCTTCCCCGGGAGGGGGTGGGCTTCGTGCCCACCATGGGCTACCTCCACCGGGGGCATCTGGCCTTGGTGGAGCGGGCCCGCAAGGAGAACCCCTTCGTGGTGGTCTCCATCTTCGTCAATCCCTTGCAGTTTGGCCCCGGGGAGGACTACCACCGCTACCCCCGGGACCTCAAGCGGGACCAGGCCCTCCTGGAAGAGGCGGGGGTGGACCTCCTCTTCGCCCCAAGCGTGGAGGAGATGTACCCCAAAGGCTTCGCAAGCCGGGTCCAGGTGGAGGGTCCCCTCACCGCCCTTTGGGAGGGAGAGGCGCGCCCTGGCCACTTCCAGGGGGTGGCCACGGTGGTGGCGCGGCTTTTCCTCTTGGTCCAGCCCCAAAGGGCTTACTTCGGGGAGAAGGACTACCAGCAACTTCTGGTCATCCGCCGGATGGCGCGGGACCTGGGCTTTCCCGTGGAGGTGGTGGGGGTGCCCACGGTGCGGGAGGAAGACGGCCTCGCCCTTTCCAGCCGCAACGTCTACCTTTCCCCCGAGACCCGCAAGAAGGCCCCCGTCCTCTTCCGGGCCCTTTCCGCCATGCGGGAGGTGGCCTTGGCGGGGGGGAGCGTGGCCCAGGCCTTGCGGGCGGGCGAGGGGGTTTTGGCGGAGGTGCCCGAGTTCCGCAAGGACTACCTGGCCATCGTCCACCCCGAGACCCTGCTTCCCCTCTCCGACTGGGTCAAGGGGGCAAGGGGGCTTGTGGCCGGCCGGTTCCCGGAGGTCCGCCTCATTGACAACCTGGAGGTGTACCCGTGAGCGAAGCCCAGGGCTCCAAGCAAAGCCTTTTGGAGATGCTCAAGGCCATGGTCCAGGCCCGGGCCTCCGACATCCACCTGCAGGCGGGGGCCCCGCCCACCGTCCGGGTGGACGGGAAGCTTAGGCCCTTCGGCAACCGCCCCTTAACCCCCAAGGACACCGAGGCCATCGTGCGGGCCCTCCTCACCCCGGAGCAGCAGGAGGAGCTGGAGTACCGCAAGGAGATGGACTTCGCCTACACCATCCCCGGGGTGGCCCGCTTCCGCTGTAACCTCCTTAAGCAGCGGGGAAGCTTTGGCCTGGTGATGCGGGTGGTCTCCGAGGTGATCCCGAGCTTTGAGGCGCTAGGCCTTCCCCGGGAGGTGATGGAAAACCTCGCCGCCAGGGAGCGGGGGCTCATCCTGGTGACGGGTCCTACGGGAAGCGGCAAGAGCACCACCCTGGCCGCCCTCATAGACCACATCAACCTCCACTACGCCAAGAACATCATCACCATTGAGGACCCCATAGAGTTTTTGCACAAGCACAAGAAGAGCCTGGTGGTGCAGCGGGAGGTGGGGCTGGACACGGACAGCTTTTACTCCGGCCTCAAGTACGCCCTCCGCCAGGACCCCGACGTGATCATGGTGGGGGAGATGCGGGACAAGGAGACGGTGGAGGCCGCCCTCATGGCCGCCCAAACCGGGCACCTGGTCCTCTCCACCCTCCACACCCTGGACGCTTGGCGCACCATCAACCGCATCATTGAGTTCTTCCCCCTCCACGAGCACCAGCAGGTGCGGATTCTCCTCGCCGAGTCCCTGCTTGGCATCCTCTCCCAGCGCCTCCTCCCCCGGGCGGACGGGCAGGGGCGGGTTCTGGCCCTGGAGGTCCTCATCGCCACGCCCTACGTGCGGGAGCTCATCAAGGACGAGGAGAAGACCCCCCAGATCAAGGAGGCCATGATGGAGGGCTCCCTCCACGGGATGCGCACCTTTGACCAGCACCTGGTGGAGCTTTACACCGAGGGGCTCATCTCCTTGGAGGACGCCCTTTCCGCCGCCACCAGCCCCCACGAGTTTAGGCTCCTCCTCACCAAGGCCACGGGGCAGGCCTACTGAGCCTTTCCATGCTTCCACGAGGGGTATAATCCCGGGCGGAGGGGTTTATGCTGGTTACCGGTCTAGAGATTCTCAAAAAGGCGCGGGCCGAGGGTTACGGGGTGGGGGCTTTCAACACCAACAACATGGAGTTCACCCAGGCTATCCTCGAGGCCGCCGAGGAGATGAAAAGCCCCGTGATCCTGGCCCTTTCCGAAGGGGCCATGAAGTACGGGGGCCGGGCCCTCACCCGCATGGTGGTGGCCCTGGCCCAGGAGGCCCGGGTGCCCGTGGCCGTGCACCTGGACCACGGCTCCAGCTATGAAAGCGTCCTTAAAGCCCTCAGGGAGGGCTTCACCAGCGTCATGATTGACAAGTCCCACGAGGACTTTGAGACCAACGTCCGGGAGACCAAGCGGGTGGTGGAGGCGGCCCACGCGGTGGGGGTCACGGTGGAGGCGGAGCTTGGGCGGCTTGCGGGGATTGAGGAGCACGTGGCCGTGGACGAGAAGGATGCCCTCCTCACCAACCCCGAGGAGGCCAGGATCTTCATGGAGCGCACGGGGGCCGACTACCTGGCGGTGGCCATCGGCACCAGCCACGGGGCCTACAAGGGGAAGGGCCGCCCCTTCATTGACCACCCCCGTCTGGAGCGCATCGCCGCCCTGGTGCCGGCGCCTCTGGTCCTCCACGGGGCAAGCGCCGTGCCCCAGGCGCTGGTGGAGCGCTTCCGGGCCGCAGGGGGCGAGATCGGGGAGGCCTCGGGGATCCACCCCGAGGACATCAAGAAGGCCATCGCCTTGGGCATCGCCAAGATCAACACCGACACCGACCTGCGCCTGGCCTTCACCGCCTTGGTGCGGGAGACCCTTGGGAAAAACCCCAAGGAGTTTGACCCCAGGAAGTACCTAGGCCCCGCCCGGGAGGCGGTGAAGGAAGTGGTGAAAAGCCGCATGGAGCTTTTCGGCTCCGTGGGGAAGGCTTAAGTACCCCACCGTAGCGAAAGCCACGGTGGGGGCCCCCAAAGGGACTTCCTAGGCCTCATTTCACCCCATGTTGCGAAACCACCGGTGCGGCCGCTAGCCCTCCCAAGGGACCCGCGCCCCGGGGAGGAGGATGCGGTGCTCCGTGTAGACCCCCGCCTTGGCGTAGCATGGGCCCATGAACCCCGTGCGCTTCATCCGGGAAAAACGGGACGGGCATAAGCACCGCCAGGAGGACCTAAAGGCCTTCCTCCTCGGCTATCTGCGGGACGAGGTGCCGGACTACCAGGTGGCCGCCTGGCTCATGGCGGCCTTCCTCCGGGGCCTGGACGCCGAGGAGACCCTCTGGCTCACCGAGACCATGGCCTACTCGGGGAAGGTGCTGGACCTCTCCGGCCTTCCCCACCCCGTGGACAAGCACTCCTCGGGGGGGGTGGGGGACAAGGTGAGCCTGGTGGTGGGGCCGATCCTCGCTGCAAGCGGGTGCACCTTCGCCAAGATGTCGGGCCGGGGTCTGGCCCACACCGGGGGGACCATAGACAAGCTGGAGTCGGTGCCGGGCTGGCGAGGGGAGATGACCGAAGCGGAGTTTATGGAAAGGGCCCGGCAGGTGGGCCTGGTCATCGCCGCCCAAAGCCCGGACCTCGCCCCCCTGGACGGGAAGCTTTACGCCCTCCGCGACGTGACCGCCACGGTGGAGAGCGTGCCTTTGATCGCTAGCTCCATCATGAGTAAAAAGCTCGCCGCCGGGGCGCGGAGCATCGTCTTGGACGTGAAGGTGGGCCGGGGGGCCTTCATGAAGACCCTGGAGGAGGCCCGGCACCTGGCGGAGACCATGGTGGGGATCGGCCGGGGGGCGGGAAGGCGGGTGAGGGCCCTCCTCACCTCCATGGAAGCCCCCTTGGGCCGGGCGGTGGGGAACGCCATAGAGGTGCGGGAGGCCATCCTGACCCTCAAGGGCCAAGGCCCTGAGGACCTCCTGGAGGTAGCCCTAGCCCTGGCGGAAGAGGCCTTGAAGCTTGAGGGGCTTGACCCCGCCCTCGCCCGGAAGGCCTTAGAAAGCGGGGCCGCCTTGGAGAAGTTCCGGGCCTTTGTGGAGGCCCAGGGAGGGAACCCTCGTGTGGTTGAGGACTTCGCCCTTCTCCCCTTGGCGGAGGAGGTTCCCCTCCTCGCCGAGGGGGCGGGGGTGGTGCGGGAGGTGGACGCTTACCAAGTGGGCCTTGCCGTCCTCGCCTTGGGCGGGGGGCGGAAGCGGAAGGGGGAGGCCATTGACCACGGGGTGGGGGTCTACCTCCTGAAGAAGCCCGGGGACCGGGTGGAACGGGGAGAGGCCCTGGCCCTCCTTTACCACCGGGGGCGGGGTTTGGAAGAGGCCCTGGCCCACCTCAAAGAGGCTTTCGTCCTGGGGGAGACGGCAAGCCCGGCCCCCCTGGTCCTGGACCGGGTGGGGTAGGGTTGGTATACTCGCCCTGGTGAAAAGGCGGCCTACCCGGTACACCCTCCTCCTCGCCCGAAGCGGTGGGGGAAGTCGGGCCCTAAGCCTTCCCGGCTGGGCGGTTCTGGCCCTTTCGGGGTTTTTGCTCCTCTGGAGCGGGGTCAACGCCTACCTTTGGTACAGGGCCAGGGAGGTTAGGGCCCTGGAGGCCAGGATCCGCGCCCTCTCCCAGGAGGCCAGGCGGCTTTCCCTGGCCCTGGAGGCGGAGCGCACCCAAAACGGGGTTCTCTCCCAAGAGGCCGAGCGGGCTAAGAAGGAGCTGGAAGCCCTAAAGAAGGCCATGGACGAGCTCCGCCGCCGGGCGGGGCTTTCCCCCTTGAACGCCCTACCCGTGCGCTACCAAGAGGGGGGGCAGGGGGGCGGGGCCTTGGAGGGGTGGGCGGAGGTCCAGGCCACCCTCCTGGACCTTAGAAACCAGCTTTCCGAGATCGCCCCGGCCCTGGAGCGCACCCTCGAGGTGGAAAGAAGCCTCCCCTTGGGGTTTCCCTTGCGGGCGTACGAGGGGGTAACCTCCTATTTTGGGATGCGGGAAAACCCCTTTGGCCCCGGGGTGGAGTTCCACGATGGCCTGGACTTCTCGGCTCCCTACGGCGCCCCCGTCCACGCCACGGGAAGCGGGGTGGTGGTCCAGGCGGGCTGGATGGGGGCCTACGGCCTGGCGGTGCTTTTGGACCACGCCGAGGGGTACGAGACCCTCTACGGCCACCTCTCCCGCATCGCCGTCCGCCCTGGGCAAAGGGTGGAGCGGGGGCAGCTTTTGGGCTACGTGGGCTCCACGGGCCGCTCCACCGGCCCCCACCTTCACTACAGCGTCTACCGCCACGGGGTAGCGGTGGACCCCAGGCCCTACCTGGAGGCCCGCCGGTAGAATGGGGCGGATGCTGGGAAGGAGGCAAGCCACCCTCACCTACCTGGGCCCGGAGACCGAGGTCCTGGGCGACCTGAAGGCCAAGGGCCAGGTGCGCATTGACGGCGTGGTCCGGGGCTCGGTGTACGTGGAGGGAGAGCTGGAGGTGGGGCCCACGGGCCGGGTGGAAGGGGAGCGCATAGAGGCCCAGGCGGTCCAGGTCCACGGGGAGGTGAAGGCCGACCTGGTGGCGGGCAAGGTCGCCCTCTCCAAGACCGCCCGGGTCACGGGTTCCATCCGCGCCCAGGCCTTGGACGTGGAGGCGGGAGCGGTCTTTATCGGCCAAAGCCTAACCGGGGAGCATAAGGCCCTTGAGGCCCCCAAGGAGGACCAATGGCCTTAGAGCGCCTTTTCCGCAGAAAGCGGCCCAGCGGGGAAAACCGGGACATCCCCGAGCTTTGGACCAAGTGCGAGGCCTGCGGGGCCCAGCTTTACAAGAAGGAGTTTAAGGAAAACCTCTACGTCTGCCCCAAGTGCGGGCACCACCACCGCATGCCCGTCTGGGAGCGGGTGGAGTCCCTGGCCGACCCCGGTACCTTCCAGGAGACCACCCGCCTCGCCCCCTTGGACCCCTTGGGCTTCGTGGACACCAAGCCCTACGCCGAGCGCCTCCAGGCCTACCAGAAGGAGACGGGCCGCAAGGACGCCATCCTGGGGGGAACCTGCCAGATCGGCGGGGTGCCCGCGGTCCTTTTGGTCATGGACTACGCCTTCGCCGGGGGGTCCATGGGGAGCGTGGTGGGGGAGGAGATCGCCCGGGGGGTGGAAAAGGCGGCGGAGGAGGGGAGGGCCCTCGTCATCGTGGCCGCCTCAGGGGGGGCGAGGATGCAGGAGGCGGCCCTCTCCCTCATGCAGATGGCCAAGACGGTGATGAGCCTGGACCTCCTCTGGCAAAAGCGCCTCCCCTATGTCTCCATCCTCACCGACCCCACCACCGGGGGGGTCACCGCCAGCTTCGCCGCCCTGGCGGACGTGATCTTCGCCGAGCCCGGGGCCCTCATCGGCTTCGCCGGGCCCCGGGTCATCCGCCAGACCATCCGCCAGGAGCTTCCCGAGGGGTTCCAGCGCGCGGAGTTCCTCTTGAAGCACGGCATGGTGGACCGGGTCACGGACCGCCGCCGCCTGAAGGGGGAGGTGGTCCGGGCCCTCCGCCACCTGCACCCGGGAGTCCCCTATGCCCCTGGAGTTTGAAAAGCCCATCCTGGAGCTGGAAAAGCGCATCCAAGAGCTCAAGGAGACCGCCCGCACCACGGGGGTGGACCTCGAGGCGGAGATCCGCCTCCTGGAGGAGCGCCTCGCCCGGCTCAAGCGGGAGATCTACGGGAACCTCACCCCCTGGCAGCGGGTCCAGCTGGCCCGCGCCCCCGGGCGGCCCACCACCTTGGACGTCTTGGAGAAGGCCTTCCAGGACTTTTTGGAGCTCCACGGGGACCGGGCCTTCGCCGACGACCCCGCCATCGTGGGGGGGCTCGCCTATCTAGAGGGCCAGAAGGTGGTGGTGGTGGGCCACCAGAAGGGCCGGGACACCAAGGAAAACCTCCAGCGAAACTTCGGTATGCCCCACCCCGAGGGCTACCGCAAGGCCATGCGCCTCATGGACCTGGCGGACCGCTTCGGCTACCCCTTTTTGAGCTTCATTGACACCCCGGGGGCCTACCCGGGGGTTTCTGCCGAGGAGCGGGGCCAGGCCTGGGTCATCGCCCAGAGCATCCAGCGGATGGGCCGCCTCAGGGTGCCCGCCGTCGCCGTGATCCTGGGGGAGGGGGGAAGCGGGGGGGCCTTGGCCATCGGGGTGGCCAACCGGGTCCTCATCCTGGAAAACGCCTGGTACTCGGTGATCAGCCCCGAGTCCTGCGCCGCCATCCTCTGGCGGGACGCCAAGGAGGCCCCCAAGGCGGCCGAGGCCCTGAAGCTCACCGCCCAGGACCTTCTCCGGTTCAAGGTGGTGGACGCCATCATCCCCGAGCCCGAGGGCGGGGCCCACAAGGACCCGGAAAGGGCCATCCAAAACATCAAGGAAGCCCTTCTCAAGACCCTGGAGGAGCTTAAGGGCCTTTCCCCGGAGGCCCTCTACCAGGACCGCTACCGCCGCTTCCGGGCCCTTGGGGTTTACCAGGATTAAGGGGCCTTGGCCTTTTTCCCTCAGGGTTTTCACAGGAAGGCTTTAGCCTGGGGGCGGAGGTGAGGTATGCGGAAGCTCCTTTGGATGCTCTTAGGCCTGGGGACGGCTTTAGCCCAACAGATTAGTCCCCAAGGGATCATCGTCAACCCGGTGCCCACGGACCTCAAGGTGCGGGTCTGGGTGGACAAGGACCCGGGGAAGCGGGGGGATGCCCTCTACCGCATCGGCGAGCCCATTTACATCTACGTGAACGTCAACCAGGACGCCTACGTTTACCTTTTCAACATCAACGCCGACGGGAAGATTGACCCCATCCTGCCTAACCCTTACGAGCGGGATAACTTCCTAAGGGCGGGGGAGACCCGCCGCTTCCCCCCGGAAGGGGCCCGGTACCGCTACACCATCACCGGCCCCGAGGGGGAGGACCGGGTCCTGGCGGTGGCGAGCCGGAGGCCCCTCTCCTTGGGGGAGATCCTGGACGTGGAGCGGGGGGAGGTGCGGGTGAGGGGGGCCGAGGGGCTTGCCCGGGCCCTTTCTATCGTGGTTGAGCCCCTCCCCGATAGGGACTGGGTGACGGACGTGGCCCGCTACTACGTGGGCCGCCTCCCCGCCCCCCCTCCGGCCACCGCCACCTTGAACGTGAACTCGAGGCCCCAAGGGGCGGAGGTCTACCTGGACGGCCGCCTCCAGGGGCGCACCCCCTTGACCCTGGGGGTGAACCCGGGGCGGCACGAGGTGGAGCTCAGGCTTGCCGGCTACCAGCCCTACCGGGTCACGGTGAACCCGAGGCCCGGGGAACGGGTGCAGGTCTACGCCCAGCTGGTGCCCGAGCCCCGCCAGGGGACCCTGAGCGTGGCTTCCACGCCCCCGGGGGCGGAGGTCTACGTGGACGGGGCCCTGCGGGGCAGGACACCCCTTTCCCTGCGCCTGCCCGAGGGGCGGTACCGGCTTGAACTCCGCCTCGAGGGCTATGAGCCCTACCGGGCGGAGGTCCGGGTCCCCTCCGGGGAGACGGTCCGGGTGAGCGCCCGCCTGGTCCCCCTGCCCCGCCGGGGCACCCTCCAGCTGGACTCGAGGCCCCAGGGGGCGGAGGTCTACCTGGACGGCCGCTTCCTGGGCCGCACGCCCCTTAGGGAGGAGGTGGAGGCGGGCCGCCACGAGCTGCGGCTTTTGGCCCCGGGCTACGCCGAGTACCGGGCCCAGGTGGAGGTGCGCCCCAGGGAGAGCCTCCGCCTCTTTGTGGAGCTCGTCCCGGTGCGGGCGGTCTTGGAGCTCTACCTCAACGTGGAGGCCCGGGTCTTCCTGGACGGGGAGGAGGTGGGCGTGGCCCGCGGGGGGTACCTGCGCCTCGAGGCCCCCTTGGGGGAGCACGAGCTCACCCTGGTGGCCAAGGGCTACCGCACCCTGGTCCAGACCGTGCGGCTGAGCGGAAACCAGGTCCTCCGGCTCACCCTAAGCCCCCTTTAGGGCACAAGGCCCCGGCCCTACGGGCCGGGGCTTTCCTTGCGCCAGGCCAGGTAGGAGAAGACCACCAGGTAAAGGCTTCCCAGGACGAGGCCCAAAAGCCAAAGCCAGACCCCCCACGCCCCCAAAAAGGCGGCGGCCCAGGCCAAAAGCCCCAAGAGGGCGAAGACGAGGCCCGCCCGCCGGTGCGTTTTGCGCCAGACCTCGGGGCTTTCCAGGGTCCAGGGGGTGCGGACCCCCGCCAGGTAGTTGGGGGAAAGCCGGGGCAGGAGGAGGCCGAGGGCCAGGAAGCAAAGCCCCACCCCTAGCAGAAAGGCCTGCCCCAGGGGGAAGGGCCTACCCTGGACCTCCCGCCAGGTGGCGTAGAGGAAGATCCCTTGGAGGAAGGCCAGGGTCCAGACCACCCCAGCCTCAAGCCAAGGCCAGGCCCTGGGGGCTTCCCCCCTGAGCTTGGGGTCCAAGCGGGGGGCGAGGGCCAGGAGGGGGTAGAGGAAGGTGAGGACGAGGGGGAGGAGGAAGACCTCGAGGCGGCTCCCGTACCGGTCCACCTCCCCGAGGGCGTTCCAGTGGGCGGGGATCTTCTCGGGCAGCCTCGGGTAGACCCAGAGGGTCAGGGCCCAGGTGAGGCCTAGGCCTAAAGGGGCGAGCCAACGGGCCATGGTCTGAGGGTAGCATGGAGGGGTGGAGGCGATTGTCCTGGCGGGCGGTGCAGAGCCCTGGGCCGAGAAGTACGGGGTGCGGAGCAAGGCCCTGGTGCCTTACCGGGGAAGGCCTTTGGCGGCGTGGGTGATGGAGGCCCTGGCGGGGGCGGGGCTTTCCGTGGTCTACGTGGGGGAGGCCCAGGGGCTTTCCCCCTCGCCCCGCCTGGTCCTCCCGGACCGGGGAAGCCTTCTGGACAACCTCGAGGCCGCCTTGGCCCACGTGGAGGGCCGCGTCCTGGTGGCCACCGCCGACATCCCTCACCTCACCCCGGAGGCGGTGCGCTTCGTCCTGGAAAAGGCCCCCAAGGCCGCCTTGGTCTACCCCATCGTGCCCAAGGAGGCGGTGGAGGCCCGCTTCCCCAAGACCCGGCGCACCTACGCCCGGCTAAAGGAGGGCACCTTCACCGGGGGGAACCTCCTCCTTTTGGACAAGGCCCTCTTCTTCCAGGCACTGCCTCTAGCCCGGCGGGTGGTGGCCCTGCGCAAGCGCCCCCTGGCCCTGGCCCGGCTCGTGGGGTGGGACGTCCTCTTCAAGCTCCTCTTGGGAAGGCTCTCCTTGGGAGAGGTGGAGGCCCGGGCGGGCCGGATCCTGGGCGTGGAGGCCAAAGCCCTCATCACCCCCTACCCCGAGGTGGGGGTGGACGTGGACCGGGAAGAGGAGCTGGTAAGCTAGACCCATGCGCACGGTGAAGGAGCTGCGCCTGGCCGGGCTCTTCGCCTACCTGGCCGCCTTGGTCCTGGGGCTTCTCTTCTCCCTCCTCGTCCACGTTCTCCTAGGGGGGGAGGGGCGGCTTGGTTGGAAAGGGCTTAACCTTTACGGGCTTTTGGAGGGGCTCGTCTTTCTTTTGGTCTTTTCCTTCGCCCTGGCCGTGGCCAGCCGGGCGGTGCGGGTGCCCTGCCTGACCCTCCTCACCGCGGGGCTGATCGCCCCCACCCCGGCCCGGCGCCTGGCCCGGCCCCTCTCCCGGGTGGCCTCTTTGGAGGCCTACGAGGGCCGGGGGGTGGTCCTTTTGGAGCAGGAGGGGAGGCCCGTAGGGGTGCTGGGGCTCGCCGACCATATCCTGCCCCTGGAGGAGGTGCCCAGCGTGGAGGCGGAGGTGGCGGCGAGCGAGCTCTACCCCCTTTTCCTCCGCCAGCCCCTGGTCCTCGTGGTCCGGGGGGAGGAGGTGGTGGGGGCCATTCCTCGGGAGGCCTTTTTCCGCCACCTGGGGATCTAGGGGCTTGACAGGAGGGGATTTGCCCTAAAATAGGGGGGAGCGGAGGCTCGGGAGGTGAAGGAATGCCGCACGTGATCTGCGAACCCTGCATCGGTGTCAAGGACCAGTCCTGCGTGGAGGTTTGCCCCGTGGAGTGCATCTACGACGGGGGGGACCAGTTCTACATCCACCCCGAGGAGTGCATTGATTGCGGGGCCTGTGTTCCCGCCTGCCCGGTGAACGCCATCTACCCCGAGGAGGACGTGCCCGAGCAGTGGCGGCACTACATTGAAAAGAACCGGAAGCTAGCGGGCCTGGAGTGAGCCTAGGCCCAAGGAGGCCACCCCGTCCCCGGACTGGGGCGGGGCGCTTAAAGCTCCCGCACGTACCAGCTCAGGGCGGGGCCACCGTCTTTGACGTGGCGGAAGCCCTGGCCCTGGAAGAAGGCCTTGGCCCGGGGGTTGTTGCCGTAGACCACGGCGTAGAGCCGCTCGGCCCCCGCCAGGTGGCCCATCAGGTGGGCCAGGGCCCGCCGCCCCAGGCCCTGACCCTGGCGGTCCTCCCGGATGAGGAGGAGGCTTAGGGTGGCGTCTTGGGCCTCGGGGTAGTGGAGCTTGTAGTCCACATAGCCCACCACCTCGTCCTCCTCGAGGATCAAAAAAGCCCGTCGGCGGGGATCATTCTGGAGGGTGACCAGGTCCCGGACCACGTCCTCGAGGCCGGGCGGTTCCATACCGATGAGGGTGAAATAACCCGGGCAGGCCAGGTAAAGCTCGTGGAGCAAAGGAGCGTCTTGGAGCAGCACCGGGCGGAAGACCAGGTTCAGGGTGCGCATCCCCCCTATGCTACCCGGTCCTTTCTGAGAAAGGGGTGATGAAAAGCCGCCCCAGGGTTTCCCTGGGGCGGCAAAGGGGCCCTTTTACCTGCGGGCCGGCTCCACCACGGTGACGTTCACCGCCTGGGGGCCCTTGCCGTTCTTGCCGGGCTCCACGTCAAAGGTGACGATGTCCCCCTCGTTCAGGGTGCGGAACCCCCTGGCGTTGATGGCGGTGTAGTGGACGAAGACGTCCGTGTCCCCCTCCCGCTCAATGAAGCCGTAGCCCTTCTCCGCGTTGAACCACTTGACCCGACCCTTCTGCATACTGCTCCTTCTCTTCCGGGCCCTTGGGCCCGTATCCGGGGCTTGAGGGGCTGCTTTAGACCCGAGGGGCCACCCTAAAGCGACCCGGAATGCCTCACTTTACCACAAAGGGGCTACTTGCGGAAGAGGCCCTTTAGCTTATCCCAAAACCCCTCGGGAGCCACCGCCTCCCCCACCTCCTCGGCGTAGGCCCTCAGGAGCTTTTGCGCCTTGGGGGAAAGCTTCTTGGGGACGGATAGCTCCACCACCACCCTAAGCGCCCCCCTGCCCCGGCCCCCCGGGTAGGGAAGCCCCTCCCCGGGGAGCTCAAAGACCTCCCCGGGCTGGGTCCCCGGGGGGAGGTCCAAGGGGATGGGCCCGGAAAGCCCCGGGACCTCCACCCTGGCCCCCAGGGCGGCCTGGGCCAGGCCGATGGAAAGGCGGTAGACCAGATCCGCCCCCTGCCGCTCCAGGTGGGGGTGGGGCCGGACGCGGATCCGCACGTAAAGGTCCCCTGGCCCCCCGGGGGCCAGGTTGCCGTAGCCGGGGACCCGGAGCACCTGGCCCTCGTCCACCCCTGGAGGGATGCGCACGCTCAGGCGGGTTTCCCGGGCCACCCGCCCCCGGCCCCGGCAGGTGGGGCAGGCCTCGGCGAGGAGGCTTCCTTGGCCCTTGCAGTGGGGGCAGGCGGAGCGGGTGAGGAAGGTGCCGAAAAACCCCTGCCGGTAGCTTTCCACCACCCCTTGGCCGTGGCAGGTGGGGCAGACCACCCGCTTGCCCCCCTCTCCCCCGCAGGCCTCGCAGGGGACGAGGCGGGCGTAGACCACCTCCTTTTCCGCCCCGTGGAGGAGGTCTTGGAGCTCCACCTCCACCTCGGCCTCCAGGTCCTCCCCCCTGGGGGCGGCCCGGGGGGAGCGGAAGCCGAAAACCTGGGCGAAAAGGTCAAAGAGGTCCTCGGCCTGGAACTCAGGGGCGGCCAGGATCCCCTGGTCGTACTGGGCCCGCTTCTTGGGGTCGGAGAGGACGGCGTAGGCCTCGTTGATCTCCTTGAAGCGTTCCTCTGCCTCCTTGTCCCCGGGGTTCTTGTCGGGGTGGTATTTGAGGGCAAGCCTCCGGTAGGCGCGCTTGATCTCCTCCTGGGTGGCGTTCCGGTCCACCCCCAGGATGGCGTAGTAGTCCTTCATCCACTTAGCACTTTACAAGGAGGGGGGGCCTTTGCTAAAGTGCCGGGCAATGAGGCTCCTGCGAGCTACCCGGTAGGGGGCCCCTTCCTTCGGGAAGGGCCCCCCCGGGCTTGCCCGCGGGGGCCTCGGCTTTTAGGGAGGACGCCATGGAGCTTCTGACCCCAGGACCCACCCCCATCCCTCCCCGCGTGCAGGAGGCCCTCTTGCGGCCCATGCGGGGCCACCTGGACCCCGAGGTGCTCCGGGTGAACCAGGCCATTAAGGAAAGGCTTTTCCGGCTCTTTGACCCCGGCGAGGGGGCGCTTCTTGCGGCCCTGGCCGGCTCGGGAAGCTTGGCCATGGAGGCGGGCCTGGCCAACCTGGACCGAGGGCCGGTCCTGGTCCTGGTCAACGGGGCCTTTTCCCAACGCATCGCCGAGATGGCCGCCCTTTTGGGCCTGGAGCCCGAGGTCCTGGCCTTTCCCCCGGGGGAGCCCGTGGACCCCGAGGCCGTGGCCCGGGCCCTCAAGGGGAAGCGGTACCGCCTTGTGGCCATGGTCCACGGGGAGACCTCCACCGGGGTCCTGAACCCGGCGGAGGCGGTGGGGGCCCTGGCCCGGGAGGCCGGGGTCCTTTTTTACCTGGATGCGGTCACCACCCTGGGGATGCTCCCCTTTTCCATGCGGGCCATGGGGGTGGCCTACGCCTTCACGGGAAGCCAGAAGTGCCTTTCCGCCCCGCCCGGCCTTGCCCCCATCGCCCTTTCCGCCGAGGCCCGCAAGGCCTTTACGGGAAAGCGGGGCTGGTACGTGGACTTTGAGCGGGTGGCGGAGCACTGGGAGCGGGGCGGGTACCACCACACCACTCCCGTCCTCCTCCATTACGCCCTCCTCGAGGCCTTAGACCTAGCCTTGGAGGAGGGCATAGAGGCCCGGGAGCGCCGGGCTAAGGAGACCTACGCCTGGCTCTTGGAGGAGCTAAAGGCGCGGGGTTTCCGCCCCTACCCCAAGGCGAGCCCCCTGCCCACGGTCCTGGTGGTGCGGCCGCCCGAGGGGGTGGAGGCGGACCGGCTGGTGAAGGGGCTCTACGCCCAGGGGGTGGCGGTGGCCGGGGGGATCGGCCCCACCCGGGGGCAGGTGCTGAGGCTCGGCCTCATGGGGGAGGCGGCCCGCAGGGAGCGCTACCAGCTCTTCCTTCAGGCCCTGGACCGGGTCTTGGCCCTAACGTAGGAAGAAGTAGCCGTAGACCAGGGCCAGGGCCATGCGGTAGAGGGCGAAGGGGGTGAAGCCCACCCGCTCCACCAAGAGGAGCATCCCCCGAACGGTGAGAAGGGCGGTCAAGAGGGCCGCCAAAAACCCCAGGGCCAAAAGGCCCCACCCCCCTTCCGGCACCTGGGGGGCGCTTTTTAGGAGGTCGTAGCCCACGGCGATGAGCATGGTGGGGAGGGCGAGGAGGAAGCTGAACTCCGCCGCCCCCTTGCGGCTAAGCCCCAAAAGGAGCCCCCCCAGGATGGTGGCCCCGCTCCGGCTGGTGCCGGGGAAGAGGGCGGCAAGCCCCTGGAAGACCCCGATGAGGGCGGCCTGCAAAAGGGAAAGCTCCAGGACGTCCCGGTAGCGGGCCCTTTGGGCGAGCCGGTCGGCCCAAAGGAGGAGAAGCCCCACGAAGAAGAGGAAAAAGACCACCACCCGATCGTTTCCCAGGACCTCCCCCTTGATCCAAGGGTAAAGGAGAAACCCCATGGCCCCCGTGGGCACGAAGGCCACCCCCACGTAAAGCCAAAGCCTCCGGTCCACCAGGAAGCGCCGGGCGTAGAGGAGGAGGATGGCCAAAATGGCCCCAAGCTGGATGGCGATGAGGAAGGTCTTCAAAAAGGGGTCCTCCTCCACGGGGAGGCCCAGGAGGTGGAAGAGGAGGGTGAGGTGGCCGGTGGAGGAGACGGGCAGAAACTCCGTGAGCCCCTCCACCACGCCCAAGAGAAGGGCTTCCCAAAGCTCCATGGGGCCCATGGTACCATGCCCTTGGTGGAGGTCTCCGTCCTCATCCCCGCCGCTGGCCAGGGCGAGCGCCTGGGCCTTGGCCCCAAGGCCTTCCTCGAGGTGGGGGGGCGGACCCTTTTGGAGTGGGTCCTCGAGGCCTTCCAGGAGGCGGCGGAGGTCCTGGTGGCCCTTCCCCCGGGTTTTCCCCCTCCTAAGGGGCTTCGCGCCACCTTCCTCCCCGGGGGGGCCACCCGCCAGGAGTCCGTGGCCCGGCTTCTGGAGGCGGCGAGCCTCCCTTTGGTCCTGGTGCACGACGTGGCCCGCCCCTTCGTGAGCCGGGCCCTGGTGGACCGGGTGCTTAAGGCCGCGCGGGCCACGGGGGCGGCGGTGCCCGTCTTGCCCGTCCCCGACACCCTGGTCCGGCCCGAGGAGGGGGCCTATGGGGAGGTGGTGCCCCGGGAGGCCCTTCGCCTGGTCCAGACCCCCCAGGGCTTCTTCACTGCCCTTTTGCGGGAGGCCCACGCCTACGCCAAAAAGCGGGGGCTTTCCGCCACGGACGACGCCCAGCTGGTGCGGGCCTTGGGTTACCCCGTGGCCCTGGTGGAGGGGGAGCGGACGGCCTTCAAGATCACTTATCCCGAGGACCTCCCCTTGGCGGAGGCGTTGGCCCGGACATGGAACGCTTGGCACCGGGAAAGGTGAACCTGGGGCTTTCCCTTCTGGGGCGGCGCCCCGACGGCTACCACGAGCTCCACACCCTTTTCGCCGCCCTTTCCTTTGGGGATCGCCTTTTCCTGGAACCCTTGCCCCAGGGGATTGAGTTCCGGGGGCGGTACGGCAAGCAGAACCTGGCCTACCGGGCGGCGGCTTTGTACCTGGAGGCGGCAGGCTGGCCCGGGGGGGTGAGGATCGTCCTGGAGAAGGCCTTGCCCGAGGGGGCGGGCCTGGGCGGGGGAAGCTCCGACGCCGCCCAGGTCCTTTTGGCCCTGCGGGCCCTTTACCCGGCGGAGGTGGACCTCTTCTCCCTAGCCCTGGCCTTGGGGGCCGATGTGCCCTTCTTCCTCCTGGGGGGCGCGGCGGAGGCCCGGGGGATCGGGGAGCGCCTAAGGCCCCTGGCCCTTCCCCCCTTGTGGGTGGTGGTCTACGCCCCGGGGGTGCGCCTGCCCACCCCCCGGGTCTACGCCGAGGCCAAGCCCCACGACTACGCCCCCGAGCTTCCCGTGGAGGCCATCCTCGAGGCCCTCCGGCGGGGGGAGGAGCCCCCTTACTGGAATAGCCTCGAGGGGCCCGCCTTCCGCCTTTACCCTGAGCTCAAGGAGGTGAAGGCCCGCCTAAGGGCCTTGGGGCTACGGGGCGTCCTCATGTCCGGCTCGGGGAGCGCCTTTTTCGGCTTCGCCGAGGACGAGGCCCACGCCCAAAGGACCGCCAAAGCCCTGGCCCTTTCCGGCTACGCCCGCTACGGCCGCATCGGAGGTGAGGGTGCGACCCCTTGAGGAGGTGTTGGCTTGCTGCCCCCAGGCCTGGGAGGTCCTGAAGGGGCTTCCCATCCGCTTTGACCCCGGGCGCTTTCGCTTTTGGTTGGAGCAGGACTATCCCTTCGTGGAGGCCCTCTACCGCTACCAGGTGGGCCTTCTCCAGGAGGCCCCTCAAGCCCACCGCTTTCCCTTGGTCCAGATCCTCTTGGCCACGGTGGAGGAGCTGGACTGGCTTTTGGCCCAGGGGGTGGACCCCAAGGCCCCCGTCCACCCCGTGCGCCAGGAGTACATCGCCCTCCTCCAGGAAATGGGGACCCTGCCTTACCCCTACCGCTTGGTTTTCCTCTACTTCCTTAACCGCTTCTTCCTGGAGGCCTGGAGCGCCCACGTCCCAGAAGAAGGCCCTTGGGAGGAGCTTTCCCAGCACTGGATGGCCCCGGAGTTCCAGGCGGTGCTTTACGACCTCGAGGTCCTGGCCCAG
This sequence comes from Thermus composti, assembly GCF_014647535.1. Classification (GTDB taxonomy): domain Bacteria; phylum Deinococcota; class Deinococci; order Deinococcales; family Thermaceae; genus Thermus; species Thermus composti. Next base: position 4,713 of record NZ_BMPJ01000023.1, on the reverse strand, counting down.
GGGCAGCTTCCCCTCCTGGACCGGGCCCGCCTCGCCCGCTACCTGGAGCGTATTCTGGAGATGGAGGTCAAGACCTGGAGCCTCCTTCTTTAGACCTCGCCCCTCCCGGTTCGCACCGGGAGGGGCTGAGCGAGGGTAGGGAAACCCGCCCCCAAGGCTCAGTTCAGCTCCTCGCCCCAGGCCTCCTCAAAGAGGCGCTTGGCCTCCTGGACGGTGATCTCCAGGGACTGGGCCACCTCCTCCGCCAGGAGGTAGATGGCCCGCCTTAGGGCCTGGCGGTCCAGGTCGGGAAGCCCCCGCTCCAGCTCCCAGGCCCGAAGCTGCCCCGCCATCTGGGCGATGCGGTAGGGGTTTCCGTCCGCCAGGATCTCGCTGGTCTTGCGGTGCCGGGCGGCCCACTGTTTGGGGAGGGGCATCCGCCCGTTCTTCAACAGGTCCAAGATGGCCGGGATCTCCTCGGGGGATAGGGCCTTGCGCAAGCCTACGCTTTGCGGCGCTTCCACCGGGACATAGGCCTTGGAGCGGGAGCCGGGGAAGTCCACCTGGTAGTAGGCCCGGCTCACCCCGCTCACGTTGCGCTGGGCGATGCCCGCCACCACGCCGACCCCGTAAGGGGGCAGGACCACCTTGTCTCCCGGACGGAACTCTTTCACGGTGCGACTCCTTTCCGGAGCACCCCAAGCAGGTGCTCCAAGTAGGCTTCCACCTCCAGCTGGGGGGTGCACCCCAGGGCCGCGATCACCGCGGCGGTGGCCCGGGAGGGGAGGTCCTGGCGCACGGCCCCCTCCTCCTTGCCGCTTTGGACCAGCTCCTCGAGGAGGGCCAGGTAGTGCTGGTGGAGGCCCTGGAGCCAGGGCGTGGGGTCCTTCTCCGCCTCCCGGGCCACGGCGGCCCAGAGCCCCCGCCACTCGCTCACCCAGTCCAGGCGGAGGGCGAGGATCCTTTCTAGCCTCTCAAAAAAAGGCGCCTTGCGGCGCACCTCGGCCTCCACCTGGCGGTAAAAGGCCCAGGTGCGCTCCTCCACCAAGGCCTTGAGCAGGTCCCGCTTGTCGCGGAAGTAAAGGTAGATGGTGCCCTTGCCCACCTCGGCCCGCCGGGCCACCTCCTCCATCTTGAGCCCGGAAAGCCCCCTCTCCCGGAGGACCGCCAAGGTGGCCTCGAGGATCGCCCTCTTCTTGTCCCTGACGCTTTCCCCCGGGGGGGAGGGTGTCGCGGCCACGAACCTCACTTTACCATGACCCCCTTTTCCTTTCATGAGGAAAGCGCTACCCTAAGGGGCAAAGGAGGGCAACCATGCGGCAAGGTTACGTGGCGTTGCTCACCGCAGACCCTTTGCGGGGCGCCCTCCGGGGGGTGGAGGCGAGGCTTTTGGAAGAGGCCAAGGGCGAGGCCCTTTTCCTCGTTCCCTTCGCCCTGCGCGACTTGGCGGAGGCGTGGCGCCTGGTCTACCGCGACCTGGGGCTTAAGCGGGGCCGGGTGATCTACCTAAAGCGACGGGAGGAGGCCTTTGACCCCCTTTTGGCGGGGCAGGTGGCGCAAAGCCCCTTGGTGCTCCTGGCCGCCGAGGGACTTCCCGACTTCCTGGACCTGATCCGGGGTAGCCTGGTCCTAAAGGCCCTCCTGGAGGTGGAGCGCCAGGGGGGCGGGGTGGTGGCCCTCGGGGAGGCGGCGGGGCTTCTGGGCGAGGCCGCCTTCTTCTCCTTTGAGGGGGAGGTGCGGGCGGCCTTTGGGCTTGCCCTCCTTAGGGGGCTTGCCCTCCTTCCCCGGGTGGAGGAGAGGGGGCGTTTCCTCGCCCTTTCCCGCCTGGTGGCCGACAACCCGGACCTAGTGGGCCTGGGCCTTTTGGAGAACACCGCCCTCCGGCTTCTTCGGGGCCTCGGGGAGGTCTGGGCCGGGGGCGTGACCCTGGTGGACGCCGGGGGGGCCCAGTTCACGGGGCGGGGGGTCAGGGGCCTTAAGGTGGACGTGCTTTCCGCCGGAGAACGTTTTCCCTTGCCCCTTTAAAATGGCCCCATGCCTTCGGGGCGCACGCACGAGGCCCTGAACCTGGCGGCCCTGGGAGGGGTGGCCTTGGCCTACATGGGGGCCGGGGGTTCCCCCGAGGACCCTAGGGCCCTGGCCTTCGCCTTGGCTTACCTGGCGGGCACCTTCTTCCTCACCCCGGACCTGGATCTGGCGGAAAGGGGGGTGAGGGCCGTGGGACGCTGGGGAGTTTTGGGGGTTTTGTGGCGCCCCTACGGTCGGCTTTTCCGGCACCGGGGCCTTTCCCACACCTGGGTTCTCGGGCCCTTGACCCGGCTTGGGTACCTGGCGGGCCTCCTCTACCTCCTCTACCTGGGCGCGCGGGAGGTCTTGGCCTTTCTAGGCGTGACGTGGCGGCTTGGGCCCTGGGTCTGGTCCAAGGAGGTGGTTTGGGCTGCCCTTTTGGGGTACTACCTTTCCCAGTGGCTCCACCTGGCGGCGGACGGAATCTGGCCCGACCACGACCTCAAACGCCTTAAGCGTCCTCGGTGAGCCAGGCCCTTTTCAGGGAAGAGGATTTCCGTACCATGGGCTTATGGGGAAAAGCCTTTTGGGTGTCCTTCTGGCCCTTTGGTCCTGGGTTTGGGCGGTGCAGCCTGGGGAGAAGCTTCCCCCCTTCGTCCTCCTAGACCCCAAGGGGGCGGAGGTAACCCCCGAGACGATGAGAAAACCAGCGGTCATCGTCTTCTGGGCCAGCTGGTGCCCCGTGTGCCGGGCGGAGTTTCCCGGCCTTCATCGGGTGGCCGAGGAGACGGGGGTCCCTTTTTACGTGATCAGCCGCGAGCCCAAGGACACCAAGGAGGCGGTCCTTAGCTACATGAAGGCTTACCCCCGCTTTATTCCCCTCCTGGCCTCGGAAAAGGACAAGCCCCACGAGGTGGCCAACCGCTTCAAGGTCCTGGGCCAGCCCTGGACCTTCGTGGTGGATGGGGAAGGAAAGGTGGTGGCCCTTTTCGCTGGCCGGGCCGGGCGGGAGGCCTTGCTAGACGCCCTCCTCCTGGCCGGGGCAGAGCTCCCATAGCTCCGCCTGGCGGCCTTCCCCCAAGGGGATGAGGCGGAGGAGGTGGTCCGCTTCCAGGACCTCCGGGTTTCCCCATTCCACTGCCACCAGCCGGGCCCCTTCCCGGGCGGCCCAAAGCTGGGGCAGGAAGGCCTCGAGGTCCTTTAAACGGTAGAGGTCGGCGTGGACCAGGGGACCTTGGGGCGTGGGGTAGGTGTGGAGGAGGGTGTAGGTGGGGCTCGTGACCCGCCCCGTGAAGCCCAAGGCCTCCGCCAAAAAGCGCACGAAGGTGGTCTTGCCCGCCCCCAAGGGGCCCTCCAGGACCAGGACCCCTTCCTCTGGGAGGAGGGGGAGGACCTCTTGGGCCAGGGCGCGGGTGTCCTCGAGGCTAAGGAGGGTCCGGGTAAGAAGAAGCCTTCCCATAATGAGCAAAAGGCCCCCGAGGGGCCTTCTTTGGTGCCGGGAGCGGGACTTGAACCCGCACGCCCTTGCGGGCACCACCCCCTCAAGATGGCGTGTCTACCAGTTCCACCATCCCGGCAGGGCGCGCCTCACGCGCAAGCTTTAGTTTAGCAAAAGCCCCTTCCTTGTCAAGCTTCCCCCGCGGCTTGAGCGTTCTTTCACATTTCCCTGACCTGGAGGGGCTACCCTGGAAGAAGGGGGTGGTAGCGGTTCCATGCGGACCCATTGGCAGGTGGAAACCGAGGCCGAGCGCCTGGAGCGCCGGGCAAAGCTGCACGAGCTCCTTCACCGCCTGAAGGGGGAGCCCAACACCCTCCTTCCTTTCCACCAGGCCCTGGCGCTGAGGCCCAAGGGGGAGCGCCACCTGGGCTTGAGGACCATTGAGGTGGACAAGGTGGTGGGCTCGGTGGACCGCTACGAGGACTTTGACCACCGCTTCCTCCCCAAGACCCCCCACACCCTGGAGCGCTGGAAGCGCCTTCGCGCCCTGCAGCTTTCCGGGATGGAGTTCCCCCCCATAGAGGTCTACCAGGTGGGGGAGGCCTACTTCGTCAAGGACGGGAATCACCGGGTGGCCTTGGCCAAGGCCACGGGGCAGCGCTACATAGACGCCTACGTCATCGCCCTCGAGGTCCCCGTGCCCGTAAAGCCCGGGGACACCCTGAAAGACCTCATCCTCAAGGCCGAGTACGCCCACTTCCTGGAGAAGACCCGCCTTAAGGAGCTTCTCCCCGAGGCCGAGGAGATCCGCTTCACCGCCTTGGGCCGCTACGACCTCCTTCTGGACCACATCGCCACCCGCCGCTACTTCAAGGGCCTGGAGGAGGGCCGGGAGGTCCCTTGGGAGGAGGCGGTGGTGGACTGGTACCAGAACCTCTACCGGCCCACGGTGGAGGCCATCCGGCGCCTAGGGCTTCTTAAGGACTTCCCCGGCCGCACCGAGGCGGACCTCTACCTCTGGATCATGGACCACCGCTACTTCCTGGCTAAGGAGCTGGGCGTGGACCTGGGCCCCGAGGAGGCGGCCCGAAGCTACGAGCTTCGCTTTGGGCCCTGGTGGAAACGGTGGGGTGGGGTCCTGAAAAGATGGCTTTTGTCTTAAACGGTTCTGGGTGTCCTAGGACCAAGAAGCGCGAACCTTACCCTCTACAACTTGTTTTTTAAGCCCCCCTTTCGGATATTCACCCGCATATCCATTGACACGCCAATAAAGAAGGGGGCTTGGGTAA
>NZ_BMPJ01000022.1 GCF_014647535.1 Thermus composti | reverse complement strand
GGTACCAGATACGGGCTGCGCCCGCAAGGGGAGATTTACCACGAAACGGAGATGTGGGTAAAGTCCTGCTGTTTTCCCGATTGACCCTTCGGAGGGTGGGATGTATAATCCAGGGAACGACGCGCATATCTTTGCCCACCCTTCTAAACCCCCGAGCCCAAAGAGGAGCCCGAAGATGACCTGGAAGGAAGCCTACCCGGAGATCCCCCTAGGCCAGGACGCCTGCGGCATCATCGCCATGGTGGATAAGAGCGGCAAGGCCTCCCACCGCGTGGTGCGGAGGACCTTGGAGAGCCTTTACCGCATGGCCCACCGCGCGGGGGCCATCCGCGGGGAAGGGGACGGGACGGGGATCCAGACCGACATCCCCCGGGAGCTATGGGCCCGCTTCCTGGAGGAAGCCCGCCTGGACCCGGGCCTCGCCTTCAACCCCCGCTTCTTCGTGGGCCACTTCTTCGTGCCCAAAAAGGAAGCGGGGAGGCTCCGGGAGTTTGAGGATCTCCTGCGGCGGGAGGGGCAGCGGCTCGGCGTCCGCCCCATCCTCTTCCGACAGGGAGAGGTGGTGAGCGAGGTCCTTGGCCCCGTGGGACGGCGCACGGAGCCCCTCTTCCTCCAGGTGGCGGGGCTTTCCCCGGACGGGGACGCCCCCCTTTGGGAGCTTGGCCTTAGGCTCGAGGCCAGCTTCCCCGTGCACGTGGTCTCCCTTTCCACCCACAGCGTGGTCTACAAGGTGCGGGGAGCGGCGGAGCTTTTAAAGCGCTACTACCCCGAGCTCTCCCGCCCCGAGTTCAAAAGCCGCATCGCCTTAGGCCACAACCGCTACTCCACCAACACCCTCTCCACCTTTGAGCAGGTCCAGCCCTTCGGCCTCATCGGCCACAACGGCGAAATCAACACTATTGAGCGCCTGAGGCGGGAGATGGACTTCCTGGGCATCCCCCGCACCGGGGGCTCGGACTCCCAGGACCTGAACCGCATGCTGGAGGGGCTCATCTACCGCTATGGCCTCACCCTCCCCGAGGCCTTGGACCTGGTCTTCCCTCCCGTTTTGGGGGAGATCAAGGGCCTGCCGGAGGACCTTCAGGACCTCTACATGGCCCTAAGGCAGCGCTTCGGCCCCTTGGCCCAGGGTCCGGCGGCCATCGTGAGCCGCCACGGGGACGAGGCGGTCTTCGCCACGGACGCCATGGGCCTAAGGCCCCTCTGGCAGTTTGAGACCCCTTACGAGTTCGTTTTCTCCTCCGAGCGCGGGGTCTTTAACGCCGAGGAGTTCGTCAGCGAGCCCAAGCCCTTGGCCCCAGGGGAAAAGGTCTACGTGCGGCTTACCCCCGAGGGCCCCAAGGTGCTCCCCTTTGACCGCCATCAGCGCCAGGTCCTGGAGAGGATCGCCGCCCGCACCCCCGTGGAGGGGTATCGGGTCCACCTGGCCGGCCCCTTGCGCCAGGCCCCGCCTCCCCTCCAGGGGGGAAGCGGGGTGGAGGTGGAGGAGAAGCCCGCCCCGCCCCCCTTGGGCCTGGAGAGGGCCTTCGGCTGGGACCGGTGGGACGGGGCCTACCTCGAGGCCTTGGCCAAGACCGGCAACGAGCCCATTGGCTCCCTGGGCTACGACGGACCCCTAGCGGCCCTTAACCCGGAAAAGCCCAACCTCTCCGAGTTCTTCAAGGAGACGGTGGCGGTGGTGACCAACCCCGCCATTGACCGGGAGCGGGAGGTGGAGCACTTCTCCACCCGCACCCTCCTAGGCCGCCGCCCCCTGCCCGATGGCCGGGGCGGGGGGAGGGTGGAGGAAGTGCTCCTCCCCATCGTCTTGGAGGAGGACCAGGCCCTGGCCGAGGCCTTCGGCACCCTGACCCTAGAGGAGGTGCGGGCCCGCTTCAAGACCGCTACCCTGGTGCCCCAGTTCACCGTGGAGGAGGGGCTTTTGGCGGGGCTTAGGCGCCTGGAGGAGGAGGCGGTGCGGGCGGTGGAGGAAGGGGCCGAGGTCCTCATCCTCTCCGACCGGGAGGCCTTCCAGGGAGGGGTTTGGATTGACATCGGCCTGGCGGTGGCCGCGGTGAACCGGGCCCTCCTCAAGCGGGACGCCGAGGGGGTTGCCCTGAGGCGGCGCACCTCCCTCCTCGTCCACTCGGGGGGCGTGCGGAACCTCCACGACGTGGCCTTCCTGTTGGGGCTTGGCGCCGAGGCCGTGGCCCCCTGGCTCATGGAGGAAAAGGCCCGGGCCCTGGAGGGGCGCAAAGGGGTGGCGGGCGTCCTCGAGGCCTTGAAGAAGGGCCTGGAGAAAGTCATCTCCACCATGGGCATCCACGAGCTTCGGGGCTACGGGAAGGTCTTTAGCGCCATTGGCCTGAAGCCCGAGCTTGCCGAGTACTTCGGCACCCGCAACTTCCTGGGCTCGGAGAAGGCGGGGTACGGCTTCTGGGAGCTTGAGCGCACCCTCTTGGAGCGGGAAGGCTTCCTTCGGGCGGAAAAGGTGCCCCCCGCCAAGGACTTCCGCTTCAACCCCAGGATCTACAAGGCGGCCCAGGAGGTGGCCTCCGGGAAGGCCCCCTACGCCCACTTCCAGGAGAAGGTGCGCGCTTTAGAGCGAGAAAACCCCGTGGCCGCCCGGCAGCTATTGGAGGTGCGCTTCCCTGAAAGGAGCGAGGTGGCCCCCGAGGAGGTGGACCTTTCCGTGGGGGCCCACTCCCTGCCCTTCGTCATCAGCGCCATGAGCTTCGGCTCCCAAGGGGAGGCCTCCTTCCGCGCTTACGCCGAGGCCGCTAAACGGCTCAACATGCTCTGCATCAACGGGGAGGGCGGGGAGATCCCCGACATGCTGGGCAAGTACACCCCCTGGCGGGGCCAGCAGGTGGCCTCGGGCCGCTTCGGGGTCCACGCCTACATGCTGAACTCCGCCAGCGTCATTGAGATCAAGATCGGCCAGGGGGCGAAGCCCGGGGAAGGGGGCCACCTCCCCGGCAAGAAGGTCTCCCCCAAGGTGGCGGCCGCCCGGAACGCCGTCCCCGGGGTGGACCTCATCAGCCCCTCCAACAACCACGACCTCTACTCCATTGAGGACCTGGCCCAGCTCATTGAGGAGCTTAAGACGGTGAACCCCAAGGCCCTGGTCTCGGTGAAGGTGCCGGTGATTCCCGGGATCGGCACCATCGCCGTGGGCATCGCCAAGGCCGGGGCCGACGTCATCACCCTCTCGGGGTTTGAGGGGGGTACGGGGGCGGCGAGGCTCCACGCCCTCAAGTACGCTGGGCTTCCTGTGGAACTGGGCGTGCGCCGGGTCCACCGGGCCCTGGTGCGGGCGGGGCTTAGGGACAAGGTGGAGATCTGGGCGGACGGCGGCCTCAAGACCGCCTATGACGTCCTCCGCATGGTCCTCCTGGGAGCCGACCGGGTGGGCATGGCCACCATGGCCATGGTGGCCATCGGCTGCACCATCTGCCGGGGCTGTCAGCTGGACACCTGCCACGTGGGCATCACCACCCAGATTGAGACGGTGGAGGAGGCCTTGGCCCACGGGCTCAAGCGTTTCGTCCCCCAGGACCTGGACCGGGCGGTGGAGCAGCTTACCCGTTTCTTCGGGGCCATGGGGGAGGCCCTAAGGGAACTGGTGGCCGCCCTCGGGGCCCGCTCCCTGAAGGAGCTTCGCGGCCGCTCGTACCTCCTCTACCAAAGGGACCACCTGGAGGAGCTGGACCTCAGCTACTTCTTCGCCCCCGTGGAGGAGCCCGAGTGGCTCAAGGACACCTCGGCCCACGTCCTCAGGAAGCCCCTAAACCAGCTCACCCGCACCATCACCGAGGTGGTCATGGCCGCCTACGCCGAGGGCAGCAAGCGCCTCGTCTTCCAGGAAGGCCCCGTGGACTCCACGGACCGGGCGCTTGGGGCCCACCTCGCCGGGGAGATCGCCAGGCGGCGCCTCTACGGCAAGGGGTTTGACGCGGAGGTGGAGCTCCGCTTTGACGCGGGGAGCGTGGCCGGGAACGGCCTCGCCGCCTTCAACGTGGAGGGGATGAAGGTGGTGGTGGAGGGCGGGGCCCAGGACGGGGTGGCCAAGAGCGCCTTCGGCGGCACCGTGGCCATCCTCAAGGGCAAGAACCCCTTCGGCGCCTACGTGGACGGCTCCGTGGGCAAGAGCTTCGCCTACGGGGCCATCGGGGGCCTCCTCATAGTGGAGGGGGTGGCGGACAGCCGCTTCTGCATCCGCCTCTCCGGGGCCGACGTGATTCTGGGCGGGGAGCCCGAAAGGCCCCTCAGGGACGACCTGGGGAACCTCGCCGCCCGCGCTCAGGCCAAGGGCTTCGCCTTTGAGTACATGACGCGGGGCCGGGCCCTGGTCCTCGGGGACCCCGGGCCCTGGATCTGCTCGGGGATGACCGGGGGGCGGGTCTACCTGCGCCACTGGCCGGAGATGGGCCTCACCGAGGAGGCCATGAAGCGCCGCCTGGCCAAGGGGGCCAAGGTGGTGGTGAAGCCCTTGGACGCCCGGGGCGTGGAGGACGTGCGGGAGCTCCTTTCCGCCTACATCCGGGTGCTCCGGGAGGCCAAGCGGGAGGAGAAAGCGAAGCGGTTGGAAAAGCTCCTGGAGAACCCGGCGGAGCACTTCCGCATGGTGGAGCCCGTGAACCAGCAGGTGGACCAGGGGGTGAGCACGGAGTAGCTCAGGCCAGTCCCTGTTCCAAGGCCCAACGCATAAGCTCGGTCCGGCTAGGCCGGGCTTTTTTATCGCCTTCTCGTGCAGAGCCTCCCTGGAGCCGGACCCCCTGCCCTGGACGGGAAGGGGCCTGGGCAGGTACATTTGTCCCGTGGACCCCGGGGAGCTTCTGGAACTCCTCAAGCGCCGCACCGGTTTCACCGAGGCCCACGCCGCCCTCCTTAGGGAGCTCGGCGAGGTCATGACCCCCATCGCCCACGAGGTGGCCCTGGCCTTCTACGATTACCTGGGGCGGGACCCCGAGCTGGCGGAGATCCTCTATGCGGTGCCGGGCCGGGTGGAGCGGCTTTACGGCACTTTCGCCCGCTGGTACGGCGAGCTCTTCTCGGGGGTCTACGACCGGGCCTATGCGGAAAGGAGGCGGCGCATCGGCCTGGTGCACGCCCGGCTTGGCATCGGCCCCCGGGCCATGATCCCCGCCATGGGCATCGTGCAGGAACTCTCCCTGGAACACATGCGCATGGCCCTCAGGGGACAGGAGGTCTACAGCGCCGTGGAGGCCTTTGAGAAGCTCGTCGCCATGGAGGTGGCCCTGATTGAGGAAAGCTACCTCGAGGCCCTCTCCTTAGGCCTTTCCCTGGGGCATAAGGACCTCATCCAAGCCCTCAAGGAGGGGGCCTTGGCCCTCCTCTCCCGGGCTTAGGGCTCCTTGGCCAGGTCGTTGAAGCGCACGTGCTGGGCGTGGAACTGAAGCTCCACGGTCCCCGTGGGGCCGTTGCGCTGTTTGCCCACGATGATCTCGGCGATCCCCGCCTTCTCCGAGTGGGGGTTGTAGTACTCGTCCCGGTAGATGAACATCACCAGGTCGGCGTCCTGCTCAATGGAGCCCGACTCCCTTAGGTCGGAGAGCATGGGGCGCTTGTTGGGCCGGGCCTCCACCGCCCGGGAGAGCTGGCTTAGGGCGATCACGGGTACGCCGAGCTCCCGGGCCAGGGCCTTGAGTCCCCGGGAGATGGCGGCGATCTCCTGCTGGCGGTTTTCCCCCTTTTGTCCCCCTCCGGGCCCCGACATGAGCTGCAGGTAGTCAATGATGATCAGGCCCACGTTGTGCTGGCTCTTGAGCCTGCGGGCCCGGGCGCGGAGTTCCATGAGGGTGAGGTCCGGGGTGTCGTCAATGAAGATGGGGGCCTCGGAAAGCCGCCCTGCCACGTCCACGAGGCGGGAGAAGTCCCGGTCGGAAAGCTGGCCGAGCCGGACCCGGTTCATGTCAATGCGGGCCTCGGAGCAGATCATCCGCAGGACCAGCTGGGCGGCGGGCATTTCCAGGGAGTAGATCCCCACCCCCACCCCCTCCTTGAGGGCGGCGTGCTGGGCGATGGTGAGGGCGAAGGCGGTTTTCCCCATGGCGGGGCGGGCGGCGATGATGTTCAGGGAGCCGGGGGCGAGGGTGCCGATGAGCTGGTCCAGCTCCTTGAACCCCGTGCGTACCCCTCCCACCTCGCCCTTGTGCTGGAAGAGAGCCTCAATGTGCTCAAAGGTCTCGTGGACGAGCTCCCGCATGGGGCGGGCCTCGGTCTCCGCCTGGGTGAGGGCCACCTCTAGGATCTTCTTGCCGGCGGCGTCCAGGATCTCGTCCAGGCTCCCCGCCTCCTCGTAGGCCAGGCGCATGGCCTCCCCGGCCGCCTGGATGAGCCTGCGCAGGGTCCACTTCTCCGCCACGATGCGGGCGTAGTGCTCGGCGTAGGCGGCGGTGGGGGTGGCCTCGGAGAGGCTTACCAGGTAGGTGGTCCCCCCCACGGCCTCCAGTTCCCCCCGGCGGGAGAGCTCTTGGGAGAGGGTCACCAGGTCCACGGGGGCTCCCTGGGCCCTTAGGGCCTGCATGGCGGCGTAGATCTTGCGGTGGGCTTCGGCGTAGAAGGCCTCGGGGGTGGGGAGGAGGCTTTCCACCTCGTCCAGGACGTCGGCGTCCAGGAGAATGGCCCCGAGGACGCTTTGTTCCGCCTCGAGGCTGTGGGGGGGGATGCGGCCTTCCATAAGCCTTACCAGGTTAAGCCCGCCTCCCCCCCTTCCGCCAGAGCCCTTTCCTTGTGGGAAGGATTGCTTCTTTCCCGCTTCTCAGGGGAGGGGCGTAAGCTCTTAGGCGTGCGTTGGCTCCTTCTCCTTATCCTCCTTTCCGCCTGCCGGGCCCAGGGGTTGCCCCCGGACTACGCCCTCTTAGCGGAGGGCCAAACGGAGGCCCTGCGCCAGGTGGCCCTAGGGGGGGAGGGCTACGCCAGGCTCCTGGCGGGCTGGCGCCTGGTGGCGCGGGAAGAGGTCCCCTTGGCGGAGCGGGCGGAGTACGCCTGGCGCTACGCCCTCTTCCTGGAGGAGGCCCGGGCCTTTGAGCCGGGCTGGGAGGCGAGAGAGGCCTGGCGGGTGGCGGCTTTCCTCCTGGAAGCGGCGGGGGACGGGAGGGCCTTTTCCGCCTGGGCGAGGCTTCTTCCCGAGGAGGAGGCTGCTCAGGCCCTCCTTCGCCTTGGGACGGGGGAGAGGCTTTGGGAGGCGCTTTTTCAGGGGCGGGCCTACGAGGTGCTTCTAGAGGTCCTTCCCCAAGGGGAGCGCCCCGACCTCCGTGCCCAGGCCCTTTACCGCCTTGGGCGCTACGGGGAGGCCCTTCCCCACTACCGGGCCTGGGCGGAAAAAGACCCTAGGGGCTTTTTGGGCTTGGGCTACGCCCTCTGGCGGCGCCCCGAGGACTGGCCCGCCCTCGTCCCCCTCCTCTACCGGCTGGGGGCCTACCGGGAGGGGATCCGGGCCGCCTGGCCCACGGCCCTCGCCTACCCCAGGGCCTACCGGGAATGGGTGGAGGCTTACGCCAGGGAAGAGGGCTTAGACCCCGATCTCCTCTTCGCCCTCCTCCACGTGGAAAGCCGCTTTGACCCCCTGGCCCGAAGCCCCACCGGAGCCTTGGGCCTCGCCCAGTTCCTGCGGAGCACCTGGGCCGACGTGGCGAGGATGCTGGGGGAGCCCCCCGCCGACCCCTTTGACCCCCAAAGCGCCATCCGCTACGCCGCCCGCTACCTCCGCTGGCTTCTAGAAAGGTGCGCCGCCTTTTCCGGCGTGGAGGGGCTCGCCTGCGCCCTCACCGCCTACAACGGGGGCATCGGCTACACCCTAAGGGGCATCGCCCGGGAAGGGGGCCTTTACGCCTTCCTCCGCTTCCAGGAGCGGGACGAGCCCCGGGAGTATCTAGCCAAGGTGCTCTCCGCCTACGCCGCCTACAAGGCTATTCCTTAGCGGGGCGCTCCTTTTCCGTCCAGGCGATGAGGGGTTTCAGGGCGAAGGGGGCGAAGAGGGTGGTGAAGACCACCATGAAGAGGACGATGGCGTACTCCTCCTGGTTCACCGCCCCCGCCTTGAGGCCCAAGGCGGCCACGATGAGGCCCACCTCTCCCCGGGGGGCCATGCCCACCCCCACGGTGAGGGCGCTCCGCACCCCTTGGGTGAGGGCGCCGAGGAAGCCGCCCAAGACCTTGCCCAGGATGGCGATCACCGTGACCACGGTCCCCGCCACCAAAACCGCGGGGCTCGCCAGGGCGGAAAGCTCCAGCCTTACCCCCACCATGGCGAAGAAGAGGGGGGCGAGGAAGCTTTCTATGGCGAAGATGGGCTCCTCGAGGCGGTACTTCTCCCTCACCTCGGAAAGGAGCATCCCCCCGAGGAAAGCCCCCACGATGGGGGCGAGGCCGATGCTGGCGGCCAGGGCCGCCATCCCCACGCCCACCACCAAGGCGAAACCCAAGGGGCTCCCCACGGGCAGGCGCTCCAAGGGAAGGCGGGCGATGAGGGTGGAAAGGAAGACGGCGAGCCCCACGAAGACCACGGAGAGAAGGATGAGCCGGACGATGGCCCCCACCTCCACCTGGCCCGTCTCCGCCACGCCGTTCACCACCGCCAGGACGATGAGGCCTAGGATGTCGTCAATGACCGCCGCCCCCAGGATGATGCGGGCGTAGGGCCGGGAGAGCACCCCTAGTTCCTGTAGGACGCGGGCGGTGATCCCCACGCTGGTGGCCACCAAGGCGGTGCCCAGGAAGAGAGCGGGAAGGGTTTCAAACCCGATCTGCAGGCCGTAGAGGTACCCTCCCAGGAAGGGCAGGGCCACCCCCAAAAGGGCCACCAAAAAGGCCTCCTTCCCCACGGCCAGGATGTCCCGAAGCCGGGTCTCAAGGCCCACCATGAAGAGGAGGAAGATGGCCCCGAGTTCCGCTAAGAACTCCAGGATCTCCCCCTCGTGGACCCAGCCTAAAAGGGCTGGCCCCACCAGGACGCCCGCCAGCACCTCCCCGATGACCACGGGTTGGTTCAGGCGCTTGAAGAGGAAGGCGAACACCTGGGCGGCGATAAGTAGGTAAAATACTTCCAACAGATGTCCGGCACCGTGCATCATACCCTCCGGAGGAAGAGCTTAAGGAAGTCGCTCCGGGTGAGGATCCCCAGGAGCTTCCCCTTGGGGTCCACCACGGGCAGGTGGCGCACGTCGCTTTTTACCAAGATCTCCAGGGCCTTGCCCGCGGGGTCCTCGAGGCGGACCCGGGGGATTTCCGTGCGCATCACCGCCTTCACCGGGGTCTTCTGGTAGCGGCGGTAGATCTCCTCCAGGACTTTTTCGTCCACCCACTCTCCGAAGAGCTGGAGCGCCTCCACGTCGGAGAAGGGGACGTTCTCGGGGCGGGGGAGGAGGTCCTCCACCTGGAGGATCCCGAGAAGCCTTCCCTCCTGGTCCACCACGGGAAAGCTACCGTAGCGCTTTTCCAGGATGCGCTTTGCGGCCTCCTCGAGGGTGGCCTCCGGGCCCAGGGTTTCCGGGTTCGGGGTCATGAGGTCCGCTACCCGCATGGGGAAAGTTTACCAGCGCCGCCACCTTGGGGCCAAGCGGGGCGCCAGGAAGACCCCGTAGACGAAGCCCCCCAGGTGGGCCCACCAGGCCACCCCCGGAAGCCCCAAAACCCCCTGGAAGAGTTGAAGGAAGGCCCAGTACCCTAGGTAAAACCCGGCGGGCAGGGTGACGAAGAAGGGAAAGAAAAAGAAAACCACCGAGACCACGTAGGCCCGGGGAAAGAGGGCGTAGTAGGCCCCAAGGACGGCGGAGACCGCCCCGCTCGCCCCGATCATGGGAACGGAGGAGGAGGGCATGAAAAGCCCCTGGACCAAGGCCGCCGCCACCCCGCCCAGGAGGTAGAAGAGAAGGAAGCGCCCGTGGCCCATGCGGTCCTCCACGTTGTCTCCGAAGACCCAAAGGAACCACATGTTGGAGAGGATGTGGAAGAAGCCCCCGTGGAGGAACATGCTGGTGAAAAGGCGGTAGCTTTCCCCCACGGGATCTTGGAAGAAGAGGGCGGGGATGAAGCCTAAGGCGTAGGCGCTCCTCTCTAGGCCCACGGAAAGCTGCCAGAGGAAGGCGAGGGCGTTGGCCAGGACCAGGCCCCGCACCACCAAAGGAGGGCGGCGCGCCCGGTTGATGTCGTAAAGGGGGAACACCTAGGGCCTCCCCTCCCTTTCCTGCCGGTAGGGTAGGGGCACGTACTGGACGCTGGGCTTCCCCCCTTGGGCCTGGGGGTAAAGCTCCATGAGCTCGTAAACCTCCTTGGGCATCTCCGTGGAGACGTTGAGCCCCATGGACCGCGCCTGCTCCACGTCTATGGGGTAGTCGTGGGTCCAGGTGCCCTGGGAGAGGAGGTGTGCCACCTCCTCCGCCTTCTCCTCGGGCAGGTGCTTCTTGAGGAGGTTTTTCACCGTGGCCTTGACCTGTCTGAGGGCCTTTTCCGCCACGTCCGCCAGGATCAGGGTCTGGTCGTCAATCTCCGAGAGGGGCTTTTTCTCCAGGACCTTGACGATGCTCGCCGCCGGGTACTGGCCAAGCTGGGGGTCCACGGGGCCTAAGACGGCGTTCTCGTCCATCACAATC
The DNA here is from genome assembly GCF_014647535.1 of Thermus composti. Taxonomy (GTDB): domain Bacteria; phylum Deinococcota; class Deinococci; order Deinococcales; family Thermaceae; genus Thermus; species Thermus composti. The sequence continues at coordinate 24,862 of NZ_BMPJ01000022.1, read as the reverse complement.
TCGTCAGCGGCGAGGGCGATGAGGGTCCCCCCGGACATGGCGTAGTGGGGGACGAAGACCGTCACCTTGGCGGGGTGGCGCAGGAGGGCTTCAGCGATCTGCTCCGCCGCCAGCACGAGCCCGCCGGGGGTGTGGAGGATGAGGTCAATGGGCACGCCCTTGTCGGTGAGGCGGATGGCCCTTAGGACCTGCTCGGAGTCGTCAATGTTGATGTAGCGGCTGATGGGGATGCCCAAAAAGTTCACCGCCTCCTGGCGGTGGATGAGGGTGATGACCCGGCTTTTCCGCTTGCGCTCAAGCTCCGCTATCTTTCTGGCCCTGGCCCCCAGGAGCATCTGCTGCTGGAAGTAGGGGGAGAGGACCGAAAGGATGAAGAATAACCAGAAGAGCTGGAAAAAGATGTCCACACGCCACCCCTTTCCCTTCTAGTTTACCGAAGGGGCCTTTTGGAGGGGTAAAGCCTCTTGCCGATCTCCGGGGCGTAGCGGATGAGGAGAGCCCCCAGGGGGATGGAGACCAAGACCATAAGCACGGCCACCTGGGCCACCAGGGGGTAGCCCTGGTTCAGGGCCAGGGTTCCCAGGACCAGGCAGAGCTCCCCCCGGGGCACCAGGTAAAGGGCGGCATAGAGCCTCTGCCTTTTCCCTAGCCCCGCCTGGGCCCCGCCCCAGAAGTTCAAGGGGAGCTTGAGGAGGAGGCCCAAAACCGCAAGCCCCACCGCCAAGGGGGTGAGGCCCTGAAGGAGGTTTAGGGCCTCCGCCCCCACCACCAGGAAGAAGAGGGCCATCCCCAGGTCCCGCACGGGGCCGAAGAGGTGCTCAAGCCTCTCCCGGAGGCCAAGCCCGGCGGCGATGACCCCGGAGAGGAAGGCCCCCACGCCCTCCGAGGCCCCCACGGCGTGGAAGAGGAGGGCGGTGCCCGTGGTGAAGGAGGCCCCGAGAAGGAGGACCAGCTCGTCGGAAAGCCCTTCCATGAAGCGGACGAGCCTGGGGCCCAGGAAGCGGGCGAAGAAGAGGTAAAGGAGGGCCAGGGCCACCCCCCCAAGGAAACCCGTGGGCTCCTGGCTGCCCAAGAGGGCGAGGAGGAGGGCGATGACCAGGTCCTGCATCACCGAGACCCCGAGGGCCACCTCGCTTTCCGGGTTGGCGGCCCGGCGCAGGTCAATGATGAGCTTGGCGAGGACAGCGCTGGCACTTTCGTAGATCACCCCGGCGAGGAGGAGGGCCCCCCGGAGGTCCAGCCCGGCGAGGAGGCCCAAGAGGAAGCCCAAGGGGAGGGCCAGGGCGTCCCAAAACCCGGCCCGGATGATCTTGCCGGAAAGCTCCCTTAGCCGGTCGGGGCCAAACTCCAGCCCCACGGAGAAGAGGAGGAGCAATAGCCCCAAGGAGGGAAGAGGCTCCAAATCCTCCACGGGAAGCCTCTCCCCCACCAGCAGGCCCGCCAGGAGGTAGACGGGGAGGGGAGGAAACCCGAAGCGGTGCACCAGGGCCGCACCCAGGGCCAAAAGCCCCGCGGCCAGGGCGAAGGCCTCGAGGGAAGGGTGCATCAGAAACTCCTCTTCAGGGCCTCCACCGCCTCCCGGCTTCCCGCCACCACCAGGGTGTCCCCCACCTCCAGGACCACCTCGGGCCCGGGGTTGGGGAGAAGGGGCTCCCCGGGGCGGTCCACGGCCAGGATGTGGGCCCCTTCGGGCAGGGGGAGGTCCCCCACCCGCTTGCCGGCGAGCCTCGAGCCCGGGAGGACCTTCACCCACTCAATCACCTTGGCCCCGAGCTTGCTCCGGGTGTCCCCCACCGCCTCGGGGTGGAAGAGGACCCCGGCCAAGATGGCCCCAAGCTCCCTCGCTTCCTCGTCGGTGAGGTCCAGGGCCACGGTGGGCTCGTCCTCCTCGCCCGCCTCAAAGTACTGGAGTTCCCGCTTGCCGGAATGGTGGACCACGATGACCAGCCGGTCCCCGCTTCGCGTGGTGATCGTGAACTTGCGCCCCACGCCGGGAAGGACCACTTCCTCTACCTTCATCCTGCCCTCCTTGGGGAGAACTGCACCGCCAGGGTGCGCCCGGCCACCAGGACCAGGATGCCCAGGCTCCAGAAGAAAACCTCCATCCCGGAAAGCTTCCCTTCAAAGAGGAGGAGAAGGAGCTCCCTTAGGGCCAGGGCGATGCCCATCTCCAGGAGGATCTCCAGGCGCACCCGTTCCACCTCAAAGTACTCCACGAAGGCCCGGACCAGCTCCAGGAGGACCACGAGAGAAAGGACGTTGGTCACGAGCTCCTTGAACCCGAGGCGCACCGTGGGCTCCGTGAGGGTGAGGCCGAGTTCCAAGAAGGTGCGCCAGGCCCCCACGAAAAGGCCCACGAGGAGGGCCACCACCACCAGATTGAACACGAGGCGGATGGCCCTCCGGTAGGCTTGGAGCAGAAGGTCCTGGCTCACGCTAGAGGAGGAGGTTAAAGACCCGCTCCGCCCGTTCATGGTGCTCTGTCTGGGGGTTCTTGAGGGCGGGGTCCAGCTCCTTGAGCACCCGGGCGTAGGCCACCACCAAGGCCCCGGCGAGCTCCGGGAGGAGGTTCCGCACGTCCTCCGCCACCTCGAGGTCCAAAGGCGGCAAAGCCGCTAAAGCGTCCAGCACGGGCTTGAGTTCCAGGGTGGTGTCCATCTGGCGGAACTCCTTAAGGGTTTCCTGAAGCCCCTTGGTGATGGGCAGGTCGGGCTCCAGGATCAGGTCGCGCCCGTTGAACTTGGCGTTCCGCTCGGCCACCACCAGGAGATCGTAGAGCTTGTTCCGCAGGAAGTCGGAAAGGCGCTTCAGGTCGTTCTTGTCCACGTCTAGCCCCGCCGCCAGGCGGAAGAGCTTTTCAAACTCGGCCACTTTCATCAACATAACTACCTCCCTATCTGCACTCTAAATCTTTGAGCCTACTTTTGTCAATCTTGGGCGGCCCGAGCCCCCGCCAGGGGCAAGGGGCTCAGGCCTCCTCCACGGGGATGCGCACGGGCGGCTCCTCGGGGCGCGCCTCCCGGGGGATGCGCACCTCCAGGACCCCACGGCTAAGCCGGGCGGTGATCCCCTCCTTCTTGGCGTCCTTGGGGAGGAGGTAGGCCCGGTAGACCTTCCCGTAGACGATCTCGGCCAGGTGCTTGGTGCGCTTTTCCTCCCGCTTCTCCCCTTGGATCACCAGCTGGTCGCCCTCCAGGCGCACCTCCAGGTTCTCCGGGCCAAGCCCCGGCACCTCCACCCGCAGGAGGTAGTGGTCCGGGTGCTCCTGAAGCTCGGAAAGAGGCTCCAGGGCTTCCCCCACCTCTTGGAAGGCCCTTTCTAGGGCTTCCTCCACCGCCTTGCGCACCCGGTTCCTGCCAAAGGGCCAGAGTTTTTCCAGCATCTTCTCACCTCCTCTCCCCGAGGTAGGGCCTAAGCCGCTCCTCCAGGACCTGCTTGGGGCTCGCCCCCACCCAGGTGGCCACCGGTTCGCCCCGGCGGAAGAAGACCAGGGTGGGCACGCTCCGGACCCCGTGCCGGGCGGCAAGCCCCGGGTTCTGGTCCACGTTCACCTTCACCACCTTGAGCCTGCCGGCGTGCTCCTGGGCGAGCTCCTCTAGAATGGGGCTTACCAGGCGGCAGGGGCCGCACCAGGGGGCGAAGAAGTCCACCAAGGCCAAAGGGACCCCCGCCACCTCCTGGGCGAAGCCCTTTTCGTCCGTCTCCACCACCCAGGGCAAGGGGGTCTTGCAGGCCCCGCACACCGGCACCTGCCCGGGCGGAGGGGTGCCCAGGCGGTTTTTGGCCCCGCACTTGGGGCAGGTCACCACCATAGGTACCCCCTCCGCCAGAGGGCCCGCTCCAACTCGGCCGGCGTGGGCTCTACCAGGACCTCCCCGCCCACGTAGACCACGGGGTGGGAAAGCCTCCCCCCGGTGAGGAAACGGAGGGTGGGGTGGACCTCGGGGTGGGCCTCCAGGTCCACGTACCGGTAGGGCACGCCCAGCCGTTCCAAAAGGCGCCTTAAAAGCTGGGTTTGGGCGCACCAGGAGGTGCCGTAGAGGACCACGGGCTCCATGGCCTACTCCCTTCTTAGGGCGTCTAGGGCTTGGAAGAGCTCTTCAATGGGGGGGATGTGGTGGAGGTAGGGGGAGACGTGGGCGTAGCGGATAACCCCCTCGGGGTCCACCACGAAGAGGGCCCGCTCGCTGAAGCCGTCCTCTTCCCGCCACACCCGGTAGCGCCGGGCCACCTCCCCCTTGGGGTGGAAATCGGCGAGGAGGGGGAAGGTGAGCCCCCGGGCGAAGGCAAAGGCCCCGTGACAGTAGATGGAATCCACGGAGATCCCCAGGAGGACGGCGTTCCGGCGCTCAAACTCCGGAAGCTCGGCCTGGTAAAGGTCCAGCTGCTGGCTGCACCCCGGGCTCCAGTCCAGGGGGTAGAAGACCAGGACCACGGGCCGGCCCCGGAAATCGGAAAGGCGCACGAGGTTGTCCTGGGCGTCCGGCAGGGCGAAATCCGGGGCCCTTTCCCCCACGCTAAGGCCCGGGGCCACACGGGGGGCCTCCATCTTGGGGGCCTTCTTGTACAGGTTGCGGAGCGCCTCGAGGCCCTCCCGCTCCCCGGGCCTTGCCCCCACCTCCCGCCAAAGCTCCTGGAGCATGGCGTGGAGGAGAGAAAGGGCTTCCTTCTCCGGGCCCTCGGCCAGCCTGGGTTCCAGTTCCAGAAAGCGCCGGGCAAGCTCCGGGAAGCGCATGGCCACCTCCTTATTCCTTCCAGGTCCCCTTCAAAAGCTTCTCCGTCTCCTCCTTGTGCCGGGTCTCCTCGGAGATGATCTCCTGGAGGTCGTTGGCGAGGCCGTAGTCCCCGAAGGCCTCGGCCTGCTTCATCCTTTCCACGTAGCGGGCGATGGTTTCCTTTTCCGCCTGGAGCACCGCCTCCAGCATGGCCCGGGGCGTGGTGGCCTCGGGCACGGGGGCGGGGGTGGTGGTGGGCTTGCCGCCCAAGGCGGCGATCTTGTCCGCCAGGAACTGGGCGTGGCGGAGCTCGTCCTGGATCTCCGCCAGGAAGAACTCCTTGAGCTCGCCCCTGTGGATGCCCGAGACCGTGGCGGCGTAGGTCACGTACTGGATAATGGCCTGGTACTCGTGGGCCAGGTCCTGGTTAAGGCCTTGGATGAGGGTTTCCTTGTCCATACATACCTCCCGCAAGCTGGGCTTGCTCTTCCATTTTACCCAAAAACCCTTTAAAGAACCCCGCCCCAGGCCTCCCTGGGGCGGGGCTTCCCCTAGCGGACGTTCCCGGCCTCCAGCTTCTTGGCCCTCAGGTCCAGAAGGCTGTACTCGCCCTCCGAGAGGTCGCCGGGCACCACCACCCAGCTCGCCCCCAGGGTCTCGTGCTTCTGGCCCTTCCCGGCCACGAGGACGAGAAGGGGGTTGTGGGTCTTGACGAGGTGGGCCACCTCGTGGGAGCCCCGCTCATTCAGGCCCTTGTGGTAGGGCGCGGTGTGGAAGAGGAAGATCTTGGGGTAGTCCTTGAGCTCCCAGAGGGTCTTCAGGTGGTACTCGGCGACCCAGGCGGGGTAGCGCAAGGCCTCCTGCTCCTCGGGCTCGCCCTCGTCGGCGATCTCCCCGCCCACGCCCGCCACCAGGTAGGGGCCCTTCCAGAAGGTGAAGGTCTCGTGGACGTTGCGCATCTCGGGATGGACGAGTTCCACGTTGGCCGCCTCCCGCAGGTATTCAAAGATGGGGGCGTCCTCAGGGCCCGGGATGTAGACGGTGGGCAGGTGGGCCTCGGAGAGGATGCGGAAGAAGGCAGCGTAGTCCCGGCTCTTGGCGGTCTTGGGCATCAGGTTGCCGATGAGGGCGATGGCGTCCGCCCCGGTGTCCGGGGCGATGCGCACGAACTTCTCCAGGGCCTCGAGGTCGCCCATGGGATTGGAAGTGGCGAGGATGTACCTTACCGTGCGCCGCATAGGCTCACCTCCTCACTCCACCTGCACCTGGATCTTCTTGGGCTTCGTGGCCTCGGCCCGCGGCACCAGGAGGTGAAGCACCCCGTGGCGGAAGCGGGCCTGGACCCGGGAGAGGTCGTAGGTGCTGGGCACGTTGAAGCTCCGGGCGAAGGTGCCGTAGGTGCCCTCCAGCCGGTGGTAGGCCACGTTCTCCTTCTTTTCAAAGGGCCGCTCCGCCTTCACGGAGAGCACCCCTTCCTCGGCCACCACCTCCACCTTCTCGGGCTCCACCCCCGGCAGGTAGACCAGGAGGTGGAGGCCCTCCTCGTCCTCCCACACGTCCACGGGCGGGGCGTAGACCCTAGGGCCCTGCTGGGCCTGGGGCGCGAAAGCCCGGGCCAACCGCTCCTGAAGCTCCTCAAGCTCCCTAAAAGGATCAAACCGCAACATACCCATCACCTCCTTCACCACCTCAAGAGCGCGGCCATCCCGCCGCGCTCAAGAAGCCTCTTTTCGGCCTCGCCGCGCACGAACTCCAGCTTGGTGGCGTAGCCCACGGCCAAGGGCGCGAGCACCGCGGCGAGGGGTTTCTTCTCGGGGCTTTCGCAGTAAGCCAAGGCCTGGGCTTCGTCGGCGAAGGCGAAGTCCTGGCAGAGGTAGACCTCCTGCTCCAGGTGCCAGGGCAGGACCCAGACCTCCACCCGACCCTCCTGGACCCGGGCGAGGACCTCGGGGCCGAAGGCGGCCCTGGGGTAGGCCTCCTCAAGCCTCTCCAGGAGCTTGACCTCCTCCCGGCGCTCCACCTCTTCCAGGACCGGCTCCAAGCGCTTCAGCACCTCGCCGGGGCTGGCGGCGGGGTGGGGCAGGGAGGGAAGCTCCGCCACCACCCGCTCCCTCAGGCGCTTGGGCAGGTGGCCCAAGAAGAGCTTGGTGTGCTCCTCGGGGCCCATGAGGACGAGCCGGGTGAAGCCCCGGGCCTCGGCGAGCTTTTCCAGCTCGTGGGCCAAGGCCTTATAGAAGCGTTCCTCCCAGGCCTCGAGGCGCTTGGCGAAGAGGTCCTGTCCCGCCCCGCCCCGGGCGATCCCGCCCAGGTTGAAGCGGCGCCCAGGGGCGTCCAGGGAGAGGCGGCGCCAGGCCTCGGTGTCCAGAGCCAGGAAGGCGTCGTGGACTTCCTCAATCTCCCCTAGGAAGACCTCAAAGACCCGCCATTTTTCCCGGTCCACGTAGACCACGCCGTAGCGCTCGTACTCGTCCAGGGCGTAGACCAAAGGAAGGAGGAAGGGCTCGCCGAAGTGGGCCAGGACGCCGTCCACTAGGTACCGCCCCGCCTTCTCGTCCAGGAAGGCGGTTTTCACGCTGTTCACCAGGGGAAGCTCCACCTGAAGAAGGAGGACCTCAAAGAGGTCTTCCCCGGCGAAGAAGACGGCGGTCCTAGCCTCGAGGACCTGGTTTTTCAAGACCTCCAGGACCCTTTCCGCAAGGTCCTCGGGGACGTTAAGGGCCTTCAGGGCGTCCTTGGCCCTTAAGGCGTAGGCCTTGCCGGCGTTTTCCGGCTTGGCCGGGTTGACGTCCACGTAAAGGGAGAGGATAGGCCCTTCCTTGGCGCCGATGGACTCGCGGATACGGCGGATCTCCTCTTTTCCGATCATAGGCCACCTCCTATAAGCATCACGGCTTTGCGCACCGCCTCTTGGTTTTGCTTTTCCTCCTGGCCGAGCCGGGTGAAGAGGGCTTCCAGCTCGGGGTCGGGGAAGGTGCTCTCCAGGTAGTAGGCCCGGTCCAACCCTTCCTCGGAGAGAAGGCGGAGAAGGGTCTCCCACCCCCCTTCCTCCGCCTTGGGGGCGGGGGGCAGGGAGGCCCCCCGCCGCCTCAAGGCCTCCGCCAGGGCCTCGGCGTGGGCCCGTTCCCTTTTCGCCACCTCCAGGAGGAGGGCCCGCACGTGGGGGTAGGGCACCCCTTCCGCCGCCCCTTCCGCCCTAAGGGCGTCCAGGAGCTCGTCCTGGTAGGCTTTCTGCAGCACCTTCACCGGGTCCATACCCCCTCCTCAGGCCTCTATCCGGGTGGGAACCTGGAAGACGAGGCCCGCAGGGCCCACGTCCACCACCACCTTGTCCCCCTCCTTGATCTCGCCGGCGAGGATCTTCTGGGCGAGGGGCGTCTCCAGCTCCCGCTGGATCACCCGCTTGAGGGGCCTCGCCCCGAAGACGGGGTCGTAGCCCCTTTCCGCCAGGAAGTCCTTGGCGGCCTCGGTGAGCTCCAGGCTGATGCGCTTTTCCGCAAGGCGCTCCCTCAAGTAGCCCAGCTGGATCTCCACGATCTGGCGGATCTGCTCCTTGGTGAGGGGCCGGAAGACCACGATCTCGTCCAAGCGGTTCAGGAACTCGGGGCGGAAGTGCTGCTGGAGGACCTTAAAGACCTCCTCCCGGATCCTCTCGTAAGACCAGCCTCGCTGCAGGCCCTCCAGGATCAGGGGGCTTCCCAGGTTGGAGGTGAGGATGATGACGGTGTTGCGGAAGTCCACGGTGCGCCCGTGGCTGTCGGTGAGGCGGCCGTCGTCCAGGATCTGGAGGAGGATGTTGAAGACGTCGGGGTGGGCCTTCTCAATCTCGTCAAAGAGGATGACCGAGTAAGGCCGCCGCCGCACCGCCTCGGTGAGCTGGCCTCCCTCCTCGTAGCCCACGTAGCCGGGCGGGGCCCCGATGAGGCGGGAGACGGCGTGCTTCTCCATGTACTCCGTCATGTCAATGCGGATCATGGCCTCCTCGGTGTCAAAGAGGGTGGCGGCCAGGGTCTTGGCGAGCTCCGTCTTCCCCACCCCCGTGGGCCCGAGGAAGAGGAAGCTCCCGATGGGCCGATTGGGGTCCTTAAGCCCGGCCCGGGCCCGGCGGATGGCGTCGGCCACAGCCCGTATGGCCTCGTCCTGCCCCACCACCCGCTTGTGGAGCTCCTCCTCAAGCCTTAGGAGCTTTTCCCTTTCCCCTTCCAGAAGCTTGGATACGGGGATCCCGGTCCAGCGGGAGACGATCTCGGCGATGTCCTCCTCGGTGACCTCGAGGCGGACGAAGCGGGCGCCCTTAAGCTTCTCCGAAAGGGCCTCCACCTCGGCCTCCAGCTTGGGAAGCTCCCCGTAGCGGAGCTCGGCGGCCCGGTTCAGGTCGTACTGGCGCTCGGCAAGCTCAATCTGCCGCCGGACCTCGTCCAGGCGCTGCTGGGCCTCGCGAAGCTTCCTCAGGATCTCCCTTTCCTTCTCCCACTCGGCCCGGAGCTTGGCGATCTCCTCGCTAAGCCTTTGGATCTCCGCCTCAATGGCCTTGAGCCTTTCCTGGGAGTCGGGGTCCTTCTCCTTCTTCAGAGCCTCCCGCTCAATCTCCAGCTGGAGCTTCTTCCGTTCCAGGGCATCAATCTCCTCGGGGGCGCTTTCCAAGGCCATGCGCAGGCGGGCCGCCGCCTCGTCAATGAGGTCAATGGCCTTGTCGGGGAGGCGCCTTTCCGTGATGTACCGGTGGGAGAGGGTGGCGGCGGCGATGATGGCGCTGTCGGAGATGCGCACCCCGTGGTGGACCTCGTACTTCTCCTTGAGGCCCCGGAGGATGGAGATGGTCTCCTCCACCGTGGGCTCGTCCACGTAGACGGGCTGGAAGCGCCGTTCCAGGGCGGGGTCTTTCTCAATCTCCCGGTACTCGTCCAGGGTGGTGGCCCCGATGAGGCGAAGCTCCCCCCGGGCTAGGGCGGGCTTCAGCATGTTGCCGGCGTCCACGGCGCCTTCCGCCTTGCCCGCCCCCACCACGGTGTGGAGCTCGTCAATGAAGAGGATGATCTCCCCTTGGGACTGGACCACCTCCTGGATCACCGCCTTCAGGCGCTCCTCAAACTCGCCCCGGTACTTGGCCCCGGCGAGGAGGGAGCCCATCTGCAAGGAGATGATCCGCTTGCCCTTGAGACCCTCGGGCACATCCCCCTTGACGATGCGCTGGGCCAGGCCTTCCACGATGGCCGTCTTCCCCACGCCGGGCTCGCCGATGAGGACCGGGTTGTTCTTGGTGCGCCGGAGGAGGATCTGGATGACGCGCCGGATCTCCTCGTCCCGGCCGATCACCGGGTCCAGCTTCCCTTCGGCGGCGAGCTTCGTCAAATCAATGCCGTACTGTTCCAAGGCGTTGTAGGTGCTTTCCGCGTGTTCCGTCTGCACGGTCTTACCTCCCCTTAGTTCCAGCAGGGCTTTTTTCAGGGCCTCGAGGCCCGGAAGCCCCGGGGTGGCCTCGCTCAGGGCCAGGACCAGGGTGTCCACCGCTACGTAGCGGTCCTTAAGCTCTTCCATCAGGGCCTCAGCCCGGTTCAAGGCCCCGGAGAGGCGGCTTGTGAGGTACTGGCCCACCTCGGCCCCCTCCACCTTGGGCAGGCGGGCGAGCTCCCGCTCCTGGGCCTCCTTCAGGGTCTTGGGGTCGGCCCCGGCCTTTTCCAGAAGCCGCCAGGCGAGGCCCCCCTCGTCCTTGAGGAGGACGGCCCAGAGGTGGGGCAGGTCTATGGCCTGGTGCTTCATCCTTTGGGCCAGGACCTGCGCCTGGGCCAGGGCTTCGCGGGCGGCTTGCGTCCAGCGTTCCAGGTTCATACCCCTTGCCTCCCTGCTGTGATTAGCATATCAGTTGCTATTGATGTTGTCAAGTGCTCTAAAAATGGCTTAGTGAAGTTTGGGGCGAAGACCCAAGGCGGAGGAGGGAACGGAAAGAGACCTCAGCCTGATTGTAAAGGAAATGGGAGAGGAGGAATGTCCCGGGCTAGCGGCGTTCCAGGATCTCCACCACCAGGGCCGCCCCGATGAGGTTGGCCCCCAGGTCCTTGCGGATGCGTTCCGCCTTGGCCATGCGCAGGAGGTCGGCCTTCCGGAAGTACCAGCTTCCCCCCACCTCCAAGGGCTCCACGAAGCCGATCTCCACGTAGGCCCGCACGGCCCCTAAGGAAAGGCCGTAGGCCTCCAGGGTCTCCAGGGAAAGCCACTCGCTACGCGCGAGCATGGTGCACCTCCGCGAGCTTCTTCCAAAGGGCCTCCTCCTCGGGGGTTAAGCGCTCGGGGATGGTGATGCGCACCTCCAGGTAGAGGTCCCCCCGGCCCGCGGGCCCAGGGAAGCCCTTGCCCCTAAGCCTTAGCTTCCTCCCCGCCTGGGTCCTGGGGGGGATGGTGACCTCCACGGGGCCTTCCAGGGTCATGGCCCGCACCTTACCCCCCACCACGGCGATGGGGGCGGGGACGTCCAGGGTGGCGTAGAGGTCGTTCCCCTCGAGGCGGAAGACGGGGTGGGGCAGGAGACGCACCACGAGGAGCAGGTCCCCCGGGGGGTCCCCCTGGCCCCCCAGGCCCGGCACCCGGATCACGCTCCTCTCCCGCACCCCGGGGGGGATGCGCACGGAAACGCGCCGGCCCGCCACCTCCACCACCTTCTCCCCGCCGTGAAAGGCCTCCTCGAGGGTGAGGGGAAGCTCGGCCCTGAGGTCCCGCCCTCTGCGGCTCCGCCGCCCGAAACCGCCGAAGAGGCCGGGGCCGAAGAGTTCCTGGAAGAAATCGGAGAAGTCCTCCACGTCAAACCCGGAGAAGTCGTACCCCCCAGGAGGCGGCGGGGGCGGGGCCTCGGCGGTGCCGTAGGTGTCGTAGATCCTTCGCTTTTCCGGGTCGGAGAGGACGGCGTAGGCCTCGTTGATCTCCTTGAACTTCTCCTCCGCCTCGGGGCTTTTGTTCACGTCGGGGTGGTACTGGCGGGCCAGGCGCTTGTAGGCTCTTTTGATCTCCTCCTGGGTGGCGTTCCGGGGCACCCCGAGGATGGCGTAGTAGTCCTTTTTGGCCGCCATAGGCTACTCCAGGTCCGCCTTTTCCCGCTTCTCCTCGCCCACGGCCACCCGGGCCGGGCGCACCAGGGCCTCGCCCAGGCGGAAGCCCCGCTGGAAGACCTTGGCCACCTTCCCCGGCTCGCCCGGGAGGAGGCCCACGGCCTCGTGGTACCTGGGGTCAAAGGCCTCGCCTTCCCCGGGCACCTCCTCCACCCCAAGCCCGGCCAGGATGCGGAAGAAGCCGTCCCGGATGGCCCGCACCCCCTGGCGGATGCTCTCGGGGCTTGCCTCGGCGAACTCCAGGGCCCGGTCCAGGTCGTCAAGGACGGGAAGGAGCGCCCTCAGGGCCTTGAGCACGCCCTCCCGCTCCCGCGCCTTAAGCTCCTCCTCCATGCGCTTACGGTAATTGTCAAAGTCGGCGAGGAGGCGGAGGTACTTGTCCTTTAGGGCATTGAGCTCTTCCTCCGCCGCCTTCAGGCGCTCCTCCAGGGCCTGGGCTTCATGGGCCACGGCCTCGAGGTCCTGTTCCAAGGTGTTCTCGTTCCGCTCCTTCTCCATGGTCCCTCCCCTGGGGCAGGGGCCCCGCCCCTTTAGGGGCGGGGCCTAGGCGCTTTTTAGTCTGCGGGCTTGTAGTCGGCGTCAATCACGTCGTCCGGTCCCTTGCCCGTGGGGGTGGCCCCCTTCTCGTAGGCCTCCAGGGCCTGCAGGAGCTCCTGGGTGGCCGCCTTGAGCTCGGAATCGGGAGCGTCCCGCTCCACAAGCTCCTTGGCCTTCTGTATGGCCGCCTCGAGGCGGGCCTTGGCCTCGGGGGCGCCTTGCTTCTCCTGGAGGACCCTTTCCGCCTGGACGCGGGCCGAGTCCAGGGCGTTCTTGAGCTCGGCGTGCTCCTTGCGGCGGCGGTCCTCCTCGGCGTGGCGCTGGGCCTCCTCAATGATCCTCTGGATCTCCTCCTCGGAGAGGGTGGTGGTGTTCTGGATGGTGATGGAGGCCTCGCGCCCCGTGGACTTCTCCCTGGCGGTCACATGGAGGATGCCGTTGGCGTCAATGTCAAAGCAGACCTCAATCTGGGGAACGCCCGCAGGCATGGGGGGAATGCCCTCGAGGCGGAAGCGGCCCAGGCTCTTGTTGTCAGCGGCCATGGGGCGCTCGCCCTGGAGGACGTGGATCTCCACGGCGGTCTGGTTATGCTCGGCGGTGGTGAAGATCTCGCACTTGCGGGTGGGGATGGTGGTGTTCCGGGGGATGAGGACGGTCATCACCCCGCCCTTGGTCTCCACGCCCAGGGAGAGGGGCGTCACGTCCAGGAGGACCACGTCCTGGACCTCCCCCATGAGCACCCCCGCCTGGATGGCGGCCCCCATGGCCACCACCTCGTCGGGGTTCACGGAGCGGTTGGGCTCCTTACCCAGAAGTTCCCGCACCACCTGCTGCACCGCGGGCACCCGGGTGGCCCCGCCCACCAGGATCACCTCGTCAATCTGGGCGGGGGTTAGGCCGGCGTCTTTCAAGGCCTGCTCCACGGGGCCCCTGAGGCGCTTGAGGAGGGGCTGGATCAACTCCTCAAACTTGGCCCGGGTGAGCTTCTTCTCCAGGTGGAGGGGGGTCTTGCTGGCGGGGTCCAGGGCGATGAAGGGGAGGCTGATGGTGGTCTCCAAGGTGCTGGAGAGCTCAATCTTGGCCTTCTCCGCCGCCTCAATGAGCCGCTGGAGGGCCTGGCGGTCGGCCTTCAGGTCCACCCCGTACTCCCGCTTGAACTCCTCGGCGAGCCAGTTCACGATGGCGTGGTCCATGTCGCTGCCGCCCAGGTGGGTGTCCCCGGAGGTGGCCTTCACCTCAAAGACCCCCTCGCCGATCTCCAGGATGGTGACGTCAAAGGTCCCGCCCCCCAGGTCAAAGACGAGGACGGTCTCGTTCCCCTTCTTGTCCAGGCCGTAAGCCAGCGCGGCGGCGGTGGGCTCGTTGATGATGCGCAAAACCTCCAGCCCGGCGATCCTACCGGCGTTGGCCGTGGCTTCCCGCTGGGCGTTGTTGAAGTAGGCGGGGACGGTGATCACCGCCTTGGTGATCTTTTCCCCGAGCTTCTTGGAGGCGTCCTCCACCAGCTTGCGGAGGATCATGGCGCTGATCTCCTCGGGGGTGTAGAGCTTCCCTTTGACCTCCACCCTGACGCCCCCGTCGGGCCCGGGGACCACCTTGTAGGGGACCCGCTTGGCCTCCTCCTGGACCTCCTCAAAGCGGCGCCCGATGAAGCGCTTGATCTCAAAGATGGTCCCCTCGGGGTTCAAGACCGCCTGGCGCTTGGCCATGCGGCCCACCAGGGTTTCCCCGTCCCGGAAGGCCACCACGCTGGGGGTGACCCTCTCCCCCTCGGCGTTTTCCAGCACCACGGGCTTGCCGCCTTCCAGAACGGCGATCACGCTGTTGGTGGTGCCCAGGTCAATGCCTACCGCCTTAGCCATAGCTGCATCACCTCTCTCCGAGAATACGCCAACCCAAACGAAATTGTCAAGAGAGTTGAGCAAGGTTTTGTCATAGTGCCGCAGGCTACCCCCTTTGCCCGGGAAAGGTGTAGCCTAAGGGCAGGCATGTTCCGGACACCTTTCCACTTCGCGGTTTTGGCCCTGGGGGTTCTGCTCCTGGCCTGGGCCTTTAGCCTGGCGGGCACCGTGGGGAGCCCCGGAGGGGCTGTCAACTACACCACCTTTTTGGAGGACCTGAAGGCGGGCCGGGTGAAGGAGGTGGTGGTGCGGGCCGGGGACACCCGGATCCAGGGGGTCTTGAAGGACGGCTCCACCTTCACCACCTACGCCACAAGCCCGCCCGACAACGAGACCCTCGAGGCCTGGACGGCCCGGGGGGTGAGCGTGCGGGTGGAGCCCCCCCAGGGGCAGAACCCCTTGGGCTTCCTCTGGCCCCTCCTTTTGGTGGGCCTCCTCATCGGGGCCCTCTTCTACTTCTCCCGCACGGGCCGAACCGGTCCCTCGGACTCTGCCTTCAGCTTCACCAAAAGCCGGGCCAAGGTGCTCACCGAGGCCCCCAAGGTGACCTTCAAGGACGTGGCCGGGGCCGAGGAGGCCAAGGAGGAGCTTAAGGAGATCGTGGAGTTCCTCAAAAACCCCGGCTGCTTCCACGAGATGGGGGCCCGGATCCCCAAGGGGGTCCTCCTGGTGGGCCCCCCGGGGGTGGGGAAGACCCACCTGGCCCGGGCGGTGGCCGGGGAGGCCAAGGTGCCCTTCATCACCGCAAGCGGCTCGGACTTCGTGGAGATGTTCGTGGGGGTGGGGGCGGCGAGGGTGCGGGACCTCTTTGAGACTGCCAAGCGCCACGCTCCCTGCATCGTCTTCATTGACGAGATAGACGCCGTGGGGAGGAAGCGGGGTGGCGGCGTGGGGGGCGGCAACGACGAGAGGGAGCAGACCCTAAACCAGCTTCTCGTGGAGATGGACGGCTTTGAGAAGGACACCGCCATCGTGGTCATGGCCGCCACCAACCGCCCTGACATCCTGGACCCAGCCCTGCTTCGCCCCGGGCGCTTTGACCGGCAGATCGCCATAGACGCCCCCGACGTCAAGGGCCGCGAGCAGATCCTGAGGATCCACGCCCGGGGGAAGCCCCTGGCCGAGGACGTGGACCTGGCCCTTTTGGCCAAGCGCACCCCGGGCTTCGTGGGGGCGGATCTGGAGAACCTTCTGAACGAGGCCGCCCTCCTCGCTGCCCGGGAGGGGCGCAAGAAGATCACCATGAAGGACCTGGAGGAGGCCGCCGACCGGGTGATGATGGGCCCCGCCAAGAAGAGCCTGGTCCTCTCGCCCCGGGACCGCCGGATCACCGCCTACCACGAGGCGGGCCATGCCCTGGCCGCCCACTTCCTGGAGCACGCCGACGGGGTGCACAAGGTGACCATCGTGCCCCGGGGGAGGGCCTTGGGCTTCATGATGCCCAAGCGGGAGGACATGCTCCACTGGTCCAGGAAGCGCCTTTTGGACCAGATCGCCGTGGCCTTAGCGGGGCGGGCGGCGGAGGAGATCGTCTTTGACGACGTGACCACGGGGGCGGAGAACGACTTCCGCCAGGCCACGGAGCTCGCCCGCCGCATGATCACCGAGTGGGGGATGCACCCCGAGTTCGGCCCCGTGGCCTACGCCCTGAGGGAGGACACCTACCTGGGGGGCTACGACGTGCGCCAGTACTCCGAGGAGACCGCCAAGCGCATTGACGAGGCGGTGCGCCAGCTTATTGAGGAGCAGTACCAGCGGGTGAAGGCCCTCCTCCAGGAGAAGCGGGAGGTTTTGGAGCGGGTGGCGGAGACCCTCTTGGAGCGGGAGACCCTCACCGCCGAGGAGTTCCAGAAGGTGGTGGAGGGCTTGCCCCTGGAGGAGGAGCGACTCGAGGCCAAAGAAGAGCGGGAAGCCCCCCGGGTGGTACCCAAGGTGAAGCCCGGGGGGGCCTTGGGCGGGGCCTAAATAAACCCGGGGGGGGGGCTAGGCCCCCCCGGGGGAAGGGAACCTTTACTTCTTGACCTTTTCCTTGAGGGCCTTGCCCGGCTTGAAGGCGGGATACTGGGTGGCGGGAATCTTGATCTTCTCCTTGGTGCCGGGCTTCACGCCGGTGCGGGCCTTGCGCTTGCGCACCTCAAAGGTGCCGAAGCCGGTGAGCTGGACCTTGCTGCCCGCGGCGAGGGCCTCTTCCACCTTCTCCAAGAAGGCGTCCACCATGGCCTTGACGTCCTTCTTCTTGAGGCCCGTGGCTGCCGCCACCTGATCCACCAGATCCGCTTTCGTGACCGTCTTCTTTGCCGCCATTCTTCACCTCCTTCGCGATTTCCCCTTCCGGAGGGGAATATATCACGCTAGGGGGTGTTCCGCAATAGCCCTAGGCATTTCTTTCGTTGAGTGTAGTTATGTATGACAATGGAAGCTTTGCCTCTACCGGTACCGGGGGGGAAGAAGTTCCCGTACCCGGGCCTCTATCTCCCGCGTTAAGTTTTCTAGCTCCTGGTGGGTGACCCGGTTTTTCTTTGGGACGGGTATGGGTTCCCCGAAGACCACCCGGATGGGGCGGCGGAGGCGGAAGAACTTCCTCCCGGTGGGCCAGGCTTCCTCGGCGCCGATGACCGCCACGGGGACCACGGGGCTTCCCGTGCGGAAGGCGATGGCCGCCACCCCGGTCTTGAAGGGCTGGAGCCTGCCCGTGCGGCTTCTCGTGCCTTCGGGGAAGATGCCGAAGGCCATGCCCTTTTCCAGGGCGCGGATGGCGCTTTTGATGGCGAAAAGGTCGCTTTGGCCCCGCTCCACGGGGATGGCGTAGAGGAGGGGAAGGAGGCGGGAAAGGAGGGGCAAGCGAAAGAGCTCCGAGCGGGCCAGGAAGCTCACGGGGCGCCTCACCCCGGCGGCGATGACGATGGGGTCCAGGATGGAGAGGTGGTTGGCGGCCAGGATCACCGGGCCCTCTTTGGGCACCCGCTCCGCCCCTTCCACCCGGTAGCCGAAGAGGAGGTGGAGAAGGCCCCGCACGGGCCGCCAGGCCAGGCGGTAGAGGAGGTTGGGACGGGGTGCGCTCATCGGGTCCTTAGTCTAGGGCCTTTAGGGCCTTGCCGGCCTCCAGGTGGGCGAGGCGCAGGGGCTCGGGCAGGCGGAAGCGGGTGGGCAGGCCCTTCACGAAGGCCAAGGCTTCCTCTAGGCCCACCCGGTGCCCCGGGGAGACGTAAAGGGGCCTGACCCCGGTGCGGCTCCGGTAGGCGTAGCCCAAGGGGCACCCCTCGGGGGAAAGAAGGCGCACGGCGCTGCCCGCTTCCTGGGGGAGGGGTCTTTCCAGGCGGCCGTAGAGGAGGCTTTTGGCCACCCCCACGCTGGGGAGGTCCAGGTGGACCCCGAGGTGGCTGGCGATGCCGAGGCCCCGGGGGTGGGCGATGCCCTGCCCGTCCAAAAGCAGGGCCTCCGGGGCCTCGGGAAGGGCCTTTAGGGCTTGGAGGTAGGCGGGGGCTTCCCGGAAGGAGAGGAAGCCCGGGACATAGGGGAAAAGCGCCTCCTCTGGGACGAGGCCTTGGCCCACGAAGAGGGGGCCCCTTTCCAGGTGGTAGAGGACCGCCACCGCCACAAGGGGCTTTCCCCGCTTGTGGGAGGCGTCCAGGGCGGCGAGGAGCTTCACCCCCTCGAGGCTCCCCTCAAGGCGCACCCGCTTAGCCAAGGCCTCCTGGAGGCGGAGGGCTTCTTCCAGGCTTGAGGGCTTGGGGAAGGGGGGGAGGTCCATCAGGTGGCTTCCCTAAGGCGCTCCAAGGTCTCGGGGTCCGAGGGGTCCACCCCGTAGAGGAGGGCCAGGTAGTAGGCGGTCCAGGCCAGGCGGTACCAGAGGGCCATGGCCTGGGCCAGGCGGCTTCCCTCGGGGGGCGGGACCTCGGCGATGGCGTCCACCCGGGTTTCCAGGATCTCCTTGGCGAGGCCCGCCGCCTCCCCGCTTCCCAAAAGGACCGCCGCCAGGGGGTCTCCCTGCTCATGGCGGGCCTCGAGGCCCGTGAGGAAGAACTCCAAAGCGTTAAAGGGAGGGGTCAGGGAGAGGCTTTTCCCCATGCGGGCGAAGAGGCTCTGGGCGGCCCCTTCCAGGGGGCGGAAAAAGGGGGCGTAGAAGACGGGGAGCCTTTCCAGAAGGGTGTAGGCCAGGAACTTGGCGGGGTTTTCCTCCAGGGGCACCTCGGGGGTGAGGCGGCGCCTTTCCTTTAGGAGGGCCTCGTCCACCTCCTTCAAAGCCCCTTCCTGCCCGGTGGCCAAAAGGAGGAAGCGGAGGTAGCGGTAGGGGCTTAGGGGGCTTGGGGGGAGGTAGACCTCCACCCCTTCCCGGAAGCCCACCCGCACCACCCGAACCCGCCCCGACTCCGCCAAGATCCCTAGGGCGGCGGCCTCCCCCAGGTCGTACCCCCCTTCCAGGAGGAAGAGGGTGCCCTCCTCCGTCCAGTCGGGAAGGCCTGAGGCCTGGGCGGCGAACCACCCTTCCCCGTAGCCCAAGACGGCGTGGGGAGCCGGGTAGGTTTCGGCGGGCACGGGGCCTGTGCCCACCAGGTCGCGAAGCTCCAGGGCCAGGCCCCGCCGGTCGGCCAGGTAGGTTTCCTGCCGGTCCAGGTCGCGCATACCCCTTATGCTAAAGGGTATGCGCCGTTTCACGCCCAAACCCGTGGAGCGCATCTGGGGCGGGAGCGCCTTGGGCTTTGGCCCCGGGGTGGGCGAGGTGTGGCTTGCGGAAGAACCCCTTCTGGTGAAGCTTTTGGACCCCATGGACTGGCTTTCCGTCCAGGTCCACCCGCCCCACGCCTACGCCCTGAAGGTGGAGGGCAAGCCCGGGAAGTACGAGGCCTGGTACGTCCTCTCCCCGGGGGAGATCGTCTACGGCTTCCGCCGCCCGGTGAGCAAAGAGGAGGTGCGGGAAAGGGCCCAGGCGGGCACCCTGGACGAGGTCTTGAACCGGGTCCGGGTGGCGCCGGGCCAGGTGGTCTACCTCCCCGCGGGCACCGTCCACGCCCTGGGGCCCGGGGTGCGGGTCTACGAGGTCCAGACCCCTTCTGACCTCACCTACCGCCTTTACGATTACGGCCGCCCACGGGAGCTCCACCTGGAAAAAGCCCTGGAGGTGGCCATCCTAAAGCCCACCCCCATCCCCCCCGTGGCCCCGAAGCCCGTGCCGGGCGGGGAGAGGCTTTTAGAAACCCCCTACTTCCGGCTTTACCGCTACCCCCTTCGGGGTAGCCTCTCCTTGAGGCCAGAGCGCCCCCTCCTCCTCACCCTCCTCGAGGGGGAGGCCTTCCTCGGAGGGGAAGCCCTTAGGCCCCCCGCCACCTTCCTCCTCGAGGCGGGGGAGGAGGCCCTCCTTCGGGGAGAGGGGCTTCTTCTTGGGGCCGAGCCCGCCCTTGACCCGGCCTCCTGGGAGAGGGGAGACTAGAGGGCATGGACCGGCCCTTTTTGGACCTCGCCCCTTGCGGCCCCCTCAAGGGGAGGATCCGGGTCCCCGGGGACAAGTCCGTGACCCACCGGGGCCTCATGCTCCTCGCCCTGGCCGAAGGGGAGGGGAGGCTTCTTTACCCCTTGAAGGCGGGGGACACCCTTTCCACCGCCCGGGTCCTTCGGGCCTTGGGGGCGGAGGTTTTGGAGGAGGGCCCCCACTTCCTTGTGCGGGGCAGGGGGCTTCGCCTGAAGGAGCCCGAGGACGTCCTGGACTGCGGCAACGCCGGCACCCTCATGCGCCTCCTCCTTGGCCTCCTCGCAGGCCAGGAGGGGCTTTTCGCCGTCCTCACCGGGGATGCCTCCTTAAGGCGCCGCCCCATGGGCCGGGTGGTGGAGCCCCTTCGGGCCATGGGGGCGAGGGTGGAGGGGCGGGAGGGGGGAAAGCGGGCGCCCCTTGCTGTGAGGGGCGGCCCCCTGAAGGGCATCCGCTACACCCTCCCCGTGCCCAGCGCCCAGGTGAAAAGCGCCCTTCTTTTGGCGGGGCTTTTCGCCGAGGGGGAGACGGAGGTGGAGGAGCCCACGCCCACCCGGGACCACACGGAGAGGCTCTTCCGCCACTTCGGCCTGCCCTTGGAGGTGGAGGGAAGGAAGGTGCGCACCTGGCGCACGGGGCCCTTCCCCGCCAAGGACCTGGTGGTGCCCGGGGACTTCTCCTCGGCGGCCTTCTTCCTGGTGGCGGCCCTCCTCGTCCCGGGCTCGGAGGTGGTGGTGGAGGGGGTGGGCTTGAACCCCACCCGCACCGGCCTTCTTACCGTTCTCAAGGCCATGGGAGCGGACCTGGAGTGGCGGGTCCTCGAGGGCGAGGCGGGGGAGCCCGTGGGGTGGGTGCGGGCCCGGTATAGCCCCCTCCAGGGGGTTTCCGTGGACCCCGGCCTCATCCCCCTCATGGTGGACGAGGTGCCCGTTTTGGCGGCGGCCGCCGCCTGGGCGGAAGGGGAGACCCATATCCCAGGCCTTTCCGAGCTTCGGGTGAAGGAGTCCGACCGGGTGGCGGCCATTGCCCAAAACCTCCGGGCCCTCGGGGTAGAGGTGGAGGAAGGCCCCGACTGGCTCAGGATCCAAGGGGGTGGGGTGCGAGGGGGAGAGGTGGAGCCCTTCCACGACCATCGCATCGCCATGGCCTTCGCCGTGGCGGGCCTTCCCGTGGGGGTTAGGGTCTGGGAGCCGGATTGGGCGGAGATCTCCTACCCCGGGTTCTTCCGAGACCTCCTCAGGCTATGCGCGGCATCGTGACCATAGACGGGCCTTCGGCCTCCGGCAAGAGCTCCGTGGCCAAGCGGGTGGCCGAGGCCTTGGGGGTGCCTTACCTCTCCAGCGGCCTCCTTTACCGGGCGGCGGCCTTCCTCGCCCTGAGGGCGGGGGTGGACCTTGGGGACGAGGCGAGGCTCCTTGGGCTTTTGGGGAGTCTTCGGGTGCGCCTGGTGCCGGGGCGGGAGAACCGGGTCTTTCTGGAGGAGGAGGACCTCACCCCAAGCCTCCACACCCCGGAGGTGGACCGGGTGGTCTCGGAGGTGGCCCGCCACCCGGGGGTGAGGGCCTGGGTGAACGCCCGGCTTAAGGAGGTGCCCCCGCCCTTCGTGGCCGAGGGGCGGGACATGGGTACGGCGGTCTTCCCCGAGGCGGCCCACAAGTTCTACCTCACGGCAAGCCCCGAGGTGCGGGCCTCGAGGCGGGCCAAGGAAAGGCCCCAGGCCTACGAGGAGGTCCTTAGGGAGCTCATCCTTAGGGACGAAAAGGACAAGGCGCAAAGCGCCCCCGCCCCCGACGCCTTAATCCTGGACACGGGGGGCATGACCCTGGACGAGGTGGTGGTCTGGGTCCTGGCCCACATCCGGAGGTAGCCCGTGGTCCCCGGGGCCAAGGAAAGGCCGGTCCAGGAGTTCCTAAACGCCCTCCTTTTCCGCCCCCTAGCGCACCTCCTTGTCCTCCTTCTCCTGCGCACCCCCGTGAGGCCCCACCACCTGGTCCTCTTCCACACGGGCCTGGTCCTTGGGGCCGCCTGGTTTCTCCTCTTGGGGGAGGACCTCTTTGCCGCCCTCCTCCTCCAGCTCAAAACCGTTCTGGACAACGCCGACGGGCAGCTCGCCCGCCTTAGAGGAGAGGTGACGGAGCTTGGCCGCTACCTGGACACGGGGATGGACTTTTTGGGGAACCTGGCCCTCTTCCTGGCCCTGGGCCTGCGCACAGGCTCTTTAGGGATGGCCCTCCTCGCCTTTTTGGTCTTCACCCTGGTCCAGTCCTACGACTTCAACCTGGAAAGGCTTTACCGCCTCTCCCGGGGGCTTCCTTTGCCCGAGGGGCCTCGGGACCCGGAGACCCCTTGGCTTCGCCTCTTCCGGGGGCTCTACGCCCTCCTCTTCGCCCCCCAGGACCGGGCCATCGCCGCCTTGGAGTTTTCCCTACAGAGGCGTTTCCGGCTTGACCCCTCGCGTTTCTGGGACGAGGGGGCCTTGGCGGGGGTGGTGAACCTGGGCCTCACCACCCAGCTTTTCTTCCTGGGGGTCTTCCTCCTCTTCCACCAGCCTGGGGCCTACCTCACCTTCGTCCTCCTCCAGGCCCTGTATCTTGGCCTTTGGTACCTATGGAGGATCGTCCGCAGTATCCCATCCCCACGGTAGGGGCCCTGGTGGAGCAGGAAGGCCTGGTGCTTCTGGTGCGCACCGCCAAGTGGCGGGGGCTTTGGGGGGTGCCCGGGGGCAAGGTGGCCTGGGGGGAGGCCTTGGAGGAGGCCCTAAGGCGGGAGTTTTGGGAGGAGGTGGGGCTTGGGCTTAAGGAGGTCCGCTTCGCCCTGGTGCAGGAGGCCCTTTTCAGCCCCGAGTTCTACAAGCCCACCCATATGCTCCTCTTCAACTACTTCGCCCGGGCGGAAGGGGAGGTGCGCCCGAACGGGGAGATCCTGGAGTGGGCCTGGGTGGAGCCCAAGGCCGCCCTGGCCTATCCCCTGAACACCTTCACCCGGGTCCTGGTGGCCCGCTACCTGGAGGGGGCATGAGGGTCGCTTTGGTCACGGGAAGCGCCAAGGGGATCGGCCGGGCCATCCTCTTGGCCCTGGCCCGGGAGGGGTTTAACGTGGCCGTCCACTACCGCACCTCTGAGGCCCTGGCGGAGGCCACCCGTCAGGAGGCGGAAGCCCTTGGGGTGAGGGCCATCAAGGTCCGGGCGGACCTCACCCGGGAGGAGGAGGTGGACGGGTTGGTGGAGGAGGTGCGCTACCACCTGGGGGGGGTGGGCGTCCTGGTGAACAACGTGGGGGACTACCTCTATAAGCCCATAGAGGAGGTCTCCTTGGAGGAGTGGCGCTGGATCCTGGACACCAACCTCACCGCCACCTTCCTCCTCACCCAAAGGGTCCTCCCCCTCATGGTGGCCCAAGGCTACGGGCGCATCGTCAACCTGGGCTACGCCGGGGCGGGGAACCTCCTGGCCCGGACCCACATCACCCCCTACGCCATCGCCAAGACCGGGGTCATCCTCTACACCAAGGCCATCGCCAAGCGCTTCGCCCAGGCGGGGATCACCGCCAACGTGGTGGCCCCCGGGGTGGCGGAAAACTCCGTCTCCAAGCCCCTTCACGAGATCCCCATGGGGCGGCTCGCCCTCTTAGAGGAGGTCGCCCGGGCGGTGCTCTTCTTTGTCAAGGAGCCCTACCTCACGGGGCAGGTCCTGGAGGTGGCCGGGGGGTGGAACCTGTAGGATGGACCCCGTGGACGGGAACGCCCCTGAACCCCAGTACTGGGAGAAGATGCGCTTGGTGGCCGAGGTTCTTAAAGCGGTGGAGGGGCCCATTTACATCGCCACCCACGTGGACCCCGATGGAGACGCCATCGGGAGCTCCCTGGGCCTTTACCGGGCCTTGAAGGCCCTGGGCAAGGACGCCCGCTGGGTGGCCGAGCCTCCCCGTTTCCTGCGCTTTTTGGCCAAGGAGGAGGAGTACGCCGACCCCCTGGAGAAGCTTCCCCCCGGGGCCACCCTGGTAGCCCTGGACTGCGCCGACCCCTCGAGGGTGGCGGGGGTCCCGGTGGAGGGCTTCGTCATCAACCTTGACCACCACGGCACCAACCCCCGCTTCGGCCAGCTTTCCGTGGTGGACCCTTCCAAGGCCGCCACGGCGGAGATGGTCAAGGACCTCATTGACCTTTTAGGGGTGGAGTGGACGCCGGAGATCGCCACCCCGGTCCTCACGGGGATCCTCACGGACACCGGCAACTTCCGCTTCGCCAACACCACCCCCGAGGTCCTCCGCAAGGCGGCGGAGCTTCTGGCCCACGGGGTTCCCCTGGCCGAGATCACCGACCGCCTCCAGTTCCGCTCCCCCACCTACTTCAAGGCCTTGGGGGCGGTGCTTTCCACCGTGGCCTTCCACTTCGGGGGGCTTTTGGTCACCGCCCACCTGCCCGAGGACCTCGAGGTGCCCGAGGAGGACTCCGACGGCTTCGTGGGGGTGATCCGCTACGCCGAGGGGAGCGTGGTGGCCGTGTACCTGAGGCGGAAGGAGGACGGCGTGAAGGTCTCCATCCGCTCCCGGGGCGGGGTCTCCGCCCAGAACATCGCCCTGAAGCTCGGGGGCGGGGGACACGTTCCCGCCGCCGGGGCCACCCTGAAGGGCCTGGACCTGGACGAGGCCTATGAGCGGGTCCTCGAGGCCGTCAAGGAGGAGCTTAAGCGGGCGGGGTACCTCTAGGAGGGTTGAAGGGGAAGGGGGGCCCCTCGAGGCCCAAGGGCACCACCTCCTCCCCGGCTTCCAGCAGGAGGCGGAGGCGGTAGTGGCCTCCCTTGGGCTTTCGGTAAACCTCCAGGGTTTCCTCCCCTACCAGCCAGACCTCGGGGATGCCCGCCCCGGCGTAGAGGGGAAGCTTCACCTTCTGGTCCAGTTCCCGGGTGGAAAGGCTCACCTCCACCACCAAAAGGACGTCCTCAGGCCGGGGAAGCCCGCTTCGGTAGAAGTCGGGACGGGGTTTCAAAAGGGCTAGGTCCGGCTGGGGCAGGGAGTGAGGGGAGAGGAGGATAGGGTTTTGCACGTAGACGAGGACCCGGTCGCCGTAAAGCCTTTCCAACAGGACTTTACCCACATCTCCGTTTCGTGGTAAATCTCCCCTTGCGGGCGCAGCCCGTATCTGGTACC
>NZ_BMPJ01000021.1 GCF_014647535.1 Thermus composti | reverse complement strand
CTTACCCATCGCCTGGGTAGCTAGGGTGGCGGCGTGAATAGTGTCGGAGCGAATAACCGAAGAGGGGACTTTTAATGTAACAGACGAAGGACAAATTTCGCTTGATCAGGTCAAATATGTGCCCCCTCCCCCTGAAAATAGCCCTTATTGGCTTCGTGAAGGCGACATTTTATTCAACAACACTAACAGCGAGGAACTGGTTGGTAAGGTGGCATACTTTAATCTCAGAGGAAAATTCGTTCTCTCCAATCATATGACGATCATTCGGGTGCAAGAACCGCAGAAAATTAGCGGGGTGTGGCTTGCCTTTTGGTTGTTGCTCTTGTGGCAGCGTGGCTTCACACAAACTTTAGCTCGCCGGCATGTCAACCAGGCCAGTATTAGCTTGGCTCGTTTAGATAGCATCCCCATCCCCCTCCCACCCCTTGACGAACAGCGCGAAATCGCCCACATCCTGCAGGCGGTGGACGAGAAAATCCGCGCCGAGGAAAGCCGCAGGCAGGCGCTGGAGGCGCTCTTTAAGTCCCTGCTCCACGACCTCATGACCGCCCGGCGGCGGTTGCCGAAGGAGTTCGTGGCCCGGTTTGGAGGTGAACCCGCGCCATGAGCTTGGGAAGCGAGCGGAAGGCCGTGCAAAACCCCTTCCTCCGCTACGCCCAGGAAGTGGGCTGGACCTACCTGCCCCCCGAGGAGGCCCTGCGCCTGCGGGGCGGGGAGGGGAGCCCGGTGCTGCGGACGGTGCTTATTGAGCAGCTTCAGCGCCTCAACCCGGGCGTGGTGGACTCGGTGGCCAAGGCGGAGGAGGTCTTGGAGCGCCTGGTGCGGGTGCGGCCCGACATTGAGGGCAACCTCGAGGCCTGGGAGTACCTCAAGGGGCTCAAAACGGTCTTTGTGGAAGCCGAGCGCCGGGAAAAGAACCTCCGTCTTCTGGACCCGGAGCGCCCGGAGCAAAACACCTTCCACATCACCGAGAAATTCCGCTTCGCCAACGGGCGCTTTCGCATCCGGGCCGACATTGTCCTCTTGGTGAACGGCATCCCCGTGGTGGTGGTGGAGACCAAGGCCGCCACCGAGGAAGAGGGCATCGCCGAGGCTCTTGACCAGATCCGCCGTTACCACGAGGAGGGGCCGGAGCTCATGGCCCAGGCGCAACTTTTCGCCCTCACGAACCTGGTGCGGTTCTTCTACGGGGCCACCTGGAGCCTTTCCCGCAAGGCCCTCTTCAACTGGCGGGAACAGGTGGGGGCGCGGCATGCCGCGCCCCAACAAACAAACGGGGCCCCCCAACCCGATTTTGAGACCCTGGTCAAGGCCTTTTTGGTCCCAAGCCGCATCCTGCGGGTGCTCACCGACTACATCCTCTTCGTGCGCAAGGACGGGGAGCTTTCCAAAGTGGTCCTCCGCCCCCACCAGATGCGCGCCACCGAGAAGGTTCTTGGCCGCTGTCGGGATCCAGAGAAACGCCGCGGCCTCATCTGGCACACCCAGGGCTCGGGCAAGACCTACACCATGCTCACCGTGGCCAAGCGCCTTTTGGAAGACCCCCGCTTTCAGAACCCCACCGTGCTTTTGGTGGTGGACCGGAACGAGCTGCAGCAGCAGCTTTTCCAGAACCTCGAGGCCGTGGGCTTCGGCCACGTGCACGTGGCCGAGAGCAAGCGCCACCTCCGCCAGCTCCTAAAGAACGACGCCCGGGGCCTCATCGTCACCATGATCCACAAGTTTGACGAGGCCGACGCCAACCTTAACCTCCGCTCCAACATCTTCGTGCTGGTGGACGAGGCCCACCGCTCCACCGGGGGGGATCTGGGCAACTATTTGATGGGCGCCCTCCCCAACGCCACCTTCATCGGCTTCACCGGCACCCCCATTGACCGAAGCGCCCACGGCAAGGGCACCTTCAAGGTCTTTGGCGGCGGGGACCCTGGCGGCTACCTTGGATAAATACTCCATCCGGGAGTCCATTGAGGACGGCACCACCGTGCCCCTTTACTACCAGCTGGCCCCCAACGACCTGGTGGTGGACCGTGAGGCCATGGAGCGGGAGTTTTGGGCGGCGGCCGAGCTGGAGGGTGTGGCCGACATAGAGGAGATCAACCGGGTCCTGGACCGGGCCGTCACCCTCAAGAACATGCTCAAAAACCCGGATCGGGTGGACAAGATTGCCCGTTTCGTGGCCGAGCACTTCCGCCAGTACGTGGAGCCCATGGGCTACAAGGCCTTCCTGGTGGGGGTGGATCGGGAGGCCTGCGGCCTTTACAAGGAGGCCCTGGACCGCCACCTGCCCCCGGAGATGAGCCAGGTGGTCATCAGCCGCGGGCACAACGACCCTCCGGAACTCCGGCGCTACCACCTGGGCGAGGAGGAGGAGGCCCGGGTGCGCAAGGCTTTCCGCAAGCCCGACGAAAACCCGAAGATCCTCATCGTCACCGAGAAGCTCCTCACCGGCTACGATGCCCCCATCCTCTACTGCATGTACCTGGACAAGCCCATGCGGGACCACGTGCTCCTCCAGGCCATCGCCCGGGTCAACCGCCCCTATGAGGACGAGAAGGGGCGGCGCAAAACGAACGGGCTCATCGTGGACTTCGTGGGGGTCTTTGACCACCTGGAGCGGGCCTTGGCCTTTGACTCGGAGGACGTGGAGGGGGTGGTTGAGGGCCTGGAGGTGCTTCAAGCGCGTTTTGCCCGCCTGATGGAAAGGGGGCGGCAAGAGTACCTCCCCCTGGTTCAGGGAAAGGACGGGGACAAGGCGGCGGAAGCGGTCTTGGAGCATTTCCGCGATAAGGAGGAGCGGGAAGGCTTTTACGCCTACTTCCGCGAGCTGGAAGAGGTGTACGAGATCCTTTCCCCTGACGCCTTCTTGCGGCCTTTCCTCGAGGACTACCAAGCCCTCGTGAAGATGTACCGGCTCCTGCGGAGCGCCTACGAGCCCCACGTGCAGGTGGATCGCTCGTTCCTGCGCAAGACGGCCGAGATCGTTCAGAAGCACACGGCCACCCCCGGGGTGAAGGACCCCACGGAAACCCACGTCCTGGACGGGTCGGCTTTGCTGGCGCTATTGGCGGAGGAGAAGCCGGATACGGTGAAGGTCTTCAACCTCCTCAAGGCCCTTTACCAACTGGTGAAGGCCAGGGGCCGGGAAGAACCCTACCTCATCCCCATCGGCGAGCGGGCCGAGGCCATCCGTCGGGCCTTTGAGGCGAGGCAGCTTAGCAGCCAAGAGGCCCTTAAGGAACTCACCGCCCTAGTCCAGGACCTAAAGGAGGCCCAGGCCCAGCGGGGCCAAAGCCCCCTTTCCCCAAAGGCCTTCGCCGTGGCCTGGTGGCTTCGGGTGCAAAAAGGGGTGGGGGCGGAAAAGGCCGAGGCCCTGGCCGCTCAGCTGGAGCCGGCCCTTGAGGCGTGGCCGCACTGGGCCTCGAGCCCCCAGCAGGAGCGGGAGCTACGAAAGGAGCTCTACAAGGCCCTGGCCCACTTCGGCGTGAAGGACCTGGTGGCCTGGGCCAGCGAGCTTTTGGACCTTCTCAGGAGGGCGGAGCTTTGAACGGGGAAAGGGTGGGCCGGGAGATCCTTCTGGCGGAGGTGCGCGCCTGGGCGCGGCGCATCGGCGTGGAGGACCGCCTCCGGGAGGTGCAGATCCGCCCCATGCGGCGCAAATGGGCCAGCGTCTCTTCCCGCGGCCGCCTGACCCTAAACGCCGAGCTTCTGGCCCAGCCCGCGGAGGTGCGCCGGGCGGTGATCGTCCACGAGTTGGTCCACCTCAAACTCCGCCACGGGGCCCACACCAAGCTTTTCCGGGCCCTGGTGCGGGCCTACCTGGAGGAGGCTTCGCGGTCTTGACCTAAGGGAAGCCCTACAATGCCCCTGTGGGCTCCGGCTTCCACCGGCTTTACGCCGCCCGCCTGGCCTGGCGGTACCGCCTCCTTTTGGCCTTAGGGCTTGCCCTCCTCGGATTCTTCCACCCCCTTTTCGCCCTCCTTTCCCCCTTGGGGCTTCTCCTTCCCGCAAGGCTATGGGAGGGGCGGGCCCTAAAGGAGATCACCCGCCATAGCCTCGCCTACCCCACCGCCTTGGCTTACGGGGAGGAAAGGCTTTGGGCGGAGGTGCGGAAGCTACCCCTTTCCCTTCCCCCCTTTCCCTGGGGGCTTTTG
Organism: Thermus composti; assembly: GCF_014647535.1. Taxonomy (GTDB): domain Bacteria; phylum Deinococcota; class Deinococci; order Deinococcales; family Thermaceae; genus Thermus; species Thermus composti. Next base: position 31,631 of record NZ_BMPJ01000021.1, on the reverse strand, counting down.
GCGGCCTACCTCCTGGCGCTGGTTTTGGTCCTGGCCTTCTGGGGCTTCCGGGCGGGGGAAAGGGGGAGCGGGGGGCTTCCTGCCTGGGAAAGGCCCATGGAATTGGGCCAGGAAGGTGTCCCTTCCGAGGAGAGAACATCCCCCGGGGAAGGAAGGGGCGGGCCGGGGAGCCAGGAAGGGGGTTCCCAAGGAAGCCAGGAAGCCGCTCCCCAAAAAGGCCAGGGGGAAGGTTTAGGGGAAAGGCCTGAAGCAGGGAGGCCCCAAGGGGCAAAGGAGGGTAGCCCCCAAGGGCCTCCGGCGGGGGAGGGTGGGGCCTCTTCCCAAGGGGAGGAGGCCCCCACCCCCTCCCCGGGGCCGAAAGGGGTGGGGCCCGCCCCGGAGGGCGAGGGGGTGGCGGACCTTAGCCCCCCGGAAGGGGCTCCGGCTGGCCTCTTGGGCCCGGGCGGGGAAGGGGAAACCCCCGCCCTCCCCTCCCCCTGGCCGGAGGGGCGCCCCCCGGAAAGGGTGCGAAGGGGGGTGGAGGTCTACCTGGAAAAGACCCCCCTTCCCCCCGAGGCCCGGGAGCTCCTTAGGCGCTACTTCTCCCCTTGAGGCGGGAGAGGGCCTCCTCCAAGGAGACCGCCCCCACCTCCACCCGGTCGGCCACGGGAAAAGCCCCCAAGGAGCCCCCGTGCCCGAAGCGGGCCCCCACTTTGAGGGCCACGTCCTTGAGGAGTTCCCGCATCTTGGCGTGCTTTTCCTCCCCGTGCTCCTTGGCGTGGGGGTTTTCCCGGATTTCCAAAAGCCGGAGTTCCCCCCCTTCCCCCACCTCGTAGATGGCGTACCGGGGGGCGTGGCCGAAGGGGCCGGGGTAGACCCGCTCCCCTTCCTTGGCTAAGGCGATGGCGACCCGCATGCTTCCAGAATACACCCCCGGGGTAGGGCTATTCTTCCCTGCGCCACTCCCCGCTCTTGCCCCCCGCCTTGTGGAGGAGCCGGACCTGGGAGATCACAAGCCCTTTGGAGGCGGCCTTGAGCATGTCGTAGACGGTGAGGGCGGCGATGGCGCAGGCGGTCATGGCCTCCATCTCCACCCCCGTCTCCGCCTTGGTCTTCACCGTGGCCACGATGCGCACCCGCTTTTCCTCCCGCAAAAGCTCCACCTTCACCTCCACCCCGGTGAGGGGGAGAGGGTGGCAGAGGGGGATGAGGTCTGCGGTCTTCTTGGCGGCCAGGATCCCGGCGAGCTGGGCCACCACGAGGGGGTCTCCTTTCCCCACCCCGCCCGTTTCCAGGGCGGAAAGGGCCTCCTCGGTGAGCTCCACGAAGGCCTCGGCGGTGGCGGTGCGGAAGGTGCTGGGCTTTTCCGTCACGTCCACCATGTGGGGCTTGCCGTCCTTGAAGTGGGTGAGGTCCATGGCCTTTAGTGTACGCTTCCCCACCTGGGGCCGGGCCGAGCCCCTAAACGGCGAACTCCCGGAGGAGGCCCTTTAGGTCCAGGGCTTCCTGCCCCAAGGCGGGGTAGACCTCGGGGTAGCGGGGGAGGTAGGTCTTCAGGCGCTCCTCAAAGGTGGGCACCTCCGCCTTCCAGAAGACCCCGATGGGGATCCGCTCCCCCCACTCCACGGCCTTTTCCTGGAAAAGGGCCATCTTCCGGTCCAGTTCCTCCGGGGAAAGCCCTGCGGGCACGTGGGGATCGTAGCCTTCCTCCTGGAGCCGGTAAAGCCTCGGGGCGAACCACTCCTTGGTGTGGAGGTCGTTGTAGGTGGGGCAGGGCTGGAGGACGTGGAGGAAGGCGAGGCCCTTGTGCTGGATCCCTTCCTTGATGAGCTCCTTTAGACCCTTCACGTCGTAGGCGTAGCCCCGGGCGATCCAGGTGTACCCCGAGGCGAAGGCCAGAAGCAGGGGGTTGATCCGCCCCTGGGGGTTGGGCTTGGGCAGGCTCTTGGTCTTCTCCCCGAGGCCCAAGGTGGGCCCGGCCTGGCCTTTGGTGAGGCCGTAGACCTCGTTGTCGTAGAGGATGTAGAGGAGGTCCACGTTCCTGCGGCCTGCGGCCACGAAGTGCCCGGCCCCGATGCCGAGTCCATCCCCGTCCCCGCCCACCGCCACCACGGTGAGGTGGGGGTTGGCGAGCTTAGCCCCTTGGGCGATGGGCAGGACCCGGCCGTGGAGGGTGTGGACCCCGTAGGCGTTCAGGTAGTGGGGGGTCTTGGCCGAGCAGCCGATCCCCGAGAAGATGGCGGTCTGGCTCGGGTCCAGCCGGAGTTCAAAGAGGGCCATCTGCAGGGCGGAGAGGATGCCGTAGTCCCCGCAACCCGGGCACCAGTCCGGCTGCTTGTCCGCCTTGTAGTCCGCAAGCTTGAGCTCCACCATCCTAGACTCCTTTCCTGAGCACGATCCTTTCCCCGGCCCGGCCTTCCCGGATGGCCTTGAGGGCCTCCACCGCCTCGTCTAGGGTGATGGGGCGGCCGTTGTACTTCACCACCCGGTGGTGGACCCTTTGCAGGGTCTCCTGCTGCACCAGGTCGGCGAGCTGCCCCGAGTAGTTGTGCTCCACGGTGACAAGCCGCTTTCCCTTTAGGAGGGGGGCGATCTCGGGGAAGGGCCAGAGGAGCCTTAGGTGCAAATACCCCACCCCGGGGAGGTGGTCCAGGGCCTCGAGGAGGGTCCCCTTCACCGAGCCAAAGCCCAGGACCAGGACCTCCCCGTCCCGGTAGAGGGTGTACTGGTCCTCCTTGGGGATCTCCTTCTGGGCGGTCTTCAGCTTTTGCATCCGCTTTTCCATCTGGGCTTCCCGCAGGACGGGGTCCTCGGTGATGTGGCCCAGGGGATCGTGCTCGTCCGAGGTCATCCAGTAGAAGACCCCCTGGGTGCCCAAGGGGGGGAAGGGGGAGATCCCGTCCGCCTCCGGGGCGTAGCGGGGGAAGGGGGTGGGCTTGCCCGCCTTGGGGGGAAGGCGCTTTTCCCCGTCCAGGGAGAGGACCCTTAGGGCCTCCTCCGGGAGGAGCTGGCCCGTGGAGGCCAGGAACTTGTCCAGGAGGTGGACCACCACGGTCTGGTAGCGCCAGGCCCAGGCCAGGGCCTTCTGGGCGTCCAGGAAGGCGTCCAGGAGGTCCCCCGAGGCGAGGACGAGCCTCGGGTACTCCCCGTGCCCGCCCCTTATGGCGAACATCAGGTCCCCCTGCTCCGTGCGGGTGGGCATGCCGGTGCTGGGCCCGCCCCGCTGGTAGAGGGTCACCACCAGGGGGGCCTCGATCATCCCGGCGAAGCCCAGCCCCTCGGTCATGAGGCTGAAGCCGGGGCCGCTGGTGGCGGTGGCGGCCTTGGCCCCGGCGAGGGCCGCGCCCAGGGCCATGTTCACCGCGGCGATCTCGTCCTCGGTCTGGACCACGATCACATCGGCCCCCGGGAGGTGGGTGTGGGCCTCGAGGAAGACGCTCTCGTCCGTGGCCGGGCTTATGGGGTAGTAGGTCTGGAAGCGGAGCCCCCCGGCGAGCTTGCCCAAGGCGGCGGCCTGGGCCCCGGTGAGGTAGACCCGTCCAGGCTCGTGGCCGTTTGGGGAAAGGCGGAAGGGAAGGCTGGGCACCTCCTCCCGGTAGACGGCCTCCGCCACCTTCTGGTTGAGTTCCAGAACCTTAACCTTCCCCTTGAACTGGAGGGCGAGGGCCTCGAGGAGGGGTTCCAAGGGGAAGCCCAAGAGGTGGAGGCTTGCCGCCACGGCGATGGTGTTCAGGGTGCGCCGGGCCTGCAGGGAGGGCACCCCGAGCTCGGCCCCGATCCGGTCGGCCACCGCCTCAAAGGGGTAGGGGAGGGGCTGGACCCCGGCCTCGGCGTAGGCGGAAAGGATTTCCCTTAGGCTTGGGTCGGCCTGGCCGAAGCGCCGGGCGAGGTCCTCCGCCACCCGGTGGTCCAGCATGGGGAGCTTGTGGACCGTGAGGTCCAAGACCCTGGGGTCGTAGAGCACCACCCCCCCTTCCCGCACCTCCCCCAGGTGCCGGGCCAGGGTCTCCCCGTCCAGGGCCACCAGGAAGTCCACCTGGTCCCGGAAGGCCCCCACCGGTTTTCGCGCCAGGCGCACGTCCAGGTAGGAGTGCCTTCCCATGATGTTGGAGTGGTACTCCCGCTTGGTGGCTACCCACCACCCCCCCTTGGCCACCGCCCGGGCGAAGAGGGTGGCCGCCGTCTCTATGCCCCCCCCTTGGGGGCCGCCCACGCGCCAGGTGAGTTCTTCCATGGACCCCTCCTTCAGGTACCCTACTCCTTGGCCGGGGGATTGGCTAGGGGCAAACCTACTCTTCCTGGTCGGCCCGATGGAGCCGCTTACCCCAGAGGCTCTTGGGGGCGTGGTGCTCCAGGACCAGGGCCCGCACCTTTGGGTCTTGGATCCTTTGGGCGGCGTAGAGGGGGTGGTGGCGGCGCACCTGGAAGGCCCCGAGAAGCCCCCGCCGCAAGGGGTAGGGGGGAAGGGGCGGGGCGAAGAGGCCGGTGAGGACCCTTTCCAGGGGCCGGTAGGGCCTTAGGGCCTTGCCGGCGTCGTGGAGGAGGGCGGCCCGCACCACGTAGTCCGGGGCCTCGGGGTGGGCCTTTAGGAGCCTTTGGGCCACCCGCACGGCGTGGGCCCGGTCCCGGGGGTCCATGGCCAGGTAGAGTGCCCGTTCCTCCCCCTCCAGGTAGCGCAGGGCGAAGGCGTCGTCGGGGGGTTCGGGGAAGAAAGCCCGGGCCAGCCGGTAGAGCCTTTTCCTGAGCCCCAAGCTAGACGAACTTCTTGAGGAGGTTGGCGATCTCCTCGGGCTTCTTGGGGTTTACCTTCCCTTCGGAGACCTCGGCGGCGCAGACGGTTAAGAACTCGTGGAGGATCAGGGTGGCCGCCGCTTCCATGGCCTTCTTGGTGGCGGTCATCTGGGTGAGGACCTCGTCGCAAGGGCGTCCCTCGGCCACCATCTTCTGCAGGCCCCGTACCTGGCCCTCGATACGCCGTAGCCGCTTAAGGATGTTCTCCACGGTTTCCTGTCCTAGCTCGGTGGTCCTGGTCATGGGGCCATTATATACCATTACCCCCTATTTCGTCTTCGCTCAAGGGTTCCTCCTTGGCCTTGGGCCGCCTTACCCAAAGGAGCCTACCCCCGAGGCGGCGGGCGAGTTGCCTAAGGCGGGCCTCGGGGTCTTCCTCGAGGGGCGGGCCCTCCGCCTCGGGGGCGGGAGGGGTGCGGGGGGGCGGTTCAGCCGTTAGGGGGCTTTTTTTTTCCAGGGAGAAGGCCACCTCCTCCACCCCGAAGTGGGCCTGGGCCAGGGGCAGGAGGCGGGCTTTCTGCTCGGTGGCCCGCTTGTAGTGGAAGGCCTTTTCCTCGGGGAAGCAAAGGCGCAGGGTGTTTCCTTCCAGGACCGGGGTGGCCTCCCGCACGAAGGCCCTCAGGGTGGGCCTGAGGCCTTCCAAAAAGGCCCGCCAGCGCTCCCGGAGGTCGGGTTCTTCAGGCCTTAAGGGCTCGGAGGCTCCTTCCTCCCCCGCGGCTTGGGGGGGCGCGGGGGTTTCCCCGGGGCGGGGTTCAGGGGGCCCCGTCCGGGCGGGGGTTAGGGCTTGGCCCGCCCGGAGGAGGCTGGCCTCGAGGGCCAGGAGGTCCGAGCGCTTGGCCAGGCGCTCCAGGGCCTCGTCCAAGGCGGTGAGGGCGGCGAGGAGGCGGTCTGGGTCCAGGGGAAGGGCCTTTCCCCCAAGGCCAAAGCCCGCGTAAAGGGCTTCCCGGAAGGTTTCCATGAGCCCCCCCACCAGGCTCCTTGGGGCGAAGCCCTGGGCGTAGAGCCTCCGGGCCTCCTCCAGGGCCTTTTGGGCCTCCCCCCGGGCCAGGGCCTCCGCCAGGCGGAAGAGGGCCTCCTTGGGGGGAAGGCCCAAGGCCTCCTCCACCTTGGCCCGGGTGAGGGGGCCTTCCAGGAGGAGGAGGCGGTCTAGGAGGCTTTCCGCATCCCGCATGGCCCCGTCCGCCAGGCGGCCGAGGAGAAGGAGGGCCTCCTCCTCGGCCTCCCGCCCCAGTTCCTTGAGGATCCGCTTGAGCTTTTGGGCGATCTCCTCCTCCGTGAGGCGGCGGAAGCGAAAGTGCTGCGTGCGGGAGAGGATGGTGGGGGGCATCCTTTCGGGCTCGGTGGTGGCGAAGACGAAGAGGACGTGGGGCGGGGGCTCCTCCAGGGTCTTGAGGAGGGCGTTGAAGGCGCTTTTGGAGAGCATGTGGGCCTCGTCCAGGATGAAGACCTTCTTGGGGGCGGAAAGGGGGGCGAGGAGAATCCTTTCCCTTAGCTCCCGCACGTCCTCCACGGAGTTGTTGCTGGCGGCGTCAATCTCCACCACGTCGGGGTGGGCACCCTTCTGCACCGCCTGGCAGTAGGGGCAGGCCCCGCAAGGGGGGTCTTTCCCCTGGCACCCCACCGCCATGGCCAAAAGCCTCGCCGTGGTGGTCTTGCCCACCCCCCTGGGCCCCGAGAAGAGGTAGGCCTGGGCGAGCCTCCCCTCCCGGATGGCCCTTAGGAGGGGCTCCTTCACGTGCTCTTGGCCCACCACCTCCTGGAAGGTGAGGGGGCGGTACCGGCGGTAGAGGGCGCTCACAAGGGCTAGTATAGGGCGTGGTGCGGAGCTTTCTTTCCTTCCACGTGGAGGCCCCCCTCGAGGCGGTCTTGGCCTGGGTTCGGGGGCGCACGGGAGGGGCCGGGGTCTACCTGGTCCCCGACCCGCCCTGGACGAGCCTCTACCACGAGGCCCTCGAGGCGGAGGAGAACGAGGAGGCCATCCGGGCTTTCCTCAAGGAGCTTTCCCGCCTGGGGCGGGCCTTGGCCTTCATGGTCTTAGGCGAGGAGGACCTCCTTTTCCTCCTGGCCGAGGGGGGAGAGGTGCAGGCGGAGCTAAGGGCGGGGCCGGAGCTCGGGGAGGCCCTGAAGGCCCCACAGGCGTGGGCGCCCCTTCTGGAGCGGGCCAAGGCCCTTCCTCCTGAGCACGGGGTCAGGGCCCTGGCCCTTGCCTTTGGCCTCCACCCGGACCACGCCCTTCTGGGCTTTTTGGACCTCCTGGAGGCCGAGGAGGAGGGGGGTTTGCCCGAGGAGGTGGTCTACCTTGAGTGAAGCCCTTTTGGTCAAGGTGGGGGGAAGCCTGAGGGGAGCCGAGGCCCTTCTTTCCGAGCTTGCCGCCTACCCCGGCCCCTTGGTCCTCGTCCACGGGGGCGGGCCCGAGATCGGGGCCTGGCTCAAGCGCCTGGGGTACGAGAGCCGCTTCGTGGGGGGGCTTAGGGTAACGCCCCCGGAGCACCTGGAGGCGGTGGAGATGGCCCTTTACCTCACGGGCAAGCGCCTGGCGGAGGGGCTTTCCCGAAGGGGAAGGAAGGCCCTTGCCCTCTCGGGGCGGGACGCCCTTTGCCTAAAGGGAAGGGCGCTACCCGGCCTGGGCCGGGTGGGGGAGGTGGTGGGGGTGGAGGAGGGGCTTCTTTTAGACCTCCTGGAAAAGGGCTACACCCCCCTTCTCGCCCCCATCGCCTTGGACGAGGAGGGCCCCTTGAACGTGAACGCCGACACCGCCGCAGGGGCCGTGGCCGGGGCCTTGGGGTGGCCTGCGGTCTTCCTCACCGACGTGGAGGGGGTCTACCGGGACCCCAAAGACCCCAAGACCCGCCTGGCCCACCTGACCCCGGAGGCGGTGGCGGCCCTGAAGGAGGAAGGCGTGGTCCAGGGGGGAATGATCCCCAAGGTGGAGGCGGCCCTTTTCGCCTTAAGGGCCGGGGCCCCCTGGGCGGCCATCGCCAAGGGGGAACGGGGGGTTTTGGAGGCCGTCCTACGGAAAGAAGCGGGGACCCGTTTCACCCCTTGAGGAGGCCCAAAAAGGCCTTCATGAAGGCGGGGAGGTCCTTAGGCCCTTGGGCCGTGACCAAAAGCCCGTCCACCACCACCCCTTCCTCCTGGTAAAGCCCCCCGGCGTTTTCCAGGTCGTCCCGGATGGAGAAAAACCCTGTCACCCGCCGGCCCCGCACGAGCCCGGCGCTCACCAGGACCCAGGGGCCGTGGCAGATGGCCCCGAGGGGCTTCCCCTCCCCCGCCACTTTCCGCACCAGGGCGAGGACCTCGGGGCTTCGCCGCAGGTAGTCGGGGGCGAACCCCCCGGGGATGATTAGGCCCGCCAAGGGCGGGGCCTCCCTGGCCGCCACCTCCGCCTCCCAGGTGAGGCCCGACTTGGCCCGGTACGCCTCGGCCTCGAGGCCGATGACCACCGGGGTGTACCCCGCCTCCCAAAGCCGGTAGTAGGGGTAGAGGAACTCCCGCTCGTCAAAGAGGTCCGCTAGGAGAATCCCGATCCTTTCCACGCCACACCTCCAGGAACTCCTTGAGGATATTCCCCGTCACCCCCCAGATGTCCACCCCCCGCCAGGGGAAGTGCCAGACGGTGCGGCCCAGGCGCACCTCGCTCCAGGGTGTCACCTTTAGAAGCTCCTCCAGGGGGGCGAGGAGCACCTCGGCCACCTCCTCGGGGTTGGGCCTTAGGGGGGGAAGGTCCTCGCGGAAGACCACCACGGGCTGCACCAAAAAGCCCTGGGGGGAGAGGGTGGGGGAGAGGAAGCCCAAAGGCTCCACCCCCTTAAGCCCCACCTCTTCCTCCGCCTCCCTTAGGGCCGCCTCCACCACGCCCTCCCCCGGCTCCACCACCCCCCCGGGGAAGCTCACCTGGCCGGCGTGGGTGGGGAGGTGGGGGCTCCTTAGGGTGAAGAGGAGGTGCGCCCCGAGAAGGGGCACGGCCACCGCCGCCAGGCGGAAGCCGGGCGGGAGTTCTAGCCCTCCCGGCAGGCTTTGAGGGAGCGCTTCCTTAAGGCGCTCTCGGGGTCCAGCCCCCGTTTTACGAAAAGCCCCACCAGGTTCCAAAGCGCCTCCTCCAGGTCCCCCGCTTCCAGGGCCTTCCTCAGGCCCTCCTCGCTTCCTGGGTCTATTCCCTTCTTCTGGAGCTCGTAGGCCCGAAGGAGGGTGGGAAGCCCTTTGGGAAGGCCGCAGGGGTCTTCCTTCTTGCCCTCCATGGCCTTCAGGTCCTCCCAGCGGGCCTTCACCTCCTCCGGGGTCTTGGCGGTGGCCTCCCCGAAGACGTGGGGGTGGCGGCGGATGAGCTTCTCCACGATGGCCGCCTCCACGTCCCTATAGGTGAAGCGCCCTTCCTCCTCGGCGATGACGCTGTGGAAGGCCACCTGCAGGAGGACGTCCCCGAGCTCCTCCGCCATCTCCTGGGGGTTTCCCTTGAGGAGGGCGTCCGCCGCCTCCGAGGCCTCCTCGAGGAGATAAGGGACCAGGCTCTCGTGGGTCTGGGCCCGGTCCCAGGGGCATCCCCCGGGGCCCCTCAGGCGCCGCATCACCTCAAGAAGCCGCTCCATGCCTCCCATTCTCCCTTAGAAGGAGCCCCCCCGCCAGGGAGAGCCCCACCAAGAGGAGGCTTAGGGGGTCCAGGGGGGCGGGCTCCAGGGTCCATCCCCCGGGGCCCGGTGTGGGGAGGCCGGTGGTGCGGGTGAGGAGGAAGAGGAGAAGGAGCGTCCCCACCAGGTAGCGCCCCGCCCTCACCCACCCTTTCCCCGGGCGCACCTCAAGAAGGGGAAGGAGGAGAAGGGAAAGCCCGTAGCCCAACTCCAGGGCCAAAAGGACCATGAAGAGGAGGCCGTACCAGAAGCCCGGGGTCCTCAGGGCGAAGGCGGGATCCTGCACCCGGAAGACCTCCCCGCAAAGCCCCCCGCCCAAGGGGGTGTCTCCTAGGCCCAAAAGCTGGAGGAAGAAGGGGAGGATGAGGAAAAAAGCGGCCAGCCGGAGCCCCACGGGGCCATCTTACCCCGGGGGCGGGGAGGTACGTTTGTCCCCTTCCCCCCCCTTACCCTGGGGCTTGGAGGTAGGGAGATGCGGAAGCTAGGTTGGTTTCTCTTGGGGCTTTTGGGCGTGGCGCTGGCCCAGGACGCCTTGGTCGGGGTCAAGGTGGCGGGGGGATGGGTGCGCTTTCCCGCAAGGCCGGACATGACCGCCGCCTTCCTCGCCCTGGAGAACCAGAGCGAGAAACCCTTCCGCCTAGTGGGGGTGAAAAGCGAGGTGGCCGAGCGGGTGGAGGTCCACGAGACCTTCCAGGAGATGAGGGACGGGAAAATGGTCATGGGCATGCGCCCCGTGGCCTCCTTGGAGGTGCCGCCGGGGGGGAGGCTGGAGCTTAGGCCCGGGGGGTACCACCTCATGCTCATAGGGCTTAAGCGCCCCCTCCAGGTGGGGGAAAAGGTTAAGCTGGTCCTGGTCTTCCAGGGCGGCCTTCGCCTGCCCGTGGACCTTCCCGTGGAGATGCGATGAGGCGTTGGGTCTTTCCCGCGGTTTTGGTCCTGGCCCTTCTGGGCCTCGGCTACCTCCTTAGGCCTAAGGGGCACGCCTTCTACGGCACCCGGCTTTTGAACCCGAAGCCGGTGGACTTCACCCTGGAGGGGCCTTCGGGGCCGGTGCGCCTTTCCGAGATGCCGGGCAAAGCGGTCCTCCTCTTCTTCGGCTTCACCCGCTGCCCCGATGTCTGCCCCACCACCCTCTTGGCCTTGAAGCGGGCCTACGAGCGGCTTACGCCTGAGGAGCGGGCGCGGGTCCAGGTGGTCTTCGTGAGCGTGGATCCCGAGCGGGACACCCCGGAGGATGCGGACCGCTACGCCAAGGCCTTCAACGAGGCTTTTATAGGCCTTTCGGGGAACCTGGAGGCGGTGCGGGAGGCGGCCCAGACCTTCGGGGTCTTCTACCAGAAGAGCCAGTACCGGGGCCCCCAGGACTACCTGGTGGACCACACCGCCACCACCTTCGTGGTCCAGGACGGGAAGCTCGTTCTCCTCTATAGCCCCGACAAGGTGGAGGCCACGGACAAGGTGGTGGCGGACCTGAGGGCGCTTCTTTAGCCCAGGGCCACGTCCAGGGCCATCATGGTGGCGAAGCCCGTCATGACCCCGAAGGTGGCGATGTCCCCGTTTCCCTCTGCCTGGCTTTCGGGGATCACCTCCTCCACCACCACGAAGACCATGGCTCCGGCGGCCAGGGCCATGAGGTAGGGGAGGAGGTCCATCATCTGGGCCACGAGGAGGGCCCCGAGCACCGCCCCTAAGGGCTCCACGATGGCGGAAAGCTGCCCGTAAAACCAGGCGAGGCCCGCCCCGATCCCCACCCGCCGCAGGGGCCAGGCGATGGCCAGGCCCTCGGGGAGGTTTTGCAGGCCGATGCCCAAGGCGAGGGCCATGGCCCCGCCTAAGGTGGCGGTCCCCGTGGGGTCCAGCCCCGCCGCCCCGAAGGCCACCCCCACGGCGAGCCCCTCGGGGAAGTTGTGCAGGGTGATGGCCAGGATGAGGAGGGTGGTGCGCCGCCAGAGGGTCTTGAGCCCCTCGGGGGCGTCCTTGGGGCCCAGGTGGACGTGGGGCAGGTAGCGGTCTAAAAGCCGGATGAGCCCCCCGCCCAGGAGGAACCCCACCACGGCGGGCAGGATGGGGTTTTTCCCTTGGCTTTCGGCCATCTCCATACCCGGCAGGAGCAGGGAGAAGACGCTGGCCGCCAGCATCACCCCGGCGGCGAAGCCCAGCATGCCGTCTAGGAGCTTCCGGCTCGGCTCCCGGGCAAAGAAGACGCTCGCCGCCCCTACCGCCGTGAGGCCCCAGGTGAAAAGACCTCCCAGGAGAGCGTAGAGGAGGTAGTCCATGTCCCCGATTTTAGGCATACCTAAATCCCGGGTCAACCCGCCCGTGGGGTATCCTGGAATCAGGTATGCTGGATAAGCTTGCCCGCTTAGAAGAGGAGTACCGGGAGCTAGAGGGGCTCCTCGCGGACCCCGAGGTCCTCAAGGACCCCAAGCGCTACCAAAGCCTCTCCCGGCGGTATGCGGAGATGGGGGAGGTGATCGGCTTCATCCGGGAGTACCGGAAGGTCCTGGAGGACCTCGAGGGCCTGGAGACCCTTTTGGAGGATCCCGAGCTCAAGGAGATGGCCAAGGCGGAGAAGGAGGCCCTCCTCGCCCGCAAGGAAGCCCTGGAGAAGGAGCTGGAGCGCCACCTCCTGCCCAAGGACCCCATGGACGAAAGGGACGCCATCGTGGAGATCCGGGCGGGCACCGGGGGGGAGGAGGCGGCCCTTTTCGCCCGGGATCTCTTGGAGATGTACCTCCGCTTCGCCGAGGAGATGGGCTTTGAGACCGAGATCCTGGACTCCCACCCCACGGACCTGGGGGGGTTCTCCAAGGTGGTCTTTGAGGTGCGGGGGCCCGGGGCTTACGGCACCTTCAAGTACGAGAGCGGGGTCCACCGGGTGCAGCGCATCCCCGTCACCGAGACCCAGGGGCGGATCCACACCTCCACCGCCACCGTGGCCGTCCTGCCCAAAGCGGAGGAGGAGGACTTCACCCTCAACATGGACGAGATCCGCATTGACGTGATGCGGGCCTCGGGGCCCGGGGGCCAGGGGGTGAACACCACGGACTCGGCGGTGCGGGTGGTCCACCTGCCCACGGGGATCATGGTCACCTGCCAGGACTCCCGCAGCCAGATCAAGAACCGGGAGAAGGCCCTCATGATCCTCCGTAGCCGCCTTTTGGAGATGAAGCGGGCCGAGGAGGCGGAAAAGCTTCGCCAGACCCGCCTCGCCCAGATCGGCACCGGGGAGCGCTCGGAGAAGATCCGCACCTACAACTTCCCCCAGTCCCGGGTCACGGACCACCGCATCGGCTTCACCCTCTACGACCTCGAGGGCGTCCTCTCCGGCAACCTAAAGCCCATCCTGGAAGCCCTGAAGCGGGCCGACCAGGAGCGGCAGCTGGCCGCCATGGCGGAGGAAGAGCTGAAAGCGTGATGCGCCGGGAGATCCTGGTGGTGGCGGCCATCCTCCTGGACGCCCGGGGCCGGGTCCTCCTGGTGGGCAACGACTGGGGCCGCCGGGGCCGGGTCCGCTACACCCTCCCCGGGGGCACGGTGGAGCCGGGGGAGACGGTGTTGGAGGCCCTGAGGCGGGAGGTGCGGGAGGAGACGGGCCTTCGGATCAAGGCGGTGGAGCACCTGGCCTACGTTCTCCAGGTGGAAGACCGCCGCAAGAACGAGCGCACCCTGGCCCTGGCCTTCCGGGCCAGCTACGAGGGGCTTTTAAACCCAAGGGACCCCGACGGCCACATCGTGGAGGCCCGTTTTTTTACCCCGGAGGAGGTGGCCCAAAGGCTTTCCGAGCACCGCCCCCTTAAAGAGCCCCTTCTGGACTACCTCTCCGGGGAACGGGGCCGGTTTTACGCCTACTGGGGTTGGCGGGAGGAGGGGATTCGGATCTAAAGGGCCCGGGGCGGGGTAAGGGGTGGGCGCTTAGGGGCCCAGTTTTCGCCGAAGGTAGGCGCTAAGCTCCTCCAGGGCCTTGCGCAGGCTTGCCACCTCTTCCTTTAGGGCCTCGAGGGGGTCTTGGGCTTCCTTGGTCCCGGCAAGGGCCTTGTAGAGGAGGGTGGCGTTGCCGCACCGGGGACAGGAGATCCCTTGGGTGGGGGTGGCGGGGGCGTAGAAGAGGCGGGTATGGCACCGGGGGCAAAGGAGGTACTTGGCCCCGTAGGCCGTGCCCCGGCGGACCTCCTGGGCAAGTTCTATGGCCTCCTCCCGGGGAAAGCCCAAGAAGTAGTCCTCCCCCACCTGGATAAGGCCCAGGCGCTTCTCCGTGCCCTTAAGCTCGCCCCCGCTCCCCTTGGGCTCCTCCCAAGAGAGGCCGTTCCAGCGGAAGTGGCGGAGGTGTTTCTCCCCCTTCTGGTCCACGATCTCCACGATGAGCTGAAGGCGGGGGTCCTTGGGGTAGTAGTAAAGGCGCACCGCCTGGACCCCTTCCAGCCCCTTCCGGCGGGGAAGGGTGTAGGCCAGGGGGCCTTCCCCCTTGAAGGGGTAGCCCACCAGGCGCTCCAGGTCGTAGAGGGTGAGGCCGGGGCGGGTCTCGTCCCCGAAGAGGAGCCTTTCCACATAGCGGAAGGCGGCCTCTAAGCCTTGGTCCATGGAACCATGGTACTCCGGGTAAGGATATCCTTTGGAATATGGCGCTTCTCTTTTCGCCTTTAGAGCTTCGGGGGGTGCGGCTTAGGAACCGCCTGGCCATGTCCCCCATGTGCCAGTACTCGGCCACCGAGAAGGGGGAGGTCACGGACTGGCACCTCCTCCACTACCCCACCCGGGCCCTGGGCGGGGTGGGGCTCGTTTTGGTGGAGGCCACGGCGGTCCTCCCCGAGGGCAGGATCAGCCCCTTTGACCTCGGGATCTGGTCGGAAGACCACCTCCCGGGCCTTAAGGAGCTGGCCCGGCGCATAGGGGAGGCGGGGGCGGTGCCGGGGATCCAGCTCGCCCACGCCGGGCGCAAGGCGGGGGTGGCGAGGCCCTGGGAAGGGGGAAGACCCTTGGGCTTTAGGGTGGTGGGGCCAAGCCCCATCCCCTTCGCCGAGGGCTACCCCGTTCCCGAGCCTTTGGACGAGGGAGGGATGGCGCGGGTCCTCGAGGCCTTCGTGGAAGGGGCCCAAAGGGCCCTTAGGGCGGGCTTTCGGGTCATTGAGCTCCACATGGCCCACGGCTACCTCCTCTCCTCCTTCCTCTCGCCCCTATCCAACCGGCGGGCGGACGCCTACGGGGGAAGCCGGGAAAACCGCATGCGCTTTCCCCTGGAGGTGGCCCGGGCGGTGCGGGAGGCCATTCCCGAAGAGGTGCCCCTTTTCGTCCGGGTCTCGGCCACGGACTGGGCGGAAGGGGGGTGGGGCCTCGAGGACACCCTGGCCTTCGCCGAAAGGCTCAAGGCCCTGGGGGTGGACCTTCTGGATCTCTCCAGCGGGGGCGTGGTGCCCGGGGTGAAGGTCCCCGTGGCCCCGGGCTTCCAGGTGCCCTTCGCCGACGCCGTGCGCAAGCGGGTGGGCCTGCCCACGGGGGCGGTGGGCCTCCTCACCACCCCGGAGCAGGCGGAAACCGTCCTCCAGGCGGGAAGCGCCGACCTGGTGCTTTTGGGCCGGGTCCTCCTCCGCGACCCCTACTTCCCCTTGCGGGCGGCCAAGGCCTTGGGCCTAAAGCCCCCGGTGCCCCCCCAGTACGAGCGGGGGTTTTGAGGGGTAGACTCTTCCCATGCGGGCCATACGGGTGCACGAGACCGGCGGGCCGGAGGTTTTGCGGCTTGAGGAGCTTCCCATCCCGGAGCCAGGGCCCGGGGAGGTCCTGGTGCGGCTTCTTGCCATCGGGGTGAACTTCATTGACACCTACAAGCGGAAGGGCCTCTACCCCGTGCCCACCCCCTTCATCCTGGGGGAGGAAGGGGCCGGGGTGGTGGAGAAGGTGGGGGAGGGCGTGGTGGGGGTGAAGCCCGGGGACCGGGTGGCCTTCGCCAACGTCCAGGGCTCCTACGCCGAGTACCAGGTGGTGCCGGCGGAAAGGCTCGTCCCCGTCCCCGAGGGGCTGGACCCGAAGCTCGCCGCCGCGGCCCTCCTCCAGGGGATGACCGCCCACTACCTCCTCAAGAGCACCTACCCCGTGGCCCCGGGGGACCAGGTCCTGGTGCACGCCGGGGCGGGGGGGGTGGGGCAGCTCCTCGTCCAGTGGGCCAAGCGGCTTGGGGCCACGGTCTACGCCACCGCCAGCACCGAGGAGAAGCGCGGGCTCTGCCTCCAGGCGGGGGCCGACTACGCCCTTTCCTACGAGGGCTTCGCCCAGGCGGTGAAGGCCCTCTCAGGGGGCGGGGTGGACGTGGTCTACGACGGGGTGGGGAAGGACACCTTCTTGGGGAGCCTCGAGGCCTTGCGCCCCCGGGGGATGCTGGTCCTCTTCGGCCAGTCCTCGGGGCCGGTGCCGCCCCAGGACCCCCAGATCCTAAACCGCATGGGAAGCCTCTTCCTCACCCGCCCCACCCTCCACCACCACACGGCAAGCCGCAAGGAGCTCCTCTGGCGGGCGGGGGAGGTCTTCCGGGGGGTGTTGGAGGGGTGGCTTAAGGTGCGCATCGGGGCCGAGTTCCCCTTGGAGAAGGCCCGGGAGGCCCACGAGGCCCTGGAGGGGCGCAAGACCGTGGGGAAGGTCCTCCTAATCCCCTAGGAAGCGCTTTTTCCAGGCCCTTAGCCCCTCTTCCGGCAGGTAGGCCCCCCGCACGGTGCAGGCCAGGGCGGAAAGGGCCACCGCCCCTTGAAGGGCCCCTTCCAGGTCCTTGAGGGAAAGCTCCTTCAGGTTCTCCCGCCCGTACCCCCCTTGGAGGAGGAGGGCGAGAAGCCCGGCGGTGAAGGCATCCCCCGCCCCCACGGTGTCCACCACCTTTACCCTTTCTCCAGGGAGGCGCACCGCCTCCTCCCCCAGGAAGGCCACCGCCCCTTCCGCCCCCAGGGTGAGGACCTTGAGGGGGAGGGGAAGGCGCTTAACCCCTTCCCAGGGGTCTTCCGGGAAGAGGAGCCTGGCGTCCTCCAGGGAAAGCTTCAGGAGGTGGGCACGGGCCAGGTAGCCCTCTATGCGGCGCCGCTCCGCCTCCGTGGGGGGGTGGCGCAGGTTGGGGTCGTAGGAGACCAAAGCGCCTTCCTCCAGGGCCTTTTGGAGGAGGGTTTCCACCCCTTCCGCCGTGCGGGCCTCGAGGGCGAAGAGGGAGCCGAAGTGGAAGGCCTGGATCCCCTTGAGGAGGCCCTTTTCGGGGCGGAAGGGCTCTTGGAAGGGGCGGTGGAAGCTATAGCGGGGGTTTCCCGCCTCGTCCGGGCGCACCAGGGCGAGGGGCATGGGGGCCCTATGGCGCTGGAGCCAGGCTTTTAGGCCCCTTCGGGCCATCTCCTCCTCGCTCCAGGCGGAGACCCAGTCGTCCCCCACCTCCGAGAGGAAGCGGGCGGGGAAGCCTAAGCGGGCCAGGGTGGTGGCGGTGTTCAGGACCGAGCCCCCGAGGACCCCGGTGAAGCGCAAGGGGGCCTCCTCCTCCAGGACCAGGTCCACCAGGACCTCGCCGGTTAGGGCCAGCATGGGTCCATTATGGGGGAAAAAGGACACACTCTTGGGGGAAAGGGGTGGTATAATCCGGCCTGCAAACCGGGCAACCCTGCGCGAACGCGCCTTGCGTCCTAGGTTCCTTTCCCGCCCGAGGGAGGTGGCAGATGCTCGGAGGATATGCCCACAGGATCGCCCGTATCAACCTCAGCACCGGCCAGGTGGAGTACTTTGCCCCCGACCCCAAGGACCTGGAGATGTACGTGGGGGGGCGGGGCCTCGGGGTGAAGTACGTGTTTGAGAACGGCCCCCAGGTGGACCCCTTTAGCCCCGACAACCTCCTCGCCATCATGAACGGGCCCCTTTCCGGCACCCGGGCCAAGATGTCGGGGAGGCTCGCCGTGGTCACCAAAAGCCCCCTCACGGGCACCGTCACCGACAGCCACATGGGGGGCTGGACCGCGGCCAAGCTCAAGTGGGCGGGGTTTGACGGCCTCCTCATCAAAGGGGCCTCGGAAAAGCCCGTCTACCTCCTGGTGAAGGACGGGGAGGTCACCATCCACGATGCCTCGGACCTTTGGGGCAAGACCACCCACGAGACTTGCCGCATCCTCCGGGAGCGGCACGGGGAGGGGGCGGACGTGATGGCCATCGGCCCCGCCGGGGAGAACCTGGTCCGCTTCGCCAACTGGATCAACAACGACGAGCGGGCGGCGGGCCGCGGGGGCACCGGGGCGGTGGCGGGGAGCAAGAAGCTCAAGGCCATCGTGGTGGTGGGCACCCACGACAAGATGCCCCAGCCCAAGGACCCCGAGCTCTGGAAGGAGGCGGACCGCCTGGCCTCCGCCACCATCAACGACCCCAAGAACGTCACCGCTCCCAAGAAGGGCGGGCTTTCCCTCTACGGCACCAACGTTCTCATGAACATCACCAACGTCATGGGGGCCCTGCCCACCTACAACGCCCAGCACACCTGCATTGAGGGGGCGGAGAAGATCTCCGGGGAGTACATCCGGGAACACCGCCTCATCAAGGACAACACCTGCCACGCCTGCCCCGTGGCCTGCAAGAAGATGGTGGAGGTCCACATCAACGGCAAGACCATCCGCTTTGAGTCCTACGAGTACGAGTCCGCCTGGGCCCTGGGGGCCCACGCCGGCCACACGGACACCGACTGGACCGGCTACGCCATCTACCTCTGCAACGCCTACGGCATGGACACCATTGAGGCGGGGAACGCCATCGCCGTGCTCATGGAGGCCACGGAGAAGGGCTACTACCAGGGGGAGGACGGGATCCGCTTCGGGGACAAGGAGGGGGAGATCCGAGTCCTCGAGGCCATCGCCTACCGCAAGGGGGTGGGGGACATGCTGGCGGAGGGCCCGGCCCGCTTCGCCAAGGCCATCGGCCACCCCGAGATCGCCCTGGAGGTGAAGGGCCAGTCCATCCCCGCTTACGATCCCCGGGGCCTCAAGGGGATGGGCATCGCCTACGCCACCTCCAACCGCGGGGCCTGCCACCTTAGGGCCTACACCCCGGCTTCCGAGGTCCTGGGCGTGCCCTACAAGACCGACCCCCTGGCCTGGGAGGGCAAGGGCAAGCTCACCAAGCTCTTCCAGGACCTCTCCGCCTTCACCGACTCTTTGGACCTCTGCAAGTTCAGCCAGTTCGCCGAGGGCCCCGAGGAGTACGCCAAGCAGCTCGCCGCCTACTGGGGCCGGCCCGTGACCCCGGAGGAGATCCTGAGGATCGGGGAGCGCATCTACAACCTGGAGCGCTACTACAACAACCTGGCGGGCTGGGCCGAGGGCTCGGACTACCTGCCCAAGCGCTTCCTGGAGGAGCCCTCCGACTGCGCCGGTTCCAAGGGGCAGCGCACCGAGCTGGACCTGATGCTGGAGGAATACTACCGGGAGCGGGGCTGGGAGAAGGGCGTGGTGCCCCCTGCCAAGCTCCAGGAGCTCGGCATCCTTTCCCAGGCGGCGGACGACTAGCCTTCCCCAGGGAGGCCCCGGCCTTTGGGCCGGGGCTTTCCCTTAGACTCAGGGGGTATGCCCAAGGTCAACCTTTACGCCACCTTCCGGGACCTCACGGGGAAAAGCCAGCTGGAGGTGCCCGGCGCTACCGTGGGGGAGGTCTTGGAAAACCTGGTCCGGGCCTACCCCAGGCTTAAGGAGGAGCTCTTTGAGGGGGAGGGTTTGGCGGAGCGGGTCTCCGTCTTCCTCGAGGGCCGGGACGTGCGCTACCTCCAGGGCCTCTCCACCCCCCTTTCCCCTGAGGCCACCCTGGACCTCTTCCCCCCGGTGGCCGGTGGGGCTTTGGGCCGGACCTTCGGGGCCTTTCCCCCTTGGCTCCTTGAGCGCTACCTGGAGGAGTGGGGCGGGGTCAAGGAGGGGGAAGGGGTTTACCGCCTTCCCGGGGCCCGGGTGCGCTTTCGGGAGGTGGAGCCCCTGAAGGTGGGAAGCCTCTCCATCCCCCAGCTCCTCGTGGAGGTGGAGGTGGAGGGGGAGGCGGGGGAGGCCTGGTTTGAGCGCATCGCCCTCGCCGCAAGCCGCGGCGGGGGCTAGAGGAGGAGCCTCCCCTCCAGGAAGGCCCGGCTCCGCTCGTCCTTGGGGTTTTGGAAGAAGGTCTCCGCCGGGGCTTCCTCCACCACCCGGCCCATGTAGAGGAAGAGGACCCGCCGGGCGAGCCTTTTGGCCTGGAAGAGGTCGTGGGTGGCCAGGACCACCCCCCGCCCCTCCCGGGCCGCTTCCAGGAGGAGGGCCTCCACCTTGGCGGTGTGGGTGGGATCCAGGCTGGCGGTGGGCTCGTCCAGGAGGAGAACCTCGGGCTCCACCAGGAGGGTCCGGGCCAGGGCCAGGCGCACCACCTCCCCCCCGGAGAGGAGGTGGGCCTTTTGGCGGGCCTTGGCCTCGAGGCCCACCCGCTTAAGAAGGGCCTCGGCCCGCCTAAGGGCCTCCCCTTTGGGCACCCCCCGCAGGCGGAGGCCGAAGGCGGCGTTTTCCAGGACGCTCCGCCGGAGGACGGGGGGTGTCTGGGGCAGGTAGGCGCGGAAACCCCCTTCCACCCGGCCCTCTTCCGGGGTGAGGAGGCCCGCAAGCAGGCGGAGGAGGGTGGTCTTGCCGCTTCCCGAGGGGCCTAAAACCGCCAGGACCTCCCCCGGGAAGACCTCGAGGCGCCCCACCTCCAGGCGGAAGTCCCCGAGCCGATGCCGAAGCCCTTGGGCCTGCAGGACCGGCCTCATTCCCGCTCCAAGACCAAAAGAAGCCCGGTGACCAGGAAGGCCACTCCCAGGAGGACCATCCCCAGGGCCAAGGCCGCCTCCACCTCCCCTTTGCGGGTCTCCACCACGATGGCCGTGGTGAGGACCCGGGTGTGGTGGCGGATGTCCCCGCCCACCAAGGTGGCGGCCCCCACCTCGCTGATGGCCCCGCCAAAGCCCGCGGCCAAGGCGGCGGCCAGGGTGCGGCGGCTTTCCCAGAAGAGGGTGGGGAGGACCTGGGCCTCCTTGCCCCCCAGGCTTCTCACCAGAAGCCGCACCTCCTCCACCCGCCCCCGCGCCCCCGAGAGGACGAAGGCGGCGATGAGGGGGAAGGCCAGGACCGCCTCCGCCAGCACCATGGCGTAGGGGGTGTAGAGGAGGCCGAGGCCCCCTAAGGGCCCGGAGCGGGAAAGGAGCAAGTAAAGGAAAAGCCCCACCACCACCGAGGGGAGGGCCATGCCCGCGTAGAGGAGGGCCCGGCCCAAGAGGCCGCCCCCCTTTAGGGCCAGCCAAAGCCCCAAGGGCACGGCGGGTAGGGCGGCGAGCAGGGTGGCCGCGCCCGCCACCAGGAGGCTTCTTAGGGTGATCTCCAAAAGCTCAGCGGTCTCCACCCACGGGGAGGATACACCGGCCCCTTAGGGGCTGGAAGAGGCTTTGCCCCTCCACCTTAAGGGCCGCCACCAAGCGGGCCGCCTCCTCCGAGGCCAGGAAGGCCCTGAGCCTTCGGGCCTCCTCGAGGCGGGGGCTTTGGGGGACCAGGTAGTAGCTGTACTGGTTGAGGACCAAGGGGTCTTCCCGGTCGTACAGGGGGAAAAGCCCCCGCTTCCTTCCCACGGTGAGGAAGGTGGCCAGGTCCGTGAGGGTGTAGGCCCCTTTCTCCGCCGCCAGGACCAGGGTCTGGCCCATCCCCGCCCCGGACTCCAGGTACCAAGGGGGGGCGGGCTTAATCCCCGCCTTCTCCCAAAGGGAAAGCTCCTTCAGATGGGTTCCCGAGCGGTCCCCCCGGGAGACGAAGGGGGCCTGGGTTTGGGCGATCCGGCGGAAGGCCTCCAGGATGTCCCGGGCCTCCTGCACCCGGGCGGGGTCTTCCTTGGGGCCTGCCAGGAGGAAGCGGTTTTGGGCCAGGCAGTAGCCTTCGGCCAGGGTGCCCTGTTTCAGGGCTTGGGCCTCGAGGTCCGGGGCGTGGACTAAGACGGCGTCCACGTCGCCCCGGGCCGCCAGCGTCAGGGCCTGCCCCGTGCCCACCGCCAGGACCTCCACGGAAATCCCCGTAGCCCGCTGGAAGGGGGGAAGGAGCCGGTCCAAAAGCCCGGAATCGTAGACGCTGGTGGTGGTGGCCAGACGCAGGGCCTGGGCGAAAAGAAGGAAGGGGAGGAGAAACCCTAAGGGGCGCATACCCTAAGCTTAATGAGGTGGAAGCCTTAGGGGAAGCCCTTCGGCTTTGGCGGGAGGGGCGCTACTTTGAGGTGCACGAGGTCTTGGAGGAGGCCTGGCTTGAGGCCCAAGGGGAGGAAAAGCGTTTCCTCCAGGGCCTTATCCTCCTGGCCGCTGCCCTTCACCAAAGGACCCTGGGGAAAAGCGGCCTGCGCAACCTTAAAAAGGCGGAGGCGCGGCTTCTTGGGCTTCCCAACCCCTATAGGGGCGTGGACTGGGAGGTGCTTCTCCTCGAGGCCCGGCGTAAACTTGGAGCGTGAGCGCTTTCGTGTACGCTTTTCGCGGGGAGTTCGTGGAGAACCGCCACCGCCTCTCCCTGGCCCTATGGGGCCGGGAAGGTCTTTTGGCCTACGGGGGTGACCCTGCCCTTTGGGCCTACCTCCGCTCCTCGGCCAAGCCCTTCCAGGCCCTGGCCCTTTTCCTCACGGGGGCGGTGGCGCGCTTCGGCCTTTCCGAGGAGGAGGTGGCCCTGGCCACGGCGAGCCACGACGGCACCGAGGCCCATGTGGCCGTGGCCGCCCGCTTTTTGGAAAAGCTTGGTCTGGGCCCGGAGCACCTGGCCTGTGGGGTCCACCCGCCCTTTTCCAAGGAAGCCCGGAAGGCCCTGGAACAGGCGGGCCTTAGCCCCACCCCCCTCCACCACAACTGCTCGGGGAAGCACGCCGGGATGCTGGCGGCCGCCTTGGCCCTGGGGGCCCCCACCGAGGGGTACGAGCGGCCCGACCATCCCGTCCAGCTTCTCAACCGCAAGACCCTAACCGACCTCTCCGGAACCGAGCCCCGCCTGGCCACGGACGGGTGCAGCGTCCCCACCTTCGCCCTCCCCCTGGCCCGGGCGGCCCGGGCCTTTTACCTCCTGGCTTCCCCGGAGGAAGCCCCTTCCCCCTACCAGGAGCCTCTCTTCCGGGTGCGGGAGGCCATGCGCCGCCACCCCCAGTTGGTGGCGGGGCCTGGGAGCCTGGACACCCTCCTCATGGAGCGCCTGCCCGTGGTGGCCAAGCGGGGGGCGGACGGGTACTACGGCCTGGCCCTCCTGGAAAGCCCCAAGGGGCCTTTGGGGGTGGCCCTCAAGGTGGAGGACGGGGCCACCCAGGCCCGGGAGGTGGCGGTGGTGGCCCTCCTCAGGGCCCTGGGCCTGGACCCCGGCCCCACCCCCTGGGACCGGCCGGAGCTTCGCAACTACCGGGGGCTTCGGGTGGGGCACCTGGAGGCCCATCTGGAACTCACCTGGCTTTGAAGGCGCTTGACACGAGGGGGCTGGGTGGTAAAATGCCCATGGAAAAGCTTCCATAGGAGGTTTAGGTATGAGGCGCAGGGAGTTTCTGAAGAAAGCAGGGGTGGGCCTGGCCGCCAGCTTGGTGCTGGGCCCCAGCGTGGTCCGGGCCCAGGCCGGCCCCGTCATCCGGGTGGCGGGAGACTCCACCGCCGTGGGGGAGGGCGGCCGCTGGATGAAGGAGATGGTGGAGGCCTGGGGCAAGAAGACGGGTACCCGGGTGGAGTACATTGACTCCCCCGCCGACACCAACGACCGCCTGGCCCTTTACCAGCAGTACTGGGCCGCCCGAAGCCCCGATGTGGACGTCTACATGATTGACGTCATCTGGCCGGGGATCGTGGCCCCCCACGCCGCCGACCTCAAGCAGTACTTCAGCGAGGACGAGCTCAAGGAGTTCTTCCCCCGGATCCTTCAAAACAACACCATCCGCGGCAAGCTCACCTCCATCCCCTTCTTCACCGACGCCGGCATCCTCTACTACCGGCGGGACCTTTTGCAAAAGTACGGCTACCAGAACCCGCCCAGGACCTGGTCCGAGCTGGAGCAGATGGCCCAGAAGGTGATGGAGGGGGAGCGCCGGGCGGGTAACCGGGACTTCTGGGGCTTCGTCTTCCAGGGCAAGGCCTACGAGGGCCTAACCTGCGACGCTTTGGAGTGGGTCTATTCCCACAAGGGCGGCCGCTTCGTGGAGCCGGATGGCCGGATCAGCGTGAACAATGGCAACGCCGCCCTAGCCCTGAACCGCGCCCGCCGCTGGGTGGGCACCATCGCCCCCCAGGGGGTGACCAGCTACGCCGAGGAGGAGGCGAGGAACGTCTGGCAGCAGGGCAACGCCCTCTTCATGCGCAACTGGCCCTACGCCTACGCCCTGGGCCAGGTGGAGAGAAGCCCCATCCGCGGCAAGTTTGGCGTGACCCTTTTGCCCAAGGCTTCCGCCGACGCCCCCAACGCCGCCACCCTGGGCGGCTGGCAGCTCATGGTCTCCGCCTACAGCCGCTACCCCAGGGAGGCCGCGGATCTGGTGAGGTACCTGGCCTCCTACGAGGTGCAGAAGGACAACGCCGTCCGCCTCTCCCGCCTGCCCACCCGGCCCGCCCTCTACACCGACCGGGACGTCCTGGCCAAAAACCCCTGGTTCAAAGACCTCCTCCCCGTCTTCCAGAACGCCGTCTCCCGTCCCTCCGATGTGGCCGGAAGCCGGTACAACCAGGTCTCCGAGGCCATCTGGACCGAGGTGCATAGCGTCCTCACCGGGCAGAAGAAGGGCGAGCAGGCGGTGCGGGACCTCGAGGCCCGCCTCCGCCGCATCCTGCGCTAGCCTCAAGCGCTTCCCGGGGGGGCCCAAGCCTCCCCGGGGTACCCTAAGGCCATGCTCACCCTGAGACAGGTTCGCCTCGCCTGGATCCTGGTCCTTCCCACCCTTTTGGTGGTCGCCCTGGTGGCGGGCTACCCCTTGGCCCAGGTCTTCTACTGGTCCTTCTTCAAGGCGGATATCGCCTTCGTGGAGCCCCCGGAGTTCGTGGGGTTGGAAAACTACCTCTTCCTCTTCCAAGACCCCGATTTCCGCCAGGCCTTGTGGAACACCCTCACGTTCACCGTGGTCTCCGTGAGCCTGGAGACCCTTTTGGGCCTGGCCATCGCCCTCATCATCCATTCCAACTTCCGGGGCCGGGGTCTGGTGCGCACCGCCATCCTCATCCCCTGGGCCATCCCCACGGTGGTCTCCGCCAAGATGTGGCAGTGGATGCTCCACGACGTCTACGGGGTCATCAACGTCCTGGGGGTGAAGCTGGGGCTTTTCGCCCATAAGATCGCTTTCCTGGCGCGCCCTGAGCTCCTCTTGCCCTCCATTATCGCCGTGGACGTGTGGAAGACCACCCCCTTTATGGCCCTCCTCCTCCTGGCAGGCCTCCAGCTCATCCCCGAGGAGCTTTACGAGGCGGCGAGCATTGACGGGGCCTCGAGGTGGCAGCAGTTCTGGAGCATCACCCTGCCCCTCCTCACCCCCGCCTTGGTGGTGGCCCTCATCTTCCGCACCCTGGACGCCCTCCGGGTCTTTGACGTGATCTTCGTCATGAGCGGGGTCAACCCCGCCACCCGTACCCTGGCCGTCTACAACCGCCAGACCCTCATTGACTTCCAAGACCTGGGCTACGGCTCAGCCATCAGCGTGGCCATTCTGGTCCTCATCTTCGTCTTCGTGGTCTTCTACATGCGCACCCTGGGAAGGGAGGCCTTGCGATGAGGAGGTTTTGGCGCTTCTTAAACCGGTTTTTCTTCTACCTCCTCGTGGTCTTCGTGGTGGTTTACAGCGTTTTTCCCTTTTACTGGGCGGTCATCTCCAGCTTCAAGCCTTCCAACGCCCTCTTTTCCCCTGATCCCAGTTTTCTTCCCGTGCCTTTCACCCTGGAGCACTACGAGAACGTTTTCCTCCGGGCCAACTTCGGCCGCAACCTCCTGAACTCCCTCCTCGTGGCTGGGGGGGCCACCTTGCTTTCCCTGGTCCTTGGGGTCTTGGCCGCTTATGCTCTGGGGCGGCTTCCCTTTCCCCCCAAAAACGCCGTGCTCTACATCGTCTTGGCCATGACCATGTTCCCCCAGATCGCCGTCTTGGGAGGGCTTTTCATGCTCCTTAGGCAGACGGGGCTTTTCAACACCCACCTGGGCCTCATCCTCACCTATCTCCTCTTCACCCTGCCCTTCACCGTCTGGGTCTTGGTGGGCTACTTTAAGGGGCTTCCTAGGGAGCTGGAGGAGGCGGCCTACGTGGACGGGGCCACGCCCCTCCAGACCCTTCTTAAGGTGATGCTCCCCCTCACGGGCCCAGGCCTCGTCACCACGGGGCTTCTCGCCTTCATCGCCGCCTGGAACGAGTACCTCTTCGCCCTCACCTTCACCGTGGGGGACTCGGTGAAGACCGTCCCCCCGGCCATCGCCAGCTTTGGCGGGGCCACCCCCTTTGAGATCCCCTGGGGCTCCATCATGGCGGCCAGCGTGGTGGTCACGGTGCCCCTGGTGGTCTTGGTCCTCGTCTTCCAGCAAAGGATCGTCGCCGGCCTCACCGCGGGGGCGGTGAAGGGCTAAGCCGGGCGGGTTCAGGCGAGGGCCTTGTGGAGGAGGGCGGTGGCTTCCTCGAGGACCCTTTCCAGGTGCTCCTCCCCGAGGAAGCTTTCCGCGTAGACCTTGGCGATGTCCTCGGTGCCGCTTGGCCTTAGGGCGATCCAGGTGTTTTTCGCCACCACCTTGACCCCGCCCAAAGGCTCCCCGTTCCCGGGGGCGCGGGTGAGGACCTGGAGGACGGGCTCCCCCGCCAGGGTCTTGGGCAGGTCCTCGGGGGTGAGCTGGGCCAGGCGGGCCTTGGCCTCCGGGGGGATGGGCAGGTCCTTGCGGGCGTAGTGGGGGCGGCCCAAGGCATCCGCCAGGGCCTCGTAGAGGGCGTCTGGGGCCTGGCCCCGCTTGGCCAGGATCTCGGCGGCGAGGAGGCCCAGGAGGATCCCGTCCTTGTCGGTGGTAAAGGGCCTCCCGTCCAAGCGGAGGAAGCTTGCCCCGGCGCTTTCCTCCCCGCCAAAGCCAAGCCAACCCTCCAAAAGCCCCTCCACGAAGTACTTGAAGCCCACCGGGGTCTCGTAGACCTCCCGCCCTAAGGCCTGGGCCACCCGGTCCAGGAGGGCGCTGGTCACGGCGGTCTTCCCCACCTTGGCCTTGGGCCAGGCGCGGGTGGTGAAGAGGTGGTGGACGCAGGCGGCCAGGTAGTGGTTGGGGTTCATGAGGCCCCTTGGGGTCACGATCCCGTGGCGGTCGGCGTCGGGGTCGTTGCCGATGGCCAGGTCAAAGCGGTCCTTGAGGGCGAGGAGGCCCGCCATGGCGTAGGGGCTGGAGCAGTCCATGCGGACCTTGCCGTCGTGGTCTTTGGGCATGAAGCGGAAGGTGGGGTCTAAGGTGGGGTTCACCACCTCGAGGTGGAGGCGGTAGGCCTCCGCCAGGCGCTCCCACACCCTAAGGCTTGCTCCCCCCAAGGGGTCTACCCCGAGCTTCAGGCCGCTTTCCCGGATGGCCTCGAGGTCCACGGCCTCCCGCACCCTTTCCACGTAAAGCCCGGCGTAGTCAAAAGGCCTGGCCCGCCTCAGCGCTTCCTTTAGGGGAAGGCGCTTCACCCCTTTTAGGCCCTCTTCCAAGAGGGCGTTGGCCCGGGCCTCTATGGCCTTGGTGATGGCGGTGGGGGCGGGGCCCCCGGTGGGGGGGTTGTACTTGAACCCCCCGTCCTCGGGGGGGTTGTGGCTTGGGGTGAGGAGGACCCCGTCCGCCTTGGCAGCGTGCCGGGCGTTGTGCTCCAGGATGGCCAGGGAGACGAGGGGGGTGGGGGTGTAGTCCCCGTCCGCCTCCACCCGGACTTCTATCCCGTTGGCGGCGAAGACGGAAAGAGCCGTGGCCCAGGCGGGGGTGGAGAGGGCGTGGGTGTCCTTGGCCAGGAAAAGGGGCCCGGTGGCCCCGAAGCCTGCCCTAAGGTCGGCGATGGCCTGGGCGATGGCCAGGACGTGGGCCTCGGTGAAGGTGCCTTTGAGGCTGCTTCCCCGGTGGCCGCTCGTGCCGAAGGCCACCCGCCTTAAGGGGTCCTTGGGGTCCGGGGTCTCCTCGTAGTAAAGGGTTAGGAGTTTGGGGATATCCATGTCCCCATCTTAAAAGGGGGCCCCTAAGGGGCCCCCTTACGGCGGGGGAAGGGGCCTTAAGGGTTTTGGGGGGTCTCCTGGGCGGGCTCCTGGCTGGGCGCTTCCTTGGGGGTGAGCTCGGCCAGGACTTGGTTCAGGCGGTTTTCTATCTGGGCCTTGCTGCGGAGTTCCTGGATTAGGGCTTGGGCCTTTTCCTGGCGTTTGCGGAAGAGGATCCCGGAACGGGCCTCCTCGGCCACCTGGGCGAAGGGCTTGAGTTCCTCCGCCTTGCGGTTTTTGATGAGGAGCACCGTGTAGGTGCCGTCCTCCTGCTGGATGACCTCGCTCACTTCGCCCAAGGGGCCTTTGGGGAAGGTTGCGGTGATCTTGAAGACCAGCCGGTCCAGGACCGAGGGGAGCTGGTTGGGGTGCACGGTGCCGTAGTTGTTCACCGTGCCTTCGTGGGCCTTGGCCAGGGCCTCGAGGTCCTCCGCCCGCAAGGCCGCCTCCCGGAAGGCCTTGGCCTCGGCCTCCTCCTTAAAGTTCACCCCAATGACCTCGGCGCTTGCCGGGTCGGTGAAGAGGGCGGGGTTTTCGGCGTAGAACCGCCGGGCCTCCTCCTCCGTGGCCTCCACGTCCTGGGTCATGTAGCGCAGGTAGGCCTGGGCGATCTCCTCCTTGGAGCCGATGAAGGGTTTCCCACTCGCCTGCGCCGCCTCCACCAGCAGTTCCCGGTCTATGAGGCTTTCCAGGGTCTGGGGGAGGAAGAACTGAACCGCCAGCTCCCCAAGCCCTTGTTGGAGGAGGGCCGCGGTCTGCTGATTGGAGAAAACAGGGCTTAGGACCTGGGTGAGGAGGATTTCCTTGCCATTTACCGTGGCCACCACGGGGTTTTTGTAGGTGTAGGGGTTGTCCTCGGCGAAGCGCACCTGGGCCTTCTTGCGGAGTTCTTCCAGGTAGGCCTCGAGGACCCCGTTCCCCTTGGCCCTTTGGGCGTCCTGCTCCACCCGGTCCTTCACCTCCTCAAAGGTGGGCACCTGGGCGGGGAGGTAGGCTTCCACCTGGACCAGGTAATACCGCCCGCCCGCCGCTATGGGCCCCACCAGGCCCGGTCCCTTCAGGGCGAAGACCGCCTGGGCCACCTCCTCGGGGAAGACCACCTGGGTCACGGGCTTGGGCTCGCTCTCCCCGGGGCTTGCTCCCAAGGCCCCGCCCTGCTCGGCCCCCACCTTGGAGTGCTCCCTGGCCAGGGCGGCGAAGTCCTCCCCGGCCCGGGCCCGCTTGGCCAGCTCCTCGGCCAGGGCCTTATCGTCCACCACGATCTGGCGGGCCCGCACCCGGGGCTCGGTCTTGTAGTCGTCCCGGTGGACCTCAAAGTAGAACCGCACCTCCTCCGGGGTGGGTTTGGCGCCCGAGCGGATCTGTTCCAGCCGCTTTTGAATCTGAAGCTGGGTTTTGATCTCCGCCCGAAGCTGGGCGTCGGTGTAGCCCACTTGGTTGAGGAACTGCTCGTAGGCCTGCTTGTCCCGGAGTCCGAACTGGTCCCGGATTCTTTCCACCTCCCGCCGCACCTCGGCGCTGGAGACCCGCACCCGGGCGGCGTCCTGCTTCAGGGCCTCGGTGAGGATCACCTGCTCCAGGAAGTAGGTGTCCACCAAGGTCTTTAGAAGGCCTTGCGGGTTTGCGGCGTAGAGGGGATCGTTCCCCTGGAGCCTCAGGAGGTCTAGCTCGTAAAGGGCCTTCCCGTTCACCCAGAGGACGGGTTTGCCCCGGGCCTGCTGCCCCGCTTGGGGGGTGAAGAGGAGGATGGCCCCCACGGCGAAGGCCAGCGCCAATAGGCCGAAAAGGATGGTGATGACACGCTTGCTGATCCCGAACACTTGACCGCCTCCTCGTTCCGTGCTACGATTTAGTCCGCTGAGTGCGCCCGTAGCTCAGCTGGATAGAGCGTCGGCCTCCGGAGCCGAAGGTCAGAGGTTCGAGTCCTCTCGGGCGCGCCAGATTTTTTTTGGCCCCGAAAAGCCCTAAGCACGGAGGGATTTTAGCACACTCCCCGTGAGAAGCAGGTTTAGGATGGAGGGGTGCTGCCCCTTCTTCTCGCCTGGCTCCACACGGTCAACGACCTCTTCTCCAACTTCCTCACGCCCCTCCTGCCCAAGCTCATGGCCCATTTCGGGGTGGGCCTGGGCACGGCGGGGCTTCTGGTTTCCGTCTACTCCCTCACGGGAAGCCTTCTCCAGCCCTTCGCCGGCCTTATCGCCGACCGAACCGACCGCAGGCTCCTCGCCGCCTTGGGGCCGGTGCTGGTGGCCTTGGGTATGGGGTCTTTGGGGCTTTGGCCCCGGTTTGAGTACCTCCTCGGGGTCTTGGCCCTGGCGGGCTTGGGCTCGGCCCTCTTCCACGCCTCGGGGGCGAGCCTGGTGGGGGAGGCGGCTCCCCCGGCCCGGCGGGGGTTCTGGCTTTCCTTCTTCGGCTCAGCGG
Source organism: Thermus composti (assembly GCF_014647535.1). GTDB lineage: Bacteria > Deinococcota > Deinococci > Deinococcales > Thermaceae > Thermus > Thermus composti. The sequence continues at coordinate 1,631 of NZ_BMPJ01000021.1, read as the reverse complement.
GGTACCTGGGGCTCTCCCTGGGGCCCATCGTGGCCCTCTTCGCCGCGGGGGCCTGGGGGCTTAGGGGCTTGGTCTGGCTGACTCCTTTGGCCTTGGTTCCCGCTTTCCTCCTCCTCCGCTACCCGCCCGTGCGCAAGGTGGGAAGGCCCGCAGGGTTCAAGGATTTTCTTAGGGTCTTCCGGGGGGATATCGCCCGGCTGTGGGGCATGGCCACCCTTAGGAGCCTGGTCTTCATGAGCTTTTCCACCACCCTGCCCTACTGGTACGCCCAGAAGGGTCTTCCCGACGCCTACACCGCCTTAAGCCTTTCCGTCTATAGCCTTTCCGCCACCCTGGGCACGTTCCTGGGAGGAACCCTCTCGGACCACCTGGGGCGCAAGCGCGTCCTGGTGGGCACCCTAAGCCTCGGGCTTCCCCTTTACCTGAGCCTTCTCCTCTTTCCCCCGGAGCACCCCTTCTACCTGGTGCTTTTGGCGATCACGGGAGCTTTGATGAACGCCGGCATTCCCGTGGCCGTGGCCTTGGCCCAGGAGCTGGAGCCTGGGCAGACCGCCACGGTCTCGGGGCTTCTCATGGGCTTCACCTGGGGCTTCGCTGGCCTCTTTTACGCCCCCATTGGCCATTTCATTGAGCTTTTCGGGGTGATGCCGGTGCTTCTGGGCCTGGGGATCTTGATCCTTCCCGCCTGGGGGCTCGCCCGGGCGGTGCGGGCGGGGGCCTTGGGGACGGGTTAAGATGGGCTCATGCGGATCCTTCTGGCCACGGACGGCTCCCCCCAGGCCCGGGGGGCCGAGGCATTGGCGGAGTGGCTTTGCTATAAGCTCTCCGCCAAGCTTTCCGTTCTCTTCGTCAAGGACCAGCGGCTTATCCGCGCCCCCGAGCTTCTGGACCTCGGGGCCTTGACCCTTCCCATCCCCACCTACCGGGAGGCTTTGGACCAGGCCCTGACGCTTAAGGGGGAAGCGGTGTTGGAACGGGTGCGGAAGGGTGCCGAGGAGGTGGGGATCCCCGTGGAGGTGCACCTGGAGTCTGGCCTTCCCCACCAGGTCATCCTGGAGCACGCCCGGGCCGCTGATCTCCTGGTGATGGGGCGGAGCGGCGAGGCCCACGGGGGAGAGTTCACCGGGCTTGGGAGCACCGTGGACCGGGTGCTCCGGGCCTCCCCGGTGCCCGTTTTGGTGGCCCCCCTGGAGGAGGTGGTGTTGGAGGGGGCGCTTCTCGGCTACAACGCCTCGGAGAGCGCCGTCCGGGCCCTCCATACCCTGGCTTCCTTGGCCAAGCCCTTGGGGCTTCCCGTCCGGGTGGTGAGCGTGCACGAGGACCCGGTCCAAGCCTCGGCCTGGGCCCTCGAGGCCAAGGCCTACCTCGAGGACCAGGGGATCCGGGCCGAGGCCTTGGCCTTTTCCGGTGATCCCGCCGAGCATCTCCTCTCCCTCCAGGCGCCCACGGACCTTTTGGCTCTCGGGGCGCCCGTGCGCCGCTTGGTCCTCGGAAGCACCGCCGAGCACGTGCTCCGCCATGCGGTGGGGCCGGTTTTGAGCGTCCGCTAGTATAATAAACCCCTAACCCCCCTTTCGGATATTCACCCGCATATCCATTGACACGCCAATAAAGAAGGGGGCTTGGGTAAA
>NZ_BMPJ01000020.1 GCF_014647535.1 Thermus composti | reverse complement strand
ACATCGATCCCCCGCCTTACCTCCCCCCGGGCCTCCTCCAGGGTCTTCCCGTGGTGGAGGGTGACGAGGCAGGCCAGGTCCTCAAAGTGCTTCTCCAGAAGCTCCTTGAAGCGGAACATAAGGCGGACCCGCTCGGTGAGGGGGGTCTCTTTCCAGGAGGCGAAGGCCTCCTCGGCGGCCCAGACCGCCCGGTCCACCTCTTCCTCCCCCGATAGGGGATCTCCTCCAGCACCTCCCCCGTGGCCGGGTTGTACACGGGAAGGGTGGGACGGGAAACCTCCTGCCAACGACCGCCCACCAGGTTCTTGAGCATAGGACCTCCTTCCCCTACACTTTGCGTCAAGGGCCCATGAAGTCCAAGCGACAGGATGTCACCCTCTCGGCCCCCACCATGGCCGAGGCCCTGGCCCACCCCGCCTTGGCCGGGGCCGAGCTCCTTGGGGGGGAGGGGGGACTGGGCCGGAGGATCCTTTGGGTCCACGTCTCCGAGCTTCTAGACGTGGCCCGCTTCCTTCAGGGCGGGGAGCTTCTCCTCACCACGGGGATGGCCCTAGCGGGGGCGGACCGGAGGACCCAGGAGGCCTACCTGGACTCCCTGGCGGAGCGGGGAATCGCTGCCTTAGGGGTGGAGCTCGTCCAGTGGATCCGGGAGCTTCCCCCCTGGTTTCCAGCCTGGGCGGAGAGCGCGGGGATCCCCCTTCTCGTCTTCCGGCAGGAGGTTCGCTTTGAGGACATCGGTCAGGCCCTTTGTACCCTGATCCTCAGCCGAAGAACCGCCCTCCTGGAAACCCTCGAGGCCACCACCGAAGCCCTTTTGCAAGGCCTTTCCAGGGAGGGGCTCGGTGGGTTCCTCGAAGCCCTAAAGGCCCGCCTTCCCGGGCACCGCCTAAGCCTCCACCTGGAAGGCGCAGGGGAAGGCCCTGGGCTTCGCCTCCCTCTAAGGGCGGGTCTAGAAACCCTAGGAACCCTTTGCGTCCTCCCCCCGGAGGGCCTGGACGAGGCGGCCCACTTGGTGCTGGAGCGGGCCGCCCTCATCCTGGCGGCCCACCTGGCCATGGCCCGGGCCCAAGAGGAGGCTAAGCGGCGGGAAGCCCTGGAAAGGCTCAGCGCCTTCTTCTTCCCCGACCTCTTCCCCGGCTTTCCGCCCTACCACCCCGCCTGGCTGGGGCTGGCCCTGGGGGCGAAAGAGGGGGTCCTCAGGACCCTCTTAACCCGGGAGGGCCTCGAGGTCTGGTCCTGGAAGACCCCGGACTTTCACCTTTTCCTCCTGGGAGGGCCAAAACCCCTCCTGGAGGAGGTGCACCGGGAGGCGGAGGCCCGAGCCCGGTCCGGGGTTCCCTTGGGGGTGGGACCCGTGGTGGAGGGGGTCCATCTGGCCCACCACACCCTTCGGGAAGCGACGTGGCGGCTTCGGTGCGGCAAAGATCCCCTGGGGCTTTTGCTCGTCCCCGACCCCACGCTCCGACTGGCCTACGCCCGGGCCAGGCTGGCCCTCCTTCTGGCCCTTCCCCCCAGGCGAAGGAGGATCTTAGGGGAGACCCTCGGGGTCCTCCTAGAGGAAGGCAACCGCGCCCAAGCCGCCCGCCGCCTGGGCATCCGCAGGCAAAGCCTTTACCGCCGCCTCGAGGAGCTAGAAATCCTCCTGGGCCCTCTAGGCCCAGGCCGGGTGGACCTCTTCCTCGCCCTCAAGATCCTCCGGGAGATGGCCCCGGGCGAGATCTAGACCACGGAGGCCTCTTTTTACAAGGAAAGCAAAGCGGCCACCTCCTCTTTGTGAAGGAGCTCGTCCATCGTCCCCGAAAGGCGCACCTCCCCCGTCTCCAGGACGTAGGCCCTATCGGCCACCCGGCCGGTAAAGCGCAGGTTCTGTTCGGCCAAAAGCACGGGCATCCCCTCCCGTTTAAGCTCCAGGACCAGGCGAGCAATCTCCTCCACGATCAGGGGGGCGAGGCCCTCGGTGGGCTCGTCCAAGAGGAGAAGCTTCGGGTTGGTCATGAGGGTCCGGGCGATGGTGAGCATCTGCTGCTCCCCGCCGGAAAGGAGGCCACCCCGGCGATGCTCGATTTCCTGAAGGCGCGGCAGCATCCGGTACACCTTCTCCAGGGACCAGGGGCCGGGGCGGTGGGCGATCAGGAGGTTTTCCCGTACCGTGAGCTCGGGGAAGATCCTGCGATCGTCCGGTACGTATCCCAGACCCAGCTGGGCCCGGCGGTAGGAGGGGAGTGGGGTGAGTTCCTGGCCCCAGTAGACCACCTGCCCGGCGTAAACCCGGACCAGGCCCATGACGGCTTTGATGAGGGTGGTCTTCCCCGCCCCGTTGCGCCCGAGGAGCGCCACCACCTCCCCCTCGCCCACCTCCAGGTCTACCCCGTGGAGCACGGGGATCCCGCCGTAACCCGCGCTTAAACCCTCCAGCCGCAGGCTCATGCTGTTCCCCCTAAGAAGGCCGCCCGTACCTGGACATCGTGGCGGATCTCCTCCGGGTTACCCTCGACTAACACCCGCCCTTGGTGGAGCACAGTGATCCGATCCGCCAGCTCCAGCACCGCCTCCGTGTCGTGCTCGGTAAAGAGGAGGGTCACTCCTTCCCGGCGGAGGAGTTCCCGGATGAACCCTACCATCCGCCGCCGCTCGGCCCGGGAGAGCCCGGCAAGGGGCTCGTCCAGGAGGAGAAGCTTGGGCTTGGCCACCAGGGCCATGGCCACGTCCAGCCGTTTCAAATCGCCCAGGGGCAACTCCGAGACCCGGCGGTCCGCCTGATCCTCGAGGCCCACCTTGGCCAAGGCCTCCCGGGCCGCATCGAGGGCCTCCGTAAAAGCACCTAAGGGGCGGAGAAGGTGGAAGGTGGCTCCCGCGTAGCCCAAACGGGCTAGGGTCACCGCTTCCCGGACCTTCATGGAGGCGAAGGGCTGCGCCCGCTGGAAGGAGATGGCCAGCCCCAGGCGGGCTACCCTATGGGTAGGCCAACCCGTGATAGGCTTGCCTTGGAAGATCACCGACCCCCGGTCCGGGGGAAAGCGGCCGGTGATCACGTTGAAAAGCGTGGTCTTCCCCGCCCCGTTGGGACCCACCAGGGCGTGGAAGCTTCCCTCGGCCACCTCTAGGGAAACCCCTGCTAGGGCCAAAAACCCCTGGAAGGACTTGTACACGTTTTCAACCGCCAGCAGCGCCACGCCGCACCCCCCTTGCCACCCAGCCGGCCAAGTTTTCCCAGACCCCGGCAAGGCCCCTGGGAAAAAAGAGGACCATGACGAGAAGGAGAAGGCCCAGGAAGAAGGGCCAGTACTCGGTGTTCGCCTGCACCAGCACCCTCAGGAAGAGGAAGGCCGCCGCTCCCACGGCCGGGCCCAGGAACACCCCGCTTCCGCCTAAGATGGTGGAGATAATGGCCTCCGCCGAACGGGTCCAGAAGAGGTAATCGGGAAAGACTGAGCGCTGCAAGGCCCCCTGGAGGAACCCGGCCACCCCGGAAAGGGCTCCCGAAAGCACAAAGGCCAGCAGGAGGTGGCGAAACCCGTCAACCCCCACCGCCTCTGCCCGGGCCCGGTTGTCCCTTAAGCCCCTCAGGGCGTACCCGAAGGGCGAGCGCTCTAAAGCGGCAAGAAAACCTACACCCAAGGCAAAGAGGAGCAGGGTGAGGTAGTAAAAGGGCAGGCTCTCCCCCAAGATCCCCGCAGGCCTCAGATCGGTGATGCCGTTGTCCCCCCCGGTGAAGGCGTACCACTTGTGGGCCACGGCGTAAAGGAGCTGGGCAAAGGCCAGGGTCAGCATGGTGAAGTAGATGCGGGTTAGCCGAATGCTCAGGAAGCCGATGATAAAGGCCACCAGGGCGCTGGCGAGGACGGCCACCGGCAGGGTGGCCAAAAAGGGCCACCCCGCCCGGCTCACCAGGAGGGCCATGGCGTAGGCCCCCACCCCGAAGAAAGCCGCCTGGCCGAAGGAAAGGAGGCCCGCCTGGTGGAAGAGGAGGTTGAAGGCCATGGCGTAAAGCCCCAGGATCAGGGCCTCGCTGACCAGCTTCAGGCCGTACTCCGAGAGGATGGGGCCGAGCAATAAAAGCCCCAAGAAGAGAAGCCCTAGCCTCATGTTCTCACCGCCGGCGGACGGCCCAAAAGCCCCCAGGGCCTGAGGAGAAGGACGAGGGCCATCAGGGCGAAGGGAAACACCATGGCCATCTCCGGGAGAAAAAGGATGCCGAAGGCCTGCAGAAGGCCGATGAGGACCGCCCCCAGGAGGGCTCCCCAGACGCTACCCAGCCCCCCGATCACCACCACGATGAAGGCCTGGATCACCGCGTCCACGGCCATGCCGGGGGTGGCCGCCTGTAGGGGCAAAAGGGCGGCCCCGCCCAAGGCCGCCAGGGCGATGCCCATGGCGAAAACCCCGGTGTAGAGCAAGGGCACGTTAATCCCCAAGGCTTCCAGCATCTCTCGGTCCTGGGTGGCCGCCCGGACCCAGGCGCCAAGCCGGGTCCGGTAGAGAAAGGCCCAGAGGAGAAGGGCGGAGAGGCCCGCAAGCCCCACCAAGAAAAGGTAGTAGCTGGGGAAAGGGGTGCCAAGGAGGAAAAGGGGGCTGGAAAAGGCCGGAGGGGTGGGCAGGGAGCGGTACCCGGCCCCGAAGAGGAACCGGACCAGGTCCTCCAGAATGAGGAGCAGGGCGTAGGTGAGGAGGATCTGGTACTCCTCCGGCCTTCGGTAGATGGGCCGGATGAAAAGCCTCTCCACCAGGGCTCCGATCACCAAGGCCGCGGCCAGGACAAGAATGAGCCCGGTCCAAAACCCCTCCGCCTGGCCCCGGCTAAAGGCGTAGAGCAGGTACGCCCCCAGCATGTAGAAGGAGCCATGGGCGAAGTTGACGATGCCCATAGCCCCAAAGATGAGGGAGAGGCCTACCGCCAGGAGAAAAAGGGTGCTGGCGTAGGCCAGGCCGGTGAGGAGTTGGAGGAGGTAGAAGCCCAGGTCCATGGCCCTAGCGCTTGCACTGGGTGGGGTAGACCGTGTCCGTGGCGGGGGTGATCCGCATCCGGTCCAGAATGGCGAAGGGGTAATTGGGGCTGTGCTTGGTGTACCCCCAGACCAGGCCCTCAAAGACCTGGTGGTCCTCTGGGCGCATCCGCTTGCGACCTTCGGGTGCCTCGTAGACCAGGCCACCATCCGCCTCAAAAGCCCGGCGCACCGCCTCCGCCTGGGTGGAGCGCGCCTTCTGGATGGCCAGGGCCAGCATGTGGATCCCGGCGTAGGCCTCCTGGGCGTTGTAGCTGGGGTACTCGTTGTACCGCTTCCGGTAAGCTTCCACAAAGCTCCGGTTGCGCTCGGTATTGGGGTACAAGAACCAGTAGCGGGTGGAGACCAAAAGCCCCTCAGGGGTCTCCTTGCCCAAAGGCGCCAGGACCTCGAGGGCCGCCCCCACAGGGTTGACGAAATACCTCACCTGGTTGAAGAAGCCGAAGGCCTTGGCCTGGCGGGCGAAGATCACCATGTCCCCAGCCCACAGGGTGGAGAAAACCCCTTCAGGCCTGGCCCGCATCAGGGCGGTGATGAAGCTGGCGTAGTCCGTGGAGCCGAAGCGGGGCCACTGCTCGCTCACCACCTCCACATCGGGGCGCAGCTGCTTGAGCCGGGTGATGAAGTCCTGCCAGGACACCCGACCGAACTCGTAGTCGGGCCCGATGTTGGCCCAGCGCTTGACGGGAAGCGTGGCCGCCAGGGCCGCCGCTGCCCAGGCATCCATGCGGGCGTTGTTGGAGGTGCGGAAAACGTAGGGCCGGCACTGCTCCGTGAGGGCGGGCGTGGCGGCGTGGGTCACCACCAGGGGGATCTTGTACTCGTCGGTCAGGGGGGCTACTGCCAGGGAGACGGAGCTCGAGTCCACGCCGAAGAGGAAGTTCACCTTCTCCTGGAGGATGAGCCTACGGGCCTCCCGCACCCCTACCTCGGGGTTGCCCTGGTCGTCCACCACGATGAGCTGCAAGGGCCGGCCCAGAATCCCCCCGCGGGCGTTGATCTCCTCCACCGCCAGCTGGGCCCCTTGGGAACCGGACTTGCCGTAGCCTGCGAAGTTCCCACTCAGGATGAAGAGGGCCCCGATCTTGATGGGCTGCTGCCCCTGAGCCCAAGCAAGGCCCAAAGCCAAGGCCAAAAACCAGATCCAACCCTTTCTCATAGGCCACCTCCTAGCTTGCGCTCACGCCGCCGTCCACGGCGTAGACGCCACCCGTCAGGTAGCTATTTTCCGGCTCCAGGAGGAAGGCCACCATCCGGGCCACCTCCTCCGGCCGGGCCATCCGGGCCAGGGGGATCCCGCCCAGGATTTTCTGTCCCAGATGGGGATGCTCCCTAAGACCCTGGGTCATCTCCGTCTCCGTCCATCCGGGAGCCACCAGGTTGACCCGGATTCCCCGATCCGCCCAGTCCAAAGCCAAGGCCCGGGCCAGACCCCAAAGACCCGCCTTAGCGGCGGTGTAAGCGGCTAGGCGCGCCCCGCCCCTAAGGCTGAGGATGGAACCTACGAACACCAAACTGCCTTGCCCTTCAAGAAGCCCCGCAAAAGCCTTGGCAGCCAAGAAGGCTCCCGTGAGGTTCACCTCCAAGACCTCGTCCCATACCTCTAGACCGATCCGCTCGGCCCGGGTAAAGACCGGGCTGACCCCCGCGTTGTAGACAAGCCCGTAAAGCCCCACCTCTTCCTGGAATCGCCCCACGACCTGGGGGACTGCCTCCCGGTCGCGCACGTCCAAAGCCTCACCCCATACGCCCAAAGTCCCGGCCAGGGACCGCACCCGGTCGGGGTCCCGGCCCGTGATGCCCACGCGGGCTCCCCGGCGGAGGAGTTCCTGCGCCACCGCTAAGCCGATGCCCCGGGTGGCCCCGATGACCAAAACGGGAAGCCCTTCAAGCCCGGGCATGCCGCACCACCCGCTTGGCCTTGAAGGCGGTCCGTTCCAAGGTCCCAGGAGGCTCTAGGCGAACCTCAGGGGTCACCCCCAGGGCCTCCTTCAACCCCCGGCGCAGGGAGGCCACCAAGCCCTCCGTAGCCACGCCGGGCCGGGCCAGCTCGGCCACCACGGTCACCTCCCGAACCACTCCGTTCTCCTCGAGGACCTCAATCCGGTACTCGCTGGAAAGCTCGGGGAAACGGCGCACCACCTCCTCCACCTGGGTGGGATAGAACTTGGCCCCCCGGTAGACCACCAGGTCGTCCGCCCGCCCCAGAATGCCCCCCACAGCCCGCACATGGGTCCGGCCGCAGACGCAAGGCTCCTTGGTGAGGCGGGCCAGGTCCCCGGTGTAGTAGCGCACCAGGGGGGTGGCCTCCCGGGTCAGGTGGGTGAGGACCAGAACCCCCACCTCCCCTTCAGGTAAGGGCTCCTTGGTCTCGGGGTCCACCACCTCCACCAGGTAGTGGTCCTCGGCGAAGTGAAGCCCGGCCTGGGCCTCGCACTCCCCGGCGAAGGTGGGTCCCATCTCCGCAAGACCGTAGTAGTCGTAGGCCCGGATGCCCAAAGCCTCCTCCAGGCGGCGCCGGGTGGCGGGGTTTTCGGTCCCCGCCTCGCCCCCGAAGGCCCCGATGGACAAGGGGCTTTCCAGACCCTTCTCCTTAAGGACCTCGGCCAGGTAGAGGCCAAAGGAAGGGGTGGCGGTAAGGGCCTTGGGCCGGAAGCGCTGCATGAGCTCTAGGTGGCGCTCCGTCTGGCCCGCCCCCACGGGCAAGACGAAGAGGCCCAGAAGGCGGGCAGCGTGGTGCACGGCCATCCCGGCCACCCAGAGGCCGTAGCTGAAACCGTTTAGAAGCGTATCCCCGGGACGGAGGCCGTAGGCGAAGAGGGTCCGGGCCGTCACCTGGGCGATGTTCTCCACGTCTTTCTCGCTCCAGACCGTGCCCACGGGAAGCCCGGTGGTGCCGCTGGAAGGGTGGTACTCCCGCCACGCCTCCCTAGGGGCCAGGACGTAGCGCCCCAAGGGCGGGTGCAGGCGCTGCTCCTCCCGGAGCTCGGCCTTGGTCACCACGGGGAAGCGGGCAAGGTCCTCCAGGTGGCGGATCCTTAGGTCCACCCCGGCCCACTTCTCCCGGAAAAAGGGGCTCTGCTCGTAGAGCCTTTCCACCTGGGCCCGGAGGCGCTTCAGCTGCAACGCCTCCAGGGCCTTCCGCGGCAGGGTTTCCACCTCGTCCCAATAGGCCTGCATCTTTGCCCCCTGGGCTTTAGGGCCACTATAGGGGAAGTGGACACTCCATGTCAAGCGTGGACATCCATGTCCTCAACCGCTCACCCCTGTGCTATCCTTAGGGCATGGCCCCCACCCTGCCTTCCCTCTACACCCTGAGCGACCTCGCCCGGAAAAGCGGGGTTTCCCGGCGGATTCTCCAGCACTACGCCAAGCTCGGCCTTCTGGAGCCCGGGGCCCTCACCCAGGGGGGCCGCAAGCTCTACACGGAGTTCGCCCTATACCTCATCCAGGATATCCAGGACCTCAACCAGCTGGGCTTCACCCTGGAGGAGATCGGCAAGATCATGGCCTTAAAGAAGGCCATCTTCCACCCCGACGGCACCTACCGGGAGGGGTGGCGCCGGGAGGAGATCCCCCTCTCCGACGAGGAGCTTCTGGCCATGTGGGCTAAGACGGGGGAGGTGCTGGCCAGCATCGAGCGGCAGGAGCGAATGATCCGCCGTTTCCACCGCTTCTTGACCAAGCACTTCGCCCCCAAGGAGGCAGAAGATGGACTTCAGCCTGGACCGGGAAACGGAGGCGCTTAGGGAAAGGGTGCGGGCCTTCCTCGAGGAGGCGGTGATCCCCAGGGAGGCCGAGGCGGCGAGGCACCTGGACCGCCTGGAGGCCATCACCCAAGAGCTCCAGGCCGAGGCCAAAAGGCGGGGCCTCTTCCTGCCCCACATGCCCAAGGAGCTTGGAGGGCTCGGGCTTTCCTGGACGGCCCTCGCCGTGGTCCTGGAGGAGGCGGGCCGGAGCCTCTTAGGCCCCAGGGCCCTAAACGCCGCCGCCCCCGACGAGGGCAACATGCACCTCCTCCACAAGGTGGCCAACGAGGCCCAGAAGCGGAAGTACCTCCTTCCCTTGGCCGCCGGGGAGGTTCGGAGCGGCTTCGCCATGACCGAGCCCATGGGGGCCGGGGCGGACCCGAACCTCCTCAAGACCACCGCCGAGCGGAAGGGCCGGGGCTTTGTCCTTAGGGGAAGGAAGTGGTTCACCACCGGGGCCGAGGGGGCGGCCTTTTTCATCGTCCTGGCCCGGACGGAGGAGGGGCCTACCCTCTTCCTGGTGGACCGGGAAACCCCCGGCCTAAGGCTGGTGCGCACCATCCCCACCATGGACCACTGGTCGGTGGGGGGGCACGGGGAGCTGGTCCTGGAGTGCGAGGTGGGGGAGGAGGCGGTTTTGGGCGAGGTGGGCAAGGGGTTTCTTTACGCCGAGCTTCGCCTAGACCCCGCTCGGCTCACCCACTGCATGCGCTGGCTGGGCGTGGGGGTTAGGGCCACCGAGCTCGCCCAGGCGTACGCCCTAAAGCGGGAGTCCTTCGGCAAGAGGCTGGCCGAGCACCAAGGGGTCCAGTTCATGATCGCCGACAGCCACATGGAGCTCCACGCCGCCCGGCTCATGGTCTGGCACGCCGCCTGGAAGCTGGACCGGGGGGAGCGGATCCGGCACGAGGCCTCCATGGCCAAGATCTTCGTCTCCGAGGCGGTGAACCGGGCGGTGGACCGGGCGGTCCAGATCACCGGGGCCCTAGGGATCAGCGAGGACATCCCCCTTTCCATCTTCTACCGGGAGGTGCGCCCCTTCCGGATCTACGACGGGCCCAGCGAGGTCCACCGGGCCTCCGTGGGCAAGCGGGCCCTCTTCAAGGGGCTTAGGCCATGAGGGAGGCGCTGGCCGAGGCCTTGAGGGAGATCTTCGGGCCGGGGGAGCTTTTAGCCCTCAAGCGCCTGCCCGGAGGGGCCTCCAAGGAGGCCTGGGCGGTGGACTACCGGGCGGGGGACACCCTCCACGCCCTCTTCCTGCGCCGGGCGGGGGGCGGGGTGATCTACAGCGGGACCCTGCCCCTAGAGCACGAGTTCCGCCTCCTCCAGGTGGCCTACGCCCACGGGGTGAAGGTCCCCGAGCCCATCGGGTACTTTCCCGACCTCGAGGGCCGGGAGGCCTTCCTCATGCGCCGCCTAAGGGGGGAAGCCATCGGGGCCCGGGTGGTCCGGCGCCCCGAGTACCAAAGGGCCCGGGAAAGGCTTCCCCAGGCCATGGCCGAGGAATTGGCCAAGATCCACGCCCTGCCCCCGGAGGAGGTCCCCTTCCTCACCCCCAAGGAAGCCCCGCCCTGGCAGGCCGCCCTACGGGAGGCCTACCGGGACCTGGGCGCCCTGGGGGAGCCCCACCCCGCCCTGGAATGGGGCCTGCGCTGGCTCCAGGACCACCCTCCCCGGGAGCGCCCTGGGGTCCTGGTGCACGGGGATTTCCGCATCGGCAACCTCCTCGTGGACGAGGAGGGCCTGGTGGCCGTCTTGGACTGGGAGTTCGCCCACCTAGGCGACCCCCGGGAGGACCTGGCCTGGCCCTTGGTGCGGGCCTGGCGGTTTGGGGAGGACGCCAAGCACCTGGGGGGCGTGGGGGAGGTGGGGCCCTTCCTGGAACGCTACAACGCCCTAAGGGGCCTGGACATCGCCGAGGAGGAGCTTTTCTGGTGGGAGGTCCTGGGAAACGTGCGCTGGGGCCTCGGGGCCTTGAAGCAGGCCCGGAGGCACCTAAGGGGGGAGGAAAGGAGCGTGGAGCTTGCGGTGCTGGGCAGGCTTGCGGCGGAGATGGAGTACGAGATCCTGTACCTCTTGGAGCGCCATGGATAGGCCCACCCTAGACGAACTCCTGGAGGCCGTGGGGGAGTTTTTGGAGCGGGAGATCCTCCCTAGCCTCTCCGACCCCAGGCTCCGCTTCCAGATCCTGGTGGCCCTGAACGCCTTAGGGATCGCCCGGCGGGAGCTGGCCCTGGGGGAGGCCTTGAGGGCGGAGGAGGCCAAGGAGCTGACCGCCCTCTTGGGGAAGCAGGGGGAGGCGGAAGTGCTCCTCGGGGAGCTTGCCCAAAGGATTCGGGAGGGCCATCCCCCCGAGGGCACCCAGGCCTTCCTCAAGGCCCACGTGGCGCGGAAGCTAAGGGTGGCTAGCCCCAAGTACCTGGAACGCTACCCATGAGGAGGCGCCTTCTCCTCCTGCGCCACGGCGAGGTGGACTACTTCCCCCAGGGCAGGCCCGTGCCCCCGGAGGGGGTGGGGCTCACGGAAAGGGGCAGGGCCCAGGCCCTGGCGGTGCGGGCCCTTCTGGAGGGGGTTCCCCTGGACCTAGCGGTCCACACCGGCCTTCCCCGGACGGAAGAGACCCTGGCCCTGGTCCTGGGGTCCAGGGCGGTGCCGGTGGAGGCCTGGCCCGAGTTCCGGGAGATCCGCCCGGGAAGGCTTAAGGACCTGGAAGACCCCGAGCGGGCCTTCCGGGAAGCCTTCCAGCCCCCTAGCCTCGAGGCCCGCTTCCTGGGCGGGGAGCGCTACGACGCCTTCTTAGACCGTGTCCTTTCCGCCTACCAGCGCCTCCTGCAAAGGCCCTGGGACACCCTCCTCCTGGTGGCCCACGGCGGGGTGATCCGGGCCATCCTCACCTACGCCCTCACCGGGCAACGGGGCTTCCTCCCCCTGGAGGTCCACCCTTGCGGCCTCTCCGTCCTGGACCTGGGGGAGCCTCCCCTCCTCCGGGTCCACAACCTCACCCCCTACAACCCCCTCCCCCAAACCCGCCTCTCCACCATGGAGGCCCTCTGGGAGGCCTACCGTTCGGGCTAGCGCCAAACCCCCTTCTCCCGGAAGTAGCGCACCGCCCCCTCGTGGTAGGGGACCTTCCCACCCCGGGAGCGCACAGCGTTTTCCAGGGTGGTCTCCCGGGCCGGGGCCACGGCGGCCTGGAGGGCGGGAAGGTTTTCCATCACCGCCTTCACTACGGCGTAGGCCACCTCCTCAGGGAGGCTCGCCGGGCAGACGAAGACGTTCCAGAAGGTGAGGGTGGGGGTGTCGTAGCGGGTGTTATAGACCCCCTTGGGGATCACCCCGGTGTCCACCACCCCGGGGAAGCGCCGTTGCAAGACCTGCACCGGGGTGCTCTGGGGGGGAAGGGGCACCAGGAAGAGGCGCTTTCCCTTGCGGGCCAAGCTCCCCGCCAGCTCCACGATGCTCCCCGTGGGGAGGCCCCCCGACCAGAAGAAGGCGTCCAGGTTGCCCTCCGCCAATAGGGAAGCGCTCTCCGCCGCCCGCACCCGCTCCCACTTCCCGAAGTGGACCTTGGGGTCAAAGCCGGGGATGGCGGCGGACATGAGGATCCGGGCTTCGTACTCGATGATCCCCCCGGGCACCTCGGTGGAGACCCGCTTCCCCTTAAGGTCCTGGAGCACCCGGATCCCGCTTCCCTCGGCGGTCACCACGTGGAAGTAGTTGGGGTACATGGTGAAGAGGATCCGCACCGGGGCAGGCTTCCCCTGGAAGCGCTCCTCCCCCTGGAAGGCCATAAGAGCGGCATCGGGCAAGACCGTGCCGCAGTAGTAGAGGCCCCGGGCCGGGTCCGTGCGGTCGCGAAGGAGCATGAGGTTCTCTATGGACCCCCCTGACTGCATGGCCTGGGCCTGGACCGCCCCGGACCGGTTCAGGATCTCCGCCACCGCGGTGCCGTAGTAGAAGTACACCCCGCCCACCCCGCCGGTGCCGATAACGATCTGGGGCTTCTGGGCCAGGGCCAGTCCCAGCAACAGCCATACCGCCACGCTTCGCCTCAGCATCCGTCACCCCCTTGGCTTGTAAAGCCAGGCTAAGGGCCCAAGCCGTCTTTCGCAAGCCCTTGCCGGGCACGCGGGGGGCGTGGTAGCCTTGGCGGCAAAGGAGGCAAGCCATGTGCGCCCCTTGGGTTATGGAAAGCGTGGCCCAATCCGTTTCCCGTAGGGCCCTTCTCGGAGCGGGGCTGGGGCTTCTGGCGGGCCGGGCCCTGGCCCAGGCGGAGGTCCCCGGCAAGGCCTTTTCCAAGGTGGTGAACCTCCCCCATGTCCTCTCCCCCGAGATCCCCCTCTTCCCCGGGGCCGAGCCCATGCGCATCACCACCCTGGTCACCGTGCGGCAGAACGGCTATTACGGCAACTTCCCCGGCTTCTCCCCCGAGGCGGCGGAGTTTTTGGTGCGGGAGCGGGAGATCGTGGGGGTGGACACCCTTTCCCTGGACTTCGGCCCCTCCAAGGACTTCCGGGCCCACGTCGCCCTCCTGGGGGCGGGCAAATATGGACTGGAAAACCTGGCCAACCTGGCCCAGGTGCCCCCCTTTGGGGCTCTGATCTTCGTGGGGGGGGCCAAGCACAAGGAGGCCTCGGGGGGACCGGTGCGGGCGGTGGCGATCAGGTGATGGCAAGCTTCCTAGAGTTCCGCCAGGTGACCGTGGCCTTCGGAGACTACGTGGCCGTGGAGGGGGTGAGCCTGGCCCTTGCCCCAGGGGCGTTCGTGAGCCTGGTGGGGCCCACGGGCTGCGGCAAAAGCACCCTCCTCAACGTGGCCGCCGGGCTCCTTGCCCCCAGCCGAGGGGAGGTCCTCCTGGAGGGAAGACCTCTCAAGGGCCTCAACCCTGTGGCGGGCTACCTTTTCCAGCAGGACGCCATCCTTCCCTGGAAGACCGCCCTGGACAACGTGGCCCTGCCCCTGGTCTTCCGGGGGGTGCCCTGGGGGGAGGCCCGGGAACGGGCCCGGGTTTGGCTGGAGAAGGTGGGGCTTGGGCGTTTCCTCCGCCACTACCCCCACCAGCTCTCGGGAGGGATGCGCAAGCGGGTGGGCCTGGCCCAGGTGCTCATCGCCGGCCCCAAGCTCCTCCTCATGGACGAGCCCTTCTCCGCCCTGGACATCCAGACGAGGCAGCTTATGGAAAACGAGCTCCTAAGGCTCTGGCAGGAGGACCGGAAGACGGTGCTCTTCGTGACCCACGACCTGGAGGAGGCCATCGCCCTCTCGGACCGGGTGGTGGTGATGTCGGCGGGACCCCGCTCACGGCCCATCGGGGACTTCCCCATCCCCTTGCCGCGGCCCAGGGACGTGGCGGAGATCCGGCTCACCCCGGAGTTCCTCCGGCTCCACCGGGAGATCTGGGAGCTTTTGAGAGGGGAGGTGCTGAGGGCCCATGCGGGGGCTTAGGGTAAGGCTCTGGCAGGCCGGACTCCTTTTGGGCTTCCTCCTCCTCTGGGAGTGGGCCTCGAGGACGGGCCGCATTGACCCCTTCTTCTTCTCCCTCCCCTCGGCCATCGCCCAAAGGGTCTGGCGCTGGTTCGCCACGGGGGAGGTCTACCCCCACCTCTACATCACCACGGTGGAGATGCTGCTGGCCTTCGCCCTGGGCACCCTCCTCGGGGTGGTCTTCGGGCTCTGGCTCGCCCTCGCCCCCGCCGTGGCCGCCGTGCTGGACCCCTACGTCAAGGCCCTGAACGCCATCCCCCGGGTGGTCCTCGCCCCCATCTTCACCCTCTGGTTCGGCCTCGGGGTCCTCTCCAAGGTGGCCCTGGGGGTCACCCTGGTCTTCTTCGTGGCCTTCTTCAACACCTACCAGGGGGTGAAGGAGGTGAGCCCCCTCGTCCTGCAAAACGCCAGGCTTCTCGGGGCCAAGCCCTCCCACCTCCTCCGCCACGTCTACCTGCCGGCGGCGGCGAGCTGGATCTTCAGCTCCTTAAGGACCTCTATCGGCTTCGCCGTCATCGGGGCGGTGGTGGGGGAGTACCTGGGAAGCGCCGCCGGGCTCGGCTACCTCATCGCCCAGGCGGAAGGGGTCTTTGACACCACGGGGGTCTTCGCCGGGATGGTGGTCCTCATGGCCTTCGTCCTAGCGCTGGACGCCCTGGTGGGCACGGTGGAAAGGAGGCTCTTGGTGTGGCGGTCCAAGGAGCGGGAAGGAGGTTCGGCGTGAAGCGGATCTGGGTTTTGGCGCTTGCGGTGCTTTTGGCCTTCAGCTTTGCGCAGAAGCGGGTGGTCCTGGGCGTGGGGGGCAAGACCGCGGTGGTCTACCTGCCCCTCACCGTGGTGGAAAGGCTCGGCTACTTCAAGGAGGAGGGCTTAGACGTGGTGATCCAGGACCTCCAGGCAGGTTCCCGCGCCCTCCAGGCCCTGGTGGGGGGAAGCGTGGAGGTGGTCATGGGCTACTACGACCACACCATCCAGATGCAGGCCCAGGGCCGGGACATCGTGGCCTTCGTGGAGGTGGGGCGCTACCCGGCCATCGTCCTGGGGGTGCGGTCGGACCTGGCCGACCAGGTGCGGACCATCGCCGACCTGAAGGGGAAAAGGGTGGGGATCACCGCCCCGGGAAGCTCCACCCACTTCTTTCTCAACTACCTCCTGGTGAAGGCGGGCCTCAAGCCCACGGACGTCTCCGTGATCGGGGTCTCCGTGGGGGCCCAGGCGGTGGCGGCGGTGCAGAACAAGCAGGTGGACGCCATCTCCAACGTGGAGCCCGCCATCACCCTCCTGGAAGAGCGGGGCCTCATTAAGGTTCTCGCCGACACCCGCACCACCAAGGGCACCCGGGAGGTCCTAGGGGGCGAGTACCCGGCGGCCGTCCTCTACACCACCCGGGCCTGGCTGGAGAAAAACCCCGACACCGCCCAAAAGCTGGCGAACGCCATGGTGCGGGGCCTGCGCTGGATGCAGGGGAAGAGGCCCGAGGAGATCGCCGCCATCCTCCCCGAGGAGTACTTCCTTGGGGACAAGGACCTCTACCTCAAGGTCCTGAAGAACTCCCTGGAATCCTTCTCCCCCACGGGCCGCTTCAGCGACACCGCCCCTCTAAGGCCCCTCACGGTGCTCTCCGCCTTTGACGAGCGGGTAAAGCGGGCCCGGATTGACCTCAAGCGCACCTACACCAACCAGTTCGTGGACCGGGTGCCCATCCGCTGAGCCCCTCCGCCCAGACCCCCATCTTGACAGGCCTTCCGGATGGCGTTTACGTTGACGTAAACGTTTACGATGCCTTCGGAGAAGCCTCTGACCATCCGCGACCTCGCCGAAGCCGCCCGGGTCTCCGTGGCCACGGTAAGCCGGGCCCTGAACGGCCGCCCCGGGGTGAGCCGGGCCACGAGGGAGCGCATCCTGGCCCTAGCCCGCGAGTGGGGCTTTATCCCCAGCGCCGCCGCCCGGGAGATGGTGGGGATGGCCACCGCGGTGGGCATCCTCTTCGCCCCCGGGGTGCGGCGGTACACGCCCTATTTCACCCTGCTTCTGGAAGCCCTCTCGGAAGCCCTGTGGCGCGAGGGGCTCCGGGTGGCGGAGGTGGAGGTGGACCCCACGGGCAAACCCCGTCAGGAAGCCCTGGGCTACATCCTCCTTGGGGCCCACGAGAAGGACCCCCGGGTGGAAGTCCTCTCCCAGAAGGGTGTGCCCTTCGTCCTGGTGGGGGTTGGGGAAGTGATCCCCTGGGTGGCCCCCGAGGACGTGGAAGGGGGGTATCTGGCCACCCGGCACCTCCTGGACCTGGGGCACCGGACGATCGCCCACCTCACCGGCTACCCCGAGCACCAGGCGGGCCGGGAGCGCCTCCTCGGGTACCGGAAGGCCCTGAGGGAAGCGGGAATCCCCTTCCGCGAGGAGCTGGTCCTTGACGGGGCCTTTGACCCTCTAACCGCCTACCGCATGGTCCGCAAGGCCTGGGAGCGGAGCCTCCGCTTCACCGCCCTCTTCGCTGCCTCCGACGAGATGGCCTTGGGGGCATGGGCGGCGCTGGAGGACCTGGGCGTGGGGGTACCCGAGGAGGTCAGCCTGGTGGGGTACGACGACCTGCCGGAGTTCGGGGAGCGGCTGACCACGGTGCGCCAGGACATTCCCACCATCGCCCGGAAGGCGGTGGCCCTGCTCCTCGAGGCCCGAGACGGGAAGCCCCCCCGGGGGCTTCGCATCCCCGTCCGCCTGGTGGTCCGTGGAACCACCCGGAGAAGGGAGGTGGGAGCCTGAAAAAACCCGAAGGCGGCAGGCCCTAGACACCAGCCCCTCTTACAGAGGGAAAGCAAGGAGGTTGCGATGAAAAAAGCTTTCTTGGCCCTTCTGGTCCTTTTGGGGCTCGCATCCGCCCAGACGCAGGTGCGTATCTCGGGTTGGGGCGGCACTGACATCGCTATCGTCAGCGGGCTTCTTAAGGAGGTGGTCCAGCCCAAGCTGGACAAGGAGGGGATTCGGGTCGTCTACGAGCCTATAGAGGGCGATTACACCCAGTGGCTCTTCAACGCCCTCTCCGCGGGCACGGCCCCGGACCTCTTCTACGTGGACGTCTTCTGGTCGGAAAGCCTCTTCGCCACGGGACGGGTGGCGCCTTTGGACCCTTACTTCAGCAAAGGGGAGATCGCGGAGTTCCTGCCCAACCTGATCCAGGCCTTTACCTACAAAGGGAAGCTTTACGGGATTCCCAAGGACTTCAACACCCTGGCCCTCCAGTACAACACCGACCTCTTTGACGAGGCGAAGGTAGCCTACCCCAACCAACAGGACACCTGGGAGACCTTTGAAGCCAAGCTCCGCCAGATCCAGGCCAAACTGAAGGACGTGGCCGGGCTCTGCGTGGTGCCCGATTTTGCCCGCTTCGGCGCCTTTGCCTTCGCCACCGGCTGGAAACCCTTTGACGAGAAGGGGCGCACCGTGCTGGACCAGAACTTCCGGCGCGCCTTTGAGTGGTACACGGGCCTGGTGAAGCGGGGTGCCGCCCGGGTGGCCCAGGACCTGGGCGAGGGCTGGACCGGGGGTTGCTTAGGCAGCGAGAAGGCAGCCACGGCCCTAGAAGGGGCCTGGATCGCGGGCTTCCTCCGGGACAAAGCCCCTAATCTTCCCTACCGGACCACCTTCCTCCCCCTGGACCCGGTGACCAAGAAGCGCGGAAACTTCATCTTTACCGTTTCCTGGAGCCTGAACGCCGCCAGCAAGAACAAGGAGGCCGCGGTCAAGGTGCTCAAGGCCCTCACCTCGCCGGAGGCCCAGCAGTGGGTTCTGGAACGGGGGCTCGCCATCCCGAGCCGCAAGGCCCTGGCCAACAACCCCTACTTCCAGCGGCCCGGGAAGGAGCCCGAGCTGAACCGGGTGGTCTTCCAAGGCTCCCTGGGCCAGGGAGGGTACGTCTACCCCTTCAAGTTCCTATCCTACGGCGGCGACTGGATGCGCCCCATCAACGAGGCCCTTCAGGCGGTAATGACGGGCCAGAAGGGCGTGGACCAGGCCCTTAAAGAAGCCCAGGCTGCCCTGGACCGGCTCATGCGGAAGTAGCGGATAAGGGGGAGGTCCCTGGCCTCCCCCTTAGGAACCCTGCCGCCATGCGGATCAAAGCCCGCACCCTCGAGGCCCTCTACGCTCTCCTTCTGCTCTTGCCGTTCCTCTTTACCCTAACGGTCTTCTTCCTCTACGCCTTCGTGAGGGCCCTTTACTTCAGCTTCACCGACTACGACCTCTTCAACCCGCCCCGCTTCGTGGGGCTTGGGAACTACCTAACCCTCTTCCGCGATCCCCTATTCCTCACCGCCCTAAGCCACACCCTGGCCTATAGCTTCGTGGTGACGGCGCTGCAAACGGCCCTGGCCCTCCTGGTGGCCATGGCCTTGAACCGGCCCCTTAAGGGGATTACCTTTTTCCGGACCCTCTATTACCTCCCCTCGGTGGTTTCCACGGCGGCGGCGAGCCTGCTTCTCCTGTGGCTTTTCCAGCGCACGGGCCTCGTGAACCAGGCCTTAAGCCTCCTCCTCGGCCATCTCCCCCACCTTGGGGCCTTCGCCCTCCTCTTCCTCGCCTTCCAAACGGCCCAGGTGCTCTGGGAACGGCGCCGCGGCCTTACCGTGCCCTTCTTTGACCCGGCGCTCGCCCTCTTCTCGGTGCCCCTCGCCCTGCTCGCCGCCTGGGGGCTCGGGGCGGCCGGGATCCTGGAGCCCTGGGAGGTCCGGGTGGAGATCCCCTGGCTTCCCACCACAGCCAGGTTCCTGGGCATCCCCTACCCCCTTTGGGCCATCATCCTCATGAACACCTACACCACCATCCCCACCCTCATGGTCCTTTTCCTGGCGGGGCTTAAGGGCATCCCCCGAACCCTTTACGAGGCGGCGGCCTTGGACGGGGCCACGCCCTGGGTCATGTTCACGCGGATCACCCTGCCCCTCCTCAGGCCCGTCCTCTTCCTGGTGATCACCCTGGGCTTGATCGGCACCCTGCAGCTTTTTGACCAGGTGCTCTTCGTGGGGGGTTCGGGCGGGGCGCCCCTCGAGGCCACCATCACCCTGGCCTACTACGTCTACGGCAACGTCTTCCCCTCGGGGGCCACGCCCCGGGTGGGCCTGGCCTCGGCGGCGGCCCTCTTCCTGGCGGGGCTTACCCTCCTTATCGTCCTCCTCCAGCGCCGCTTCGGCGTGAGCGAGAGGGGGTGGTCCGCATGAGCCCCAGGGAGGCCGCAAGGCGGCGCTGGGCCCGGGTGGCCTGGATCTACGGGCTCCTCCTGACCTTCGGCGTGTTCTTCGTGGGCCCCTTCCTCATGGGCTTCCTGGCCAGCCTTAAGCCCGACCCCCTGGAGTGGCCCTTCACCCTCCGGTTCGCCCAGGTGAGCCCCAAGAACTGGGCGGCGGCCTGGCGCCTGGGGCGGGCGGGCTCGGGGGATCCCTGGCTCGGGGGGATGCGCCCGGGGCGGGAGGTGGTCCTGGAGGTGGCCTATTTCTGGCCGGAGGACACCCCGCCGCCCCTCGAGGCCGCCGTACCCCGGCGCCGGCCGGGGGCCGGGATGGGGGCCGTGTTTGAGACCCCCTACGCCGCCGACCACGTGCGCCTCCTGGGGCCCGAGCTCGTGGAAAAAGCCCCTGCCCGCCTCGGGGAAAAGGAGGGGTACGCCTACCGCTTCCGCCTCCGGGTGGTCTACCCCGGGGAAGGGCCCTTCCTGGAGCGGGTTCCCCTGGACCTGGAGGCCCCCCGCGGGGCCCTCTACCTGGGGGCCACCCTGGACCCCACCCGCTTTGAGCGCCGGGGAAGGGTGGCGAGTTGGGACAACGTGGTCCCGGGGTTTGTGGGCTACGTCTTCCACAACTACGTGCGCGCCTTCCGCGAGGCAAGGAGCCTGGAGACCGGGGAGAGCCTCTTCCTGCGCTGGACCTTGAACTCCTTTTTCCTGGCTGCGGTCAAGGTGATCACCACCCTGGTCTTCGCCTCTATGGCGGGCTACGCCCTGGCCCGGCTCCGCTTCCCCGGGAGGCAGGCCCTCTTCCTCTTCATGCTCTTCAGCATGATGGTCCCCGGCCAGGTGACCTTCATCTCCAACTACCTGGTGCTCAAAGACGGCATCTTCGGCCTCTCCAAGCTCTTCGGGGTGGAGACCCTCCTCAACACCTATACCGGCCTCATCCTCTCGGGGCTCGTGGGGGCGGGGGCGGTCTTCATCATGAGGCAGTTTTTTGAGTCCATTCCCAGGGAGGTGGAGGAGGCCGCCCTCATCGACGGGGCCACCCCCTGGCAGACCCTTTTCCGCATCGTCCTTCCCATGTCCACCCCCGCCTTGGGGGCCGTGGCCATCCTCACCTTCCAGGGGACCTGGAACGAGTTCTTTTGGCCCTTCGTGGTCCTCACGAGCCCGCGGGAGATCTACACCCTGCCCTTAGGCCTCCTCTCCTTCCGCAACGCCTACGGGCAGGTGGGGGACTGGGGGCTCATCCTGGCCGGGGGGTTCTTCTCCATGGTCCCCGTCCTCGTCCTCTTCGCCGTTTTCCAGCGCTACTTCGTGGAGGGCGTAAGCGTGGGCGCCCTAAAGGAGTGAGCCGTGATCCCCCTCAAGGAAGACGACACCTACCTGGTCCTGAACCCACGGGGCTTCGCCGAGGAAGGGGCGGAGGGCTTCTACCGCCACGACACCCGTTTCCTCGCCCGCTACCGCCTCCTCCTCCCCGAGGGGCTTGCCCTTCTGGAAAGCTGCACCCCCAGGCCCGACCGCCTGGTCCAAGACTGGGCCCGCTTCCAGGGGCCGGACGGGGAGCTCTACCTCCGCCGGAACCTCCGGGTGGAGCGGGGCCGGGTGCGGGAGGCGCTTTCCCTCCACAACCTGGGCCGCAAGCCCCTGGAGGTCCGGCTTAGGCTGGAGGTGGAGGGAAGTTTTGAGGACCTCTTCCAGGCCCGGGGCTGGTCCCCATCCAGGGCGCACCGGGGGCTTTCCTACCGGGCCCCGGACGGGGTGGAGCAGCGGGTAGAGGTCCTTCCCTCCTGGCCCCTGGAGGGGCTTGCCCTAAGCCTCGCCCCGGGGGAGGTGCGGAACCTCGGGTTTGAGGTCCTTCTGGAAAGCCCCCTGGGGGCCTTGGGGACCCTTCCGAGCTACGAGGCCTTCCTGGAGGCCTTCCCCTTGGGGGAAGGCCCCTGGGCAAAGCCCTTGCGCCAGGCCCTTCTGGACCTCAGGGCCCTCCTCCTCGCCACCTCCGAGGGCCCGGTCCCCGTGGCCGGCATCCCCTGGTTCGTGGCCCCCTTCGGCCGGGACAGCCTCCTCACCGCCTTCATGCTCCTCCCCTGGGGCAAGGAGGTTGCCCGGGGGGTGCTCCGCTACCTGGCCCGAAGGCAAGGGCGGACCCGGGACCCCTTCCGGGAAGAGGAGCCCGGGAAGATCCTCCACGAGGTGCGCCTGGGGGAACTCTCCCGCCTGGGCAAGGTGCCCTTCGCCCGCTACTACGGCACGGTGGACGCCACCCCCCTCTTCCTGGTCCTCCTCGGGCGCTACCTGGACCTCACCGGGGACCTCGCCTTGGTGCGGGAGCTCAGGCCCCACTGGGAGGCCGCTCTGGCCTGGATGGAGGCCGCCGATCTGGACGGGGACGGCCTCTTGGAGTTCGCCCCCTCGGGCGGGGGGCTTAGCGTGCAGTCCTGGAAGGACTCCCACGACTCCATGAGCCACAAGGACGGCCGCCTGGCCGAACCCCCCCTTGCGGTGAGCGAGGTCCAGGGGTACGCCTACGCCGCCCACCTGGCCGCCCGGGAGTTCTACCGGGCCCTCGGGGAAGAGGGGAAGGCGCAAGAAGAGGAAAGGCGGGCGCAGGCCCTTTTCGCCCTCATCCAGGAGCGCTTCTGGCTGGAGGAGCTCAGGACCTATGCCCTGGCCCTGGACCGCAACAAGGAGCCCCTTAGGGTGAAGGCCTCGGACGCCGGGCACCTCCTCTGGGCGGGGGCGGTGCCCGAAGAGCGGGCCCAGGACCTGGCCCGCACCCTCCTCTCCGAGGAGCTTTGGTCGGGCTGGGGGGTCCGCACCCTGGGAGCCCGGGAGGCCCGCTACAACCCCCTCTCCTACCACAACGGCTCCGTCTGGCCCCACGACAACGCCCTCTTCGCGGGGGGCCTCTTCCGCTACGGCCTGCGCGAGGAAGGGGAGCGGGTGGCCCAGGCCCTCCTGGAACTCGCCCTCTCCCAGCCAGACCTCCGCCTCCCCGAGCTCGTGGGGGGCTTTCCCCGGGAGGAAGGCCTTCCCCCCGTGCCCTACCCCGTGGCCTGCCGCCCCCAGGCCTGGGACGCGGCGGCCCTCGTCTACCTCTACGCCCTCCGGAAGGGCGTGCGGGCGTGGTAGCCCTAAGCCTCGAGCCCCGAAAGAAGGCTGGGGTAGGCCTCTCCCAAACCCCCCGGCCGAGGGCGCCTCTGCTGCCCTCGCCCCTTTCCGGCAGAAGGGGAGGGCGCGGGCCCTTTGGGCAGAGAATTCACGGGGTTTAGGAAAACCCCTTCTCCCCCAGCCCAAGCTCCCGCAAGGCCCGCTCCCGAAGCCCCGCCCCTTCGCCGGCCCAAGGGGTCCCCTTGAGCCTCCCCCAAGCCTCCTCGTCCAAGGGGTCCAGCCGGAGGGCGGCGAGCCAGTCCTTGGGCCGGGGGCTTTGGAGAAGGCGGCGCTTTCGCGCCTCGAGGTAGGCCCGGGCCTCCTCGTCCAAAAGGGGGTGGTCCAGGCCCTGGTAGGGGCAGGCGGGCGGGGCCTCGGGATCCCGGAGGTCCAAGTAGAGCTCCGGGGCCTCGAGGTTCAGGCCGTAGGGCCGGGTCCGGAGGAAGTAGGGCGGGACCCCCTTGGGGCGCCCCGGCTCCAGGGCGTTCACCACCTCCCACCAAAGGACCCGGAACTCCCCCGGGGAACCCCCCAAGGCCTCCAGGAGGTCCTCCTTGGCCCAGGAGCGGAGGGTGAGGAGGGCGAGGAGGAGCCTTGCCTTCTCCCTCCGGAAGCGCACCGGCCTCCCGTCCACCCGGACCTCAAACCCTCCCAGGGCGCGGATCTCCACCCGGACCCCCGGGTGGTAGGCCACGGGAAGCCGGTCCAGCCGCCAAAGGGCCCGGCGCACCCGGGAAAGGGGCGGGACGAAGAGGGTCTTGCCCGCCAAGAAGGGGTAGCGCTCCAAAAGGGCCTCCCACCCGTCCCGGAAGGGGTAGGCCTGGGCCAGGGCCTTAAGGAAGGGGTCGGGGACGAGGAGAGGCGGGAGGGGAAAGTCCACCCCCCGGCGCAGCCAGGCCAGGGCCACCACCAGGGTGAGGAACCCCTCCACCCAAAGGTCCCCCGAGGCCCGGGATAGCCGGACCATCTCCCGGTAAGCCCCCTCGTCCCCCAAGGCGGCAAGCCCCCCCAGGGCCTCCACCCTCAGCCGGGCGGGCCCCCCTTCGCTCAGGGCGAGGGCCGACCGATAGGCAGCCTCCGCCTCCTCCAGGCGGCCCAGGGCCAAAAGGGCATGCCCCCGCCGGGCCTCCGCCAGGCTCACCCCGAAGGGGCTTCCCAGGACCTCCGCCTCCCACCTTCCCCGCTCGGCCCAGCGCAACCCCTCCTCGGCATCCCCCGCCACGCACTCTAGAAGGGCCCTAAGGAGGCTTCCCTCCCGGTGGTTCTGGGGCGGCCGATAGAGCCCCGGGTCCTGGGCCTCCCGCAGGAGGGCCAAAGCCTCCTGGGGCCGGCCCTGGCGCAGGAGGAGCCGGGGGCCAAAGAACCCCAAGGCCAAGGCCTCCTCCGTCCGGCCCTCGTTCAGAAGGTTTTCCGCAAGGAGGCCCCGGGCCTCCTCGGGAAAGCGCCTTAGGGCCTCCTCCAAATAGGGCCTCGCCCGGGCGGGCTCCACGGTATCCAAAAAAAGCCGCACCAGGCCCAGATAAGCCCGCTCCTCCCCTGCCTCCAGGGCCCGGCGGTAGGCGGCCTCCGCCTCCGGGTAGCGGCCCGCCTGGCGCAGGGCCTCGGCCTCCAGGAGGAAAAGCCCCTTCCGCCCCCGGCGCACCTCCTCAGGCAGGCGGGCGAGGAGCCTAAGGGCGGTGTAGGTGAGGCCCTTTTGGAGCCAAGCCTCCCCCTCCTTCAGGAGGAGGTCGGCGGCGTGGCCCAGCCTGCCCGCCTCCAGGAGGAACTCCGCCGCCCGCACCCCTTTCCCCCGCCCCAAGGCCTCCTCCGCCGCCCGGGCCAGGAGGGCGCGGGCCTCGGCCTCGGAGAGGAGGGCCTTGAGGGCGCTCCGCACCAGGGGATGGAAGCAAAGCCGCCCCTCCCGCCTTTCCAGGAGGAGGTCCTCGGCGAAGGGGAGAAGGAAGGCCCCTTGCGCCTCCGGCACCTCTCCCCAAAGGGCCAAGCGGCTGGCCTCCTCCAGGACCTCCTTGGGCAGGGTTTGGGCCAGGTAGGCGGTAAGCCCTTGGGCGCTCTCCAGGGCGAGCTCGGGCCTAAGGCCCCTCCGCATGGAAAGGAGCACGAGCCTTAGCCCCAAGGGCCAGCCCCGCACGAGGCTTAAGGCCCTTTCCACCTCAAAGGCGGGAAGCTCCGGGGCCAGGGCCTTGGCCAGCTGGCAGGCCTCCTCGGGGTCAAAGGCGAGCTCCTGCTCGGAAAGGACCGTGAGGAAAGCGAAGGGGGCCGCCTTCCGGGAGAGGACCAAAAGCCTAAGCCCGGGAAGGCGCAAAAGCCCCTGGAGGGCCCTAAGGACCCCGGGGCTTTCCGCCCGGTGGGCCTCGTCCAGGACCAGGTAATGGGGGCCCAAGGCCTCCAGGGCCTGGAGGAGGGTTTCCAGGGCCTTGGGCCAGGCCCCCGCCTCCAGCAAAGCCCCCACGGCGGCAAGCTCCGCCCGGCCCCGGTAGGCGGCCACGAGGTGCCAGAGGAAGACCACCGGGTCCTTGGCCTCCTCGTCCAGGGACAGGTAGACCCCCTCCACCTCCGCCGCCAGGCTCGTCTTCCCGTACCCCGCCCCCGCGGCCAGGGCCACCCCGGGGCTTTTGCGGAAGGCCTCTTCCAAGAGGCGCAAGGGGCGGACCCTTCGCACCTCCCTGGCGGTGCGGGGGGGAAGGAGCCTCGAGGGGGGAACGGGGTAGGGCATCCCCCCCATTATGGGGCCTTCCCACCCTGTAACGTTCGTGTAACGCCCTTCCCCTACCTTGAGGGTGGATGTACCTGAGAAGCCTTGGGGTCTACCTGCCCAAAGGGCGCATGGACGCGGATGAGATTGCCCGGCGTTCGGGTCTGCCGCCGGAGGTGGTGCGGGAAAAGCTCGGCCTCCTGGAAAAGCCCACCCCCGGCCCCGAAGACCACCCGGCGGAGATGGCCGCCTGGGCCGCGAAGGAGGCCCTGGCGAAGGCGGGGCTACCCGGGGAGGCGGTGGACTGGGTGGTCTCCATCGTGGAGGAGTACAAGGACTACCCCGTCTGGGCCACTGCCCCCTACCTTGCCCTAAAGGTGGGGGCCTCCCGGGCCAAGGGGCTGGATCTAAACCAGAAGTGCGCCTCCCTCATAGGGGCCCTGGAGGTGGCCCGGGGCCTCTTCGCCACCCGCAAGGAGGTGGGGGCAGTCCTGGTGGCGGGGGGCTACCGCAACGGCGACCTCGTGGACTACCAAGACCCCCATACCCGCTTCCTCTACGATCTGGCCGCAGGAGGGGCCGCAGCGGTCCTTACCCGGGAAGGGCCGGGGCTTAAGCTCTTGGGCCTCGCCCACCGCATGGACCCCGGGCTGGCCCTTTCGGTCAAGGTCCCCGTGGGGGGGACCCGGGCTCCCCTCACTCCGGAAAACCTCTCCCAGTACCGCCTAAGGGTGGAGGATCCCGAGGGGATGAAGCGGAGGCTGGACGCCACCTCCATTCCCAGCTTCCTCGGAGTAATCCGGGAGGCCCTGGAGGAGGCAGGGTACACGGAGGCCGACCTGGACTACCTCGCCCTCCTTCACATGAAGCGCTCCGCCCACCGGGCGGTGCTCGCGGGGCTCGGCCTTTCCGAGGGGCGGTCCATCTACCTGGAGCGCTTCGGCCACCTGGGACAGCTGGACCCCCTCCTCTCCCTGCGGCTCGCCTGGGAGAAGGGGCTTCTCAAGGAGGGGAGCCTCGTGGCCCTGGCGGCGGCGGGGGTGGGGTACTTCTACGGGGCTGCGGTGCTCCGCCTGGAAGGAGGGCTTGATGCTTAACCCCAACTGGCTTGGCCGCCTCGCCGCCTACCACCCCGACAGGCCCGCCCTCTGGTTCCGCGGCGCCTGGCTCACCTACGGGGAGCTCTACCGCAGGGCCAGGAAGGCGGCGGGGAGCTTAAGGGCCCTCGGGGTCGCCACGGGGGACCGGGTGGGCCTCCTCGCCTGGAACCACCCCGCCTACTTGGACCTCCTCTTTGCCGGGCCCCTCCTCGGCCACATCCTCACCCCCTTCAACCACCGCCTAAGCCTTTCCGAGCTCAAGGCCCTCCACGCCTACACCGAGCCCAAGGTGCTCTTCTTCGGGGAGGGGTTCCAGGAGGTGGCCCAGGCCCTGGACCCCAAGGCCCTCCCCCTGGAGGCCCTCTTGGAGGCCGAGGAGGCGGAAGAGGCCCTGGCGGTGGGCCTCGAGGACCCCGCCCTCCTCCTCTTTACCGGAGGGACCACGGGGCTACCCAAGGGGGCCCTCCTCCCCTACCGCCAGCTTTTGGTGAACGCCCTGGAGACCGCCTTCGCCTGGGGGCTTACCCGGGAGGACCGGTACATCCTCGCCACCCCCATGTTCCACGCCGCCCTCAACGCCCTGGCCACCCCCCTCCTCTACCTGGGGGGGCAGGTGGTGGTGGAGGAGCGCTTCCGCCCCGAGGAGTACCTGGAACTGGTGAAGGCGCACCGGCCCACGGTCCTTTTCCTGGTGCCCACCATGTTCCAGATGCTTGCGGAAACCCCGGGCTTCCCGGAAGCCGATTTCTCCTTCGTGCGCTTCGCCATCTCCGGCGGCGCCCCCTGCCCCGCCCCCGTGCGGGAGGCCTTCCGGAAGCGGGGGGTGCGCTTCAAGCAGGGGTACGGCCTCACGGAGTGCGGCGTGAACTGCTTCGCCTTTGAGCTGGAGGAGGCCGAGGCCTACCCGGAAAGCGTGGGCCGGCCCATGCCCCACCTCTGGGCCCGGCTGGTGCGGGAGGACGGGAAGGAAGCGGGCGTGGGCGAGGCCGGGGAGCTTTGGCTCTCGGGGAACGTGGTGATGAAGGGCTACTTCCGCCGCCCGGAAGAGAACGAGAAGGTCTTCGTCTGGGACGGGGAGCGGCTTTGGCTTAGGACCGGGGACCTGGCCTACCGGGATGCGGAGGGGCGGTACTACATCGTGGGGCGGAGAAAGGAGATGTTCATCTCCGGGGGGGAGAACGTCTACCCGGTGGAGGTGGAACGGGTCCTCTACGACCACCCGGCGGTGAAGGAGGCGGCGGTGGTGGGGGTCCCGGACCCCCGGTGGGGGGAGGTGGGGGCAGCCTTCCTCGCCCTCCGGACCCCCCTAGGGGAGGAGGAACTTAAGGCCTTCCTCAGGGAAAGGCTCGCCGGGTACAAGGTGCCCAAGCACCTGATTTTCCTGGAGGAACTCCCCAAAAGCGGCCCGGGCAAGGTGCATAAGGAAGCCCTAAAGCGGCTTTGGAAGGAGCGGTATGGCCAGGCTTAGGTACCAACTGGAGGGGGAAGGCCCCCCTGTGGTCCTTCTGAACGGGATCTTCCAGCGCCTGGAAAGCTGGGACCCGGTGGTGCCCCACCTTAAGGGCTTCTCCCTCCTCCGCTACGATATGCGGGGCCAGGGGGAAAGCGAAGCCCCCCAAGGGGTCTACACCCCCAGGGTCCACGCCGAAGACCTCCTCGGGCTTTTGGACCAGCTGGGCTGGGAAAGGGCGGCCCTCGTAGGGCTTTCCAACGGGGGCGTGGTGGCCATGGAACTGGCCCTCCTGGCCCCGGAGCGCTTCACCGCCTTGGTGCTCTGCTGCACCACCCCTTACCTGGACGCGGCCCTAAGGGCCAAGGTGGAAAGCTGGCTTCTCGCCCTTAGGGCCGGGGGAAGCGCCCTGCGGCTCCGGGTGGCCCTGCCCTGGGTCTACGGCCAAACCTTCCTCCAAGCCCACCCTGAGCTCCTCGAGGAGGCGGGGCTTGCCCCCCTCCTCGCCCAAGCCCCTGGGGCGGAGGCCCAGGAGAGGCTCCTTTTGGGCTTCCTGGCCCTGGAGGACCTCCGGCCCCGCCTGAAGGGGCTCTCCCTTCCCGCCCTGGTCCTCTACGGGGAGGAGGACCTCCTCTTCCCCAGGCCTTACGCCGAGGCGCTGGCCGAAACCCTTGGGGCGAGGCTAGGGGACCTCCCCGCGGGGCACGCCGCCCCCGTGGAGGCACCTAAAGCCTTCGCCCAGGCCGTCCGCGCCTTTTTGGAGGAGGTGTATGCTTAGGTATCTGGAAGCGGGAAGCGGAACCCCAGTGGTCCTGGTCCACGGCAACTTCGCCTGCAAGGAATGGTGGCGGGAACTCCTGCAAGACCCCCCGAAAGGGGCCCGCCTCCTCGCCCCGGACCTCCCGGGCTTTGGGGAAAGCCCGGCCCTCGAGGGCTTCACCCCCTCCATCCCCGCCTACGCCGAGGCCCTTAGGGCCTTCCTGCAGGAGCAGGGAGCGGAAAGGGGCGTCCTGGTGGGGCACTCCCTAGGGGGGGCGGTGGCCATGGAGGCGGCCACGGAAAAGACCCTGGGGCTTCTCCTCCTCAACAGCGCCCCGCCCACGGGCCTGGCCACCCCCGAGGCCTACTACCCCATCCTGGAAAGCTACCGGGAAAACCGGGAAGCCCTGGCCCAGGCCCTGGCCGCCATGGCCCCAACCCGGAGGCCCCCTTGGTTTCCCGAGCTGGTGGCCTGCGGCCAGCGGATGCACCCCGCCCACTTCCAGGGAAACGCCCGGGCCCTCGCCGCCTGGCGGCTCGCCAAGCCCTTCGTGGGCCCCGTCCTCGTGGTCCACGGGGCCTTGGACCCCCTGATCCCTCAGGAGATGGCCGCGGCCACGGCGGCCTTCTTCCCCCGGGGGAGGCTTCGGGTCCTGGAGGGGGTGGGGCACTCCCTCAACCTGGAGAACCCGGGGCTCCTCAAGGAGATCCTGGAAGGCTTCCTCAAGGAGGTGGCGGGATGAGGTTCCAGGTGGGGGACAGGGCCAGCTACACCCAGACCCTCTCCGAGGCCCACGTGGCCCTCTTCGTGGGCGCCGTGGGGGACACCAACCCCCTCCACGTGGACGAGGCCTACGCCAAGCAGAGCCGCTTCGGGGGGAGGATCGCCCACGGGCTCCTGGTGGCCGGCCTCATCTCCACGGTGATCGGCACCCGGCTCCCCGGGGTGGGGGCGGTCTACCTTTCTCAGACCCTGCGCTTTTTGAAGCCCACCTACCTGGGGGACACCATCACCGCCACCGCCGTCGTCAAGGCGGTGCGGGAGCGGGAAAAGGGCGGGTACGTCCTCACCCTGGAGACCTTCTGCGAGAACCAGCGGGGCGAAAGGGTGGTAGAAGGCGAGGCGGTGGTGCTATGGGAAGGCTGAGCGGCCTACATCGGGCTAGGAACGCCCAGAGCGTCCTGGCCGAGTTCTGGCTCGTCCAAGGAATAGGGCACCGCTGGCCCGGGGGGAACCCTTTGGGAAGCTACACCGACCCCCAGGGGCCAGAGGCCAGCCGCAGGATCGCCGAAAGGTGGCTTGCGGCCTTAAGGAGGTGAAGGGAGATGCGGAAGGTATGGCTTTTGATCGGGCTTTTGGGCATGGCCTGGGCCCAGACCCAGGTCAAGGTGGGGGTCCTTCTCCCCCTTTCCGGCCCCTCCTCGGTCTCGGGGAAGGCGGCCTTAAACGGCATCCAGCTGGCCGCCGATGAGGTCAACGCCCAGGGCAAGGTCAGGCTGGAGCTGGTGGTGGCCGACGACGGCACCGACCCCGCCAAGGCGGTGCCCGCCCTCACCAAGCTCCTCACCGTGGACCGGGTGAACGTCGTCATCGGCGGGCTGGCGAGCGGCGTGACCTTCGCCCTTTCCGGAACCGTGAAGCAATACCAGCCCCTCTTCCTGGCCATCGGGGCGGCGAGCTCCGTGGTGGAGCAGGCCTTTGAGGGCTACCCCCTCTTCTTCCACTACCACCCCTGGGACTACCACAACGTGGCCGCCGCCCTCCAGTTCTTCCGCTACCTGGCCCAGGCGCACGGGGCCAAAAAGGTGGCGATCCTCTACGAGGACGGACCCTTTGGCTCGGCCGGGATCAAGGTCTACCAGGAGCAGCTTAAAAACCTGGGGTACCAGGTCCAGGCGGAGCCCTTCAAAACGGGAAGCGGCCAGTTCACCCCCGTTCTCACCCGCTTCAAGGCCTTTGCCCCCGACATCCTCTACTGGATCGGCTACGATGTGGATGCCCTCCCCATCGCCGCCCAGGCCCGACAGGTGGGCTTGAGGCCCAAGCTCATCTACGGGGCTCCGCCCTCCTGGCCCATCGGCTTTGAGAAGAACCCCCTTTCCCAGGACGTGGCGGGGATGACCGCCTGGCTGCCCACCGTCTCCAACACCGCTTCCCGGCGCTTCGTGGAGGCCTACCGCAAGAAGTACGGTGAGGTGACGGAGGAGTACATGGCCCCCATGGGCTACGTCATCGTGAAGAGCCTGGCCCAGGCGGTGGAACGGGCGGGAAGCGCCCAAAAGGAGCGGATCGCCGAGGCCCTGGCGGGCCTAAGGATGGACACCCCCTTCGGGCCCCTCTCCTTCAAGCCCTCGGACACCGGGAAGACCCGGTACCAGGGCTTCGGGCCGGAGGTCTGGTTCCAGTTCCAGTACATTCAGGGCACCCGGCGGCCCGTCTTTCCCAAGGAGAAGGCCACGGTGCCCTTCCGCTACCCCGGGGAGTACTACCTGCGGTGAGGGCCAAGGCCTAGGGAGAAGACCGTGGAGCTCTTCCTCCAAACCCTTCTAAACGGCCTCCTCATGGCGGGGGTCTACGCCCTGGTGGCCACAGGCCTCGCCCTCTCCCTGGGGGTGGTGGGCATCGTCAACTTCGCCCACGGCGAGTTCCTCATGCTGGGGGCCTACCTCTCCTACCTTCTCTTCGCCCTCTGGGGCCTAGACCCCCTCCTCTCCCTAGGCCTGGCCTTTGCGGCGGCCTTTGCCGTGGGGGGGCTCACCTACTACGGCCTCATC
Source organism: Thermus composti (assembly GCF_014647535.1). Lineage (GTDB taxonomy): Bacteria > Deinococcota > Deinococci > Deinococcales > Thermaceae > Thermus > Thermus composti. The sequence goes on along the minus strand of NZ_BMPJ01000020.1, from coordinate 4,437 downwards.
CGCCCCGTCCTAAAGGCCCCGGAGCTCAACCAGATGCTCCTCACCTTCGGGCTTTCCGTGATCTTGCAAAACCTGGCCCTCCTCCTCTTCGGGGCGGACACCCGGGTGGTGGCCCCGCCTTACCAGGCCGCCACCCTTACCCTGGGGCCCTTCTTCCTGGGAGCCGTCCCCTTTGGGGCTTTTCTGCTTTCCGCGGGGCTTTTGCTCCTTCTTCAGGCCTTCTTCACCCGGAGCCGGCTGGGCCTCGCCATGCGGGCCGTGGCGCAAAACCGCCTGGCCCCCGGGCTTTTGGGCATAGAGGCGGAGGGGGTCTACCTCCTGGCCTTCGGTTTGGCCGCCGCTTTGGCCGGGGCGGCCGGGGTGATGCTTTCGGTCATGCTCTACGCCAGCCCCACGGTGGGGTTCCTCTTCACCCTAAAGTCCTTTGCCATCGTGGCCCTGGCGGGCTTGGGGAACCTCAAGGGGGTCTTCCCCGCTGCCTTGGTCCTGGCCCTGGCCGAGGCCCTGGTGAGCACCTACGTGCCCGGGGGTGGAGGATGGGTGGAGGCGGTCTTCTTCCTGGTGCTCTTCCTGGCCCTGGTGGGCCGCTCCCGGAGGGCGCTATGAGGGCGGTCCTCGGCCTTCTCCTCCTCTTCGCCCTCCTTCCCTTCCTCCCCCTGGGGGACTGGCGGGCCTTCGTCTTGGACGTGGGGTTTTTCGTCCAAGTCCTCGCCGCCTTGGCCCTCTCCTGGGACCTGGTGGCCCGGACCGGGCAGCTCTCCTTGGCCCACGGGGCCTTTTTCGGTCTGGGTGCCTACGGGGTGGGGCTTTTGGCCCCCGAGCTGGGCACCCTCCCGGCCCTCCTCCTGGGGGCCCTTCTCGCGGGGCTTAGCGCCCTCCTCCTCGGGGCGGTGGCCTTAAGGCTTCACGGCCTCTACTTCGCCATCGCCAGCCTGGCCTTCAGCGAGGTCTTGCGCACCCTGGCCCTGAAGCTCCCCTTCGCCGGGGGACCCATCGGCCTTCCGGTGCCCCCGGCCTTGGGCGGGGCCTGGCCTCTGGCCCCCTACTTCCTGGGCCTTGGGGTGCTCCTCCTGGCAGTGGCCTTAAGCCTTTGGGCCGAGCGGGGGGCCTTTGGGCTCGCCCAGGCGGCCACCCGGCAGTCGGAGGCCGTGGCCCGGGTTTTGGGGGTGCGGGTGGTGCGGGTCAAACTCCTCTCCCTCTTTTTGGGAAGCCTCACGGCGGGGCTTGCCGGTGGGGTTTACGGCATGAAGACCCTTTTCCTCAACCCTTACGATGCCTTTAGCCTGGCCCGGGCGGTGGAGGCCTTGGTTATCCCCATCTTCGGCGGGCTTTACTCCACACTGGGCCCCCTTTTGGGCGGGGTTTTGCTGGTGAGCCTCGAGCAGGCCCTAAGGCTTTGGATCCAGGAGGGGTATCTGGTGGTCTACGGGGGGATCCTCGTCCTCGCCATCCTCTTCCTGCCCAAGGGCCTCCTCGGCCTTTTGGGAGGGCGCCGTGGCTAGGGTCCTGGAGGTCCAAGGGGTGAGCCGGCGCTTCCTGGGGCTTCAGGCCCTGAGGAGGGTGAGCCTCCATTTGGAGGAGGGGGAGATCCTGGCGGTGATCGGCCCCAACGGGGCGGGGAAAAGCACCCTCCTCAACGTGATCACCGGCCTCCTAAGGCCCGACGAGGGACGGGTGGTCCTCCTGGGGGAGGACGTAACCCCCCTTCCCCCCGAGGCCCGGACCCACCGGGGCCTGGGGCGGGCCTTCCAGATCGTCCAGCCCCTTCCCGAGCTCACGGTGCGGGAAAACCTCCTGGTGGGGGCCCTTTTCGGGAAGCCCAAGGCCTCGAGGCGGGAGGCGGAGGCCTGGGTGGAGGAGGTCCTTGAGCTCACGGGGCTTACGGCGAGGGCCGAGGCTTTGGCCTCGGAGCTCACCCTCCTCGAGGACAAGCGCCTGGAGCTCGCCCGCGCCCTGGCCACGAGGCCCAAGGTCCTCCTCCTGGACGAGGTGATGGCGGGCCTCCGGCCCAAGGAGGCCCAGGAGGCGGTGGGGCTTATCCGGAGGATCCGGGATAGCGGGGTCTCCATTCTCTTCATTGAGCACCTCATGCCCGTGGTCAGGGCCCTGGCCGACCGGGTGGTGGTCCTGGACCACGGGGAGAAGATCGCCGAGGGCCGCTACGAGGAGGTGGCCCGGGACGAGCGGGTACGGGAAGCCTACCTGGGGAGGCGGGCATGAGGCTTGAGGTCAAGGACCTAGCGACCGGCTACGGGAAGGCCCAGGTCCTCTTCGGGGTGAGCCTGGAAGTGAAGGAAGGCGAGCTCGTGGCCCTCCTGGGGGCTAACGGGGCGGGCAAGACCACGCTCCTTCGGGCCGTCTCCGGCCTCCTCCGCCCCTGGCAGGGAGCCGTCCTCCTAAACGGGCGGGACCTAAAGGGGCTTTCCCCCGCAAGGAGGGCGCGCCTGGCCCTAGGGCACGTCCCCGAGGGGCGGCAGCTTTTCCCCCTCATGACGGTGGAGGAGAACCTAAGGCTTGGGGCCGCCTTCCTCGCCCCCAGGCGGGAGAAGGAGGGCTACGAGCGGGTTTACGCCCTCTTCCCCCGCCTCGCGGAGCGGCGCAGGCAGCTTGCGGGAACCCTTTCGGGGGGCGAGCAGCAGATGCTCGCCATCGGCCGGGCCCTCATGGGCTTTCCCCAGATCCTCCTCGTGGACGAGCCCTCCTTGGGCCTCTCCCCCCGGCTCGCCGAGGAGGTGCTCCTGGCCCTGAAGGAGGTGGCCCGCGGGGGGGTGGGGGTGCTCCTCGTGGAGCAGAACGTGGCCCTCTCCCTGGAGGTGGCGGACCGGGCCTACGTGATGGAGCAGGGCCGGATCGTCCTGGAAGGCTCTCCCCAGCGCCTTTCCGCCGACCCTAGGGTGCGGGAAGCCTACCTGAGCCTTTAAGTACCTCACCGTGGCTTTGGCTGCCCGAAAAAAGGCCGGGCCTTCCGGCAAGCCGAGGAGGGGCTCACCGAGGCCCACCCATAAGCCGGCGCACCTGGAGGGCCATGCTGGCCAAGCACAGGTCCTCCACCCGCTGAAGCCTGAGGCCGGTGAGTTCCTCCACCCGGTGGAGCCGGTAGAGCACGGTGTTGGGATGAAGGCCCAGGCGGCGGGCGGCCCCCTTGAGGGAAAGCCGGGCCTGGAGGTAGGCCTCCAGGGTGCCGAGGAGCTCGGGGTGAGGTCCTAAGGGAGCGAGGAGGCGGAGAAGCCGGTCCCTTCCTTTGGGGGACTCCAAAGCCATGGCCAAAGGCCAAAGGAGGCGGACCGGGTAAACCCCCGGGGGCAGGTCTAGACCGTGGCCAAGGGCCAGGGCCTCCTCCAGGTCCCCTTGGAGTTCCAGAAGGTTCGCCCCCTCCGCCACCCAAAGGCAGGCGGCGCACCCGCGGGCCAGGGCCTTAAGCCCCTCCTCCACCTCCGCCAAGGGAGCGGCCAAAAAGAGGAGGGGGCCGAAGGGCGCCTGGTGGTAGGCCATCCGCTCGGGGGGAAGGCCCAGGTACCGCGGGGCCAGGGCGATGGTCTGGGCGTGCTTTAGCCCCACCGCCAACCCCGTAAGGGGGCCTTGGGGCAGGACCCCCTCCAGGGCCAGCTGGTACCCCCGGGCCGAGGCCTCGCTCACCCGGTCCAGGATCTCTGCCACCTTCGGGGCGAGTTCCGCCAGGTGGCCCGGGGCCTCGGAGCGGAGGGCCTCTAGGGCATCCTTGGCCCACAGGCGGTAGGCCCGTAGGAGGGCGGGAAGGGAAATCCCCTGGCGTTGCCGCCGCTGCCCCACGGCCAGGGCCACGTTCTCCACCCGCGCTTCCGCTTCCCCCTCGAGGGCCAGGAGGTACTCGTAGGAGACCACGGCCACGTCCCGCTGGAGGAGGGCCCTGTCCAGCCGGGCGTAATCGGGAATCTCCCGGGCGTAATGCCAGGCCATGGCCTCGGCCCAGGCGCGCAGGGTGGAGCGAAGCACACCCATAGCTTCCGGCTCTTCCCAGTATACCAGGGGCCCCCTTGGGCTCAAGCACAAAAAGACCCCGTCTAGGCTTAGGCCCGGTCATGATGACGTTTGTCCCCGAGGTCGGCCATAATGCGGGCCGAGCCAAAAGGTAAGGGAGGGTTCCATGCTCAAGAACCTGGTGGGCGGTCGTTGGCAGGAGGTTTCCCGTCCCACCCTTCCCGTGTACAACCCGGCCACGGGGGAGGTGCTGGAGGAGGTCCCCCTCTCGGGGGAGGAGGAGGTGGACCGGGCGGTCTGGGCCGCCGAGGAGGCCTTCGCCTCCTGGAAAGAGACCCCCCTCACCGAGCGGGTCCGCCTTATGTTCCGCTTCAAGGAGCTTCTGGAGAAGCACTTTGAGGACCTGGCCCGCCTCGTCACCCTCCACCACGGGAAGACCCTGGAGGAGGCCCGGGGGGAGGTAAGGCGGGGGATCGATGT
>NZ_BMPJ01000019.1 GCF_014647535.1 Thermus composti | reverse complement strand
GAAGTCACCCAAGAACTCTTGAAGCAGGCTAAGGGAGGGCGAGGAAGGAGTTTTGGGTAAAGCCCTGTTTCCAAGCTTTTGGCCAGGTAGGTCACCAGCCCGGCGTGCTCGCTGCCGATGGGGGCCATTTCGTAGACCTCGCCCTCCAGGAGTTCCAGGCGCACCCCTTCGGGCGCCTTCTCCAGGAGGGCCTGGAACTCCTCGAGGTTCAGCCGGTGGCGGATCACCCTTCCATTTTAGGCCCCGTACTTCAGGAGCCTGCCGGCGTGGGCCAGGAGGAGGGGCATGAGCTCCACGCCCCGAAGGTGCCCGAGGCTTCCCCTTTGGGCCTCGGTCTCGGTGAAGCGCTTCGCTGCGTCCTGCCGGAGGTAGGGCGCCTTGAGGAGGAGGGGCACCGGGTGCCAGGAGTGGGCCTTGAGGAGGGCCGGGGTGGAGTGGTCCCCGGTGATGGCGAGGACCTCGGGCCCAAGGGCTAAAAGCTCAGGAAGAAGGGCGTCAAAGCGCTCAATCTCCCCCACCTTGCCCCAGAAGTCCCCGTCCTCCCCCTTGGCGTCCGTCTTCTTGAAGTGGAGGTAGAAGAAATCGTAGTGGTCCCAGTTTTTCCTTAGGGCCTTTATTTTCCCCTCGTGGGCGTCCCCCTCCCCCTCCACGGGCAGGACCTCCATGCCCACCAAGGCGGCGAGGCCCTTGTACATGGGGTAGCTGGCGATGGCGGCGGCCTTCATCCCATAGACCTCGGCCACGCTGGGGAAGCGGGGTTTGCGGGAGGCCCCCCGGAAGAGGGCCCCGTTCATCTTGGGCTCGTCCTTCAGGACCTCCCGGATCCTTTCCGCCAGGAGGTTGACGAGGCGGGCGGTCTTCGCCGAGGCCTCGTCCAGGGCCTCGGCCTTTAGGGGAGGAAGCCCGGTCTTCTGGGGGTCGGTGTCCGTGATCCCGTCGGAAAGCCCTTCTCCCCGGAGGATGACCAGGAAGCGGTGCTCGCTTTCCGTGTAGAAGTGAACCTCCACGTCCTCGAGGCGGGAGATGGCCTCCTTGAGCTTGGCGATGACCCTCCGGTTCTCCTCCGTGGAGGGCCTTCCCGCCCGGCGGTCCACCACCTTGCCCTCGGGGTCCAAGGTGGCGAAGTTCCCCCTTAGGGCCACATCCCCTTCCCGGAAGTCCGCCCCGAGGCCCAAGGCGCTCAACGCCCCCCGGCCCACCACGTAGCGGAAGGGATCGTAGCCGAAGAGGGCGAGGTGCCCCGGGCCCGACCCCGGGGCGAGGCCGGGGTAGACCGGGGTGAGGAGGCCCAGGGCGCTTTCCTCCGCCAGGCGGTCTAGGTTCGGGGTTTTGGCCGCCTCCAGCTCCGTGGGCCCCCCGGGCTCCAGGGGAAGCCCTCCCACGCCGTCTAAGACCACGAGGAGGATCTTGCCGCCCTTTTGGTGAAGCTCCTTGTAGACGGGGAAGAGGTCCATGGGGCTATTTTACTTGGGTTAAGATAGGCGGGTATGGCGAAGGAGAAGGGCCTAACCCCCCAGAGCGAGGACTTTAGCGCCTGGTACCTCGAGGTCATCCAGAAGGCCGAGCTCGCCGACTACGGGCCCGTTAGGGGCACCATCGTGGTCCGCCCCTACGGCTACGCCCTTTGGGAGAACATCCAGCAGACCTTGGACCGCATGTTCAAGGAAACGGGCCACCAGAACGCCTACTTCCCCCTCTTCATCCCCATGAGCTTCCTCAAGAAGGAGGCCGAGCACGTGGAGGGGTTTTCCCCTGAGCTCGCCGTGGTGACCCACGCGGGCGGGGAGGAGCTGGAGGAGCCCTTGGCGGTGCGGCCCACCTCGGAGACGGTCATCGGCTACATGTGGTCCAAGTGGATCAAGAGCTGGCGCGACCTGCCCCAGCTTTTGAACCAGTGGGGGAACGTGGTGCGCTGGGAGATGCGCACGAGGCCTTTCCTCCGCACCAGCGAGTTTCTTTGGCAGGAGGGGCACACCGCCCACGCCACCCGGGAGGAGGCCGAGGAAGAGGTGCTAAGGATGCTTGGCATCTACGCCCACCTCGCCCGGGAGTACGCCGCCATCCCCGTGATTGAAGGGCGGAAGACGGAGAAGGAGAAGTTCGCCGGGGCCGTCTACACCACCACCATTGAGGCCATGATGAAGGACGGCAAGGCCCTCCAGGCGGGCACCAGCCACTACCTGGGGGAGAACTTCGCCCGGGCCTTTGACATCAAGTTCCAGGACAAGGACCTCCAGGTGAAGTACGTTCACACCACCAGCTGGGGCCTGTCCTGGCGCTTCATCGGGGCCATCATCATGACCCATGGGGACGACAAGGGCCTGGTGCTTCCGCCCCGTTTGGCGCCCATCCAGGTGGTCATCGTCCCCATCTACAAGGACGAAAGCCGCGAGAAGGTCTTGGAGGCCGCCCAGGACCTCCGGCGGTCCCTCCTCGCCTTGGGCCTAAGGGTCCACCTGGACGACCGGGACCAGCACACCCCGGGCTACAAGTTCCACGAGTGGGAGCTCAAGGGGGTGCCCTACCGCGTGGAGCTTGGGCCTAAGGACCTCGAGGCGGGCCAGGCGGTATTGGCAAGCCGCCTAGGGGGCAAGGAGACCCTACCCCTTTCCGCCCTCCCCGAGGTCCTGCCCGGGAAGCTTGACGCCTTCCACGAGGAGCTCTACCAAAGGGCCCTGGCCTTCCGGGAGGCCCACACCCAGAAGGTGGACACCTACGAGGCCTTTAAGGAGGTGGTCCAGGAGGGCTTCGCCCTGGCCTTCCACTGCGGGGACAAGGCCTGCGAGAAGCTCATCCAGGAGGAGACCACCGCCACCACCCGCTGCATCCCCTTTGAGGCCGAGGCGGAGGAGGGCCTTTGCGTCCGCTGCGGTAGGCCTTCCGCCTACGGCAAGCGGGTGGTCTTCGCCAAGGCCTACTGAGAAGGAGGGCGGCTCTCCTCCCCAGGGCGTGGGCGAAGCGGGGGCTCCTTTGGTTCAGGGCCTCGGTGGGGACGGGAAGCCCTTCTAAGGGAGGTTGGGGCGGGCCTTGGCCAAGGGGGGAGGCTCGAGGCCGCTCCCCCTAAGGCTAGATCCCTCCCCACCCCTTTTCCCTGGGCGTAGGAGCCGGGCTAGTCCAGAGCGAGGAGAGGGCGGCGGGCAAGCCAGGCCCTTTGTGTGGCATCCTAAAAGTCATGCAGGTCTTAGGGCGGAGGGTCTACTGGCGCTGGTATGGGGAGGTGCTCTTAGAGGGGGGTGTGGTCCTCCGCATGTCGGGGGATGCCGCCAAGTGGCTTAGGCCCAAGGACCGGGTGCGCCTTCGCACCGAGTTCAAGAAGCCCGTCCTGGGGTTTGACGAGTACGAGCTTTATGGCCTTTTCCCCCTCTGGCCCCCCTTTTCCCGGGAGCTCGTCCACACCCGGGAAAGCCCCCTTGGGGGCGAAGCCTACCGCTACCGCCTGAGGGTGCGGGAGGCCACCTACGAGGGGGATTTTGAGGCCATCGCCGAGCTGGAGCAGTACCACTACGCCTCGGAGAAGGAGGTGGTGGCCCTCTGGTTCTGCCCCCAGTGCCAGAAGACCATCCCCGCCAACGCCAAGCCCCTTTGCGACTGCGGCGGGGAGGCGAGGCTTAAGGAGATCCGGGGCTCCACCCCGGCAAGCCGCTTTCTGGTCCTGGAGCTTGTGGAAAGGCTTCCCTTTGAGCCTCGGATCCTGGGCTACCTGCGCCTGGACCCCCCCATCCCCCGGATGCACCGGAGGACCCCCGAGGGCGTGGAGCGGGATATACGGGAAAAGATTTTCCCGAGGGACTGGTTCCACCCCACCTACGAGGGCGGGGCCGACTGGGAGAAGGCCTTGGACCGCGTCCACACCGCCGCAAGCCGCATCGCCCGGGTGGTGGTCCACCCCGACTACCGCTCGGAGGGCTTCGGGGCGCTTCTCGTGCGGATGGCCCTGGAGTGGGCCAAGGAGCGGGGAGCCCCCGAGGGGAGGCGGGAAAAGCACCTGGTCTACACCATCGCCCAGATGGCCCGCTACCACCCCTTCTTTGAGAAGGTGGGCTTCCGCTACCTCTTTGACACCGCCTCGGGAAGGCCCGTGCTCTTTTACCCCCTCACGGAGGAGGCGGAAGGGTATTTGGAGCGCTTCCTCCGGGAAGACCCCTACGCCCGGGAGCACGGGGGGAGGCTTTTTAGGCCCCGGTTTGGCCGGGCGGAGGGGCTAAAGGGGCCCATCCGCCTGGAAGGAGTCCACAAGGGCTACCGGAGCCATCTGGACCTCAAGGGCCTCTCCCCGGAGGTGCAGGGGGCCCTCGAGGCCTTCGGGGTGAAGGCCCGGGTGGTGGAGCGGGCGGTGCTCCGGGGGGTAAGCCTGGAGATCCCTCCAGGGAGCCTGGTGGCCCTGGCGGGGGCGAGCGGGGTGGGGAAGACCACCCTCTTAAGGCTTCTCCTGGGGGAGGCCCCCGATAGGGGGGAGGTGGCCTTGCCCCCGGGCAAGCGGGTGGCCTACATCCCGGGGGAAAGGGAGGTGGACCTGGGGGAGGACCCCATCTTGGAAAGCGTCTACCGAAAGCTTCGGGACGTGGGGGCGGCCATTGAGGTCCTGAACCGGGTGGGGCTTTCCGACGCCGTGCTCTACCGGGCGAGGCCCAAGGAGCTTTCCACGGGGCAAAGGGAGCGCTTCCGCCTGGCCCTTCTCCTCGCCGAGAGGCCGGACCTCCTCCTCATAGACGAGTTCGCCGCCCACCTGGACGTGCCCACGGCGAGGCGGGTGGCCCTGGGGCTTGGGAAGCTTTGCCGGGAGGCGGGGATCACCCTGGTGGTAGCCACCCACCGGCCCGAGGTCATCGCCGCCTTGGACCCGGACCTCCTGGTCTACGTGGGCTACGGGGGGCTCACCACGCTACCTCGGAGAGGTCCACGAACATGACCCGCCCCGGGCGCCTGGGGACCCAGAGGGGCTTGGCGTAGCGCTGGGGGTTCGCCAGCACCCAGGCGTAAAGGGGGGCCTCCCCGGCGTAGGCCCGGAGGAAGGCCTCCTCCGCCAGGTGCTTCTCCGGGTGCTTTAGGAGTTCTTCCACGCTAAAGGGGCCCTCCACCCCCACCAGGTCCACCTGGCCGATGAGCCTTCCCCCGGTGACGATGCCCAAGGGCCCCCGGTGGCGGGCGGAGCGCTTGCGGATCTCCCAGACCTTCTTCCCGTCCACGATGAGGCTGGCGTAGGGCTCGCGGACGATGAGGCCGAGCTTGGGCCTTTCCACCTCTCCATTGTAGATTGGGGGGCGTGGCGTGCCCGAAGGAAGGGCTAGAGGAAAAGAGGAAGCGGGCTGAGGCCATCCTGAAGGCCTTGAAGGAGGCCTACCCCAAGGCCCGCACCGAGCTTAAGCACGAGACCCCTTTCCAGCTTTTGGTGGCCACGGTGCTTTCCGCCCAGGCCACGGATAAAAGCGTGAACGAGGCCACCCCGGCCCTCTTCGCCCGCTTTCCCGACGCCTTCGCCCTGGCCCAGGCCACCCCTGAGGAGGTGGAGCCTTTTATCCGGAGGATCGGGCTTTACAAGACCAAGGCCAAGAACCTGGTGGCCCTGGCGAAGAGGCTCGTGGAGGAATACGGGGGAGAGGTGCCCAAGGATAAGGAGGCCCTGATGCGCCTTCCCGGGGTGGGCTGGAAGACGGCCACCGTGGTCCTGGGGGCGGCCTTTGGGGTGCCGGGGATCGCCGTGGACACCCACGTGGCCCGCCTCGCCCACAGGCTTTGCCTCTCCGAGGCCAAGGCCCCGGAGAGGATCGGGAAGGACCTCGAGGCCCTCTTCCCCAAGGAGGACTGGGTCTTCGTCCACCACGCCCTGGTCCTCCACGGCCGCTACGTCTGCACCGCAAGAAGGCCCCGCTGCAAGGCCTGCGCCCTTGCGCCCTACTGCCCGAGCCGGGGTGCGGTCTAGGAGGCGTATGCGCCTGGCTCCCGCTTACCGCTTGGTGCTGGCCAGCTTTCTCTGGTCCTTCGGCAGCAACCTCATCTACTTTTTTCTGAACTTTCACCTCGAGGCCCTAGGCTACGCCCGCCTCCACGTGGGCTACGCCCAGGCCCTTTTGCTCCTGGTGGGGGTGGTCTTCGCCTTGCCCTTGGGCTACCTCATCCCCCGGCTCGGGTACGTGCGAAGCCTTTATGCCTCCCTCCTCCTCGCCCTCCTGGGCGGGCTTCTTCTGGGGCTTGGGGTGGCGGTCTTCCCGGGCCTTGCCCTCTACGGCCTGGCGGGGGCTTTCCTCCAGGGGGCCATGGCCCCCCTCCTCTCCCGGCTGGTGCCTCCAAATAGGCGGGTGGCCCTTTTTAGCCTGCAGGCGGCCCTCACCACCTTAAGCGGCTTCTTCTCCACCCTGCTCGCCGGGATGCTTTCCGACGCCTTCGGGGCCCGCTACGTCCTCCTCTTCGCCCTTCCCTTCTTCCTCCTCGGGACCCCCTGGGTGGTGGGGCTTCCCGAAGGGTACGGGAAGGGAGGGCCTCCCCGGCTTTGGGGGCGCATGGCCCTTTGGCTCCGCCTCCTCTTGCCCCAGGCGGTCATCGGGTTTGGGGCGGGGCTCGTCATCCCCTTCCTGAACCTTTACCTGAAGGAGAAGTTCGGCCTGAGCTATAGCGCCACGGGCCTGGTCTTTGCCCTTTCCTCGGTGGCCACCGGGGTGGCCATGCTCCTTCAGCCCCTTTTGGTGCGGTTTTTGGGGAAGCTAGGGGCCATCGTCTTCGTCCAGGCCCTCTCCCTCCCCTTCCTCGCCGCCTTGGCCTGGGCCCCCTGGCTTCCTTTGGTCACCCTGGCCCTCCTCATCCGGGGGGCTCTGATGAACGCCGCCGGGCCGGTCTACGCCGCCTTGGTCATGGACTACCTGCCCGAGGAGGAGCGCCCCGGCTTCTTCCTCCTGGAAAGCGCCCTTTGGAGCCTCCTCTTCGCCCTGGCGAGCGCCCTTTCCGGGGCGGCGCAGGAGGCTTTGGGCCTGAAGGCCTTTGACCTCCTCTTCGGGGTGACCCTCGCCCTCTACGCCCTGGGCATCGCCCTCTGGCCCTGGGCTTTCCGGGGGCTTGAGCGGGTAGACTGAGGTCCGATGCGGACGAACCTTTCCGTGGAGGAAGCCCTGAGCCTGGTCTTGGAGGAGGCCAGGGGGGAGCTTAGCGTGGAGGAGCTTCCCCTCAAGGAGGCCTACGGCCGGGTCCTGGCCGAGGACCTTGCCTCCAAGGTGGACCACCCCGACCAGGACGATACCGCCATAGACGGCTACGCCTGCCGGGAGGAGGACACCCGCTCGGCCTCCCCGGAAACCCCCGTGCGCCTCAGGGTCATCGGCGAGGCCCCGGCGGGAAGGCCCTTCCCCGGGGAGGTGGGGCCGGGCGAGGCCGTGGCCGTCTACACCGGGGCCCCCATCCCCAAGGGGGCGGACGCGGTGGTGCGGGTGGAGGACACAAGGCGGGAAGGGGAGCACGTTCTCCTCTTCGCCCCGGCGAACCCCAAGGACATCCGCCCCAAAGGGGACGACCTAAAGAAGGGGGAGGTCTACCTCAAGCGGGGGGACCTCCTCACCCCGGGGCGGCTCGGCCTGGCGGCGGCCATGGGCTACCCCCGTCTGAAGGTCTTCCGGAGGCCTAGGGTGGGGATCCTCTCCACGGGGGACGAGGTGGTGGAGCCGGGGGAGCCCCTGCCCTTTGGCGGGGTGTACAACTCCAACGCTTATAGCCTTTGGGGAATGGTCCTCGAGGCGGGCGGGGAGCCCGTTCTCCTGGGTAAGGTGCCGGACGACCCGGAGGCGGTGCTCGCGCGGCTTGGGGAGGCGGGGCCTTTGGACCTCCTCCTCACCTCCGGGGGGGTTTCCATGGGGGCGTACGACGTGGTGCGAAGGGTGCTAGAGCGCCACGGGGAGGTGATTTTCTGGAAAGTGAAGCAGCAGCCCGGGGGGCCTCTCCTTTGGGCCAGGCTTCGGGGGCTTCCCGTCCTTGGCCTTCCGGGAAACCCGGTCTCCAGCATGGTCACCTTTTTCCTCTACGGGAGGGCCTTTCTCTTCCGGCTCCTCAAGCGCACCGACCCCCCTTACCGCTCCCTTAAGGCCCGGGCCCTCACCCCCTTCAAGGGGGCCAAGGGGAAGAAGGTCTTCCGCCGGGGGGTGCTCTCCTTTGAAGAGGGGCTCGTGGTGCGCTCCACGGGGAACCAGTCTAGCGGGGTGCTCCGCTCCATGGCCTTCGGCAACGCCCTCGTGGTCCTTCCCCCAGACCAAGACGTTCGGGAAGGGGAGGTGGTGGAGGTCATCCCCTTGACATTTGTCCTCTAGTTCACTAACCTTAAAAGGTTTACGGGCTTTGCCCCTCCTTTTCGGGCGTGGGTAGGGCCCGGGAAGGAAGCGAATGGAGTTCAAAGACTTTCCCCTGAAGGACGCCGTCAAGGAAGCCCTTTACCGGCGCGGCCTCACCACCCCCACCCCCATCCAAAAGACGGCCTTGCCCCTGGCCCTGGAGGGCAAGGACCTCATCGGCCAGGCCCGCACCGGCACCGGCAAGACCCTGGCCTTCGCCCTGCCCATCGCCGAAAGGCTTGCCCCAAGCCAGGAGCGGGGCCGGAAGCCCAGGGCTTTGGTCCTCACCCCCACCCGGGAGCTTTGCCTGCAGGTGGCGAAGGAGGTGGAGGCCGTGGCACCCCACCTAGAGGTGGTGGCGGTCTACGGGGGCACGGGCTACGGCAAGCAGAAGGAGGCCCTCCTCCGGGGGGCGGACGTGGTGGTGGCCACCCCGGGCCGGGCCCTGGACTACCTGCGGCAGGGGGTCTTGGACCTTTCGGAGGTGGAGATCGCCGTCTTGGACGAGGCGGACGAGATGCTCTCCATGGGCTTTGAGGAGGAGGTGGAGGCCCTTCTTTCCGCCACGCCTCCCACCCGCCAGACCCTTCTTTTCTCCGCCACCCTCCCCTCCTGGGCGAAAAGGCTCGCCGAGCGGTACATGAAGGCGCCCGTGGTCATCAACGTGGCGCGGGAGGAGGGCGTGTCCTACCAGGAGGAGGCCATCTTAGCCCCTCAGGACCGGCTTTCCTTCCTTTCCGACCTGCTTTACGTCAAGTCCCCCAAGCGGGCCATCGTCTTCACCCGCACCAAGCGGGAGACCGAGGAGGTGGCCGCCGGGCTTCTTCCCTTGGGCCACGGGGCCCGGGCCATCCACGGGGACCTTTCCCAGGGCGAGCGGGAGGGTGTCATGCGGGCTTTCCGGGAGGGGGAGGTGCGGGTTTTGGTGGCCACGGACGTGGCCGCCCGGGGCCTGGACATCCCCGAGGTGGACCTGGTGGTGCACTACCGCCTGCCCGACAAGGCGGAGACCTACCAGCACCGCTCCGGGCGCACGGGCCGCGCGGGGCGGGGCGGGGAGGTGGTGCTCCTCTATGGGCCCCGGGAAAAGCGGGCGCTTCGGGAGGTGGAAAAGGCGGTGGGGCGCACCTTTAAGCAGGTGAACCCGCCCACGCCGGAGGAGGTCCTCGAGGCCAAGTGGCACCACCTTCTGGCCCGGCTTTCCCGGGTGGCGGAGGGGGACTACAAGCTTTACCTGGACTTTGCCGGCCGCCTCTTCGCCGAGGGACGGGTGGAGGTGGTGGCGGCCCTCATGGCCTTGCTTTTGGGTGGGGCGCCCCGGGAGCGGAGCCTCCTCACGGGGGAGGAGGGCTGGATAACCTTCAAGGCCACGGGGCCTAGGCTCACCCTGCCCCGGCTGGTGGCCCTCCTGAAGGGGGAGGGGCTGGAGGTGGGCAGGATCCTCCAGGCGGAGGAGGGTTTCTACGTGGACCTGCGCCTTAAGGCCCCGCCCCGGGTCCAGGGGGTGCGGCTGGAAAGGGTTAGGGCCTTGGCGGAGGTCCGGGCCTAAGCCGGCCTCGAGGGTGGCCCGAGGCACTTTAGGGAATAAAGCGCTAGCCTACCCTTAGGCTATGGAACTCGGCCTCTACACCTTCGGCGAGCGCACCCTGGACCCCGACCTCGGCCGCCCCCCCACCGCCGAGGAGCGGCTAAAGCGCCTTTTGGAGGAGGCGGAGCTTGCGGAGGCGGTGGGGCTTGGGGTCTACGCGGTGGGGGAGCACCACCGGGAGGAGTACGTGGTCTCGGCCCCGGCGGTGGTCCTTGCGGCCATCGCCGCCCGCACGCAAAGGATCCGCCTCGCAAGCGCCGTGGTGGTCCTAAGCTCCGACGACCCCATCCGGGTCTTCCAGCAGTTTGCCACCTTAGACCTCCTCTCCGGGGGGCGGGCGGAGCTTTGGGTGGGGCGGGGCTCCTTTATAGAGTCTTTTCCCCTTTTTGGCTACGACCTCAAGGACTACGAGGCCCTTTTTGAGGAGAAGCTTTCCCTTCTCCTTAAGATCCGCGAGGAGGAAAAGGTCTATTGGCCCGGGGGAAGGTTCACCAAGCCCATCCCCGGCCTTGGGGTCTACCCCAGGCCCAAGCAGAACCCCTTGCCCCTCTGGGTGGCGGCGGGGGGAAGCCCGGAGTCGGCGGTGCGGGCCGGGCGGCTTGGGCTTCCCTTGGTCCTCGGCATTATCGCCGGAAGCCCCAAGCGCTTCCTCCCCTTTGTGGAGCTTTACCGGAAGACCGCCGAGGCCCACGGCCACACCCCCAGGCTTGCCCTCGCCGCCCACGGCTTCCTGGCCGAGGACGATGAAGAGGCCTTCCGCCTGGCCCTTCCCGCCTTTCTCCAGGTGATGAACAAGATCGGGCGGGAAAGGGGGTGGCGGCCCCTCACCCCGGACTACTTCGCCTGGTCCAGGACCCTCGAGGGGGCCGACTTCATCGGCGACCCCGAGCGGGTGGCGGAGAAGGTCCTTTACTGGCACGAGCTCTTCCGCCCGGAAAGGCTTCTTCTGCAGCTCACCGTGGGCACCCTGCCCCACGCCCGGGTCCTGAAGGCCATTGAGCTTCTGGGCACCGAGGTCCTCCCCCGGGTGCGGCGGGCCCTGGTGGCCCAGGGGGCCTAGGGAGGGGGCGAGGCGCCTCAGGTACCGCCCGGCCTTCCCGGGTCCAACCCCTCCAGCCGCTTGGGGTGCAGGGGGCCGGATCAGCCCATCTGCGCCCTTCCAAGGTAGTGTTACCCCCCACCCCCATGGGTAGGGCCGGTCCACCCGGGCCTCAGGGGAGGGTCAGCCTTGCGAGAAACAAGCTTAGCGATAAGACCAAGCCCTCTTCGCACCGGCTAGGAGGCTTTCCCCATGGCCTCTACCTCCTCCAGGCGCCTGGGATGGAGCGGGCCAAGGGCGAAGAGGTAGAAGGCCAGGAAGGAGGCCAGGGCCACCCGCAAGGGCAGGGTCACGCCGATCCCCCCCAGGATCCCCGAGAGGGTTCCCCCTAAGGCGCCCGCCCCGTAGATCAGGGCCCGCAGGGCGGCCAGGCTCCCCGCCAGGGCCTCCTCGGGCAGCAACCACCCCCGCACGGCCCGCAGGTGGACGCCCGTGACCCCGACGGCAAACCCATAGAGCAGGCCCCCCGCGAGGAAAGGAGGGAACGGAAGGGCCAGGAGGAGGAGGCCCAGGGCCACGAGGGCTGGCCCCCCCAGGAGGGCCACCTTGAGGGGAATGCGGCCCGCGTAGTAGCTTCCCGCGCTCACGCCCAGGTCCTGGAGGGCAAAGAAAAGCCCAAAGAGCCCCTCGGGGGTTCCCGCTTGCAGGACCACGAGGCCTAAAAGCCCCGTGGCCAGGGCGGAGGCGGCAGCGAAGAGGAGGGAGAGGGCGAGGTAGGGGCGGAGCCTCCGGTCCCCCAACACAAAGCGCAGGGCCCGGCCCAAGGGGGCGGCCTGCCCTCTCGGGACAGGGGCCTCCCTCGCCCGCTCCCGGGCCAAGGGCAGGAGGAGGAGGAGGGAGAGGGCCAGCACCCCAAAGGCCAGGAGGTAGGGGAGGGCGGGGTGGACGAGGAGGAGGGCCGGCCCCAAAAGGCCCCCCAGGAGGCTTCCCGTGTTCCAGGCGGCGTAGAGCTTGCCGGTGTGCTCCACCAGATCCTTCCGCCGGAAGCGGACCAGGAGGGTGTCCCAGGCCACCACCCCGAGGTCGGTGAAGACCATGAGGGGGTAGGTGCTGAGCACCAGGAGGGGCGCTTCCCGGGGCAGGAAGGGGAAGAGGAGCCAGGGGAGGGTGCGGAGGAGGCGGAGGAGGAGGGCCCTCACCGGGTCTCCCCGGTCCAGCCGGGGGCTCAGGAGGAGCAAAGGGCCTAGGGTGAAGTACCCCAGGGCAGCGAAGAGGCCTACCCAGAAGGCCTCCCCTGTGCGGGCCACCTCGAGGGCCAAGGCGCTAAAGCCCAAGGCGGCCCCCAGGTCGCCCAGGGCCTCGGAGGCGAGGACCCGCGCCAAGCCCTCACCCCCCTTTAGGCCTGGTAAAGCTGGGCCTGGAGCCGCCAAAGCTCCGCATAGGTCCCGCTCCTCTGCAAAAGGGCCTCATGGGGCCCCTCCTCCACCAACCGGCCCTCCCGGAGGACCAGGATCCGGTCCGCCGCGCGCACCGAGCCCAGGCGGTGGGTGATGAGGAGGACCGTCTTGCCCTGTGCCATCTGGGCGAAGCGCCCGTAGAGGTGGGCCTCCTCTTTGGGGTCCAGGGAGGCCGTGGGCTCGTCCAGTACCAGAAGCTGGGCCTTGCGGAAGAAGGCCCGCGCCAGGGCGACCCGTTGCCACTCCCCCAGGGAAAGCTCCGTGCCGCCGAAGGCCTTGGACAGGAGGGCCTTGGGGCCTAGCCGAAGGAAGAGCTCCCAGGCCCCTCCGAGCCGGGCCGCCTCCTCCACCCGGTGGGGATCGGGTTCGGCGTCGGGGTCGGCAAGGGCGATGTTTTCCTCCAGGGTGAGGGCGTAGCGGCCAAAGTCCTGGAAGACGGCGGCGATGAGGGAGCGCCAGGCCTTAGGTCCAGTTCCTTTAGGTCCACCCCGTCCACCAGGATGCGCCCCTCCGTGGGGTCGTAGAAGCGCAGCAGGAGCTTGACCAGGGTGGTTTTGCCCGCCCCGTTCTCGCCCACCAGGGCCAGGCGTTCCCCCCGGCGGAGGGTAAAGGAGACCCCCTCCAGGGCCCGCCTGCCATCGGGGTAGCAAAACCCCACCCCCTCAAAGCGGATCTCCGCAAAGCCCTCCACGGGCCTAGGCGGCCTGGCCTCTTCCAGGGAACCGGGCCTATTCAGAAAGCTTTCCAGCCTTTCAAAGTAAAGGAGGCTCTCGTACAGCATGCCCGCGTCCTGGATGAGGGCATACAGGTTCTGCTGGAGGCTCCCCACGGACTGCAAAAGGAGCACCAGGCCGCCTAGGCCTGCCCCCCAAAGGGCTTGGCGCAGGCCTAGGAAGAGGGCGAAGGCCGTGAAGAGGGCGCTCAGGAGCACCATCAGGCTGGCCCCTAGGGCCTGGCGGGTGCGGGCTTGCCGCAGGCTCTGGTAAAGGGTGCGGAAGGCCTCGAGGTAGCGTCTACGGAAGAAGGGCAAAAGGCCGAATAACCGCACCTCCTTGGCGGCCTCCGGGCTTAGGAGAGCCTCGGCGAAGTAGCGCATCCTCCGGGCCTCGGGTGCGCCAAAGAGCACCGCTTCCCACACCCCCTTCTGGAGCCGGAAGGTGAGCCAGGCCTGGGGCAGGGTGGCCAGCAGCAGGAGGAGGGGGAAGAGGGGCGCAAGCCCCAAAAGGAGCCAAAGGACCCCAAGAACGGTGAGGGCTTCCCGGAAGGCGTTCCCCAGGAAGACTAGCAGGTTGAGGGGCTGGTAAGGGGCCTGGTCCCGCAGCACCTGGAGCTCGTCGTGGAAGCGGGGGTCCTCAAAGGGGGCCAGGTCCTGTGCCCCCGCCACCTTTTCCATCAGGAGCAGGTGAACCCGGGCGGTGAGCTTTTCGTTCAGCGAGCCCTGGAGGTAGGTCACCCAGGGCGTGAGAAGGAAATCCAGGCCGAAGGCCAGGGCCAGCCCCACCAGGGGCCAGAGCAAGGCCGGGGTGAGGGAACCCGTTCCCAGGGCGGCCGCCAGGTTGTCCACCAGGGTGCGGGTGAGGCCCAGGACCGCCACCGGCACCAACCCCCCTAGGGCCAAAAGCCCTAGGAGGAGGAGGCTTTCCCCAGGGCTTGCGCGAAAAGTCTGGCGGAGGGCAGGGAGCAGGGGTAAGAAGAGCCTTTGATCCAGTCCTAACCACCTCCTCTAGACGGGAAATCCAACGCGCTAGGCCCATTCCTTCGCCGAAATCGGTGCCGTCCTCTCCACAGCATAGCGATTCCGCATGGGTTGGGTAGGGTCGTGGCGGAGCACCGCTTTGTATCCCTTTGCCTCCCACTCCCAGAGACTTCCCCCGGCAGTGCCTAGAAAGCATCCCTATGGACGTCCAAAGGGCTGGGACTTGCCCCTCCCCGCCAAGGGCGCAAGAGCGAGGAGAAGCCCCCCGGCCAGGAGGAAGGGGAGGGGAAGGGACACCCCCGCCAGGGCCCCGCCCAGGAGGGAGCCCAAGGGGGCCAGGGCTCCGCTCAGGAAGAGAAAGCCCCCCGCTACCCGGCCCCGGAGCTCCGGGGGGGCCTGGCTCAGGCGCACCGCCCCGGCTATAGCGCCGAAGAGGGCACCCCCAGCCCCCAGGAGAAAGGCCGACCCCGCGAGGAGGGGCCAGGGGGGAAGGAAGGCAACCCCCAGGAGGCCTAGCCCCGCGAGGCCCAGGGCGAGCCTCAGGCTCCTTCCTTCTCCTAACCGCCCCAGGACCGCCCCTACCAGGAGCCCTCCCAAGGCCCCCCCGAGGCTCTGGACGGCGCCCAGGAGGCCCAAGACCCAGAAGGCCTCCCCCAGGCCTCGCAGAACCACAAAGGGAAGAAGACCGGCGAAGAGGGCGTAGGCCAGGTTTAGTAGGGCTTCCTGGAGCAGGAGGGGGCGGAGGGAGGGGCTTTCCCAAAGGAAACGCAGGCCCAAGAGGCTTCCCCCTTCCGGTTGGCTCGGGGGCTTTGGGGGTAGGGGGAGGGTGCGGTACAGCCCCGCTGCGAGAAAGAGGAGCCCGCTTCCTAGGCCCAGGGTCCAGAGGCGGTTTCGGGCGAAGAGGAAGCCTGCGGCCAGATCGGAAAGGGCGTCGGCCACGGTGTAGAGGGCACCCAGCTGTCCCCGGGCCCGGGCCAGGGCCTCCTTGGGGAGGAGGTCGGCGAGAAGGGCTCCTGCGGCCACCATCCGCAGGGACTCCAAGAGGGCGAAGAGGAAGCCCAAGAGGTAGAGGGGGAGGAGGGCGGGGGTGGTGAGGAGAGGAAGGAGGGCCAGGGTGAGCCCCCCTTGGCCCAAGGTGGCCAGAAGGAGGAGCCTTCCCCTGGGCCACCGGTCGGCCAGATGCCCCCCGTAGAGGGCGAAGAGGGGTTCGGCCAGGAGGCGGAAGGCCAGGGCCAGGCTGGCCCCCAGGGGGCTTAAGGCCCCAAGAGCGGTGAGGGCGGCGTGGGCGAAGTAGAAGAACCCCGCTCCGAAGAGGCGGAAGGCCTCCAGAGCAAGGAGCGAGGCTACAAGCATTAGGGGACGCTTGTCATGAAGAGAAGCCTGCTACTTCCCAGACGACCCCATTTGTGGGAGAGCAAACTAGCATCTTTTCCCCGTCTGGGGTAAAGCGCACGCAAGTCGGAGAAGGCAAGCCCCTCACAACCGGAGGATCAAATGCATAGCTTCTGGATTCCTGCGGATCTAAGGCAATTACAGTTCCTTGAGTTGGTTGTGTGATGTACAGCAGGTGGTTGTAGGGATGACCAATTATACCTCCAAGCTCACCCAAGTCGTAACCGATCGTGTGCCTTTCTGCTATCTCCAAGGCGCTCTGGGGCCTGGAGTTTCGCTCAAGCGGAAACACCACTACGCGTCCTAGGCTCGAAATCGCCAGAACGAGGGTATCCTCTTCATCGGGTAGGAAGGTTGTCCATGAATTTTTACTGCATTTACTTGCAAAAGCGCTCCAGTTTTCTGGCCAAGTTTCTGGAGGGGTCAACCCTTCGGTACCCACCGAACGCCGACTCGGGATGTCTTTGATCACGGGGGTTGGCGTTCCGGTAGTAATCTCACTGACAAGGCCCCTGACATCTTCCAGAGAGTCAGACCGAGCTGACGAGACTACGAAGATACGATGGCTTCCTTTCCTGCTTCTAACACAAGTGATGCTATAAGGCCTTATCAGGCCAGAGCAAAAGACTGGCATCTGGGAAGCAGGTCCACCATGTGTGATGTCAACCACCCTTTCGCCCCAAAACTCTGAAAGAATAATCCTGCCATCCGGCAACGGGCACATGCTGGAGGGCCCCTGGAGCCCCCAAGCGAAGGGCTTGGCCTCCTCCATGTCCCCGCCCTTGGTGGCGTCCTTCACCTTACCCGTGGTCCGCTCCACCACCAGGAGCCTTCCATCCGGAGCCCACTCCATGTGGGTGGGCGCGCGCAGGTTCCAGGCAAAGGGGCGCACGTACACCCGCCGCGTCCGGCCGCCGACCTTGACTTCTTGCACCTCCTTGAGCATCTCCTTCACCCCCTTCAGGGTTAGCCCCAGGGTAGCAGGGGAAGGTAACATCCTCGTCACTCATAAAGGTAGTGTCCCGAATTTTGTGTACGCCCCCACCTAAGCACGGGGGTACCTGAGATCAAAGATAGCACGGAGCTCATCCTCTGCCTGCTGAAAGCCCCGGAGCTTTCTCCCCTGAAACCGCGCCTCGTAGCCCTCGGCCACACAGTAGATCACCTTGAGCACGGCATCGGGCGCGGGAAAGGTGTTGTCCCGCGTTTTGGTAGCCCTCTTCACCTCCTTGATCATCCGCTCAAGCAGGTTGGTGCTCTTGATCACCGGCTGCAAAGCCTTCGGGTACTCAAAGAAGCGGAGCAGCGCCGCAGAGTGCTGCACCCAACCGGCCACCACCTGAGGGTACTTATCCGCCCAGCGCCCCTTGAAGACTTCCAGCGCCCTCAAGGCCTCGCTCCGGTCGGAAGCCCGCACCACGGACACGAGGTCCCGGAGCACCGCCTCCTGATCCTTCTTGCGCACCCGCCGCAGGGTGGAACGCACCTTGTGCACGGTGCAGAGCTGCCAGTGGGCCCTGGGGTAGACCCGCTTGATGGCGGTCTCCATCCCCGAAAGCTCGTCGGTGACGAAAAGCAACACCTCTTCCACCCCCCGCTCCTTAAGCTCAAGGAGCAGGTCACCCCAGCCCGTGCCCGACTCCGTGGGCAGAAGCCAGAAACCCAGGACCTCCCGGTGGCCTTCCTCGGTGATCCCCAGGGCCAGGTAAGCGGCTTCGGTGGCTACACCTTCCCCCTCCCGGAAGACCTTGACGAACAGGGCATCCAGGTAGACGAAGGCGTAACGCTGCCTGAGCGGGCGCTTCCTGAAGGCCTCCAGCCTGGGCAGCACCTCCTCGGCCATGCGGCTGATGGTGCTGGCGCTGTAGGTCTCCCCCAAAAGATGCCCCAGGACCTCGCCCACCTTTCGCGTGGAGATGCCGGCGGCGTACATGGCCAAGGCAAGGGCCTCAAGGTCTTCCGTCCGGCGTTGGTAGGGGGCGAACAGGGCGGTGTGGAAGCGGCCCTCCCGCTCCCTGGGCACCCGCAGGCGCACCGGACCGGGCTTGGTGACCAAGCCACGCTCGTAGTAGCCGTTCTTCGTTCCGCCCTCCTCCGCCAGGAAGACCTCGCGCTCCAACTCCATCACCGTTTCCAACACCTGCTTGACGACTTCCCTGACGACCTCATCCAGCCAGCTTCGGTCAATGCTAAACTCGGGCATGGGGTACCTCCTGTCTCTCTTACAGGTACCCCCTTTTGCTTAAGTGGGCTTACACAAAATCTGCAACGCTACCCTCATAAACCCCTCATAAACCCTCTGGGGTGTTATGCGGTTGTTATGTTTCCCTTCCTAACATGGGTGTATGTGGTTCCAGTGGGTTCTTTTCCTCATCTGGGGCTTTTTGGGGGACTTTGGGGTTTGGCCCCAGTGCCTCGCCCCCCACTGCCTGCCTCCCGGAGGGGGGTTCTAAAGGCCCCACTCCCTCCTGAGTCTCGCCACCCGGGCTTGGGCGATGGGGCGGCGGGGGTCTTCTGGGGGTAGCCTTTCCGGGGGGCTTCCCAGAGCCCAGGCCTTCTGGGATTCCCGCCGGGGGTTTTTCGTTCTCTGCCTCACTTGGCCGGGCCCTCGCCGTTTTGGACCGCACTTTGAGGACCAGGGGAGTACACTCCCTAGGCCCCGGCTTCAGCGCGGTTCAGGGGGCCCGGCCCAGGAGGGTCCGGGCGGCCAGGGCCAAGAGCAAGAACCCAAGCCCCGCCCCAAGGAAGACCCCCTCCGGGCCCACCCTTCCCCCTACCCCTCCGGCCGAAAGCGCCCCTAGAAGCCCGGCCAGGCCGGTGAGGAACCGCATCCCACCCCCCACCCGGCCCAAGAGGGCGTCCGGGGCCAGGGCCTGCCTGAGCACCACCTCCTCTACCCCTACCAGGATGGCGCTTGTCCCCAAGAGGGCCACGAGGAGAAGACCCAAGGGCAGGGGCGGCTTCAGGAGGAGGGTGAGGAGGGCGAGGGCGTCCAGGAGGAAGAGGAGGCCGAGCACCCTGTGGGGCTTCCTTCCCTTAAGCCCCGCCGCAAAAAGCCCGCCTAAGGCCCCGCCCAGGGAGAAGGCGGCGCTTAGGAGCCCATACCCCAAGGGTCCGTACCCGGCCTCGAGGGCCCAGAGGGGAAGGAGGGCGAAGGGCATGACCCGGAGGAAGCTCGCCCCGAAGACGAGGCCTGCCAGCCTGCGGAAGAAGGCCTCCTGGAAAAGCCACCGGAGGCCTGCCAGCACTCCGGGGGGAGCTTGGCCACGGGGGGGTAGGGGAGGGAGCCTGCCTGCCAAGGGAAGGGCGAGGAGGGTTAGGGCACCTCCCAGGAGGAAGGGCCAGGAGGGGTGCTGGCCGAAGAGGAACGCTCCCAGGGGGGCGCCCAGGAGATCGGCGAGGAGGCTTGCCGTGGAAAGCCTTCCGTGGACCTTTTCCCGCTCGTGGGGCACAAGCCTTGGCACCAGGACCCGGACCTCCAGGAGGAGCTCCAGGACGTTGCTCGCTAGGTAAAGCCCAAGGAAGGCCCAGGGGCCCAAAGCCCCCAGGCTTATCCCCAGGAGGAAGCGCACGAGGCTTCCGGCAAGAAGCCCGAAGGCCAGCGCCTGTTTGCGGTCTACCCGGTCCAGGAGGTACCCTGTGAGGAGGGCCAAGGCGGAGACCCCCCAGCCGATGGCGTGCTGCAGGCCCAGGTAGAGGGGATTGCCCAGGTGGGCGAGGTACAGGGCGGCCGCGGTGCCGGCCGCTCCCCCGGAAAGGCTGGCTAAAAACAGAATGGCGACGAGTAGAAACACCCTTGCCTAATCCAAGAAGCCTTCCACTTGCCAAACCACGCCATCAGCAGAGGAGCAAACATACATCTTATCGAAGTCTTGGGAGAACCTTACACAAGTAGGCATTCTAAAGCCCCTTACAACAGGGGGCTGGAAGTGATAATTGCCGGGTTTGGCGGGGTCTATTGCTATGACCTCTCCCATCTCCGGTTGGACCGCGAAAAGAAGTCCAGAGGGTGGATGAAAACGCATCCCTCCCAAGCGATGAAGTCCCCAGGCTACTAAGGTATTTGGATGATCAATCAACTCAGAGTAGGTTATTTGCTCCGGCATCTCGTCTGGCTTTATGCGGAAGATCTGGCCCAAGTTTCCTACAGCAAGGTAGAAGAAGTCTCTTCCCGCGGCATCGTCAATCCAGTTTTTGACACATCCAGCTGCTGCGTACTTTTCCCACTTGTCAGGCCATGACTCCGGTGGGGTCAACCCAGGTTCGCCATGCCGGGCGGGTATGTCTGAGATGTAGACTTTAGGCTCGATTCCCCGGTCAGCTAGAGTCAAGCAAGTGATCTGTGTCATGAAGATAGAGCGACTTTCGCTTACGAAAATTTTCTTTTTTAAGATGGCCAGAGTGTAGGGTCCTTTAAGGTTCGTGGCCAGTTTTGGTAGTTTCCTCGCGTCGCCACCATTCGCGATGTCTGTGATAGTTCCTCCCCAAGTTTCTGCAACGAGAACCTTTCCTTCCCCAGTAGGACGAATAGCAGCGGGGCCCCGAAGATGGAAAGCCAAGGGCTTGGACTCCGAAGCATCGCCCCCTTTTGAAATGTCCCGAACCGTGCCTGCGGTGTGTTCAGAAACCAAAAGCTTACCTTCCGGGGTCCACTCCATGTGAGAGGGATTTTTCAAGCCTCATGCAAAGGGCTTTACGTACACCCGCCGCGTCCGGCCGCCGACCTTGACCTCTTGCACCTCCTTGAGCATCTCCTTCACCCCCTTCAGGGTTAGCCCCAGGGTAGCAGGGGAGAGGTTACGTCCAGGTTACGTGGCAGGGATCCCAGACCTGGATGCGTCGCGTAACCCTGTGCAACCCCTGGTTTCACCACGTAACCCTTCCCCTGGCATCCTGACGGTATGGGAGGTAAGAGGTTTCTCGCTCTCCTCGTAGGGTGGCTTCTCCTAGCCCTTCCCGAGTGCTCCGGGCCTGCTTTGGCTTGCTGGGATCCCGACTGCCTCCCTCCCGCCTCACACCCCGTACTCCCGGCGGAGCCTTTCCACCCGGGCCTGGGCGATGGGGCGGCGGGGGTCTTCTGGGGGTAGCCTTTCCAGGAGAGCTTCCCAGAGCTCCAGGTCCTCACCCAGGCGTTGGGCCAGGGTGTAGAGGTCCTCGAGGGTGCCCCGGGCCAGCACCGCCTGCCTAAGGGTTTCCTCCAGCTCCTCCCGGAGGGCTTCCACCCCCGGGGCCTCGCTCCAGGGGAGGAGGGGACCCTGGTAGAGGGCGAGGGCTCCCCTAAGGTCTCCTTGGAAAAGGGCTTGCCTGAAGGCGGCGAGGTCGGAGGGGGGAGGGTTTTCCAGGCGGTAAGGAGCGCAGGAGATCCGGAAGCCCCTTTGCCGCAGGCGGTGGAGGAGGACCTTTAGGGCGCCCAGGTTGGGCTCTCCATAGAGGGCTTCCGCCAGGGCTTCCCCTTTTTGGCCTTCCGGGTAAGCGAGGAGAAGGGCCAGGGCCTCGAGGGCTTTGGAGCTCAGGGGGTGGGTGGGCGCAGCCCCGAGGAGGCGGAGGATGGGTTCCTCCCTTTGCCCCAGGAGGAAAGCCCGGGCTTCCGGACGGAGGGCGGGGCCCAGGTGGGGGGCCAGGGGGGCTTCCACCCCCACCCCCAGGGCCTGGAGGCGAGCTTCGGCGAGAAGGGCGTAGAGGGCCCCGTCCTTCCTGAGGAGGCTGTGGGCGGAAAGGAGGAGATCCTTGGCCGCCTCTCCCCTTTCCAGGAGACCCCTGGCCAGGAGGGTGAAACCCTGGGGCCATCCCTCCTGGGGGTGGGCCTGGGCCGCTTCCAGGAGGAGCCGGGCCTCGAGGGGTTTTAAGGCCAGGGCTCCCAGGACCAGGAAGCTTGCCAGGCTTCCGGGGCCCAGCAGGGGGAGGAGGCCTTGGAGGAGGGTCCTGGCCCGCTGGGGGTTTCCCCGCAGGAGATGGGCCAGGGCTAGGGTGTGCCCGGCCAGGAGGCGCACCCCGGGGAACTCGTGAGGGAGAAACCCCTCGGCTTCTTCCAGGATCTCGGGAAGGGGGAGGGAACCGAAGAATAGCTCCAGGCGCAGGTGGTGGAGCCGGGTCCAGGGGGAGGGGTCTTTGAGGCGGGCGAGGGCGGCGTGGGCCAGGGCCTCAGGGCGGCCTAGGCGTTCTAGGGCGATGGCCAAGGCCAGATGGAGCCGGGCCTCTGCTCGGGGGTTCCATCGGAAACGGTGGAGGGCCTCCTCCAGGGTCACCACCCCATCCTTTGGGGGTAGGGCTAGGCCCAGGTGGTAGAGGGTGAGGGGGGTGGGGGCGAGGCGGCAGGCCTCCTGGGCCAAGGCCCGGTAGGCCTTCAGGTCCCCCCGGCGAGCGAGGAGGAAGCCCCTTAGGGCCAGGGCCTCGGCCGCCTCGGCCCTCGAGGCGGGGGAGGCCCTTTCCAACCAGGCCAGGGCCTCCCTTTCCTTTCCCTCTTCCAAAGCGGCCAGGGCCAGGTGGAGGGGTTCCATGGTCTAAGCCTAACCCTAGGGGGCGGCCTTCTTAAGGGGGGCCTTTAGAAGCTTCAGGAAGACCGTCTCCAGGCTCGGGAGGCCCCGGGAGATCTCCAGGACCTCCACCCCAAGCCCCGGGAGGAGGGCCCGAAGCTCCTCCCAGCCTCCCCGGAAGAGGAGGCGGTCCTTGCCCTCGGCGAGCCACCTTTCCCCCAAGGCCTCCGCCACCTCCTCGGCCCGGGGCTCGGCCAGCCGCAGCACATACCCCTCCTCGGCCCACTCCTGGAGGAGGGCCCGGGTGGGGCCTTGGCGGAGGATCTGGCCCTCCAGGATAAAGGCCACCCGGTCGCTCACCCGTTCCACGGTGAGGAGGTCGTGGGAGGTGAGGAGGATGCCCCAGCCCTCCCCCTTGAGCTCCAGGAGGATGGCCTCTAGCTCCAGCCGGCTCGCCGGGTCCAGGCCCAGGGTGGGCTCGTCCAGGAGGAGGAACTTGGGCTCCAGCGCCAAGGCCAGGGCCAGGGCGGCCTTTTGTTGCATGCCCCGGGAGAGGGAGGCCAAGGGGGCGTGAAGGCGGTCCTTTAGGCCGAAGCGTTCCAGCCACCGGAGGAAGCGGGGCTTGACCCGGCTTGGGGGAAGGCCTCGGATCCCCCCGAAGTAGAGGGCGTTGAGGAGGAGGGTGTGGTTGAGGTAGAGGTTGCGGCTCCCCTCCAGGAGGACCCCGAACTCGTGCCCCTCGGGCCTGCGCCGCCTTGGGCCTTCCTCCAGGAGGACCTCCCCCTCCTCGGGGAGGAGGAGCCCCAGGATGACCTTGAGGAGGGTGGTCTTCCCTGCCCCGTTGGGGCCCAAAAGGCCCAGGATCTCCCCGGTCCTAAGCTCCAGGTGGACCCCCTTTAGGGCTTCCAGCCTGCCGAAGCGCTTGTGGACGTTCTCTATTAGGAGACGCATTCAGAACCTCCCCAGTATACCCTTCCTGCGCACCAGCCGGTACATGGCGGCCATGGCCCAAAGCCCGACGGCGAAGAGGAGGACCCCCTGGAGGAGGGCCAGGAGGAAGACCTCACGGTCAAAGGCCCCGCCCGTGAGCCCAAGCCGCACCAGGTGGGCTCCCGGGGCGAAGGGGAGGTAGGCCATGGAGGGCTGCCAGTGGCTGAGGGAGAGAAAGTAAGGGAGCAAAGTAAATTGCAAAATGATGAAGAAGTTATCTATCCGTTTAAAGAAAAGCCCTAGAGACCCCATTAGAAAACCTAGACCCATAATTGCTGGAAGGAAGACCAGTACGCCGAGAGGCCACCACCAGGATGGCCGGAGGGAAAGGTTGCTCACCAGGTAGAGGGTTAGAAGCACCGCCGTGGTGTAGAGGAAACCGTTCAGGGCCAGGACGGAGGCTCTCACGAGAAGTTGGGTAAGCAGCCCTCCCCTTGCCAAAGCCAGGTGTTCTATGGTGCCGAGTAAGCTCTCGTTTAGGACGTTCGCTGCAAACGTCCGCCAAAGGGCTCCTGTGAACTGCAAGGCACCGTACAAGGCGAGTAAAGAGGCAAGATCTATTTCCAGCGAAGCTGTTTTTGCTAAGCTTTTTAAGCTAATTAGGATGGCGTAAAAAAACAAAGAGTCTGCTACTATTCCAGATAAAAAATTGAGCCAATATAACCTGTAAGTTTCCAACATAAGTCTTACTTCAGCAAGCCATTGAGCCCGAGTCATTGCCTTTTTTCTTAGGATGGAGGCCAAGGTACTCTAGCCTTGGCCCCCTCCGGTGCTACGTACCTAGGCCTAGACTACCAAAGCTTTTGGTTTTGGACGCAGCCCGAGTTTGACCCGCAGTTAACGTCGCAGCCGCCGTTAGGGCCTATGCGAAGTCCAGGCTTTACTACCCACCGCATCTTCCTCACCTCCTTTCCCTAGCCCGTGCAGGGCTTGGCGGCGCTTGCCACCTCACCCTCTGCACGTTGCGCTAGCAAACCGAAGGTCTTTTTCCAGTTCCACTTGAAGGTGGTGCATTCCAGTTCTATTCTGCCCCCCGGCATCGCCTCCGGGTAGACCACCTTCAAGGGGCACCCCCCCATGCAAACGGGGAGCTAGGTACACCGGGAACAGGCGAGCTCAGACGAAAAGGGGTCCCAGGCCATCCAGCGCTGGTATCCCGGGTGTTGCGCAATCTTTTCCAGATCGTAGTCCAAGATATTGCCCACGGCAAACTCGGGCTGGCCCACCGTATCCCAGCACTTCTGCAAGGTGCCATCAGGCTCCACCACAAACCCCTCGGGGTAGGCGGCAATGCATCCGCCGAGGGAGGGAGAGGGATAAGGGATCGTGGCCAGGCCGAGCTTTTCAGCGTATTCGTAGAAACCGGGTTCTAGCTGGGCGAAATCCTTTCGGCTGAAGCAGAAACCCTGCACCCCGTGGCTAGGGGCGGTGGTGGCCGTGACCGGTGCGAAGTAGACCTTTAGGTTTTCTTGGCCCCCTAGCCCTTCCTCCGCCAGGCGTTCCAGAAGGCCATAGACCCCTTTCCGATTACGCGCGTCTACGTTGACCCTTAGGTGCACGAATAGGGGCTGGTTCAGGAAGAGGCGGAGGTTTTTGAGGATTCGCTCAAAGGTGCCTTTGCCCGAATGGAGGACCCTCCGTTCATCGTGGTAAGGCTGGTCCCCGTCCAGGGTGATCTGCACCAAGCGGATGCGGTACCGGACCATGTCGGCGATCTTTTCTTCGTCCAACAAGTAGCCGTTGGTGATGAGGCTGGCGGTGTAGGCCACGCGGTGGGCTTCGCAGATATCCAGAAACCCTTGGGAAAGGTTGCGCACCACGTCCCAGGCCAGGGTGGGTTCCCCGCCGTACCAGGTGACGGCGAAGCTTTTCAGCTTGGGCGCCTTGGCTTTTAGGAGTTCTAGGAGTTTGGCCTGAACCGCTTGGCCCATCTTGCCCGGACGGTGCTTTTCAAAACAGTAGTCGCAGGCGAAGTTGCAGGCGATTGTGGGGGCGATGGTGAGGCTAAGGTGGGAGGAATCGTAGCGGGCGCGCAGGTGGGCGGTTTTGAGGTAAGCTAGCTCGTCAAAGCCCTCGGGGACGATAAAAAAGCCTTCTATAAGCCCCTCGTCCACGGGATGGCCGGGTTCGGGTGGGAGGCCTTGGGCGAGGCGTTTGTAGCGCTCTATACCTTCTTGATCCAGAACCGCTAAGGCGTTGGAAATGGAGTTATAGGCGAGGCGCTCCCCTGTGGGCAGGGTATGGAAGTGGTTGTAGCGGCTCGGTCGGTACCGCTTGGCCTGCGGCACTTGGAGGGGAATCGGTTCTCCTTCCATGGGTGCGGCCCTGCTTTACGCCTGGCCCCAGGGTAGCAGGGAAAAGGTAACGCCCGGGTAACTCATAAACCTCTCATGAAGCCCCTCGGGCGTGACCTGGGTGTAACGCTCAATAGGGTAAAATGAAGGTTTTCACCCAAAAGAAAGCCCGGCGCGGGGCTTCCCCCACGCCGGCTTTGGGGCCTAGGGTTAGGCCACCCCTTGGCGGAGGATGGGGAGGAGCTCGGGGCGCACCAGCTCGGGGGGTGGGGCCTTCCCCTCCCGGAGGAGGGCCCGGACCCGGGTCATGCTGATGGAGAGGCGCTTCTCCCGGTGCCCCTCGGGGCAGGTTCTCTCGGAGGCGATGCCGCCGCAAAGGGGGCAGTGGAAGATCGCTCCCACCTTAACGATCTCAATGCCCAAGGGAGGCAGGGCGTCAAAGATGCGGTGGGCGGCGTAAGGGTCGTAGAAGTCCCCCACCCCGGCGTGGTCCCGGCCCACCAGGAAGTGCGTGGCCCCAAAGTTCTTGCGCACCAGGGCGTGGAAGACCGCTTCCTTGGGGCCGGCGTAGCGCATGGGGGTGGCGAGGCCGAAGAGGGCCACCCGCTCCTTGGGCAAGAACCCCTCCAGAAGGGCCTGGTAGGCCCTCACGATGACCTCGGTGGGGAAGTCGTCGGCCTTCTTGGCCCCCAGGATGGGGTGGACGAGGACCCCGTCGGCCAGTTCCAGGCCGAGCCTTATGAGGTACTCATGGGCCCGGTGGGGGGCGTTCCGGGTCTGGAAGGCCACCACTTTTCTCCAGCCCCGCTCCCGGAAGAAGGCCCGGACCTCCTCCGGGGTCTTCTCCAGGAGCCCTCGAGGCCGGGGCTTTAAGACCTCCACCCTCCCTCCCAGGACGTAGGGCCCCTTGGCGTAGAGCCGGGCCACCCCGGGGTGGGCCTCGCTTTCCGTGCCGAAGACGGCCCGCGCCAGGGCCCTTAGGTCCAGCTCGTAGGCCTCGGCCACGTGGAGGAGGGCCACCCGCTCGCCCCCGTGGACCAGGGCCACGGTATCCTTGGGGCCCACCTTGGGCCTTTCCCGGAACTGGAGGAGGATGGGGATCGTCCAGACCTCGCCCGTGGGCAGGCGCATCTCCTGGGCCACGGAGAGGGCCTCTTCCCGGGTCATGAAGCCCCGCACGGGGTGGAAGGCCCCCGTGGCCAGGTTTTCCAGGTCCAGCCTTTCGTCCTCGCCGATCGCCAAAGCGGGAAGGGTTTCCACCATGACTAACCTCCCAGGGCCAGGGCCTCCAGGGGCGCCTTGGCCTCGGCAAAGACCCGCACCACCTCGCCTAGGATCCAAAGGGCAGGAGCCTCCACCGCCACCTTCCCTTCCGCCACCTCCTGAAGCGAGGCCAGGATGCGGCGTTCTTTGGGGGTAGAAGCCCGCTCCACGAAAAGGGTGGGCTCTAGGGGGTTTCGCCCCAGGCGGAGGAGCTCCCTTGCGATCCAGACCCGCCGCTTCACCCCCATGAGGATCACCAGGGTGGGTACCCGGGCGAAGGGCTTTAGGTCCGGGTAGCCTCCCCCTTCCAGGACGCCGGAGACGGCGGCGAAGCCGTGGGCTAGGCCCCGGTGGGTCAAGGGAAGCCCGGAGGCGAGGAGGCTCGTCACCCCGGGCACCACCTCCACGGGGATCCCGTGCCTAAGGAGGAAGAGCATCTCCTCCCCGCCCCGGCCGAAGACGAAGGGGTCTCCTCCCTTGAGGCGGACCACCTTGGGGTAGGCCCGGGCGTAGCGGAGGAGGAGGCGGTGGATCTCCTCTTGCTTGCCGCTTTCCCCCTCCTCCTTGCCCACGTAGACCTTTTCCCCAGGGGCTAGGGCTAGGATCCTCTCGTCCACCAGCCGGTCGTGGAGGACCACGGGAGCTTCCTTGAGGAGGCGGTAGGCCTTGAGGGTGAGGAGCTCCGGGTCCCCAGGGCCCGCCCCCACCAGGTAGACCCTACCCATGGGCCACCCCCCGGTAGATGAGCTGGCTTCCGATGAAAAGGAGCCAAAGGAGAAGGGCAACCCTCAAGGGCTCCTTGGGAAGCCGGGTGGCGAAGAGGGCTCCAAGAAGCCCCCCCGCCACCCCGCCCGAGGCCAGGGCGAGGAGAAGCCCCGGGTCCACCTGGCCGAAATAGAGGTGGACCCCGCCCCCGAGGAGGGCCAGGACGAGGCCGAAGAGGAGGTCGGTGCCCACCACCTTTTGGGGGGAAAGCCTCGTGGCGTGGAAGAGGAGGAGGGTCCCCAAGGCCCCGGCCCCGGCGGAGGAGAAGCCCACCTCGAGGCCGATGCCAAAGGCCGCCGGGGGAAGGAGGTGGGGCCTTTCCTTTCCCTGGGGAAGACCCTTAAAGCTCCGCCAAAGCCCAAGCCCCGCCGAGAGGACCACGGTGAGGCCCACCAGGAGGAGGACCAGGTCCTTGGCCCCCTTGAGCTGGGCGAGGAGAAGGCTTCCCAAAAGCACCCCCGGGACCCCGCCCAGAAGAAGGCGGGAAAGGGCCTTAGGGTCCACCTCCCCCTTGAGGAGGTAGACCCCCCCGGCGGGGATCTTCACCAGGAAGCCGAAGAGGAGCGCCGTCCCCACCGCCACCTCCGGGGGAAGCCCCAAGGCGAGGATGAGGAGGGGCGCGGTGATCGTCCCCGCCCCCACCCCCGTGACCCCGATGGCGAAGGCGATGAGGAAACCGAGGAGAAAGGCCATCCTACCCCTCCTTTCCGTGCAGGTGGATACCGCATTCCAGCTTTCCCTTCCCCGCCCAGCGGCCCGAGCGGGGGTCGGAAGGGTCTAGGGGCTTGGCGGTGCAGGGGGCGCAGCCGATGGAGAGGTAGCCCTGGTCGTAGAGGGGCAAATAGGGGAGGTCCTGGACCGCTAGGTAGGCAAAGACCTCCTTAAGCGTCCAGTCCCAGAGGGGACTCACCTTCTTCAGGCAGTGCCCCGAGGGGAGGATGGCTTCTTCCAAGGGCTTAAGGTTTGCCCGGGTGGGGGACTGCTCCCGCCTAAGCCCCGTGAACCAGGTGTCGTAGGCTTCCAGAGCGGCGAAAAGGGGCTCCACCTTGCGAAGGCCGCAGCACCGGCTGGGGTCGGTCTCATAGAGCTTGCCGTAAAGCCTTTCCTGCTCCTCCCGGGAAAGGGCGGGGGTGAGGTTGATGAGGCGGAAGCCGAGCTTTTTTTGCATCTCGTCCCGGTAGGCGTAGACCTCGGGGAAGTGGTAGCCGGTGTCCAGGAAGAGGAC
Source organism: Thermus composti (assembly GCF_014647535.1). GTDB lineage: Bacteria > Deinococcota > Deinococci > Deinococcales > Thermaceae > Thermus > Thermus composti. Next base: position 12,369 of record NZ_BMPJ01000019.1, on the reverse strand, counting down.
GGGGATCTCGGGTTTGGCCTCTAGGAGGAGGTGGAGGACCACCACGTCCTCCGCCTGGAAGCTGCAGGTGAAGCAGGGGTTTTGGCTTTGGGCCAGGGCTTCTTGGACCAGTTCCTTGGCCGCCTTTACCTTGTCCATACCGCCTCCTTCAGGGCCTCTTCCGCCTTCTCCATGGCGCGGGCGAGCCCTTCCTTGGGGTCTAGGTCCAGTTCCTCCAGGGCCTGGTCCACGATGCGGTACCAGAGGCGCTTCCGCTCCTCAAAGTCCGGGATTTGGGCGATTCTGGGCCTCAGGGTGCGGAGGAAGGCCACGAGCTCCCCGTAGGCCTCGGGGAAGAGCTGGGCGAGCCGCTCCTTGAGCCTTACGGCCAGGGCGGGGGCCGCCCCCGAAGTGGAAAGGGCCACCACAAGCTCCCCGCGCCTTAGGACGGCGGGGAGGATGGCGCTGGCGTTTTGCGGGTCGTCCACGGCCACGAGGAAGATGCCCCTTTGGTCGGCTTCCGCCTTGACCTTAGGGTGGATGGCCTTGTCCTTGGGGTGGCTGATGACCAGGAAGAAGCCCTCTAAATCTCCTTCCTGGTAGCCCCGCCTAAGCCAGCGGATCTTCCCTTCCCGTTCCAGGGCTTCCAGGCCGAAGGCGTCCTCCTCGGCGAGCACGGTGAGCCGCGCCCCGGCCGAAAGCAGGGCCTGTAACTTGGCCTCCGTCTCGGGCCCCCCGGCGATGAGGAGGACGGGGCGGTCCCTGAGGTCCAGCATCAGGGGGAAGTAGGTCATGCCACCTCCTTTTGCAGGGCTTTTCGGAAGCCCTGGAGCATGCTCCCGAGGCGCTCGGTTTCGTCCACGTAGAAGGGGCTTACGCCCCACTCCCGTAGGGCGTCGGCGGTGACCCGGCCCACGGCGAGGGGCTTTACCCGCGTGTTAAGAACCTCCTTCAAGGCCTTGGGGTCCTTTGCCTCCTCAAAGAGGAACTCCACCTGGATAGCGGCCACGAAGGCGAGGGCGTCCACCTCACCCCCAAGGAGGGCCTCCTCCAGGCGGAGGATCCCCTCGAGGTCCGGGAGGTGGCGGTAGGGCATGAGGGGAAGGACCCGGTAGCCCCTTTCCGCCAGGGCGTTTTCCAGAAGGGGAAGGGGCTTGCCGTAAAGCTGCAAGGCGGCCTTGCCGGGGCCCTGGGGGAGGAGGGGGAGGAGGCTCTTAGAGGTCCCGTCCCCCACGGCGTGGGGGGGAAGGCCGAGCTCCCTTAGGGTGCGGGCGGCCTTGGCGCCCCGGGTCAAGCGGAAGGCCCCTTTCAAGGGCTTTCTAAGGTCTAGGCCCAGGGCCTTTCCCGCCTCGAGGAGGTCTTTTACCCCCACCCCGGTGGTAGCCACAAAGAGGTCCACCCCTTGGGCAAGCGCCCGCAGGTGGTCCCGGTACTCGGGGACGGGGACCTTTTCCGTGGCCTGGACGGGGAAGAGGAGGGGGGTGAAGCCGAGCTTTTCCGCCAGGGCCTTAAACTCCTCTTTGCGCCTTAGGCCGGCGTAGGCGAGGCGCATGGCCACCTCCCTAGACGGCGCACTCCCCGCGCCCAAGCTGCACGCTGAAGGCCTCCCCTTCGGCCCCCAGGTCCTGGTAGAACTCGGGAGCTTCCTCGTAAGGGGGGACCTCCTGGAGGTCCTGGAGGAGGGGCTTGAAGGAGGCCGCCCCCACCCGGTCCAGGTAGGCCTGGAAGCTTTCCCCGTTTTGCCGCTCCGTAAGGTAGCGCTTCAGGATCCTCTCCACCGCCTCGGGGACCCGGCGGGCGGGGATCCTGCCCACCACCTGGCCGAAGCGGGCCTCCCCTTCCCGGGTCCTGCCGCCCAGGAGGAGGACGTAGTGGGGCACCTCCCTTTCCCCCACCTTACGGCTTGAGCCGTAGAAGCCGATGTCGGCGATGTGGTGCTGGCCGCAGGAGTTGGGGCAGCCGGAGATCTTGAGGCTGATGGCCTTGGCCCCGGGGTCCTGGGCCATGGGGAGGGCGGCGAGGCTTTCCCCCAGGGCTTGGGCGAGGCCCCGGGAGCGGGTGATGGCCAGGTTGCAGGTGTCGGCCCCGGGGCAGCGGGTGATGTCCAGGAGGGTGTGGGCCTCGGGCCAGGCGAGCCCCGCCTCTAAAAGGGCCTCATAAAGCCCCCCTAACGCCTCCTCGGGGACGAAGCGGAGGAGGAGGTTCTGGCTGATGGCGCTCCTAATCTCCCCGGCGTAGGTTTCCGCAATCTCCGCCAGGGCCCGGAGGCCTTCCGGGGTGATGTCCCCCAAGGGGAGGCGGACGATGGCGGTGTAGAAGCCCTCCTGCTTCTGCTTGAAGAGGTTGGTGCGCCGCCAGGCGTCAAACCCCGGGGCGAAGGAGAAGGGCTTTTGGGGCGGGCTGGGAAGCCTCGGGGGTTCGGGCTCTTGGGGAGGGGCCCAGGCCCTTAGGTCCTCCCCCGTGGCCGTGAGCTTCACGATGCGCCTTTCCTCCCGCACCGCCTCCCGGAAGGCGGCGATGCCCCACTTCTTCACCAGGAACTTGAGCCGGGCCTGGGTCAGGACCTTGCGGTTCCCGTAGCGGTCAAAGAGGCGGATGATGGCGAGCATGGTGGGGAGGAGGTCCTCCTCGGGGGTGAAGGGCTCCAAGAGCTCGGCGCTCATGGGGGCGGCCCCCAGGCCCCCGCCCACGTAGATGCGGAAGCCCCGCTTCCCCCCTTCCAGGGCCGCCACCACCCCGATGTCGTGGATGGGGGTGCGGGCGTGGTCCGTGGCGCACCCCTCAAAGGCGATCTTGAACTTCCGGGGCAGGTTCTGCCCCACGGGATGGCGGAGGAAGTAGCGATAAGTGGCCTCGGCGTAAGGGGTGACGTCAAAGGGTTCCTCCGGGGAGACCCCGGCGAAGGGGCAGCAGGTGATGGCCCGGATGGAGTGGCCGCAGGCCTCCCGGGTGGTGAGCCCCACGGCGTTCACCGCCCTTAAGACCTTGGGCACGTCCCGGCGGTGGACGTGGTGGAGCTGGACCGCCTGGCGGGTGGTCACGTGGGCCAGGCGGTTTTCCGCGTAGCGCTCGGCCACGTCCGCCAGGACCCTAAGGCCTTCCGGGGTGATCCGCCCCACGGGGAGCTTGATGCGGATCATGTGATGCTCGGGACGTCCCCGGATGCCGTAGATGCCGTTCTTGAGGCGGTAGACCCGGAAGTCCTCGGGGTCCTCCTCCCCGGCCTCGAGGCGGGCGATCATGGCCTCCAGGTATTGGATCTCCGCCTCCACCACCGCGTCCAGCGTTTCCCTGACCCCGGTCATCTTCCCTCCTTCCCCCCGGCCCTCCGGGGGTTAGCCAGGAAGATATACCATTGAGCCTATGAAAGTCAAGGGTATAAGCGCCGGGGTTCCCCGCTTCCCCTAAGGCCTCCCCGCAAGCCCCAGGCCCAAGGCTATGAGCCCCGCTCCCAAAAGGAGCGCCCCTCACCCGGCGGAAGGACCCAGGGCGTCCCCCAAGAAGGCGAAGAGGGGAACCGGGAGAAGCCCCGAAAGGGCCAAGGGCCAGGGGGCAAGCCACGGGGGAAGGAGGGCGGCAAGAAAGAAGGACCCCGAGGCAAAGGAGCGCAAAGGCCACCATGGCCACCGCCAGGCCCAGGTTCATGGGGTCGGACTCAGGGCGGAGGAGGGCCACGGCCGCCCAGGTGGAGGGGTTTAGGAGGAGGGTCCAGAAGAGAAGGTGGGACAGGGAAAGGCGCCGGGCCAGAAGGCTTAGGCCGGGCCCCAAGGCGGCCCCCGGGACCAGGTGGACGCCCCAGAGGAGGCTCAAAAGGGCCAGGTAGGGGCCATGGGCTTAAGTGTAGCCCTTCTTCCTTTGGCCGGGAGGGGGCGTGCTATAGTGGAGGGGCAGGCTAGGGGTGCCCGAATGGAAGGGCTGAGAGCTGGGTTCTTCCCAGCAACCCTTGGAACCTGATCCGGGTAATGCCGGCGGAGGGAAGCCTATGCGGAAGACCCGAGTCCCCCAAAACCTAACCCCTTCCGGGCCGCGTGGGCCTTTCCTGCCGGCCTGAGGGGGTGGAAGCTTGCAGGGAAGGCTTTACCTGGTGGTGACCCCAAGGCCCCATTGGTCTATGGGGGAGACCCTGGACCGCACGGAAAGGGCCTTGGGGGGCGGCGTGGAGGTCTTGCAGCTAAGGGCCAAGGACTGGGAGGCGAGGCCCATCCTGGAGCTTGGGGAAAGGATGCTCGCCCTCGCCCGGCGCTACGGGGTGCCCTTTTTCCTAAACGACCGCCCCGACCTCGCCGCCCTCCTGGGGGCGGACGGGGTGCACCTCGGGCAAGGAGACCTTACTCCCCTCGAGGCCAGGCGCTTTTTCCAGGGGCTGGTGGGCCGCTCCACCCACGCCCCCGAGCAGGCCCTAAGGGCGCTAGAGGAAGGGGTGGACTACCTCTCCATTGGCCCCGTGTGGGAAACCCCCACCAAGCCTGGAAGGAAGGCGGCGGGGCTAGGGTACGTGCGCTGGGCGGCGGAAAACCTCAAGGAGAAGCCCTGGTTCGCCATCGGGGGGATTGACCTGGAGAACCTGGACCGGGTCCTGGAGGCCGGGGCGAGGCGCATCGTGGTGGTGCGGGCCATCCTGGACGCAGAAGACCCCGAGCGGGCGGCCCGCGCCTTTCGGGAGCGGCTTTATGGTGTGGCTTAACGGCGAGCCCAAGCCCTTGGAGGGGAAGAGCCTGAAGGAGGTCCTAAAGGAGCTTGGCGTGGAGCTAGAGCGGGTCGCCGTCCTCCTCAACGAGGAGGCCTTTCCCGGGGCCGAGGTGCCCGACCGCGTCCTTAGGGAAGGGGACGTGGTGGAGGTGGTGGCCCTGATGCAAGGAGGCTAGATGGACACCTGGAAGGTGGGCTCCGTAGAGCTCAAAAGCCGCCTCATCCTGGGAAGCGGCAAGTTCAAGGACTTCGCCCTGATGCGGGAGGCCATCGCCGCCGCGGGGGCCGAGGTGGTCACGGTCTCCGTGAGGCGGGTGGAGCTCAAGGCCCCGGGGCACGTGGGGCTTTTGGAGGCCCTGGAGGGGGTGAGGCTTCTCCCCAACACCGCCGGGGCCAAAACCGCCGAGGAGGCGGTGCGGCTCGCCCGGCTAGGCCGCCTCCTCACCGGGGAGAACTGGGTGAAGCTGGAGGTGATCCCCGACCCCACCTACCTCCTCCCTGACCCCCTGGAGACCCTGAGGGCGGCGGAAATCCTCCTAGAGGAGGGCTTCACCGTGCTTCCCTACATGGGGCCCGATTTGGTCTTGGCCAAGCGCCTCGCCGCTTTGGGCACGGCCACGGTGATGCCCCTCGCCGCCCCCATCGGAAGCGGCTGGGGGGTGAAGACGCGGGCCCTTTTGGAACTTTTCGCCCGGGAGCGGCCGAGCCTTCCCCCGGTGGTGGTGGACGCGGGGCTCGGCCTTCCCTCCCATGCAGCGGAGGTGATGGAGCTTGGCCTGGACGCCGTCTTGGTGAACACCGCCATCGCCGAGGCCCAAGATCCTCCCGCCATGGCCGAGGCCTTCCGGCTTGCGGTGGAGGCGGGGAGGAAGGCCTACCTGGCGGGGCCCATGCGGCCTAGGGAGGCGGCAAGCTCCTCGAGCCCGGTGGAGGGGGTGCCGCTTACCCCGACCGGTCGGGGGCCCCAGTAGGAGGGTTCCCTTGCGGGCGGACGTGGCCGTGGTGGGGGCCGGGGTCATCGGGGCCCTCGCCGCCTACGAGCTCGCCAAGCGGGGGGTGGAGGTGGTCCTCCTGGAGGCCGAGAAGCCTGGGGCCGCCACCCTGGCGAGCGCCGGGATGCTGGCCCCTCACCCCGAGGGGCTTAGCGGGGCTCTTCTGGAGGCGGGGCTTTTCGGCCTAGAGGCCTACCCCGAGCTCCTCGCCGAGCTCAAGGAGAAGGGGTACCCGGTGGAGGCCTCCTTTTCCGGGACCTGGGTGGCGGCCCTAAGCCTTGGGGAGAAGGAGGCCTGGGAGGCCCAGGACCCCCTCCCTTACCCGGTCCGGGGGGGGTTGGGGGCGCGGCGCTTCCCCGGGGGGTTCGTCCACCCCAGAGGGCTTCGGGAGGCCCTCCTTGGGGCCTTCCGGGCCCTTGGGGGGGTTTACCTCCGGGCCGAGGTGGAGGGGGTGGAGGGGGGAAGGGTTTCCTGGAAGGAAGGGGAGCTTAGGGCCCGGGCCGTCCTCCTTTGCGTGGGGGCCTGGGGCGGGCGGTTTGGCCTAGGGGTCAGGCCCCTCAAAGGGGAGGCTTTGCTCCTCGGGGGGGAGGCGCCCCCTGGGCCCCTCTTCGCCGGGGAGGGGTACATCCTCCCCCGGGAGGGCGGGGTCTACGTGGGGGCCACGGGCAGGGAGGGGTGGCGGGAGGGGGTGGACCTCTATGGCCTGAGGTGGCTTGCCGACTACGCCCACGAGCGCTTTCCCCTCCTGGAAGGGGCTCCCTTCAGGGGGGTGGTGTGGGGCTACAGGCCTCTGGGCGAGCTTTTCGTGGGGGAACTGGAAGAAGGAATCTACGCCGCGGTGGGGCACGGGAGGAACGGTATCCTCCTTGCGCCCTGGACGGCGAAAAGGCTTCTAAAGCTTCTGGGGGTGGAAGGATGACGCAGCTGGAAGCGGCAAGGAAAGGGATCGTTACGGAGGAGATGGCCTACGTGGCGGCAAAGGAGGGGGTTTCCCCCGAGTTCGTGCGGGAGGGGGTGGCGGTGGGCCGGATCGTGATCCCCAGGAACCCCAACCACAAGACCCTCACCGACTTCAAGGGGATCGGAGAGGGGCTTAGCGTCAAGGTGAACGCCAACCTGGGCACCTCCTACGATTACGTGGACGTGGAGGAGGAGGTGGAGAAGGCCAAGGTGGCCATCCGGTACGGGGCGGACACCGTCATGGACCTCTCCACCGGGGGGGACCTCAAGGCGATCCGCAGGCGGATCCTCGAGGTGGCCACCGTCCCCTTGGGCACCGTGCCCATCTACGAGGCGGAGTTCCGGGCAGCCAAGCGCAAGAACTTCTTTGACATGTCCGCCGACGAGCTCTTCCAGGTGATTGAGGAGCACGGGAAGGAGGGGGTGGACTACATCACCGTCCACGTGGGGGTGACCCTGAAGAACCTCGAGGTCTACCGGAATAGCCCCCGCACCACGGGCATCGTGAGCCGGGGCGGGGGGCTCATAGCCGCCTGGATGCTCCATAGGGGCGAGGAAAACCCCCTCTACGCCCGCTTTGACGACCTCTTGGACATCGCCCGCACCTACGACATGACCCTCTCCCTGGGGGACGGCCTCAGGCCTGGTTCCCTGGCGGACAGCACCGACCGGGCCCAGATCGCCGAACTCCTCACCATCGGGGAGCTGGTGGAAAGGGCCCGGAGGGCCGGGGTCCAGGCCATGGTGGAAGGCCCCGGGCACATCCCCCTAAACGAGGTGGCCACCAACGTTCAGATCCAGAAGAAGCTCACCGGGCATGCCCCCTTCTACATCCTGGGGATGCTCCCCGTGGACACCGCCGCGGGCTTTGACCACATCGCCGGGGCCATCGGGGGGGCCTTGGCGGGCTGGATGGGTGCGGACATGCTCTGCTACCTCACCCCGGCGGAGCATTTGGGCCTGCCCACAGTGGAGCACGTGAAGCAAGGGGTCATCGCCTTCAAGATCGCCGCCCACGCCGCCGACGTGGCCCGGGGGAACCCGCGCGCCTTGGAGCGGAACCGAAGGATGTCCGAGGCCCGCTACCGGCTGGACTGGGAGGGGCAGTTTGCCCTGGCCCTTTTCCCCGAGGAGGCGAGGCGCCTCAAGGAGGAAAGGGGCTCCAAGACCAAGGCCTGCAGCATGTGCGGCCCCTTCTGCCCCATGAACCTGGTGGAGGCGGTGCTAAGGGGGAAGGGGCGGCTGGAGCTTCCCGTAGCCTAAGGCCATGGACGCCCTCGCCCGTCTGGAACGCCTGCCCCTGGGAAGGCCCCACTACCGCCTCCTCCTGCTCCTCGGGCTCGGCTGGGCCCTGGACGCCATGGACGTGGGGCTCATCAGCTTCACCCTGCCCGCCCTTTCCCGGGAGTTCGGTCTAAGCCCCGTCCAGGCCGGCCTTCTGGGGAGCGTGGGGCTTTTGGGGATGCTCTTTGGGGCCCTCCTCGGGGGGCGGCTTGCCGACCGGTTCGGCCGCAAGGCGGTGGTGGGGTATAGCCTCTTCCTGGCCGGTCTGGGGAGCCTCCTCACCGCCCTTGCCCCAAGCCTTTCCTGGGTCTTCCTCTTCCGCTTCCTCACGGGGCTTGGGCTAGGGGCGGAGCTTCCCGTGGCGGCAAGCCTCATGGGGGAGTTTAGCCCCAAGGCCCACCGGGGGCGGATGGTGGTTCTTCTCGAGGCCTTCTGGGCCGTGGGGTGGCTCCTCGCCGCCCTCATGGGCTACCTTCTGGTCCCCTCCTTGGGCTGGCGGGGGGCCTTCCTCGCCGGGGCCCTTCCCGCCCTTTACGCCGCCTACCTGAGGCTTTCCCTCCCCGAGTCCCCCCGCTGGCTTCTGGCCCAGGGCCAGGTGGCGGAGGCGGAGGCGTTGGTGGCCGCCTGGGAGCGGGCCTTTCCCGGGCCCCTTCCCGAGCCTCGCCCTGAGCCCGCCCCGCGCCCCCTCCCCTACGGGGCCCTCTTCCGCCCGCCCCTCCTCCGGCGCACCCTTTTCCTGGCCCTTGCCTGGTTCGCCTTAAACGCCGGCTACTACGGGGCCTTCATCTGGCTCCCCTCTCTCCTCGTGGCCCAGGGCTACACCCTGGTGCGCTCCTTGGCGTACGTCCTCCTCATCACCTTGGCCCAGGTGCCGGGGTACCTCACAGCGGCCTTCCTGGTGGAAAGATGGGGGAGAAGGCCCGTGCTGGTGGGGTTTCTGGCTCTTTCCGCCTTTTCCGCCTGGCTCCTTTCCCGGGCCGCTTCCCCTCTGGAGGTGCTCCTCCTTGGGGCGCTCCTTTCCTTCTTCAACCTGGGGGCCTGGGGGGCGGTCTACGCCTACACCCCGGAGCTTTTCCCCACGGCGCTTAGGGGAAGCGGGGCCGGGCTGGTGGCGGCGGTGGGGCGGGTGGGGGGGATCCTCGCCCCCTACGCCACCGAGGCCCTCCTCCCCCTCCTGGGCCAGGGCGGGGTTTTGGCCCTCCACGGAGGGCTTTTGCTCCTGGCCGGGGTCTTCGCCTGGGGGGTGGGGGTGGAGACCCGGGGGAAGCCCTTGGAGGAAGGATGAGGGTGGCCCTTACCATTGCCGGTTCGGACTCAGGGGGTGGGGCCGGGGTGCAGGCGGACCTCAAGGTCTTCTTCCGCTTTGGGGTCTACGGGACGAGCGCCCTCACCCTCATCACCGCCCAGAACACCCTGGGGGTGCAGCGGGTGCACCTCCTTCCCCCCGAGGTGGTCTACGCCCAGATAGAGAGCGTGGCCGAGGATTTCCCCCTTCACGCCGCCAAGACCGGAGCCTTGGGGGATGGGGCCATGGTGGAGGCGGTGGCCGAGGCGGTGGGGCGCTACGGCATCGCGCCCTTGGTGGTGGACCCGGTGATGGTGGCCAAAAGCGGGGACCCTCTCCTTGCCCCGGAGGCGGTGGCTGCCCTCAAGGAGAGGCTCTTCCCCCTGGCGGCCCTCATCACCCCGAACCGCCTCGAGGCCGAGGCCCTCCTGGGGCGCCCCATCCGTACCCTTGAGGAGGCGGAGGAGGCCGCCAAGGCCCTCCTCGCCCTAGGCCCCAAGGCCGTCCTCCTCAAGGGGGGGCATCTGGAGGGGGAAGAGGCGGTGGACCTTTTAGCCACCCGGGGAGGGGTCTTGCGCTTCTCCGCTCCCCGGGTCCATACCCGGAACACCCACGGCACGGGGTGTACCCTCTCCGCGGCCATCGCCGCCCTCTTGGCCCTGGGGAAGCCTTTGGGGGAGGCGGTGGCCGAGGCCAAGGCCTACCTCACCCGGGCCCTGAGGACCGCCCCTCCCTTGGGCCGGGGGCACGGGCCCCTGAACCACTGGGCCTAACGCCACCCCCTGGCTTGCGCCGGGGCCCCGAAAAGAAAAACCCCCCTCGAGGGGGGTTTTGGTGCGCCCGGAGGGATTCGAACCCCCGACCTAGGGCTTAGGAAGCCCCCGCTCTATCCTGCTGAGCTACGGGCGCCCACCTTTTAGGGGGATGGCACCGGACCCCTAAGAGCCCCGCCTAAACCCCGGGTGCATTATAGCCCTAGGGTGCCCTTCTGTCCATGCCTGGGAAGACCCTGGTATCGGGCGTGAGGCCATGGGGTATGGTTTATCCCGCGGGGCCTGGGCCCACCTTGGGCCGGGCTTCTGTACCCTGGAGGCGACCATGACCGAGACCCAGGACCTCACCGCCCTTTCGGTGAACGCCATCCGCTTTCTAGCCGTGGACGCGGTGGAGAAGGCGAGAAGCGGCCACCCGGGCATGCCCATGGCCATGGCCCCCTTGGGCTACCTCCTCTTCCGGGAGGTCATGCGCCACAACCCCTTAGACCCCACCTGGCCCAACCGGGACCGCTTCGTCCTCTCCGCCGGGCACGGCTCCATGCTCCTTTACGCCCTCCTCCACCTCACGGGCTACGACCTCCCCTTGGAGGAGCTCAAGCGCTTCCGCCAGTGGGGCTCCAAGACCCCGGGCCACCCCGAGTACGGCCACACCCCCGGGGTGGAGGTGACCACGGGGCCTTTGGGCCAGGGGATTTCCACCGCCGTGGGGCTGGCCTTGGCGGAGAAGAAGCTCGCCGCCGAGTTCAACCGCCCCGGGCACACCGTCATAGACCACTACACCTACGTCCTGGCCTCGGACGGGGACCTGATGGAGGGGGTCTCGGGGGAGGCCGCCTCCTTGGCGGGGCACTGGAAGCTTTCCAAGCTCATCGTCTTCTGGGACGATAACCGCATCTCCATTGACGGCCCCACGGACCTGGCCTTCACCGAGGACGTCCTCGGGCGCTTTCGGGCCTACGGCTGGCAGACCCTAAGGGTGGAGGACGTGAACGACCTCGAGGCCCTCCGCAAGGCCATCCGGCTCGCCCAGCTGGACGAGCGCCCAAGCCTCATCGCCGTAAGGAGCCACATCGGCTTTGGCTCCCCCAAGCAGGACTCCCCCAAGGCCCACGGGGAGCCCTTGGGCCCCGAGGCGGTGGAGGCCACCCGGAAGAACCTGGGCTGGCCCTACCCGCCTTTTGCCGTGCCCGAGGAGGTCTACCGCCACATGGACATGCGGGAGCGGGGGAGGGCTTTGCAGGAGGCCTGGGAGAAGGCCCTTCAGGCCTACGCCCGGGAATACCCTGAGCTCCACCAGGAGCTTTTGCGGCGCCTTAAGGGAGAGCTTCCCCCCTTGCCCGAGGAGCCCCCGGTCTTTGACAAGCCCCTGGCCACCCGGGCGGCGAGCGGCAAGGCCTTAGACCTCCTCGCCCCCCGCATCCCCGAGCTTTTGGGGGGAAGCGCCGACCTCACCCCCTCCAACAACACCAAGGCCCAGGGGATGGAGGACTTTTCCCCGGAGAACCCTTTGGGCCGCTACCTCCACTTCGGGGTGCGGGAGCACGCCATGGGGGCCATCCTGAACGGGCTCAACCTCCACGGGGGGTACCGGGCCTACGGGGGGACCTTTTTGGTCTTCTCCGATTACATGCGCCCCGCCATCCGCCTTTCCGCCCTCATGGGCGTGCCTACGGTCTATGTCTTCACCCACGACTCCATCGCCCTAGGCGAGGACGGGCCCACCCACCAGCCCGTGGAGCACCTCATGAGCCTAAGGGCCATGCCCAACCTCTGGGTGATCCGCCCCGCCGACGCCTACGAGACCTTCTACGCCTGGCAGGTGGCCTTGAGGCGGAGGGAAGGCCCCACCGCCCTCGTCCTCACCCGGCAGGCGGTGCCCCTCCTCTCCCCAGAGAAGGCCAAGGGGCTTCTCAAGGGCGGGTACGTGCTGGAAGACGCCGAGGACCCTCAAGGGGTGATCGTGGCCACGGGGAGCGAGGTCCACCTGGCCCTGAAGGCGCGGGAAATCCTTCTGGGGAAGGGGGTTCGGGTGCGGGTGGTGAGTCTGCCCTCCTTTGAGCTTTTTGAGGCCCAGCCCGAGGCCTACCGGAAGGAGGTCCTGCCTCCCGGGCTTCCCGTGGTGGCGGTGGAGGCGGGGGCCAGCCTGGGCTGGGAGCGGTACGCCCACAAGGTGGTGGCCCTGGACCGCTTCGGGGCCAGCGCCCCCTACCCCGAGGTCTACGAGCGGTTAGGGTTCACGCCCGAACGGGTAGCCCAGGCCCTCCTAGAGCTGGTGTAGGCACACGGGCCCGCCTGCCTTGGAGGGGAGCCCCTCGAGGCCTACCCTGGTAGGCATGGAGCAGGACTTTACCCACATCTCCGTTTCGTGGTAAATCTCCCCTTGCGGGCGCAGCCCGTATCTGGT
>NZ_BMPJ01000018.1 GCF_014647535.1 Thermus composti | reverse complement strand
ATGAAGTCACCCAAGAACTCTTGAAGCAGGCTAAGGGAGGGCGAGGAAGGAGTTTTGGGTAAAGCCCTGCTCCATAAGGTCGGGGTACTGGACCAGAAGGGGCGTCACCTTGTGGGCCGGGTAGCGCTTCACCGAAGGGCCTCCTCCAGGGCGTGCCAGGCCAGGGTGGCGCACTTCACCCGCGCGGGGAGCTTGGCCACCCCTTGAAGGGCGAGGAGGTCCCCCAAGGAGGGGTCCGGGGGAGCGCCTTCCACCACCATGGCCTGGAACTTGCGGGAAAGCTCCAGGGCCTCCGCCACCTTTTTGCCCTTCACCGCCTCGGTCATGAGGGAGGCGCTCGCCGTGCTGATGGCGCACCCCTGCCCCTGGAAGCGGATCTCGGCGATGGTGTCCCCTTCCAGGCGCACCATCACCTCCACCTGGTCCCCGCAGGAGGGGTTCATCCCCCCGGCCCGCCTCGAGGCCTCGGGCAGGACCCCAAAGTTCCTGGGGTTTTGGTAGTGGTTCAGGAGGATCTCCCGGTAAACCTCGTCAAGGACGCTCATGGATTCCTCCATTATAGCCAGGCCCGGTACTTGGCCTCTATCCTTAGAAGGGCTTCCACGAAGCGGTCCACCTCCTCCTGGGTGTTGTAGAGGTAAAAGCTCGCCCGGGCCGTGGCCGCAAGGCCGAGCCTTCGGTGGAGGGGCTGGGCGCAGTGGTGGCCCGCCCTCACGGCGATCCCCTCCTGGTCCAGGAAGGTGGCGAGGTCGTGGGCGTGGAGGCGGCCTAGGGTGAAGGGGATGACCCCGCCCCGGTCCGGTCCTTTGGGCCCGTAGACCTTGAGGCTGGGGACCTCCTCCAGGCGCTTTAGGGCGTATTCCAGAAGGGCCCGGTCGTGGGCGAAGACCCTTTCCATCCCCACCTCCATGAGGTAGCAGGCGGCCTCCCCCAGGGCGATGGCCTCGGCGATGGGGGGGGTGCCCGCCTCAAAGCGCTGGGGCGGGGGGGCGTAGGTGGAGCGGTCCACGTGGACCTCGCGGATCATCTCCCCGCCCCCCAAGAAGGGCATCATCCCTTCCAGGACCTCGTACCTTCCCCAAAGCACCCCAGCCCCCGTGGGGCCCAGCATCTTGTGGCCGGAGAGGGCGAAGAAGTCGGCCCCCAGGGCCTTCACGTCCACGGGGAGGTGGGGGGCGGACTGGGCCCCGTCCACCACCACCAAGGCCCCCGCTTCCTTGGCCCTCCTGCTGACCTCGGCCACGGGGTTGATGGTGCCCAGCACGTTGGACATGTGCACCAGGGAGACCACCTTGGTCCTCTCGGTGAGGAGGTGGTCCAGGGCGCTTAGGTCTAGCCTTCCCTCCTCCGTGAGGGGGATGGCCTTCACCTTGGCCCCGGTGAGGCCCGCCACCAGGTGCCAAGGGACGAGGCCCGCGTGGTGCTCCATCTCGGTGACCAGGATCTCGTCTCCTTCCTTCAGGTTCCTCAAGCCCCAGGCGTAGGCCACCAGGTTCATGGCCTCGGTGGTGTTGCGCACGAAGACGATCTCGTTGGGGCTTGCGTTCAGGAAGCGGGCAAGCCTTTTGCGGGCCTCCTCGTAGGCCTCGGTGGCCTCGGCGGAAAGCCGGTAGGCCCCCCGGTGGACGTTGGCGTTTAGGGTCTCGTAGAAGCGCTTCAGGGCTTCTATGACCCGCCTTGGTTTCTGGCTCGTGGCGGCGGAGTCCAGGTAGACCAGGTCGGGCTGCCCGGCGATCAGGGGGAAGTCCTCCCTCAGGGCGCTTAGGTCCATGCCCTAAGTCTAGTCCAGGTGCACCCGCCTGAGGAGCGTGGCGTTTAGGGCCACGATGACGGTGGAGAGGCTCATGAAAAGCGCCCCCACCGCCGGGGAAAGGACGATCCCCCAGGGGTAGGCCACCCCGGCGGCCAGGGGCAGGGCGAGGGCGTTGTAGCCCGTGGCCCAGAAGAGGTTCTGCACCATCTTGGCGTAGGTGGCCCGGGCCAGAAGGAGGGCGCGGACCACGTCCAGGGGGTCGTTTTCCACGAGCACGAGGTCCGCGGACTCAATGGCCACGTTGGTTCCAGCCCCGATGGCGATGCCAAGGTCGGCCTCGAGGAGGGCGGGGGCGTCGTTGATCCCATCGCCCACGAAGGCGGTGGGGCCTTGGGTCTTGAGCTCCCGCACGATCCTGGCTTTGTCCTGGGGGAGAACGCGGGCGTGGTACCGCGCGATGCCGAGCGCTTCGGCCACGGTCTTGGCCACGGCCTCCGCATCCCCCGTGATCATGACCGGGGTGATCCCCATGGCGGCGAGGCGGCGGATGGCCTCCTTGGCCGTGGGGCGGATGCGGTCGGCCAGGGCGAGAAAGGCCAAAACCCGCGCCTCGTCCATCAGGGCCACCACGCTCTCCCCACGGCTTTCGGCCTCTTTCAAACCTTGCCTTAGGGACTCGGGTACCTTTAGGCCAAGCTCCTCCGCCCACTCGGGCCGGCCCACCCGGTACCGCCTGCCCCCCGAGGTGCCCTCCACCCCTTTTCCGGGGACCGCCTGGAAGTCCCGGACCTCGGGGCGGGGAAGCCCCCTGCCTTCCGCCGCTTCCACGATGGCCTGGGCCAAGGGGTGCTCCGAGAGGGCCTCGAGGGCTGCCGCCAGGGAGAGGGCTTCCTCCTCGGAAACCCCGTGGGCGTAGACCGCCCGCACGGCAAAGCGCCCCTCGGTGAGGGTCCCGGTCTTGTCCAAGGCCACGAAGCGGATCTCCCGGCCCCGCTCAAAGGCTTCCCGGTTCCGGACCAGGATGCCGTGCCGGGCGGCCAGGGCGGTGGCGTTCACCGTGACCAGGGGGATGGCGAGGCCTAGGGCGTGGGGGCAGGCGATGACGAGCACGGTTACCGCCAGGGAGAGGGCGAAGTTGAAGTCCCGTCCCAGGGCGAGCCAGACGAGGAGAGTGAGGGTGCCCAAGGCCACGGCGATGTAGAAAAGCCACCCCGCCGCCCGGTCCGCCAGGGCCTGGAAGCGGCTCCGGGAGGCCTGGGCCTCCTGTACGAGCCGCATCACCTGGCTTAGGGTGGTGGCCTCGCCCGTGCGCGTGACCCGGACCTTGAGGCTTCCTTCCCCGTTCACCGCTCCGGCGAGGACCTCGTCCCCCACGCCCTTAGGCACGGGCCGGGACTCCCCGGTGAGGAAGGCCTCGTTCACCGTGGAGGCGCCCTCCACCACCACCCCGTCCGCGGGCACCTGTTCCCCCGGGCGGACGAGGATGAGGTCCCCCTCTTTGAGGGCGGAGATGGGGACATCCTCTATGCGGTCCCCCGTGATTCGGTGGGCGGTGGTGGGCATGAGCTTGGCGAGCTCCTCCAGGGCCCGGCTTGCCGCCTGCACCGAGGCCATCTCCAGCCAGTGGCCGAGGAGCATCACGTCTATGAGCGTGGCGAGCTCCCAGTAAAAGGGCATGCCAGGAAGCCCCAAGGAGACGGCGAGGCTATAGCCGTAGGCCGCGGTGATGGCCAAGGCGACGAGGGTCATCATCCCGGGGGTGCGCGCCCGAAGCTCGCGAAGCGCCCCCTTCAGGAAGACCGAGCCGCCGTAGAAGTAAAGGACCGTGCCCAAGACGGGGTTCACCCAGGCGCTTCCCGGGAACTGGGCTGCCTGGTAGCCGAACCAAGCTTGGAGCTGTTCGGAGAAGTAGAGGATGGGGAGGGTGAGGAGGAGGCTTACGAAAAAGCGGTCCCGGAACATCTCCGGGGTGTGCCCGGCGTGCTTGTCGTGGCCCGTGTGGGGAGGGTGGACGTGCTTGGGTTCGGAAGGGGAGGGGTGGTGATGCTCGTGTTCGTGGCGGGTGTGTTTGTCCTTCATATGGGCACCTCCTTCGCTTCTTCTTAAGGAGATTTTACCCCCTCCCTCCAGGGGAGGGGTAGGGGGAAGCGGGAAGGGGCCTTTAGAGCCGGGAAAGGGCGCGGGAGAGCCGGGCCCGGGCCTCCTCGGCCACGGGGGCTAAGGCCCTTTGGGTGGCCTCCGGGAGGACCCGGAACATGGCTTCGGGGTCTTGGATGAGGACCTCCACGCCCTCTTCGGTTTCCCGGAGGACCACGTTGCAGGGGAGGAGGAGGCCGATTTCGGGTTCGGCCTCGAGGGCCTTGGCCGCCAAGTGGGGGTTGCAGGCCCCGAGGATCCGGTAGGGGGCCTTTCCAGGCCCAGCTTGGCCTTGAGGGTGGCCGCCACGTCAATTTCCGTGAGGATGCCGAAGCCTTCCTCCTTCAGGGCCGCCTCCACCCGGGCGCGGGCCTCGGGGAGGCTTTCCTTTAGGGTTTTGCGGAGCGTCGTCATAGATACCCTCCCCCCCTATCTTAGCTCAACGCTCCCCCAGGAAGGGCCCGTGCCAGGTGTGGACCCAGACCTCCCCGGTGTAGGCGTTCACGGAGAGCATCCCCTCCACCTCCTTGCGGCCGAAGTCAAAGGTGTAGTACCCGGGGAAGGCCCCCTCCTCCAGCACCCGGGCCCCGGGGAGAAAGCCTTGGAGGAAGGTTGCGGCCAGCTTTTTGGCCTCCTCGAGGCCGTAGCGCACCGGCGCCTGCGTGGGGCCTCCCATCATCCCATAGCGGGTGTTCCACATCATGTTGGGCCCGGGCTCGGGGGAGACCACCCCGGTGTAGCGGTCGGCGATGAGCTCAAAAAGCCCCTGGCCCCGTTCGTCCACCACCTGAGCGTAGTAGTTCTGGCTGAAGGCCATGAAGTCCTTAAGGCGCGCCCCCGGGTAAAGGCGCTTGGCGTAGGCCTCCATCCGGGCCTTGGCCACCTCCTCGGGGATGGGCTTGGCCTCGGGGGGGTAGACGGCCATCATGCCCATGCCCCCCATCCCCATCATCCCGTAGCCCATCATCCCGGGGCCCATCATCCCGTAGCCGGGGCCGTAGCCCCCCATCATGCCCTGGGTGAGGGCGAGTCCCAAAAGCCCGAGGACCACGAGACCCAAAACCAAGCCGGTCCGTTTCATGCTTCCCCTCCTTCCAGCTCCTTCTTGAGCCGCTTAAAGGTTGCCTCGTCTAGCTCCCCTTTGGCGTAGCGGAGCCTAAGGGCTTCCAAGGCCTCGTCTTTGCCCTTTGGGCCTTCCCACCTTTCCAGAGCCCTAAAGCCCAGGTAGACCAGGAAGGCCAGAAGGGCCAGGAAAAGGAGCATGTTGAAAAGCCCGAAGAAGCCTCCGAAGCCGCCCATTCCACCCCAACCCATCATGCCCATCGTTCACCTCCACCTATACCCTAGCCCGGTATTGTTAAGGTTGCGTAAAGGGCGCTTTACCGGGGCTTAACGGGGCTAAGTACCCCACCGTGGCTTTCGCCGCGGTGGGGGCCCCAAGGAGTAGGGTAAGGGCATGGTCTGGCGAAAGCGCCTTTTCGCCTGCCTTTACCCGGGGCTTTCCGCCCGGCACGAGGCCTTGGTGGCGGAGCGGAAGAGGGCCCTCTTCCAAAGGGCCTGGGAGGCGGTGGACCCCAAGGCGGTCCTGGAGATCGGGCCGGGGCCGGGGACCCACCTGGCCTACCTCCCGGGGAAGGTTCAGTACCTGGCCCTCGAGCCCAACCCCTTTTTCCACCCCCTCCTTAAGGCCAAGGCCCGGGCCCTGGGGGTGGACCTCACCCTCCTTCCCGGGAGGGCCGAGGCCATACCCTTGCCCGAGGGAAGCGTGGACCTGGTGGTGGCCACCCTGGTCCTCTGCTCGGTGGAAGACCCCGAAAAGGCCCTGGAAGAGGTCCACCGGGTCTTGCGGCCGGGGGGGGCCTACCTCTTCCTGGAGCACGTGGCCGCTCCCAAAAGGACCCCTCTCCGCTTCTTCCAGGAGGTGGCCACCCCTTGCTTCGCCTTCTTCGGGGACGGATGCCACCCTAATCGGGAGACCCTCGCCCTG
The DNA here is from genome assembly GCF_014647535.1 of Thermus composti. Taxonomy (GTDB): domain Bacteria; phylum Deinococcota; class Deinococci; order Deinococcales; family Thermaceae; genus Thermus; species Thermus composti. The sequence goes on along the minus strand of NZ_BMPJ01000018.1, from coordinate 36,870 downwards.
ATCCGGGCCCGCTTTCCCCGGGTGGAGGCGGAGGCCTTCTCCCTTCCCCTCCCCGTGGTGGCTCCCCACGTGGCGGGGCTTGCCTTCAAAGAAGGAGGGCCCCAAGCCCCACCAGAGCCAGCCAGGGGTAAAAGCCCCTCATCTTAGGGGAGCCTGACTTCACCTCCGGGAAAGCCTAAGCCCCGTGAGGCAGGTGGGGCTTTGGGCGAAGGTGGTGAGGGCGCCTTGGGCCACCCAGTCCCCCTGGCGGACCTCGAGGGTGTAGCGGCGGTTCCGGGGAAGCCAAAGGGTGAAGAAGCCGTCCTTACCCGTCTGGACCTGGGTCCTCAGCTCCTCCTTGTTCCCCTCTAGGACCCGTACCGTGAAGGTCTCCCCCGCAAGCTCCCCGGTGCAGCTGGAGAAGTAGTGGACCTGGCAAGGGTGGGTCCTTTGGCGGTAGGGGGCCACGGCCACCAGGAACTTATCGCCCAGGGCCACCCGGGCCTTGCGGCCGTCCGGGAACTCAAAGAAGAAGGCCTCCGGGGTCACGTAGCTCACCACCTGCGCCCCCTCTTCCCGGAAGCGCTGGGCGAGGAGGAGGGCCTCCTCGGGGGAGGCACCCCTTAGGGCCTCGGGGGAAGGGGCTTGGGCCAGACCTAGCGCCAACGCCGTGCCGACCAACGCCAAGATCCTTTTCATGCCCCAAACCCTAGCCCCTGGATGTTAAGCCCGTGTAAAGGGGGAGGGTGAAGGTGAAGCGGCTTCCCTTTCCCACCTGGCTTTCCACATGGATCCTTCCCCCCATGGCCTCCACCAGGCCCTTGGCGACGGTGAGCCCCACCCCGCTTCCCCCCTCCTTGCGGCTGCGGGCCTTGTCCACCCGGTAGAAGCGCTCAAAGATGTGGGGCAGGTGCTCCTCGGGGATGCCGGGCCCGGTGTCCTCCACCTGGAAGGCCACGGCCTCCCCGTGGCGGAAGGCCCTAAGCCACACCGCGCCCCCTTCGGGGGTGTAGCGGAGGGCGTTGCTTAGGAGGTTGGCCAGCACCTGGAGGACCCTTTCCTCGTCGGCCCACACCCAAGGCAGTCCCTCCGCCACCTCCAGGCGAAGCGCCACCCCCTTGGCCTGGAAGGCGCTTTGGAAGCGCATGAGGGCCTCCTGAAGGAGGGCTTTGGGGTCTAGGGGCCTCGGGCGGATCTCCACCGCCTTCGCCTCCACCCGGGAGACCAGGGAGAGGTCCTCCACCAGGCGCCTCATGGCCTTGACCTCCCGCAGGATCCCCTCGGCCGCCTTTTCCTTGGAGAGGACCCCGTCCATAAGCCCCTCGGCGTAGCCTTGGAGGGCGGAGAGGGGGGTCCTGAGCTCGTGGGCCACGGTGCCGATGAGCTCGGCCCGGGTTCGCTCCACCTTCTCCAGGGCCTCGGCCAGGCGGTTGAAGTGGAGGGCGAGCTCCCCGAGCTCGTCCCGCTCCAAGAGGGGAAGCCGGATTCCGTACTCCCCCTGGGCCATGCGCCGGCTCCCCTCGGCGAGAAGCTTGGCGGTGCGGTAAAGGCGGAGGCTGGCGAAGAGGGCGGTGAGGAGGGCCCCCAAAGCGGAAAGGGGAAGGGCGGAGAGGAGGGCGGTGGTGAGGGTGGAGCGCAGGCCCTTTTCCAGGTCCTGCCTTAGGGTCTCGGCCATCATCCCCCCGCCCATCATGGCCAGGGCGTGGTACATGCGCTCCACGTGCCCCCGGTAGAAGGAAGGGGCGAGGGCCTCGGCCAGGAGGAAGAGAAGGAGGAGGGCCAGGGAGGCCACCAGGAAGTGGCTTAAAAAGAGCTTAAGGAGAAGGCGCATCCTCCTTGAAGCGGTACCCCACCCCCCGAACCGTCTCCAGGAAGCGGGGGTTTTCCGGGTCGTCCCCGAGCTTTTTCCTTAAAGAGGCGATGTGCACGTCCACCACCCGGTCCACGCCCGGGAAGTCCGGCCCCCAGACCTTTTCCAAAAGCCTTTCCCGGCTGAAGACCATCCCCGGGTGTTGGGCGAGGGTCAAAAGGAGGTCAAACTCCAGCCGGGAAAGGGGGAGGGATCTGCCCTCCAGGTAGGCCTGGCGGGCCTTGGGGAGGATCCGTAAGGGGCCGTAGACGAGCTCCTCCTTAAGCCCGGCGCGGCGCAACAGGGCCTTGACCCGGGCCACCACCTCCCTTGGGCTAAAGGGCTTGACCACGTAGTCGTCGGCCCCTAGCTCCAGGCCCAGGATGCGGTCCTCCTCCTCTCCCTTGGCGGTGAGGATGAGGAGGGGAAGCTCGGGGCGCTCCTGGCGGAGGAGGCGGGCCACCTCGAGGCCCCCCACCTTGGGGAGCATCAGGTCCAGGATGACGAGATCGGCGGTGGGGAAGAGCTCCAGGGCTTTCTCCCCGTCCTCCGCCAAAAGGACCTCAAACCCGGCCCCCCTCAGGTAAGCCCCGAGGACCTCGAGGAGGGCCGGGTCGTCGTCCACCAGGAGGACCTTCATGCCAGGTCCCGCTTCATGCGCTCAAAGGTCTCCTTGTCAATCTCCCCGCGGGCGTAGCGCTCCCTCAGGACCTCCAAGGCCCGGTCCCCGGTCCGGGAGGCCTCGCCCCTCAGGGCCTTGGCCACCAGGTAGACCCCAAGGAAGAGAAGGGCTAGGAAGAGGAGGGGGTAAAGCCACCCCCACCAGCCGAAGGCGTGGGGACCGCACCCGTACCACCATCCTTGCGCCAGGGCTACCATCCTTCACCTCCTTTCCGGGGGAAGCCTCCCCGGGGTTTAGCCTAGAGAGCGGCGGTTAGCCCCCGGTAAGGGCGGAAGCCCCTTAGCCTCAGGGAGTTGGTGAGGACGAAGAGGCTACTTAGGCTCATGGCCGCCGCCGCCAGCATGGGGTTGAGGAGGAGGCCGGTGAAGGGGTAAAGGACCCCTGCGGCCACGGGGATGAGGACCACGTTGTAGGCGTAGGCCCAGAAGAAGTTGAGGTAGATGGTGCGTAGGGTTTTGCGGGCCAGGAGGAAGGCCGTGACCACCCCCTTGAGGTCCGGGGTGAGGAGGATGACATCCCCGGCCTCGAGGGCGATGTCCGTGCCGCTTCCCATGGCGATGCCCGCGTCCGCCTGGGCCAGGGCGGCGGCGTCGTTGATCCCGTCCCCCACGAAGACCACCTTGCGGCCCTCGGCCTGGAGCCTGCGCACCGCCTCCACCTTCCCTTCGGGCCTCACCCCAGCCTGGACCTTGGGGATGCCTAAAGCCTCGGCCACCCGCCTGGCCGGGGCGGGGTGGTCCCCGGTGAGGAGGACGAGCCTGAGGCCCAGGGCCTTGAGGGCCGCCACCACCTCCTTAGCTTCGGGCCTTGGGGGGTCAAAGACGGCGAAGGCCGCGAGCAGGCGCTCTCCGTCGCTTAAGTAGAGGGGGGTGTAGCCCTTTTCCGCCAGGGCCAAGGCCTCCTGGGGCAGGGCCACCCCCAGGCGCTCCATGAGGGCGGGCCCGCCCAGGTAGAGGGTCCTTCCCTCCACCCTGCCCATCACCCCTTCCCCGGGCAGGGCCTTTCCCCCTTCGGCGGCCAGGGGGGGAAGGCCTTGGGCGGCTTCCAGCACCGCCTGGGCGATGGGGTGGGTGCTCTGCCCCTCCAGGGCGGCGGCCAGGCGGAGGGCCGTTTTAGCCTCCATCCCGAAGGGGAGGACCTCGGTGAGGGTGGGGCGGCCCAGGGTGAGGGTGCCCGTCTTGTCCAGGACCACGGTGTCCGCCCGGGCCAGGGCCTCGAGGGCCGTCCCCTTGCGGAAGAGGATCCCCATCTGGGCCGCCCGCCCCGTGGCCACGGCGATGGCGGCGGGGGTGGCGAGGCCCATGGCGCAGGGGCAGGCGATGAGGAGGACGGAAAGGGCCGCCACAAAAGCGTGGGATAGCCCGGGCCCCAGGAGGAGCCAAAGGGTGAAGGTAAGGAGGGTCACCCCCAGCACCACGGGGACGAAGACGCCCGCGATGCGGTCGGCCAGTTCCTGCACCTTGGGCTTGTGCCCCTGGGCCTCCTCCACCATCCGGGCCATCTGGGCCAGGACCGTGGCCTCCCCCACCCGGGTGACCCGCACCACCAGGACGCCCTCCCCGTTCACCGTGCCCCCCACCACCTCGTCCCCCGGGCCCTTGGCCTTGGGGATGGACTCCCCGGTGAGCATGGACTCGTCCACGTGGCTTTGTCCCTCCTCCACCACCCCATCCGCCGGGATCCGCTCCCCCGGCAACACCCGCACCCGGTCCCCGGGGATCAGGGCCTCGGCGGGGATCTCCTTTTCCCCGCCTTCCTGGACCACCCGGGCCGTCTTGGGCCTTAGGGCGAGGAGCTTCCTTATGGCCTCCGAGGCCTTCCCCTTGGCCCCTTCCTCCAGGTGCTTGCCCAGAAGGATCAGGGCCAGGATCACCGCCCCGGCCTCAAAGTAGAGGTGGCGGGCCTCCTCGGGGAAAAGCCCCGGAAAGAGGAGGACCAGGAAGGAGTAGAGGTAGGCGCTTCCCGAGCCCAAGGCCACCAGGGTGCTCATGCCCAAGGCCCGGTGCCGGACCTCGGCCAAGGCTTGGCGGAAGAAGCGCCTACCGGCGTAGAGGACGGGAAGGGCCGCGGCCGCCTGGAGCCAGGGGGAGAGGTGAGGCAGGGGGAAGAGCATAGGCCCCATGGCGAGGAGGAGGGTGAGGAGGGCGAAGGGGAGGGCGAGGAGGAGGTCCTTGCGGTAGGTGGGCGCTTCTTTCCGCGCCTCCTCCGTCCCCTCCAAAGGCTCGTAGCCCGCCTCCCGGATGGCCTGGCGGATCCGGGCGAGGCTCACCGTGTCCGGCAGGTACTCCACGAAGGCCTTCTCCGCGGCGAGGTTCACCGTGGCCGAGACCACCCCAGGAAGCTTTTTTATGGCCCGTTCCACCCGGGCCACGCAGGCAGCGCAGGTCATGCCCTTCACGGGGATTTCCGCCTTGGCCACCACGGGCTCGTAGCCCGCCTCCTCCACCCGCTTGAGGACCTCCTTAAGGTCCACGCCCTCCTGGAGGCGTAGGAAGGCCTCCTCGGTGGTGAGGTTGACCCGGGCCTCCTCCACCCCTTCCGCCCGCTTCAAGGCCCTCTCCACCCGGGCCACGCAGGCGGCGCAGGTCATGCCCTTAACGCCCACCTTCACTTCAAGAGCCATAGCCTAAAGGCGTGCATCTCCTGGGCCTGGGCCAGGACGATGTCCCGGGCCAGGTCCAGGACGCGGCGGTCCTTTGCCGTGGTCAGGGCCTTTAAGGCCATTTCCACGGCCCCTTTGTGGTGGAGGAGCATGCCCTCCACGAAGGCCCGGTCGGGGTTTGGGGCCTTTTGCAGGGCCTGGAGCATGGAGGCCATCTCCCGGCGCATGGCCTCGTAGGTGGTTGGCTCCAGCCCGCCAAACCCGGGAAGCCAGGAGCGCATGAGGGCGATCTCCCGCTCCTGGTCCTTGAGGATGGCCTCGGCCCAGGTGCGGACCGCGGGGTCCTTGGTCCTTTTCAAGGCGTAGCGGGCCATCTCTAAGGCTCCTTCATGGTGGGCGATCATGGCGGAGAGGAAGGCGCGCTCCCCCGCGTCTTGGGGGGCGGGGTGGGCGTGTTGGGCCAAGGCGGGTAGAAGGAGCAAAAGCATCCACAGGTAGCGCATCCTCACCTCCTAGCGGTACTTGAGGGCCTCCATCAGCTCCTCTACGATCTCCTCCACGTCCCCCCGCTCGTGGGCGGTGGCCACGTGGTCCCTTAGGTGGGCCCTTAGGACCATCTCCCCCACCCGGTCTAAGGCCCCCTCCACCGCCTTCAGCTGCTTCAGGACGTCCACGCAGTAGACCTTGGGGTCTTCCAGCATGCGGAGGATGCCCTCCAGGTGGCCCTTGACGGAAAGGAGGCGCTTTTTCGCCTCTTCCCGGGTCTTGGGGTCCAGGTGCAGGTGGGAATGGGGCATGGTTAGGCCAGGACCTCGGCCTTGTACCCCTCTTCCTCCACCGCCTGGACGAGGGCCTTGGGGTCGGCCGTTCCCTCCACCAGGGCCTCCCCCTTCTCCAGGGAGACCTCCACCTTCTCCACGCCGGGCACCTTTTGCAGAGCTTTCTTCACCGCCATGACGCAATGGTTGCAGGTCATGCCTTCCACCTTGAGCTTCAGCATCCTTCACCTCCCCCCACCCCTGGTGGGGTGGGTATTTCCACCTTACCCCCTCTTGCCCGGGGAGGTCAAGGAAAAAAGGCCCAAGGGGAACCCTTGGGCCTACCCTACCCCTCTGGGGCTAAAGGTCCAGCAGGACGGTATCCCCCTCCACCTTGGCCGGGAAGACCTTCACGGGCCTAGGGGCGGGGAGGGTTTGCCGCCCCGTCCTCAGGTCAAAGCGGGCCCCGTGCCGGGGGCAGACGATGGCCCCGTCCTCCACCTCCCCCTCGTGGAGGGGGCCGTCGTCGTGGGTGCAGACGTCCTCGAGGGCGAAGACCTCCTCCCCGGTGTAGAGAAGGAGGATGGGCTTTCTGTGCTCGGGCCGCTTCACCACCAGGCGGCCCTCCCGGAACTCGCTGAGCTTGGCCACAGGGGTCCACATAGCCCCTTACCTCCGCATGGGGTGGCCCCGGCTAGGGCTTAGATCCGCACCTTCTCCTCAATGATGGCCTCAATGTGGGCCCTAAGCGCCTTCAAGGGGATGCGGGAGAGGACGTCCGCCAGGTGGGCCTTGACCAGAAGCTCCTGGGCGAGGCCTCGAGGAAGCCCCCGGGACTGGAGGTAGAAAAGCTGCATCTCGTCCACCGGGGCGGTGGTGGAGCCGTGGGTGCAGCGCACGTCGTTGGCCCCGATCTCCAGCTGGGGGATGGAGTCCACCCGGGCGGTGGGGGAGAGGAGGAGGTTGCGGTTCGCCTGGTAGGCGTCCGTCTTCTGGGCGCCCTTTTCCAGCTTGATGAGGCCGGAGAAGACCGCCCGGGCCTCGTCCTTCACCGCCCCCTTGTAGAGGAGGTCGCTTCGGGTGTGGTGCTCGGTGTGGTGCTGCAGGGTGTAGTGGTCAAACTGCTGGCGCCCGTGGCCGAAGTAGAGGCCCAGCATCTCGCTCTCCGAGCCCGGGCCTAAAAGCTCCGAGGCCACCTCGCTCCGGGCGTAGGCCCCTCCTAGGTTCACCACCAGGTCGTTGAGGCCGCTATCCCGCTCCAAGAGGGCCCTTTGCCGGTGGAAGTGCCACACCCCCTCCCCGAAGGTCTGCACGTGGGCGTGGCGCAGGCGGGCCCCGGGCCTTAAGACCATCTCCGTGGCGGAGAGGTGGAGGGTGGGGGGAAGGTCCAAGGAGAGGTACTCCTCAATGTAGGCGGCCTTGGCGTTGTCCTCGAGGAAGAGGAGGCTCCGGCCCGCCGAGGCCTTGCCCCCTTCCAGGAGGACCTTGAAGACCCCGAGGGGCTTTTCCACCTCTAGCCCCGCGGGCACGTAGAGGAAGGCCCCGTGGGTGAAGAAGGCGCTGTTCTCCGCGGCGAACTTGTCCTCGGTGTAGACCCCTTGGAAGAGGGCGCTTTGCACCTTCTCGGGGTGGGTCTTCAGGGCCTCGGCCAAGGAGGTGAAGACGAGGCCCTTTTGCCGCAGTTCCTCCGGTACCTCGGCGTAGACCAGATCCGGCCCCACGAAGACCAAAAACCCCGAGACGTCGGTCCTTTCCAGCCTGCGCCGGACAGGCTCGGGAAGCTGGTCCCGGCTTAGGCGAAGCCCCTTGGGGGTCTCTATTTCCTGCTCCAAGGGGGCTTCGGAGAGGTCGGTGTAGCGCCAGTTCTCGTCCTTCTTGCTGGGGTAGGGTAGCCGGGCGAAGGCCTCCAGGGCCTTAAGCCTTTTCTCCAGAAGCCAGCCCGGCTCCCCTAGGGCCTTGGAGACGGCCTCCACCTGGGTCTTGTCCAGTACCTGCATGCTTCCTCCCGAAAAAAGGGGGAGGCCTCAGGCCTCCCCCAAGGCTTGGCCTTTAGCCGACGGAACCCTCCATCTCCAGCTCAATGAGCTTGTTGAGCTCCACGGCGTACTCCAAGGGGAGCTCCTTGGCGATGGGCTCAATGAAGCCCCGCACGATAAGGGCCGCCGCCTCGTCCTCCTCGAGGCCCCGGGACTGGAGGTAGAAGATCTGCTCGTCGTTGATCTTGGAGACCGTGGCCTCGTGGCCCACGTGGGCGGACTCCTCCTCAATCTCAATGTAGGGGTAGGTGTCGGTGCGGCTTTCCGGGTCAATGAGGAGGGCGTCGCACTCCACGTTGACCTTGGCGTGCCGGGCCCCTTCCATCACCTTCACCAGGCCGCGGTAGCTGGCCCGCCCCTCCCCCTTGGAGATGCTCTTAGAGACGATGGTCCCCGAGGTGTGGGGCGCGGCCAGGATGAGCTTGCCGCCCGTGTCCTGGTGCTGGCCCGTCTTGGCGAAGGCGATGGAGAGGATCTCACTCCTGGCCCCCGGCTCCAGGAGGTAGCTGGAGGGGTACTTCATGGTGACCTTGGAGCCCAGGTTGCCGTCCACCCACTCGTGGTAGGCCTCCCCGTAGACCAGGGCCCTTTGGGTCACCAGGTTGTACATGTTGGTGGACCAGTTCTGGATGGTGGTGTAGCGGCTCCGCGCCCCCCGCTTGACCACGATCTCAATCACCCCCGTGTGGAGGCTTTCCGTGGAGTACATGGGGGCGGTGCAGCCCTCAATGTAGTGCACCTCGGCCCCCTCGTCCACGATGATGAGGGTGCGCTCAAACTGGCCGAACTCGGGGGTGTTCACCCGGAAGTAGGCCTGCAGGGGGAGCTCCACCTTGACCCCGGGGGGCACGTAGACGAAGGAGCCCCCGGACCAGGCGGCGGAGTTCAGGGCGGCGAACTTGTTGTCCTCGGGGGGGACCACCTTGGCGAAGTACTCCTTGAAGAGGTCCTCGTACTTCTTCATCCCCTCCTCAATGGCCACGAAGATGACCCCCTGCCGCTCCAGCTCCTCCCTGACCCGGTGGTAGACCATCTCCGAGTCGTACTGGGCCCCCACCCCCGCCAGGACCTTGCGCTCCGCCTCGGGGATGCCAAGCCGCTCGTAGGTCCTGCGGATCTCCTCGGGGACCTCGTCCCAGCTCTTGGCGTCCCGCACCTCGGCGGGCTTCACGTAGTAGACCAGGTTGTCCAGGTCCAGGCCCGAGAGGTCGGGGCCCCAGGTGGGCATGGGCTTCTTCTGGAAGATCTCCAGGGCCCGCAGGCGGAACTTCAGCATCCACTCGGGCTCACCCTTGTGGTAGCTGATGGCCTCAATCACCCGGCGGGTGAGGCCCTTTTCCGCCTTGAAGACGGGCCGGATCTCGTCAATGAAGTGCCAGCGGTACTCCTCGCCGATCTGGCGGATATCCAGCTCGCTCATGCGCCCTCCTTTACCTTTTCCCTAAGCCACTCGTACCCCTTGGCCTCCAGCTCCAGGGCGAGCTCGGGGCCGCCCGTGGCCACCACCCGGCCGTCCATCATCACGTGGACCTTGTCGGGCTGGATGTAGTTGAGGATCCGCTGGTAGTGGGTGATGACCAAGGCGCCGAAGTTGGGCCCCCGCATGGCGTTCACGCCCCGGGCCACCACCTTGAGGGCGTCAATGTCCAGGCCCGAGTCGGTCTCGTCCAAAACGGCGTAGGTGGGCTCGAGGACCAAAAGCTGCAGGATCTCGTTCCGCTTCTTCTCCCCCCCGGAGAAGCCCTCGTTGAGGTAGCGGGAGAGGTAGCCCTCGTCCCAGTCCAGGATCTCCAGGGCCTTCTTCACCTTGGTCCAGAACTCCGCCACCCCCACCTCCCGTCCCAGCTTGGCCTGGAGGGCCAGGCGGAGGAAGTTGGCGATGGTCACCCCGGGCACCTCCACGGGGTACTGGAAGGCGAGGAAAAGCCCCTTGCGGGCCCTTTCGTCCGGGGAGAGTTCCAGGATGTTCTCCCCGTCCAGAAGGATCTCCCCCCGCTCCACCGTGTACTCGGGGTCCCCGGCCAGGATCTTGCCCAGGGTGCTCTTCCCGGCCCCGTTGGGGCCCATGAGGGCGTGGACCTCCCCTTTGGGGACCACCAGGTTCACGCCCTTGAGGATGGTCTCGCCGTCAATGGAAGCCCAGAGGTCGCGGATCTCCAGTTGGCTCATGCTTACCCTCCCGCGGGCTGCTTAGTGCAACCCGTTCGCAATAAGAGTATAGCCCCTGCGCCGCCAAAAGTATAGTGATTCAGTCGGGATTTGCCAGGAAGAACCCCAGGGCCTCGGGGAGGGCCAGGGGGCTTGGGGGAAGCCTTTTCCCAAGCCCAGGGCAGAGGCGCCCCAAGGCCCGGCCCAGCTGGAAGCGGAAGGCGGGGGGTAGGGCCCCTTGGCGGACCTCCCGAAGCTTCTGCCAGGCGGCCTCCTCCTCTCCCAGGCCCCAAAGGGCCAGGACCTCCACCGCCCGGGCCTGGGCCAGAAGCCCGGGGTCCTCCAGGGGGGGAAGGGCCACGATCTGGGCCAGGGCCTCCCCGAAGCTTTCCCGGCGGGCCAGGGCCTCGGCGTAGCCCAGGCGGGCCTGGGCCCGGAGGTAGGGGTTTTCCGGGTTGAGGAGGGGCTTGAGGAGGGCCAGGGCCTCCTCCGGCGGGAGGAGGAGGGCGAGGAGGCCTGCGGCGTCCAGGCGCAGGGCGGTGTAGCGGTCCGTGGCCTCGGCGGGGATGTCCCGAAGAAGCCCTTCCAGAAGGCGCCTGGCCTCGGGGGAAAAAAGCCCTCCCAGGAAGGGGGGGCGGTAGGGCTGGCCCGCCTCCAGGAGGAGGTAGGCGGCCCCCAGGCGGAAGAGGGTGCGGAGGTGGCGGTACCGGGCCTCCTTGGGCCTTTCTCCCGTGGTGCGGAAGTAGGCCTCGGCCCGCTCCAGGAAGGCCAGGGCCTCCAGGGGGCGGCCCCGGGCGGCCTCGAGGATCCCCGCCTCGCTTTCCACCCGGGCCCGGGTGAAGGGGTCCTCCGCCTCGGCCAGGGCCCTCTGGATGGCCTCTTCCGCCTCCTCGTAGCGGCCGAGGCGCCTCAGGAGGGTGGCGTAGCGGGCCCGGACCCGGGCGATCTCGTCCCGGGGGGCGCCCCCCTCTTCCAGGGCCTTCAGGCCCTCCCGCATCCGGGGCTCGGCCTCGAGGCGGCCCAAGCGCATGAGGAGGTCCCCCATCTGGTAGCGGGCCCGGCCTAGGAGGAGGGGGTCGTGCCCCACCTGGGCGAGGGCGGCGAGGGCCTCCTCGTAGCGGCCTAGGTCTTTAGCCACCAGGCCCCGCCAAAGCTGAACCCGGTCCCGGAGAAGAGGGGCCACGGGGAGGGCCTCCGCCTCCTCCACGAGCCGGGCGGCCCGCTCGTAATCCCCCTTCCACCGCTCCACCGCCGCCATGACCAGGAGGCCCTCGGCCCGGGCCGTCTCCTCCAGGTGGAGGAGGTCCTCCTTGGGGGGGAGGAGGGTCTCCGCCTCCCGGTAGTGGCCGGCGTCCACCTTGGCCTCCGCTCCCTTGATCCGGGACCAGGTGCGCAGGGAGGGGTTTTGGGCCTGGGCCAAGACCTTTAGGGCCTCCTCCGCCTCGGGGTGGGCGTACTGGCCCAGGACCGCCCGGTAGCGGACCACCACCGAGGCCAGGACCTCCCGGTCCTCCCGGGGCCAGGACCGGGCCTCCTCCCAAAGCCCGGGAAGCAGGGCGAGCCGGGTGGGGTCTTCCTGGAGGAGGCGCAAGAGCTCCTCCCTTTCCCCCGCCTTCCGGGCGTGGTAGAGCCTGCGGAAGAGGTTCTCCTTGGGAAAGTAGGCCAGGGCCAGGCGGTGGAGGCTTTTGGGGGCCTCGGAGGGGAGGAGGGCCCTTAAGGAGGGGCGGACCAGGCCCTCTCCCACCCATTCCAAAAGGGCCCTTTCCGCTTGGGAGAGCTTTTCCAAGGGCCTTCCCAGGGCCTTTTCCAGAAGCTCCAGAGGGAAGGCGGGGTCGGCCTCGGGGCTGAAGGCGGCCAGGGCCTGGAGGATGGGCTTTAGCGCCGGGTCGTCCTGGAGGGGGGTCTTGGGGTCGTGCTTGGCGGCCTCCAGGAGGACCAGGCGGGAGAGCTCCCCGAAGTTCCGCCCCGCCTGGTTCACCAGGGCCTCGAGGCGCTCCGGGGGTAGGTGGGGGAGACGTTCCCTGACGAAGCGGCGGGCCTCCTCCCGGCTGGGCGGGGAGAGGGGCTGGTAGGGGAGGGTGGGCGGGGGCTCGGAGAGGGCCGCCAGGTAGGGGATGGTGAGGCCCTTGAGGAAGGGCTCAAGCCAGGCGGCAAGCCGCCTTTTCCCCCCGTCCGGCCCCCGCAAGGGGAGGCCCTCCAGGGTGCCCTCGGGCTCGGCCCGGAGGAGGAGGGGGCGCCCCCTTTGGTTGAGGGCCTTGGCGAGAAGCCCTAAAATCTCCCCCTGCAAGGCCCCCTGGAGGATGAAGGGCTGGGTGGGGGAGAGCTGGGCCAAAAGCCCCCGCACCTCCTCCGCCACCCCCAAGGCCTCCGCCAGGGGCACGAGGGCCTGGGCCAACTCCCCCCCCAGGTTCAAGGTGAAGGGTTCCCGCTCGGGGAAGGCCGCCAGGGCCTGTCCCAGGGCGGAGAGGAGCACCCCCTTGCCCGTGGCCGCCCCGCCCACCACCACCACCTGGGGGTTCTTCCCCGCCTCCAGGTCCTTGAGGAAGGCGCGGAAGATGCGCCGCTTGTCCCGGCCCAGGGTCTTGCGGGCGCTTTCCAAGAAGAGCTCCGCCGGGGGCGGCGGGGGCTTCAGGCCCGCCTCCTGGTAGAGGTCGGCCAGGATGCGGTAGAGCCGCTCCTTTTCCTCGGGGCTTCCCAGGTCCTTGTAGAGGATGTTGCGCACCGTCCCTGCCCGCCCGCCCCGCTCCGCCACCAGGGCCTCGAGCCAGCGCAAAGACCCCCTTTTGCCCCGGTGGTCCCGCCCCACCAGGTGGGGGCGCAGGGCCTCCAGGTAGCGGAGCCATGGTGTAGCTCCTTCGCTCACCCTGTTTACACTATACCAGGTATAAAACGAAAGGGCCCCCGCTAGCGGGGGCCCGAGGGGGAAAAGCCCTTAGTGCACGGGCTCGCTGAACTGGGCCTCCTCGGTGGAGCCCTTGAGGGCCAGGGTGGAGGCCTCTCCCTGGGTCAGGGCCAGGACCACCTCGTCAAAGTAGCCGGCCCCTACCTCCCGCTGGTGCTTGACGGCGGTGAAGCCCTCCTTCTGGGCGGCGAACTCCTTCTCCTGCAGGGCCACGAAGGCGGGCATGCCCTGCTCCTTGTAGCCCTTGGCCAGCTCCCAGATGTAGTAGTTGAGGGTGTGCCAGCCCGCCAGGGTAATGAACTGGAACTTGTAGCCCATCGCCCCCAGCTCCCGGTTGAACTTGGCGATGGTCTCGTCGTCCAGGAACTTCTTCCAGTTGAAGGAGGGGGAGAGGTTGTAGGCGAGGAGCTTGTCGGGGAACTCCTTCTTCACCGCCTCGGCGAACTTCCGGGCCTCCTCGAGGTCGGGCTTGGAGGTCTCCATCCAGATGACGTCGGCGTAGGGGGCGTAGGCCAGGGCCCGGGCGATGCAGGCCTCGAGGCCGTTCTTGAAGCGGTAGAAGCCCTCGGGGGTGCGCTCGTCGGAGAGGATGAAGGGCTTGTCCCGCTCGTCAATGTCGCTGGTGATGAGGGTGGCGGCCTCGGCGTCGGTGCGGGCGATGATCACCGTGGGCACCCCCATGACGTCCGCCGCCAGGCGGGCGGCCTGGAGGGTGCGGATGTGCTGGGATGTGGGCACCAGGACCTTGCCTCCCAGGTGGCCGCACTTCTTCTCGCTGGCCAGCTGATCCTCGTAGTGGATCCCGGCGGCCCCCGCCTCAATCATGGCCTTGGTGAGCTCAAAGACGTTGAGGGCCCCGCCAAAGCCCGCCTCGGCGTCGGCCACGATGGGCACGTACCAGTCCCGGGTCACCTTGCCCTCAATCCGCTCCACCTGGTCGGCCCGCATGAGGGCGTTGTTGATGCGCTTCACGATCTGGGGCACGGAGTTGTAGGGGTAGAGGGACTGGTCGGGGTAGGTCTGCCAGGCCAGGTTGGCGTCGGCGGCCACCTGCCAGCCGGAGAGGTAGATGGCCTCGAGGCCCGCCCGCACCATCTCCACCGCCATGGCCCCGGTGTAGGCCCCGAAGGTGTGGACGTAGGGGCGCTCGTGGAGGAGTTTCCAGAGCCTCTCCGCCCCTCGCTTGGCCAGGGTGTACTCCACCTGGACGCTGGGCCTTAGGCGCACCACGTCCTCGGGGCGGTAGTCCCGCCGAACCCCTTTCCAGCGGGGGTTGGTCTCCCACTCCTTGCGCAACGCCTCGGCCTCTTGCCGCATCTCGGGGGTCAAAAGCTCCACGGCTTCACCTCCTAGGTCCAGTCTGGCGGCGGAGGCCCTTCCCGGAACCCGTGTAAGCCTTAAAGCTACACACACCCGGGCGGTGTGTTCGCAGGAAAACTACACCACTAGCGGGCCTGCTGGGCGGCGATGAGGAGGGGGTCCCAGACGGGGCTATAGGGCGGGGCGTAGGCCAGATCCAGGGCCAGAAGGTCCTCCAGGGTCCCCTCCCGGTGGAGGAGGGCGGCCAGGGTGTCTATGCGCAAGGCCCCGTGGCCGTGGGCCACCACCGCGCCCCCTAAGAGCCTCCCCGTCCCCTCCTCGTAGACCAGCTCCACCCAAAGGGGGGCGCTTCCCGGGTAGTAGTGGGCCCCGTCTTGGCTTTGGATGAAGACCTTTTTGGCCCGGTACCCCTCCTTTAGGGCCCTTTCCAGGGGAAGCCCCGTGGTGGCTACGGCCAGGCCAAAGGCCTTGAAGATGGCGGTGCCCACCACGCCCCCGAAGCGGGCCTCCTTGCCGGCGATGACGCTTCCCGCCGTGCGCCCGTGCTTGTTGGCCACGTCCCCCAAGGGGAGCCAGTAGGGGCGCTTGAGCACCCGGTGGAAGCTTTCCGCCACGTCCCCGGCGGCGTAGACCCCTTCCAGGTTGGTGCGCATCCTCTCGTCGGTGGCGATGGCCCCCGTGGGGCCTAAGGCCACCCCCATGGCCTGGGCGAGCCCGGTGTTGGGCCGGATCCCCGTGGCCAAAAGGACCAAATCCGCGGGCACCACGCCTTCCGAGGTCTCCACCGCCTCCACCCGGCCCATCCCCCGAAAGGCTTCCACCTTCACCCCGGTCCAGACCTCCACCCCGTGGCGCTCCAGCTCCTCCTTGAGGAGCCCTCCCACCTCCTCGTCCCAGTGGGGGAGGGGGCGGTCCTTGGCCTCCAGGAGGGTCACCTCCAGGCCCCGCTTGCGGAAGGCCTCGGCGACCTCGAGGCCGATGTACCCCGCCCCCAGGATGGCCGCCCTTTTCGCCCCTTCCAGGGCCTGGAGGAGCCTCTCCCCGTCCTCCAAGGTCCTCAGGGTGTAGACCCCTTCCTGCTCCGTCCCCGGGATGGGAGGGATCTGGGGCCTCGCCCCGGTGGCCAGGACCAGGTGATCGTACCGGTCCTGGAAGGTGCGCCCCTCCCCATGGTCAAAGACCGTGAGGGTGCGGCTTTCGGGGTCTATCTCCACCACCTCGTGGCGGGTGTGGACCAGCACCCCTTGCTTCCGGAACGCCTCGGGGGTGCGGGCGATGAGCTTCGTAAGGCTCGGGATCTCCCCGGAAAGCACGTAGGGAAGGCCGCAGGCCCCGTAGGAGACGTGGGGTGACTTCTCGTAGACCACCACCTCCAGCTCCGGGTTTTCCCGCTTGGCCTTGGCGGCGGCGGAGGCCCCGCCCGCCACCCCCCCGACCACCACCATTCGCTTGCCCATGGGGGGTATTTTGCCACAGGGGCCGTGGGCCAAGTGTCCCTTTTAGGGGTTTGGGCTAGGTACCTCTTCCCACAGGAGCCTCCCCCCCTTCAGGTGGAGGATCCGCTCCGCCCTCCGGGCGAGCTCCAGGTCGTGGGTGACCAGGATGAGGGTGCGCTCCTTCCCCGCCTTAAAGAGAAGGGCGGCCACCTGCTCCTTGGCCTCGGCGTCCAGGTTGCCCGTGGGCTCGTCGGCGAAGAGGATGGGGGGGTCCAGAGCCAGGGCCCGGGCCAGGGCCACCCGTTGTTGCTCCCCCCCTGAGAGGCGGCTTGGCAGGTGGTGGGCCCGCTTTAAAAGCCCCACCCCCTCCAGTAGCTCCAGGGCCCGGGCCCGCCTTTTCCCCAAAGGCCAGCCCGCAAGGAGGAGGGGGAAGGCCACGTTCTCCCAGGCGGTGAGGGTGGGGATGAGGTTCCACTGCTGGAAGACAAACCCCATGTGCCTGAGGCGCACCCCGGCCCGCTCGTCCTCGGAAAGGCGGTGGAGGGGGATCTCCCCCAGGTAGACCCCGCCTTCCGTGGGCAGGTCCAGGCCCGCAAGGAGGTTTAAGAGGGTGGTCTTGCCGCTTCCCGAGGGCCCCACCACCGCCGTGGCCCCTTGGGGGAAGGCGTGGGTGAAGCCGAGGAGGGCCACCACTTCCTTATCCCCTTGCCGGTAGCGCTTGGTGAGGTTCTCCGCCCTCAGCACCTAGACCCTCCCCAAGGCCTCCACCACCGGGAGGCGGCTTGCCTGCTGGGCGGGGAAAAGCCCGGCCAGGATCCCTAGGCCCAAGGCCACCCCTAAGGCGAAGAGGGCAAGCCTTGGGGTGATGGCGGAAAGGGCGAGGCCCACCTCCTTCAGGGTGTAAAGGTTGATGGCCGCCGAGGCCAGGCTTCCCAAAAGAAGCCCCCCCACCCCCCCTAAAAGGGCCAGGAAAAGGGCCTCCAGCACCACCAGGCGGAAGATGAAGCCCCTTCTCGCCCCCAGGGCCCGCATGACCCCAAACTCCCGGGTGCGCTCGTACACCGACATCATCACCGTGTTGGCCACGAGAAGCCCCCCCACCACCAGGGCCACCAGGCTGATGCCGAAGCGCACCAGGTCGCTGATCCTTAGGGCGCGCTCGGCGAAGCGCATCACCTCCCCGGTGGTCTGGGCCTTTAGGCCGGGGACGGCCCCTTCCAGGGCCCGGGCCACCTCCTCCGCCTTCTGCCCGGGCCTTAAGGCCACCAGGACGGCGCCCACGTTCTTTGTGCCCAGCACCGCCTGGAGGGCGGGAAGGGGGGCGAAGAGGAGGTTGTCCGCCAGGCCCCCGCTTTCCTCCAGGATCCCCTCCACCTTGAGCGCCACCTTGGGGGAAAGGCGCAAGGGGCTTCCCAGGGTAAGCCCGCCCCGCTGGGCGATTTTGGCCCCCGCCACGGCCCCTTGGGCCGAGGGCAGGAGGCGGCTTTCCCGAACCCTTAGCCCGGGGTAGAGGAGGCTCGGGCTCACGCCGGGAGGAAGCCCTTGGAAGAAGAAGCCCGTCTTTGGGTCAAAGCCTCCCCGGGCCAGGAGGAGGGTGGGGATGAGGGCCTTAACCCCCAGGGCCTTGCCCGCTTCCTCCAAGGCCCGAAGGGCTTCCGGGGTGATCTCCGGGTAGGCGCTAAAGGCGAACCCTTCCGCCCCTTCCGGCACCACCTGGATGGCGGGGCCTACCCGGGAGAGCTCCTGGAAAAGGGCCCGCCTAAGGCCCTCCCCGAAAGAGAGGAAGAGGACCATGCTGGCGGTGGCGATGAGGACCCCGAGGAGGGTGAGGAGGCTCCGCACGGGACGGGCCAGGAGGTTGCGCAAAACCAGGTGAAAAACCTCCATCCCCCTAAGCCTACGCCCTGGGGCCTCTTGGGGCGTGGTCTGGACTACAGCAGGCGTTCCACGAAGCGGGCCTCCACCTCCTCCAGGAAGGCACTAGGGTTCGCCTTCTGCCTTTCCGGGTGGGCGTAGTAGGCTTTCTCCGCCTCCTCAAAGTTCTCGTGGGCCACGAACCAGAGGAAGTCCCGCTCGGAAAGCCAGTAAGCCCCAAGCACCTCAAACCCCAGGGCCTTCCGCAAGGGGACGACGGTCTCCAGGAAGACCTTCTGAAAGGCCTCCTTGGCCCCTTCCTTCAGGCGGTAGCGGCGCATCTGGACCATGGGTCTACTATAGCCCCTGGAGGAAGCGGAGGAGGGCCTCCCGGTCCTCCTTGGGGAGGGCCATGAAGCGGCGCTTGGCTTCCTCGGCCTCTCCCCCGTGCCAGAGGATGGCCTCCTCGAGGCTTCTCGCCCGCCCGTCGTGGAGGTAGACCTCCTCCCCTAAGACCTTCCGGGTGAGGCCGATCCCCCAAAGGGGCGGGGTGCGCCACTCCGAGGGGGAGGCCGCCCCTTCCGCCACCCCGTCGGCGAGGCCCTCCCCCAGGTCGTGGAGGAGGAGGTCGGTGTAGGCGGGAAGCCCCGCGAGGCGCTCCACGTGGCAGCTTGCGCACCCCACCTCCCGGAAAAGCCTTTTCCCCCGGAGATCCTCGGGGAGGTGCCTAAAGGCGGGCACCGCCAGGTTCTCCAGGTAGAAGACCACCCGCTTAAGCTCCTCCTCCCCCACCTCGGCCCCGCCTTCGGGGAAGAGGGGGGTGGAAAGCCCCATGTCCTCCCGGTAGGCGAGGGCGGTTTGGACCAAAAGGCTTTCCACGCTCGCCTTCCAGCCGAAGCGGCCGAGGCCCCCTTCCAGGCGGGCCGCCCTTCCCGAGATCCCGTCCCCGTCCTGGTCCTGGGGGTCTTCTAGGGCCAGGATGGCCGCCTCGAGGACCTTTTCCAAAAGGCCGGTCCCGAAGACGGGCGGGGCGATGCGGAGGCTATAGGCCCCGGGAACGGGCCGGCCCTCGGGGTCCAGGACCCTCAGGCGGGGGCGCCTTAGGCGGTAGGGGGTGCCGTCGGGGTAGCGGCCCTCCACCGCTTCCCACCGGAGTTCCACCCGGCCCTCGGGGGCGTACCCGGGCAGGGCGTGGTCCTGGAGCTGGAGGCCGAAGAGGGGGTGGGGGGTTTTGCCGTCCTGGGCCCGGGTGCGCACCAGGGCCTCGCTTCTTTGGGCGAAGAGGGGCCTTCCCCGCCCGTCCCCCACGTGGCAGCCCGCGCAGGACTGGTGGACGAAGCGGGGGCCAAGCCCGTCCTCCCGCACGAAGACCCGGTTGAAGGCCTGGTCCCCCAGGCGGAAGGCCTCCAGGGCCTCCGGGGAGAGGCCGGGAAGGGGGTGGCCGAAGGCCCTGGAGGAGGCGTCTTGGACCAGATAGCGGGCGGGAAGGGCCCCGAGGAGGAGGGGAAGAAGCCCTAAAAGGAGCCTTCGCATCCTACCGCAGGAGTTCCTCCAGGGCCTTAAGCAAAGGTTCCGCCTCGGGGGTGGGCGCCTGGGCCTGGACCTTGGCCTCTAGCGCTTCCAGGAGCCTAAGGGCCTCCGCCTCCTGGGGGGTGCCGGCGAGGGCCGCCCTTAGCCCCTCCAGGGCGAAAAGCCCCTCGTCCACCTCCCCTTCCCCCAGGTACTCCTCCCGGAAGGTGCGGAGCCAAAGCAGGGCCCGCGCCAGGGGGGACCCCACGGGGGCCTGGGCCAGGGTCTCGTAAAGGTCCTTGGCCCGGGCGATGGCCAGGGCCACCTCCGGGCGGTCCCAGGCGGTTTCCAGGGGGCTTGGCAGGGCGGCCATGGCCCCTTGGAGGTCCAGGGCGAGGGCCCAGACCCTTCCCGGGAGGGGAAGGAGGTCCAGGGCTTTAAGAAGGCCAGAGGCGTTCGCCCGGTAGTCATGGACGGAGAACTTGGCGTAGGGGCTTTCCGGGTTTTGGAGCTTCTCGGCGAAAAGTTCCTCGGCGAGCTCTAGGCTGGCGGCGTAGAGCTCCATCTTTAGGTCCTCCTCGGGGGTTTCTCTCAGGTAGCCCCGGTAGGCCTCCCCGAGGCCCCGGGTCTTCTCCGCCAGGTCCTGGGCGAGGTGGAAGAGGTGGCGGGCCGCCTCAGGGCTTCGTGCGGGCTCCTGGAAGAGGAGGTACTCCAGGGCGTGGAAGCCCCGCGCCTCGGGGGGGAGGTTTTCCACCGGGCTTCCCAGGGTCCTCTTGAGGTCCTCGGGGCTTACGGGCCAGGTGTCCAGGTAAGGATCAAACTCCCCCACGGGGCCGAAGGCGAAGGCCTCCAGCTCCTCCCAGGGCGCTCGGGCGAGGCCCCAGAGGACCCTAAGCCGGTTGAGCCCCTCGGGGGTGGGGGCTTCGGCGTAGGCCTCCGCCGCCTGGGCCAGGCGCTAGGTGGCGCGGGCGAACTCCAGGAGGAGGGGTTCTACCGTGGCCTCGAGGTCCGCCTTGAAGCCTTGGCCTAGGGCCACACCCAACACCACCAAACCGATACCGATCCTTCTCATCGCGTACCTCCCAAGGCGTGGGTTACCGCTTCCACCAGGACCCGGGCCGAGTGGGGGCCGCCGTAGGTCCAGGTGGTGGGGGCGAGGGGAAGGACTTGGGCCCGGGCCAGGCGCAGGAGGGGGCCCACGGCGGGATCCCGGAAGGGGTTGTTCTCGGGCTGGGCGATGAGGAAGACGAAGACCCCGGGGTTTTCCCGCACCAGGCGCACAAGCCCCTCGGGGCCCACCCGGGAAAGGCCGAAGGCCTCGGTCTTCCCCCTCCAGGCGTTCTTCAGGCCGAGGCTTTCCAAAAACTCCGAGGCCAAGGTGGAGCGGGTGAAGACGTTGTAGACCTTCTCCCGGGCCCAGGCCTGGACCAAAAGGAAGGGCCTTCCCGCAAGGCCCCGCGCCTTTAGGGCCTCGGCCTTTTGCGCCAGGAAGCGGTCTAAGGAGGCCAGGACCGCCTTGCCTTCCTCCTCCTTGCCCACAAGCCGGGCGTGGAGGAGGAAGTGGCGCCGCATGGCGGCAAGCTGTCCTTCCGGGGGCAGGTAATCGTAAAGGGCCGTGGGGGCGATCCGGGCGAGCTCGGGGTAAAGCCTTCCCTGGAAGCCGGTGTAGCCCAGGATCAGGTCGGGCTTCAGGGCGGCCAGGACCTCGAGGTTAGGCCCCGTGCGCCCCCCGAGGTCTTGGATCCCCGGGGGAAGGGCCAGGGCCACCCAGCGGGGGAAGTCCTTCAGGTCCGCCCCGGCCACGGGCCTCACCCCCAAGAGGAGGAGGTCCTCCAAGGGCCGCCAGTCCAGGGCCGCCACCCGCTTGGGGACCTGGGGCAGGCAGAGTTCCCCCAGGTCGTGGGGGACCCGCCCCCCGGGGCAATCTTGGGCCAGGGCCAAGGAGCCTAGGAACACGCCGAAAAGCAGGAAGGCGCCTACATGCCTACGCATCTTTCCTCCTAGTTCACGTGCCGGAAGCTTCCTTCCAGGGCCTTTTTTGGGAGAAGGGTCCCCTGCCGCAAAAGCCAGAGGAGCGCCCATCCTTCCCCCTTCCGGAACCTGAGCCCCACCGCGCCGAGCCACACCACCCCCTCCTCCCCCTGGGCCAGGAGGTCCTCCAGCACCTGGGCCAGAAAGCCGAGCCCCTCGGGGGTGAGGCGGAAGGTGGCGGCGTCCCAGTGGAGGTGGTAGGTCCCCCCCTGGCAGGGGCAGCGGGCGAGGTAGCGGGCCTCCGAGAGCCGGGCCACCACCTCCTGGTGGTCATCCACGGGCCACCTCCTGGGGCACGGGGACGAGGAAGGCGGGGCCTTTGGGGTCGCCTAGGCGGCGGAAGGGCACCCCGTAGACCTCCTCCAGGAGGTCGGGGTGGAGGAGGCTTTGGGGGGGGCCGTAGGCCATGGCCCGCCCCTCCTTCAAAAGGAGCACCCGGTCGGCGAAGAGGCCCGCCAGGTTCAGGTCGTGGAGCACGGCCACCACCCCCTTGCCCTCGTAGGCCAGGGCCCGGAAGAGGCAGAGGAGCTCGAGGGCGTACCTAGGGTCCAGGTGGTTGGTGGGCTCGTCCAGGAGGAAGAGCCGGGCCTCCTGGTTGAGGAGCCGGGCCGCCTCCACCCGCATGGCCTCGCCCCCCGAGAGGCTTGTAAAAAGCCTTTCCTTAAGGGGAAGGCCCCGCACCCTCTCCAGGGCCTTCAGGGTCTTCTGGTGATCCAGGGGGGTTTCCCGGCCCTGGAGGTGGGGAAGCCTTCCCAGGAAGGCCACCTCGTAGGCGGTGTAGGGAAAGGCCATCTCCCGGCTTTGGGAGAGGACCGCCCGCTTGCGGGCCAGTTCCTTAGGCCCGTAGGTGGCGAGGGGCTTTTCCAGGAAGAAGACCTCCCCTTCCGTGGGCCGAAGCTCCCCGGCGAGGAGCCTTAAGAGGGTGGTCTTGCCGCTCCCGTTAGGGCCCAGGACCGCTAAAAACTCCCCTTCCCGCAAAGCGAGGTCCACGCCCTTTAAAAGCCAGCGGCTTCCCGCACGGTAGCCCAGGTTCTTGGCCTTAAGCACGGTACACCTCCCGCTTGTGCTTCAGGACCAGGTAGAGGAAGAAGGGCCCCCCCAAAAGGGCCGTCACCACCCCCACGGGGATCTCCGCCGGGGCCGCCAGGGTGCGGGCGAGGAGGTCGGCGAGGACCGCCAGGCTCCCCCCTAGGAAAAAGGCCCCGGGCAGGAGGTAGCGGTGGTCGGGGCCCGCCAGGAGGCGGAAGAGGTGGGGGGCCACGAGGCCCAAAAGCCCCAAGAGGGCGCCGTAGGCCACCGCCTCCCCCACCCCCACGGCGGCCCCCGCCACCGCCCGCCCCTTTAGGCGCTCCAGGTCCACCCCAAGGTGGAAGGCCTCCCGCTCCCCCAGGGCAAGGGCGTTAAGCCCCCGGGCCAAGGGCAAAAGGAGCGCCAGGGCCAAAAGGGCCAGGGGAAGCCCGGCCAAAAGGAGCCTCCAGGTGAGGGCGGAAAACCCTCCCAGCATCCAGAAGGTGAGGCTCCTGAGCTCCTCCTCCGTGGCCAAGAAGGTGAGGAGGCCGATCCCCGCCCCCACCAGGGCGTTTAGGGCGATGCCCGCCAAGAGCAACACGGTGACCTGGACGCCTAAGGGGGTCTGGGCGAGCCGCCAAAGGAGAAGGGTGGCCAAAAGCCCCCCCAGGAAGGCGAAGAGGGGGAGGGCGTAGGTCTCTAAAACCCCCGCCCCCGGGACCAGGACGATGAAGAGGGCCGCCCCCAAGGCCGCCCCCGAGGAGACCCCGATGAGTCCGGGGTCCACCAGGGGGTTCCGGAAAAGCCCCTGGAGCACCGCCCCCGCCAAGGCCAGAAGCCCCCCCACCAACCCCGCCCCCAGGACCCGGGGGAAGCGGAGGGCGGTGAGGACCTGGTACTCCACCCCCTCGCCCTTTAGGAGGATCTCCGGGATGGCCCAGGGGGGGATGGGGTAGGCCCCGATCCCCGCCCCCAGGAGGAGGGCGAAGGGCAGAAGGAGGGTAAGGCCCAAAAGGGCCTGGCGGTAGCGGCGGAAGGGGAAGGTGCCTACCATACCCCCTCCCGGAAGGCCGCTTCCGGGCTTTCGGGGACCGGCTTTCCCAAAAGGAGGAGCAGGAGAACGGCCTTTAGGAAGGCGCGGAGGAAAAGGGGGTTCCTCACGGGTTCACCTCCACGAAGCCCTCCAGGAGGTAGGCGGCCCGGAAGAGGTCCAAAGCCGCCCTTCCCGCCCGGGGGCCGAAGCTTCCCAGGTAGAGGTCGTCCATGGCCACCACCTTCCGATTCCTTCCTGCGGGGGTTTGGGCGATGCCGGGAAGCCGCAAGAGCCCCTCGAGGCCCCCCACGCTCTGAAGCCCCTTGCTGAAGACCACGATCACATCAGGCCTCGCCGCCACCACGCTTTCCGCGGTCATGGGCTGGCACTCCCTTATCCCCTTGGCGGCGTTTTCCAGGCCCGCGAGTTCCATCATCCCCACCGGGGTGCTCCCCTCCCCGCAGACAAAGGTGGTCCCGGGGCCCCGCAGGTAGAGGAAAAGCCCCTTGAGCTTCCCCTTGGGGGCGTGCTGGGCCTGGAAGGCCCGAAGGAGCAGGAGGTCCCGCTCCAGGGCCCTTACCAAGGTCTCCCCCCGGGCCGCCTGCCCCACCGCCTGGGCGATGGTGCGGATCTTCCCCTTAGCCCCTTCCACGCTGGGCTCGGCGGGGACCAGGACCACCGTGACCCCTACCCCCTTGAGTTGCTCCACCACCTCCTTGGGCCGCACGTCCTCCCGGCCGATCACCAGGGTGGGCTTAAGGGAGAGGATCCCCTCGGCGGAAAGCCGGAACTGGTAGCCCACACTGGGAAGCTTTTGGACCTGGGGCGGGTAGTAGCTGGAGTCGTCCCGCCCCACCACCTTCTCCCCCACCCCCAGGGCGAAGAGGATCTCGGTGGTGATCCCGTCCAGGCTCACGATGCGCTCTATGGAGCGCACCTCCACCGCCTTGCCCGTGGCGTCCACCACCCGGAAGGGCTGGGCCAGGGCCAGGCCGATCAAGCAAAGCCAGGCGATGCCCTTTCTCATGCCTTCACCTCCAGGTCCTCAAGCCGCAGGACCAAAACCCCAAGCCCCTCCCCCTCCGCCACCACCTCCCGTTCCACGGGAAGCCAGTAGGGGCCGAAGGGGGCGTACTCGTCCCGGAACCTTTCCACCTTGAGGAGGCGGCCTTGGGGGTCCCGCTGGACCAGGAGGAAGCGGTGGGGGAGGAGTTTTTCCCCTACCTCCTTCCAGCTTTCCAGGTGGATGCGGAAGGACCCCTGGGGGAGGTGGCGCTCAATGAGGCAAAGCCTCCCTTCCTTCACCCAGATCCGGGACCGGAAGGGGTCTTCCAGGGCGATCCCCGTGCCCAAGGGCCCCTCGGCGAAGAGGCGCATGGGGTAGCGGCCCTCCCCCTCGGCGAAGGGCACGGGCCGGCGGTGGCCGAGAAGGGAGACGAGCTCCTTTTGCGCCAGGTCCTGGACCCCTTGGGGGAGGTGCACCCTGGGGGTAAAGCCCTCCGCCTCCACCTCCCCCACGTACCAGACCCCGTCCAGGTGGACGTTGAGCCGGGCCCAGAAGCCAGGGAAGTCCTCGGGGAGGGTGTAGACCCGCTCCCGGGCCCACTTGAGGAGGACCCAGGCAGGGGGAGCTTCAATCACCTTCCACCTCCGAGTCCAACACCACCTGGAAGGTCTCCAGCCGATTGGGTCCCCGGAAGGCCTCCTTGGGCAGGGTGCCGCTACGGGCGTGGCCTTCCTTGAAGGCGGGGCTTTCCGTCCAGGCCCGGAAGGCCTCCTCGCTCTCCCAGAAGGTGAGGACGATGTAGGGGTCCTCGGGGTTTTTAGGCCTCAGGACCAGGTTGCGGATGAACCCCGGCATCCGGTCCACCAGGCGGGCCCGCGTGCGGAAAACCTCCTCAAACCGCTCGGCGTACTCGGGTTTTACGGGGATGCGGTTCATCACCACGAACACCGGCGCACCTCCTAGGGGTCAAGGCTAGGCGGGGAGGGAGAAAAAGTCAAGTATTCCGGTCGGATTTTAAGAGTATTGAGAACGATAATCCTTCGCAAAAACCCCGCCCCCTAGGGGGCGGGGCGGGGAAAGGGTTTGGGGTTAGGCCAGGGTGTCCTCAGGGTGGCGGAGGCCTTGGGCCTGGGGGCGGGCCTTGAGGATCTCCAGGGCCTCCTCCTCGCTCATGGCGGGGTTTTGGTAGCGGATCCCCAGGGCCTGGCCCATGAGGTGGAAGACCTGGGTGTTGTCCAGAAGCCCCAGGTTCTGGAAGCCTAGGCCCTGGCCGTAGAGGGCCAGCATCACAGGGCTTGCCGTGTGCTGGCCGGAGGCGAAGCCGATGTTGGGGCGGTCGGGCCTTTCGGGGTTCCGTTGCGCCATGGCCCAGGCCAGGGTGTTGGCGGGCTGGACGCCGTGGCGCACCCCCTCGGGCCAGTAGACCTTTTCCCGGATGGCCCGGACCACCCGCTCCGCCTCCCCGTCCTCGAGGCCCACCCCCTTCAGCGCCCGGTAGGCCTCCTTCACCTGGGCCGGGTCCGGGGAGGAGCCCAGGAGGCGGAGCATGTGCTCAAAGCTGGCCTTCTGGCCCTCCAAAAGGTCAATCCCCAGGGAGCTCTCCAGGTAGCTCTGCCCGGCCCCGTAAAGCCCCCCGGTCCCGGTGGCGTGGTCGGAGACCACGATGAGGAGGGTGTCGGGGTGCTGGTCCACAAAGGCCATGAGGAGCTCCAGGGCCTCGTCTGCGGCCAGCACGTCCCAAAGGGTGGCCCCGGCGTCGTTTAGGTGGTTGGCGTGGTCAATCCGCCCCGCCTCCACCTGGAGGGCGAAGCCCTGCCGGTAGGAGGCCAGCCGGGGCAGGGCCGCCTGGACCATCTCCTTGAGGCTTGGGACCCTTAGCCCTTGGAAGCGCCGGTCTATCTCGTAGGGGATGTGGCTTTCGCTGAAAACCCCGAGGAGCTTATCGGCGTTGGTTTGGGCGAGGTCCTGGGGGGTCCGCACCACGGCGTAGCCCGCCTGGGCAAAGGCGGCGTAGAGGTCCTTTTTGTCCGATCGTCTTTCCGGGCTGAAGAAGCAGTCCCCGCCCCCCAGGTAGACCTCGGCCCCAAACTCCAGGTACTGCTCGGCGATCCTTTCCTCGGCGTTGCGGTCGGGGTTGGAGACCACGAAGCCCGCCGGAGTGGCGTTGGTGACGGTGGTGGTGGTCACCAGGCCCACCGCCTTGCCCGCCTCCTTGGCGGCGGCGAAGAAGGGCTTCAAAGGGGTGCCGTCCACGTGGATGGCCAGGCCGCCGTTCACCGTTTTCACCCCGCAGGACATGGCGTTGGCGGCGGCGCTGGACTCGGTGACGTAGCTGGTGAGGCTATAGGTGTTCACCAGGCCCGTGGGGTAGCGGGCGAGAAGCCTTTCCAGGGCCAGGGTCCGCCCCTGCCGGCGCCGGGCGTAGGCCTGGGCGATGGCGTAGTCCTCCCAGGAGAAGCCATCGTAGACGAAGACGATCAGGTTCCGGTAACGCCTCCCCAGGCCAGGGCGGTTTTGCGGGGCGCCCTGGGCCTGGGCCTTGGGGAGAAGGGCCAGGGTGCCTGCCAGCAGGCTTCCTTTCAAGAGATCCCGTCGTTTCATGGGCTTCTCCTCCCTCGAGGAGGAGCTTACCTCGAGGAGGAGCTTAGGTGGAGAATTTCAGGGGAAGGTCAGCCGCTTCCTTGAGCCCTTCCGGGGTACCCAGGAGCACCACCTGGTCCTGAGCCCTGAGGCGGGTTTCTCCCCGGGGCACCAGGGTCGTCCCCTGGCGGAGCACCGAGGCCACCAGGACCCCTGGGGGAAGGCGGAGCTCGGCCAGGGTGTGGCCCACCCAGGGGTGGTCCTTGGGCAGGGTGAGGCGTACCAGGAAGGTGTTTCCCCCCTCGTCCAAGGGCACGGGGCGGCCCGTGGCCAGAAGCCGGGCCACCTGGGGGAGAAGCCAAGCGCCTAGGCCCCCTTCCCCGGGGCCCGGGGCGAGCCTTTCCAGGACCCTCGTTTCCACGCCCTCCACCAGGAAGTGGAACCCCACCCCGGCGAATCCTGAGAGCAACCCCACCAGGAGGCTTAGGAGGAAGAGCCTGCGCCAGCTCAAGGCCACGAGCAAAGCTTACCGGACCTCTCCCCACCTTCCTTCCAGGAGGGCGCTTGCGGCGCGGGCGAAGCCTTCGGGCCCCACGCCCGGCACCCGCCATAGCCCCGGCAGGTCCAAAGGGTGCCAGCCCCCTTCGGGCCGCTCCACCAGGGCGGCCAGGTCCACCGCCTCAAGGAGGGGCCGGTCGTTGGCGCTGTCCCCGAGGCCCACCGCCACCACCGGCCCCCAGAACCTCTGGTAAAGCTCCTTGAGGAGCCGCACCGCCTGGCCCTTGTCGTTAGGGCCGTGGGCGTGGTAGAAGCGCCCGCCGTGGCTCCAGCGGAGGCCCTCCGCCTCCAGGGCCTTAAGGGCCTCTTCCACGGGTTCTTCCAGGAAGAGGGTCTCGTCGTACTCCCGGGCCTTGGCCCACCGGGCGGCCTCGAGGCCAAGCCCCGTGCGCCGGGCTACCTCCTCAGCGCTCAGGTCCCCGTAGCCCACAAGGGGAGACCCCAGCCGGGCCTCCGCCTGTTTGAGGCGCCTTCGGATCTCCCCGTAGGGGAGGCCGAGCTCCAAAACCCAGTAGCCCTCCCGCACTTTCGCCCCTTCGGGCTTTTGGGGAAAGTAGCCCTCGGGGAGAAAGATGGCCCCGCCGTTTTCCACGATGAAGGGGTCTTCCACGCCCAAGGCCCCTCGCAGGACCTCCTGCTCCGCCCGGGTCTTGGCCGAGGCGAAGACCACGGGGATCCCCCTTTCCTTGAGGGCCCTAAGGGCCTCGGCCGCGGGCCCCGCCTCCCCCGTGTGGAGGTCCAGGAGGGTCCCGTCCAGGTCGGTGAAGAGAACGTAGGCCATCAGTAGACCACGTAGCGGCTCCCGTGGCCTTTAAGGGCCTTGCGCAGGGCGTCCAGGTCGGCGGTGCCCACGGGGGGCAGGAGCCTGGGGGGTGGGGGCACCTCTCCCTCGCCCAGGGCCCCCGCCCGGCGGAGCTCCTCCAGGACCAGGTTCTTGGTCTCCTCGTCCGCCAGGCGGGAGTGGTAGACGGTGGAGAGACAGGTTTTCAACATCTCCGCCACGTGCTCCTCCCCCTTGTTCTCGTGGAAATGGGGGTTGCGGGTCTCCACCTGGAAAACCTCCACCCCATGTTCCAGGACCTCCGGGTAGGGCACGGGCAGGATCCCGCCGAACATCTCCAGGATGGAGACCAGCTCCTGGGGCTCCACCGCATACCCTGAGGCCAGGGGGAGGAGGGCCGCCAGGTCAAAGCTTAAGGCGTGCTCCCCGGCGTTTGCGGTCTTGATCACGTCGGTTTCAAAGCTGGTGTTGGCGGAGATCAGGGCGTTGAGGGCCCGGTTGTTCCGCTCGGAAACCCTCCCCCACTTTTTGAAGACCAGGCCCTCCGTCTCCAGGTCCACCTTGGGCTTGTAGCGCCAAAGGATCCGGACCATGGCGTAGGGGCTTTTGGCCATGAGGAAGCCCGCGGCGTAGACCCGCACGTACTCCCAGACCGCCCCGGGGAAGTAGTTGTCGGCGTCAATGAAGCCGGTGTAGTTCTTGCCGGAAAGGCGGGAGAAGAGGAGCCCCAGGACCATGCCCTCCGCCTTGCCGCTCCGCACCAGGCCGTCCTCCCCCAGGACCTCGGTGTAGCCGGCCTTGCGCAGGGCTTCGGCCAGGATGGGGTCCTTCTGGTGCAGGATGAGGGCCTGCCGCTCGGTGAGGCGGCAGAAGTCCTCGAGGAGGTCCCGCTCCATCTGGAAGCGCTCCGGGCTGCTGTTGGAGACCACGATCACCAGGGCCTCGTGGGGCACCCCGGAAAGGACGCCCTCAAAGAGCTTGAGCCTTTCGTTCTTGGTGGGGATGACCACCGCCATCCGCTCCAGGGCCTCGCGGATCTCCTCGTCCCCGAACTGGCGGACGGCGCCTTGCTCCCTGTCCCGAACGCGGCCGGAGTCCAGCTCCAGCACCTTCTGGACCTCGTGGAGCTTGACCACGCCGAAGCGCTCCGTGTGCCGTGGACTCTCTAGCCTCACAGGACCAGGGTACTACACCACCTTCCCCGGGTTTAGGATCCCTTGGGGGTCCAAAAGGGCCTTGAGCCTTCGCATCCACTCCAGGGCGGGGCCGTGCTCCAGGGGGAGGTATTTCCTCTTCCTGAGCCCCACCCCGTGCTCCGCGGTGCAGGTGCCCCCAAGGGCCAGGGCCTTTTGGACAAGCCTTTCCGCGTAGACCTCGGCCTTGGGGTAGTCCTCGGGGAGGACGGGGACCAGGGTGTGGAAGTTCCCGTCCCCCACGTGGCCCAGGATGTTCCCGGTGAGGCCCATTTCCAGGAGAAGGCCTTGGGCGAAGCGCACCATCTCGGGAAGCCGGGAGAGGGGGACGGCGGTGTCCGTGATCAGGAAGCGGTGGCCGGGGAAGAGGTGGACCAAGGCCCAGTAGGCCTGGTGCCGCGCCTCCCATTGCCGCTTGCGCTCTTCCTCAGTCTTGGCCGCCTCTACCTCGAGGGCCCCCGCCTCCCGCATGAGCTCCAGGGCCAAGGCGCTTTCCGCCTGAAGGGCCTCCTTGGTGGAGGCGTGGAACTCCAGGAAGAGGGCGGGCCGCTCGGGGAAGCTTGCGCCCAGGTATTGGTTTAGCGCCCGCATGGCGAGCTCGTCCAATAGCTCTAGCCTGGCCACGGGAAGCCCTGTGGCCATGACCCTATAGCTCGCCTCCGCCGCCTCCTCCACCCCGGGGAAGAAGACCCTTAGGGTGTGGACGTGCTCGGGGAGGGGGTGGAGCTTGAGGGTGAGGCGGGTGATGACCCCCAAGGTCCCCTCGCTTCCGATGAAGAGGTCCTTGAGGTCGTAGCCCGCCGAGGTCTTGCGCACCCCCCGGCCCAGCTCCAGGACCTCGCCACTTGCCAGGACCACCTGGAGGGCGAGGACGTTTGCCCGCATTCCCCCGTAGCGCACCGTGGTGGTGCCGCTGGCGTTGGTGGCCGCCATCCCCCCCAAAGAGGCGTCCGCCCCTGGGTCCACGGGGAAGAAGAGGCCCGTGCCCTTCAGGGCCTCGTTGAGGGCTTTCCGGGTGAGGCCCGGTTCCACCACGCAAAGGAAGTCCTGGGGGCGGACCTCGAGGAGCCGGTTCATCCGGCTTAAGTCCAGGCTGATGGCCTCCCCCAAGGGGAGAAGGGCCCCCTCGAGGCTCGTCCCCGCCCCGAAGGGGATCACCGCCACCCCCGTTTCCCCTGCCCAAAGGAGGGCCTTTTGCACGTCCTCCACGCTTTCCGGGTAGACCACCGCCAAGACCTCCCCCTCCTCGGGGTAGCCCTCGTCCTTGCCGTGGCGGCGCCGCTCGGCGGGGGAGGTCTCCACCTTCCCTGGGAGGAGGCTTTTGAGGGCTTCCAGCTTTTCCATGGGATAGAGTTTAGCCCTTGGCGTCGGGGAGAAGGGTTTCCACCTCCCGCACCTGGGGGAAGAGGTAGCCGGAAAGCCCCCAGAAGACGCCCAGGCTCCCGAAGAGGAGGAGCATGAGGGCGATCCCCTCCCCCTGGCCGAAACGGGGGGCGAAGACCCCGTCCGCCAGGGGGCCGGAAAGGAGCATCCCTAAGGGGTTGGCGAACCAGGCGATCATGCGCCTTGCGGCGAAGACCTTGCCCTGGACCTCCAAGGGGACCTTGGCCTGCCAGATGGCCTGGTTGGACCCGTTCAGGATGGGGATGAAGAAGACCTCCAGGAAGGCCAGGGCGGCCCAGAGGGAGGGCCCTTCCACCACGCCCATGAGGGCCAGGGCCAGGCTAGAAAAGGCCATGCCCAGGAAGACCCCGTGGACCCGCTTCCTGGGGCCGCCCCAAACCGAAAGGAGAAGCCCCCCCGCCACCCCCCCAAGCCCTGAGGCCGAGCGCACCAGGGCCAAGGCCGCCTCGGAAAGCCCCGTCTTAGCCAGGACCATGGCGGGGAGGACCGTGGCCGCCAGGGTGGTGAGGAAGTTGACGCCGAAGAAGAGGAGCTGAAGGCCTAGAAGGGGCGGCCTTTGCAGGATGAAGCGGAAGCCGAAGAGGGCCTCCTCCAAGAGGGGGGTTCGTTTCTGGACTGGAGCCGGGGTATGGGGGATGGGCACCCGAAGGAGGGTGGCCACCGCCACCAGCGTCCCCAGGAGGTCCAAAGCGAAGATGCCCCCAAGGCCCAAAGGGCCCAGGAGGACGGCGGCGAGGACGGGGGCCCCCATCCCCGCCAAGGACTCGGCCAGGCTCATCATGCCGCTCGCCCGGGCGTAGTCCTTCTTCTCCAGGAGGGCGGAAAGGGCGGCGGAGAGGGCGGGCCAGTGCAAGCTAGAGAGGGCCCCGGTGAAGGCGGAGACCAGGTAGAGGTGGTAGGCCTCGAGGCGCCCCGTGAGGAAGAGAAGGAGGAGCGCCCCCGTGGCCACCCCTCCGCCCCCGTCCGCCACCAGCATGGCCCACTTCCTGGGGTAGCGGTCCACCAAAGCCCCCGCCAGGGGGGAGAGGAGGATGAGGGGGAGGAAGTGGAAGAAGCTCAGGAGGGAAAGCGTGGTGGCGAGACCCGTTTTCTCGTAGGCGTAGAGGGTGAGGGCGAACCAGGTCATCTCCCGGCCCACGAGGGCCAGGGCCTGGCCCAGCCAGAGGAGGCGGAAGGCGGCGAAGCCCTGCATGGCCTAAAAATAGAGGGTTAGGCCGGGGAGCCTAGCCCCTTTCCCCTTCCCGCTTCAGGCCTCGCCCTTGAGGATGGCCTCAATCTTCTCCAGGGCCTCCTTGGGCAGGTCCACCCCGGCTGCCCCCAGGCTCTCCTTGATCTGCTCGGGGCGGGTGGCCCCGGTGATGGCGCTAGAGATCCCGGGAAGCCTTAAGACCCAGGCCAGGGCGAGCTGGGTGCGGGTGAGGCCGAGCTCGTCGGCCACCGCCTTGAGCTTTAGCACCTTCTGGCGGTTCTCCTCGGTGAGGTAGCGCTCCCGGAACCGCTCGTAGCGGGCGAAGCGGCTTTCCTCGGGGATGCCCGCATCGTACTTGCCCGTGAGCATCCCTTGGGCCAAGGGGCTCCACACCACCAGGCCCATCCCGAAGCGCTCCGCCTCGGGGAGGATCTCGTTTTCCACCCGCTCCCGGTAGAGCATGGAGTACTGGGGCTGCTCCACGATGGGGGGGTGGAGGCCGTTTTCCTTGGCGAAGGTCACCGCCTCGGCGATCCGGGCGGCGGGCCACTCCGAGGTGCCCCAGTAGAGGGCGTAGCCCTTTTCCACGATGGTGTGCATGGCGTGGACGATCTCCTCCATGGGGACCTCGGGGTCGTAGCGGTGGGCGAAGAAGATGTCCACGTAGTCGGTCTGAAGCCGCTTCAGGCTTTTGGTGATGCTTTCCAGAAGGTGCTTGCGGCTTAGGCCCCGGTCGTTCGGGTCCTCGGACATGGGCCAGTAGGCCTTGGTGGAGAGGACCAGGGTGTGCCGAGGGAACTCCTTGAGGACCTCCCCCATGATCTCCTCGGCGAGGCCCTTGGCGTAGACGTCGGCGTTGTCAAAGAAGTTGACCCCACCTTCATAGGCGATCTTGACGATCTCCCGGACCGTCTCCTTGTCCTTGACCACGTCCCCGAAGGTGACCCAGGCCCCCAAGGAGATCTCCGAGACCTTAAGGCCCCACTTGCCCAGCTTGCGGTAGCGCATCTCGCCCATGGCCCCCAGAGTCTACCCCTTTTGGCCGGGATTGACCAGCGGGTCAGTCGCCTTCCACTTCCAAAACCCCGCCTGGGGCCTGGAAGCCGATCCGCTTGTGGGTACCGTCGCAGAAGGGCTTGTTCTGCGAGCCCCCGCAGCGGCAGAGGAAGACCCGGGGCCGCTCCAGGACCTCTTCCTTTTCCCCCAGGCGCACCACGAAGCGCTTCCCCTCCACCCGGATGGGACCGTTTTCCAGGAACTCTAGCCGCATGGCCTCACTTTACCGGATAAGCCGGGAGAGGAGGGGGACGAGGAGGAAGAGGGCGAGGACCCGCACCGTGTGGAAGACCCCCACCAGGGCGGGGTTTCCCCCCTCGGCCTGGCTCAAGGGCCCCATGCCCGTGATCCCCCCGGGGGCCAGGGCGAAGAGGAGGGCTTGCGGAGGCTGGCCCAGGGGCTTGGCGAGGAGGAAGGCGAGGAGGAGGGTGAGGGCGAGGAAGGCGAGGGCGGCCAAGAGGGCGTAGGGGAGGAGCTTGGGGGAGAGGAGCTCCTTCCGGAAGGAAAGCCCCACCAAAACCCCGGCGAGAAGCTGCACCAGGAGGTCTAGCCCCTTGGGGATGGGGGCGGGCGGGGTGAGGACCTGGGCTAAGCCCGTGCCCAGCATGGCCCCCACCACGGCCCCGCCGGGAAGCCCCAGGCGGTGGAAAAGAAGCCCCAGGAACACCCCGCTTAGGGAGGCGCGCAAGAGGTCCATGGGGTTATGGTATGCTCCTTGGCAACCATGAAGCGCTTTTTAAGGGTTCTGGCCTGGCTTTTGGGCCTCTTTCTGCTCCTCGCCTTGGCGCTTGGCTTCTCGGGGTACCTCTACCTCAGGTCCTCCTTGCCCCAAGGGGAAGGCCGCATCGCCCTGAAGGGGCTTTCCGCCCCGGTGGAGGTGGTGCGGGACCGCTGGGGCGTGGTCCGGATCCGGGCCCAAAGCTTAAAGGACCTCTTCTTCGCTCAGGGCTTCGTCCACGCCCAGGAAAGGCTTTGGCAGATGGAGTTCCAAAGGAGGGTGGGCCAGGGGCGCTTAAGCGAGGTTTTGGGGGAGGCCACGCTTTCCCAGGACCGCTTCTTGCGCACCTGGGGCTTCTACTGGGCGGCCCAGGAAGCCTACCAGAGGCTTTTCCCGGAGGAGAAGGAGGCGGTGGACGCCTACGCCGCCGGGGTGAACGCCTTCTTGGAAAGAGGAAGCCCCCTGCCGCCCGAGTTCAGGCTCCTGGGTTTCCGCCCCGAGCCCTGGACGGGCCCCGACGTCCTGGTCTGGGCTAAGATGTTGAGTTACGATCTTTCCGGAAACTGGGAGGAGGAGCTTTTGCGCCACCGCCTTTTGGCCCGGGGGATAAGCCCGGAAAGGCTCATGGAACTCCTCCCCCCCTACCCCGAGGACGCCCCCACGGTGCTTTCCGCCGAGGACCTGAGGCTTCCCCTGAAGCGGGAGGAGGCCCCTTCGGCCCTCCTCCGCATGGCCCCGCCCCGTTTTCTGGAGGCCAGCAACAACTGGGTGGTCTCGGGAAGCCGCACCACCACGGGGAAGCCCTTCCTGGCGGACGACCCCCACCTGGGGCTTCAGGCCCCCTCCCTCTGGTTTTTGATGGCCCTCGAGGCCCCGGGGCTTAAGGCCATTGGGGCTAGCCTCCCCGGGGTGCCGGGGATCGTCATCGGCCGCAACCACCGCATCGCCTGGGGGGTGACCAACGTGGGGGCGGACGTCCAGGACCTCTACCTCCTGGAGGAGGTGGGGGGCCGGGGCTACCGCTATAGGGGCCAGGTGGTCCCCTACCGGGTGCGGGAGGAAAGGATCCGCATCAAGGGGGGAAGGGAAGAGGTCTTGCGGGTGCGGGAGACGGTCTACGGGCCCGTGATCACCGACGCCCTGCAAGACCCCCCCAAGACCCCCATGGCCCTCCGCTGGGTGAGCCTGGACCCGGAGGACCACATCCTCATGGCCTTTTTGGGGGTGAACCGGGCGGGGAACTGGGAGGAGTTTCAAAGGGCCCTGGAGGTCTACTCCGCCCCCAGCCAGAACTTCGTCTACGCCGACATAGACGGCAACATCGGCTACATCGCCCCCGGGAAGTTCCCCATCCGCAAGGAGGGGCACACGGGGATGGTGCCCGTGCCGGGGAACGGGGAGTGGGACTGGCTGGGCTACCGGAGGCCCGAGGAGTGGCCCCAGGTCCTAAACCCCCCGAAGGGCTACGTGGTCACCGCCAACCACAAGGTGACCCCCAAGGGCTTCCCCTACGCCCTCACCTACGACTGGGCCGAGCCCTACCGGGCGAAGCGCATAGAGGAACTCCTTCTCGCCAAGGAGAAGCTTTCCCTCGAGGACATGAAGGCCATCCAGCAGGACCAAAAAAGCCTCCTCTACCGGGACTTCCGCCCGGTTTTGGAGCTCCTCACCCCTCTTTCCGAGAGGGGCCAGGCCTGGAAGGGGCGCCTTCTTTCCTGGGACGGCACCATGGACAAGGCCTCCGAGGAAGCCTTGGTCTTCGCCCTCTGGTACACCGAGTTCACCCGGCTTCCCGAGAAGGAGGTGGGGGAGGCCTACTGGGACGAGCCCCGCTACCTCCTAAAGGCCCTCGAGGAGGGGGACAAAAACTGCGACCAGCCGGAGACCGAGTACCAGGAGTCCTGCCTGGACTACGCCGCCCTCGCCCTGGAAAAAGCCCTGGACCGCAAGGAGGCCCTGGGGGCTAAGGCCTGGGGGGAGGTCCACCGGGCCCGCTTCGCTCACCCCGTCCTCACCCACACGCCCCTAAAG
The DNA here is from genome assembly GCF_014647535.1 of Thermus composti. Lineage (GTDB taxonomy): Bacteria > Deinococcota > Deinococci > Deinococcales > Thermaceae > Thermus > Thermus composti. Next base: position 1,207 of record NZ_BMPJ01000018.1, on the reverse strand, counting down.
CGCCTTTCCGACCGGGAGGTGGCCTTCGGCGGGGACCGGTACACGGTGAACGTGGGCCCCTTTGACCCCGCCACCTTGCGCATGGACCACGGGCCGAGCTACCGCCAGATCGTGGACCTTTCGGACATGGAGGCCTCCCTCTTCGTCCACCCTATGGGTCAGTCGGGCCACTTCCTCTCCCCCCACTACGCCGACCTCCTCGCCCTCTGGCGGCGCGGCGATTACCTTTCCCTGCGCTTTGGGGCTCCTTTGGGGAGGACACTCCTTCTGGAGCCCCTTCCTCCGCCTTGAGGGCCTCCGCCGGGGCCCAGCCTGAGCCTTGACGCTTGGCGTGGGTAGAGGCCAGGCTGGCGAGCTTTAGAAGGTCGTCGGCCGTGGCCGAGGGGTTGGCCGGCATCCGTCCTGGCCGCCGCCTTCCCCCGGCCACGCCCACGGAGAAGTCCACCCTTTTCCCCTCCACCTCAAGGGGCCTAAGGAGGCTGGGAAGGGCAGGAAGGAGGGCTTGTCTGGGGTGGGGAAAGACCAAGGCGAACTCATCCCCCCCGTAGCGGTAAGCCTCCCCGCCCAGGTATTGGGCGAAGCTCTTTAGCCGTTGGCCCAAGGTCTTTAGGACCCGGTCCCCAAAGGGGTGGCCGTTTTCCTTGTTAAGCCGGCCAAAGTCGTCCAGGTCCACGAAGAGGAGGGTGGGATCCTTCCCCTGGGCCAGGAGGTTTTCCAGGTGATGGCGCAGAAGGTCGGCCCGCGGGAGGCCGGTGAGGGGGTCAAAGTGCTGGCCCAAGGCGAAGGCCAAGGCACCTTTGGTGAGGATTCCGAGAAGCTCTCCGTCCTGCATGACCAAAAGCCGCTCCAGGCCCTTGGCCTCCATCAGGCTCTTGGCTTCCAGGAGGCTCGCTTCCGGGGAGATGGTCACTGGAGGACCTTTAAGCACGTCCACCACCAGGCGGTTGGGGTGGGCCCCACGGAGGTCGCGGCTGGTCACCACCCCCAGGACCTGGCCGTCTTCCACCACTACCAGGCTCCCCACCCGGTGTTTCGCCATGAACCGGGAGGCCTCCCGGACGCTGACCCAGGGCTCCACTCTGAGGGGTTCCGGGGTCATGGCCTCCACTACCCGGAGCATTTGTAGTTAGTCTAATCGCCCCCCTTTCGGATATTCACCCGCATATCCATTGACACGCCAATAAAGAAGGGGGCTTGGGTAAATACA
>NZ_BMPJ01000017.1 GCF_014647535.1 Thermus composti | reverse complement strand
CCGGTACCAGATACGGGCTGCGCCCGCAAGGGGAGATTTACCACGAAACGGAGATGTGGGTAAAGTCCTGATGTCTGGGTAGACGATGAACTCAAAGCTCTGCAGGCTCAAGGTATCGGCCTCCCCCGAAAGCAAAAGCACCAAAAGGCTACCCTCGCCGAGCTCCTAACCCTCGCCATCTTCCTCCTTTTGCAAGGTCAGGACCTGGCCAAAGGGTACCTGGCCGCCAAGTCCACCCTGAAGGCCTACTTCCCCCAGCTGCCCCACCTCACCCGCTTCTACCGGGTGCTGCAAAAGGCCCACGGCCTTCTCGCCCACCTGGCCCTGCGCCTTGCCGGAGGAGAGGGACTCGCTCATTGGGACTCCACCGGATTGAAGCCCGCTCCTACTGGGGCCTGGTGGCCCGGGTGAACCTCATCGTCCTTGTGCACAACCTGCTTCGGAGCCGGGTACTTCTCAAAATGGCCGGGGTGGGGCTATGAGGTAGCACACGAAGGTATATGACTCTCTCAGGCTCCAGGCGGTGCGCCCCCGGGCCGCGTCCCCCTCCAGGTCCCGCCAGGGGTGGCAGAAGTCCTCGGCCTCCAGGCGGGGGCGGCGCTCCCGGTGGGGGAGGCGCACGGCGTAGAGGGTCCCCGCGGCGTAGACCCCCGTCCGGCCCCGCAGGGTGGCGGGGGCCTTCCAGGGGGCCCTGTGGACCAACCCCTTGGCCTCGAGGGAGGCCAGGACCCGGTAGAGGGAGGCCAGGGGGAGGCCCAGGGCCACGGAAAGGGCGTCGTTGACCACGAAGGCGACCACCTGGGAAAGGCTCTTGGGGAGCCTGGGGCGCTGGCGGAGGAGGAGGGCGAGCCCCGCGGCGAGGAGAGCCCGGTACACCCGCCGCTCCCGCTCCTTTTCCCGACGTCGGGAGGAATCTTTACAATTTACGAGCAGCGCAGCAAACCGATCCCCATCCTCTAGCCGGAAAAACCACGGGGTTCTCGCAACCTCACAAGGTGTCCCACACTCAAGGTCCCAGGGCGGGACAAGTCTCACGGGTGCGGGGTGCCTCACGTGTTCCAGGGTGGGACTGGTTTCACGGGTGGGACAGTCCCACAACCCTACCGGTCCCAGGGTGGAACACCGAAGGGTCCAAGTCCGGTCCTGGGAGTTCCAGGTGGTACTCCCGGAGTTCCAAGGGGAGTCCCAGGTCCGGTCCCAGTCCCGGTCCCGGGTGTTCCAGACCCGGTTCCGGGGGTGGGACTTTCCCACCGAAACATCCCACGGGAAGTTCCAGGTCCGGTCCAGAGGTTCCGGTCCCACGGTCCAAGGGATGGAACGCCGGGAGTTCCAGGCCCGGTCTTGGGAGTTCCAGGTCCGGGTCCGGTCCCACGGTCCTGGGTTCCAAGTCCCGGGAGTTCCAGGTCCCAGGAGATACGGGTCCGGTTCCACGGGACCGGGGTCCCGGTTCCAGGGGTGGAACACCGGGTGGCCCCACGGTCCCGGGGTGGAACTTTCCCACCGTAGGCGGTACCGGGTCCGGTCCTAGGGGTGGGACCTTCCCACCGGGGAGTCCCGTGGACCTCCGAAGGGGGTGCCTATGAGGTTCCCCCTCCATCCGTTTAGGGGGACGAGGGTGGTCCTCCGGCTGGCCAGACGGGTGGTTCGGGGCCGGTACCCCCTAGACAAGGGGGGAAGGGAGGAGGGAAAGTGGAACACTTCTACCTCTGGAGGTGTCTAATCCCCCCTAGACAAACTGGACGCCTCGCCGCACTTTCCCCGTCCGGGAGGCGCTCCAGGCTGTCTAGTCCCGGCTAACACTTTGCTGTCCAATCCCCCCTGAACAGACAAAAAGCGGCTAAGCAATGGGCTTTTCCCAGGTTCGTCTAGGGGGAATTGGACTCGCGCCTTTTGGCCTGCCTACACCCCATTGGACGCAGATTGGACACCCCGGGGCAAAGCGTTCCCAAAAGTACCAGGTGAGGTCAGGTTGCACCCCTCCATGCTAGAGGGGGAGCACCAGGGGCCGCTCCCGTCCGAAGAGGAGGAAGACCACCCCCTCTCCCCCCTCCAGGAGGGCCAGGAGGACCTCCCGCATCTCCTCCAGCCGGGCCCGGTGGGTCCGGGGCAGGTCCGCCAGGGCCCGCTCCAGCCCCTCCTCCCGCCAGACCACCCGGTGGGCCCTGGGAGGGCGGCCCCGCTTCCTCGCCCCGTAGGCCAGGGCCTCCTCCAGGAGGGCCTCCCGATTGGCGGGGGGTGGGCCCGTCTCCGAGGGGGTGAGGGTGAGCCGCACTCGGCCCACCCGCTCCCCCTTGAGGCGGTAGTCCCCCGGGGGCAGGAGGGAGGTGGGGTCGGTCCTGGGGGGCAGGTGCAGGAGGAGGAGGCCTTTCCGCGCCTCCACCCGCACGGGGACGCTGAGGGTGGGGACCTTGCGGGGGGCTTTGGGGGCCGAGGAGGAAGGGGCAGGGGGGGAAGGGGCGGGGGCCTCGAGGGGAAGCTCCACCCACTCCCCCACCTCGGGGATGCGGGTGGGGCGGTAGGCCAGGGCCTTGGCCAGGGCGTGGAGGGGGGCCATCTCCCCGTGGACCAGGAGGGTGAGGCGGGCGGGGTAGCGGGCCAGGAGGTTGAGGAGGCCCGCCCGGTCCGCGTGAGCGGAGAGGTAGAAGCGCTCCACCCGGGCCGCCACCCGCACGGGGACCCACTCTCCGTTCAGGGGCAGAAGGAGCTCGTCCCCCTGCTTCAGCTCCAGGAGGCGGCGGCCGGGGCTCTCCTCGTCCTGGTACCCCACCAGGAAGAGGGCGCTCGTCTCCTCCTCCAGCACGTGGCGGGCCCAGAGGGGGCTCGGGCCCCCCAGGAGCATCCCGCTGGAGGCCAGGACCACCATGGGCCCCCGCTCCGGGAGGAGGGCCGCCCGGTGCCGGCCGTGCCGCACCTCCACCACCCCCTCCCGCAGGAAAAGGGGCATGCGGCTTTGGGACTTCAAGTTCCTTAGCCCCTGGGGCAGGTAGTCCAAAAGGTCCTCCTCGTAGGCCCGGGTAATGGTCCGCACCAGCCCGTCCAGCACCACCGGCACCCGGGGCAGAAGCCCCGTGCGCATGGCCTCCAGGAGGTGGAAGAGGAGGTCCTGGGCCCGGCCCAGGGCGAAGGTGGGCAAAAGCACCCGTCCCCCCGCCCGCAACACACCCCCCACCGCCTCCAGGAAGCCCCGCACCTGCTCCTTCCGGGCAGGAAGGAAGGTGTCCCCGTAGGTGGCCTCGCTCACCACCAGGTCCACAGGCACCCGCTCCCCCGGCAGGAAGGCCCCCTCCACCGTGGGGGTGGCGGTGAGGGAGTAATCCCCCAGGTGCACCGCGCTCCCCTCCTTCCCCTCCACCCGGTACCCCACCGCCCCCAGGAGGTGGCCCGCGGGCAGGGGCAGGATCCTAAGCCCCTTCACCTCAAAGGGCTCCAGAGGCCGCACCTCCACCGCCCCCAGGAGGGACCGGGCCGCCTCCCGCTCCCCGTAAAGTCCCCCTCCCAAAGCCGCCTGGAGCCGGGCCGAGTCCAGGAGGACCTCCAGGGCCAGGCGGAGGGTGGGCCGGGTGGCGAAGACGGGCACCCCGGGAAAGCGGCGCCGGAGGAGGGGCAGGGCCCCCACGTGGTCCAGGTGGGCGTGGGTGAGTAAAACGGCGTCGGGGGGCTCGGTGAGGAGGTCCAGCCGGGGCAAAGCCGCCTCCCCCAGGAGCCCGGGCCGTAGGCCGCAGTCCACCAGGAGGCGCACCCCGTCCACCACCAGGAGGTGGGCGCTGGCCCCCACCTCCCGGGCGCCCCCAAGGGCCAGGAAGGAGATGCCCATGCCTAGGAGTCTACCCCTCCCAGGGGTTCAAGAGCCGCACGGGGAGGCCGCGGAAATGGGCCGTGTTCCGGGTCACCAGGACGAGGCCGTGGCGCAGGGCGGTGGCCGCCAGCATGGCGTCCAGGGGTGGAAGGGGACGCCCCGCCCGCAGGGCCTCCCCGGTGAGAAGGCCCCAGGTCTCCATGACCTCCGCGTCCAGGGGAAGGATCCTCCCTGCAAAGCGCCCCTTGAGGCCCTCCAGCCACCGCTCCAGCCCAGGCCTCCGGGCCTCGGGGGCCCGGACCACCCCCTGGACCAGCTCCCCCAGGGTGAGGGCGGAGAGGTAGGCCTGCCCCAAGGGGACCTCCGAAAGCCAGGCCAGGACCTTGGGGTGGGGCCGTTCCTTTGCCGCCTCGGAGACCACGTTGGTGTCCAGCAGGTAGCTCAAAGCTCCACCTCCCGGTACCCCGAGGCCTCCCGGCCAAAGAGGGCTTCCGCCTCCTCCTCGGGGAGGGGTTCGGGGGGCCGGAGGGCTTCCAGAAGGGGGGTGTCCCCGCCCCGGAGGCGGGTGTAGGTCTCCCAGTCCAGCACCACCACCGCGGGCCGCCCCCTACGGGTCACGGTCTGGGGCTCACCCTTGAGGGCCCTTTCCACCACCTCCGAGAAGCGGGCCTTAGCCTCTTGGAGTTGCCACACGCGCCCCATAGATATCAGCCTAGTCTGACTAGACATTAGGGTCAAGGGGTAGCCCCTGCCGCTTCGGGTGTGCGCTTCTAGGGGATCCGCCCGGCGAGAGGCGGCGAGAGGGCACCGTCCTGGGTCGGTAGCCCGGGTCCTCGCGCGGGGATTTGCGCCTGGCCTTCGTCTCCGGGGAAAGGGGGGCGATGGAAGCGCCCCGGCTCTGCGCCCCTAGCCCCTGCCTCAGGGACTTAGAGGGGGGCCACCTCCTCCTCGGTCAGGTCCAGGAGGGCCAGGGTGTTCCCCTCGCGGTCCACGAACTCCACCAGGCACCCCCCTTGCGGGTAGACCAGGACGATGGTCCCCACGTCACCGGCTTTAAGGCCAAAGGCCTCCTTGTCCCGCTTCAAGACCACGGGATCGTGCTCTTTCATCGGCTTCTAAGGGTACATCCCAACCTGGTCCCAGAAGGGAAGCCTGCCGGAGGACCCGCCTGGGCCCCCGCTTCTCCGCTTTGGCACGGAGGCTTTTGAAATGAGCTCCGCAAGCGGCTAAAAGCCCGGCCGACCTCGAGAAAGGAGAAAAGGACCGGTCCGCGCCCTTCATTGGCCTTGGTGAGGCGCTGCGTTCACCGTGGGCCAGGGCCAAGGCTTCCTCCCTCCTCGTCGCCTCCTTCCGTGGGCGCCGCGTGGTGGCCGGGGCTTTGCGCGGGCCCAGGTGGGGATTAGACCGGGCAAAGCGGGCCAGGTTCTTCAGGGAATTCGTTCGGCACAAAAGCTCTTATCAACCTGACTATAATAGGCATATGCGTAGCGTGTCCGTTAGCGAGGCCAAGAGCCGGCTGAGCCTCCTCTTGGACTGGGTCAAGCAAGGCGAGGAAGTGCTCATCCTGGACCGAGGGGCCCCGGTGGCCCGCCTTTGCCCCATTCCCCCGGCCTCCGAGAAAGCCTTAGTCCTTCTGGAACGCTCGGGGTTGGTCCGCCGGGGCAAGGGGAAGGCGGCCCTGGAGGAACTGCCCTGGCCCCGGGCCCGCGCCAGCGCCCTGGAGGCTTTGCTTTCTGAGCGGGAGGAAAGCCGTTGAGGTTCTGGGACAGCTCAGCCCTGGTGCCCCTTCTGGTCCTGGAGGCCACCTCCTCCCGGATGCTGGCCCTCTACCAGGCCGACCCCATCCTCCTAGTTTGGTGGGGCACCGAGGTAGAGCTCGCTTCGGCCTTGGCGCGGCTGGAACGGGAAGGGGCCCTAACCCCCGAGGAGGCTGATCAGGCCTTCGCCCGGCTTGGGGCACTCAAGGCCGTCTGGCATGAGGTGCTCCCTTCGGAAGCGGTGCGGGAGACCGCCAGGCGCTTTCTCCGGGTACATCCCCTGCGGGCCATGGATGCCCTGCAACTGGCCGCGGCCTTCGTGGCCAGCCGTGGGCGGCCTTCCCAGCTCCCCTTCGTCTGCCTGGATGCACGGCTCTCGTTGGCGGCAAGGCGAGAGGGGTTTCCGGTGGTGGGCCCGGGGGCGGGGGAAGAGACGTCGGGGTAAACCCTTTTTGATGGCTCCCAGGGGGCGAGGGTACCAGGGCGGCTTCTCCCTGGCTACCATCTTCTGCCCCGCCTCGAGGCCCCGGGCTATCCCCAGAAGAGGAAGCGCCTCTTTTCCCTCACGCCGATGGCCTCCAGAAAGGCCCGCTTCTTCAGAAGGTAGGCCTGCTGGTTCCCGGCGAACCCGTTGTCAAAGGGCTGGAGGGGGACCAGAAAGCCCGCCTTCTCCTTGTCCACCACGAAGCAGGGGATGGGGACCCCCGTGGAGGCATCGGGAGCCCGCACCTCCTGGAAGATCTCGGGCTGGGCCAGGTAGAGGGTGCGCCACCTCTGGAGAAGGTGGGTGGCGTACTCCCCCTTGGGCGCTTGGGGCACGGGTAGCCCCAGGCCCAAAAGGAACTCCCGGGCGGGCCGCAAGGGGTCCTTGTCCAGGAGGAGGGCCTTTAGGGTCTCAAGGCCCGGGAAGGCTTCCTGCAGGAAGCGGAGCAAAAGGTCTTGGGTTATGCGCCGGAGCTTGCTTCCCAGGTGCACGTCCTTCTTGGGGAGAAACTCAAAGGGGATGAACCAGGCCCGGCGCAGGATCTGCTCCTCGCTGCGGAAGTGCTCCAGGTTGGAGGTGAGGATGAGGGCCCGGTTCACCCTGGGGTCGTCCCCCACCCCCTTAATGGTCTGGGCCAGGCGGACCCCCTCGGTGAGGTGCCTCGGGGGGATCTCGTCGATGAGAAGGGGTGCGCTTTCCTCCAGGTAGAGGTGGTTTTCAATGGTGGTTCCCTTGCTGCGGCCCGTCTCCTCCACCTGGCCGTAGTGCAGGTGGGTGAGGCCCCAGAGGGCGGCGATGGTCCTCAAGGCCGTGGTCTTCCCCGCCCCCGCCCGTCCCACCAGGAGGGCCACGATGGGGTAGCGGGCGGGGTCAAGCCCTTCCTCCACCGCCTGCCGTCTGAGGAGGGGGAGGTAGCTTGCGGCGAGGCCGTACACCAGGGCCTCCCCCACCGCCTCCGCCAAAAGGGGAGAACCCTTCCTCGCCCCTTCCAGGAGGGCGGAGAGGACCTCCAGGGTGGCCTCGAGGCCATCGGGATTCGGGGTGAACTCCTTCAGGGGAAGGCCCTGGTAGTAGACCGCTTCCCCTTGGACCTGGAAGCGGGGGGTGTTTTCCAGGGCCCGCTCTGCCGCCCGCTTGAGGTAGGCCTCGAGGGCCTTCTCCTGGCCCTTGAGGCGGGCGAGGGCTTCGGCCTCCTCCACCTCCTTGGCGAGCTCCCTTAGGGCGCTTAGGGTGCGCTCCGCCTGGGCCTTGCTCCGGTCCACCAAGGGCCTTTGGCCCACGAGGTTGAAGACCACCACCCCCTTGAGCCTGGCGGTGAGCTTCTTGACCTCCTGAGGGGGGAGGGCGGCGGGGGCCACCAGGAGCTCTCCGCGCTCCCCCAAAACCTTCCTCCTGGCCCGCCCGTCCAAGGCAGGCTTTGCCCGGGCCTTCTCCCCCTCGTACCACTCGGCGAAGGTGGCGTAGACCCCCGGGTCGTCGGAGACCACCACCACCTCGGACTGGGCCCCGCTCCAGGCGGCCCGGGAGAGGTTCAGGCTTCCCAGGATGGTCCTCTGGCCCTTGGGACCCCTTAGCAGGTAGAGCTTGGCGTGGCTTTTGGAGAGGAAGTGGACCTCAAACCTTCGCTTCTGGCCCAGGAGGGGGAGGAGGGCCTCGGCCTCCTCGTTGAGGGCGGCCAAGGCCCTGGCCTCGTCGTAGCCCTCCTCGAGGCTCAGGAGAAGCTCCACCTCCTCAAAGCCCGAAAGGAGCTCGGCAAGGCCGCGGAAACTGGCAGAAAAGGAGATGGCCCTAAGCTCCCGGTAGCCCGCCAAGAGGTCCTTGGGGGTGGCCTCGAGGGGGCCTTCCTCCAGGTGGTAGACGAGGCCAAGGGCTTCGGGTTCCTGGCCGAAAAGAGGGTTTAACATGGCCGGATTACATTCTAGCGGGATGGGCGGATTCCCTTTGGGGTACGGGAACGCGGGGGGCTTTCCCCAAGTTCCAGGCTCCCTAGCCTTTCGGCGTGGCAAGGCCTGACTGGAGCGGATGGAACAAGCTCTGCGCTAGCAAAGTCCGGGAAGCCCCCTCCTCGCCTCCTCCAGATCCTTGGCCGCCTCCTCTTCGGTTCACCCCAAGAGGGAAGCCATGCGCTCCACCACCCGGGGCAGGGCCTGCCGGGCCTTTTCCCGGTCCAAAAAGGCGAGGCCCATCCGCCGCGCTAGGACGTCCAGGGGCTTCCGGGTGAGCTCCTCCCGCACGGCGTAGACCACCTCCCCCTCCAGGTAGGGAAGCCCGGGAAGGAGGGGCCTATCCCCCAAGGCCAGGATCTCCCCCGCCCCCACCCCGGCCCGCCGCAAGGCCTCCTGCGCCGCCCAAAGGGTGGTCTCCCATAGCTCCAGGGGGTCGTGCTCCACCCACCCGGGCTTCGGGTAAAGCTGCCGGAACTCCCGCTGCGCCACCGCCACGGGCCTCCCCTCCAGGGTGAAGAGAATGGCCCGGCTCGAGGTGGTGCCCTGGTCCAGGGCAAGCAGGTACCTCATCCTTCACCTCCGCCAAACCCCCTAACAGGAGGGGTTCCTGCTTCTCACAAAGCCTCCCGCAAAGCCTTGGCCGTCTCCTCGGGAAGGGCGTCCACCACAAAGGTACCCGCCCCAAGCTCCGTGCCCGCCAGGTACTTGATCCTGTCCCGCGTCCGCTTAGGCGGGTAGAACTCCACGTGGAAGTGGAAGGTGGCCTCCTCCCCCAAGGGGGCCGCGTGGAAGACCATCACGTAGGGGAAAGGCTCCCCAAAAAGGGTGTCGTACCGGGCCACCACCCGCCCCAAAAGCCGGGCAAAGGCCGCCATCTCCCCCTCGGAAAAGGTCCAAGGCCCCGGGCGCCGCTCCCTTGGGGCCACCCAGACCTCGTAGGGGTAGCGGGCGAAGGGAGGAACGAAGGCAAGGAAACCCTCTTCCTCGTCCACCACATAGGGGCCCAAGTGGGGGAAAAGCTCTAGAAGCACGGGCCTTTCCCGGAAGGCCTGGCTTTCCCGCTCCAAGACAGGGGGCACGAAGGGGTAGGCGTAGATCTGCCCGTGGGGGTGGTGGAGGGTCACCCCCACCGCCTCTCCCCTATTCTCAAAGGGCATCACGAAGCGTACCCCGGGAAGGGCGTAAAGGGCCTGGTACCGGTCCCGCCAGACCCAGGCGAGGAGTAATCTCTCCTCCTCGGTGAGGGTGGCGAGGCTTCCCGTGTGGGAAGGGGTGTAGACCACCACCTCGCACCGGCCCAAAGCGGCCTCCACCGGCACGGGAAGGCCCTCGGGAGGGGGAGGGGCTTCTTCCACAAAGGAGGGGAAGCGGTTCTCAAAGACCGCCACCTGGAAGGCGGCGAAGGGGATCTCGGTGGGGAAGCCTCCCGCCTGGCTTGGGCACAAGGGGCAGTGCTCCTTGGGTGGGAGGAAGGTGCGCCCCTGGCGGTGGGCGGCGTAGACCACCCACTCCCCCCGAAGGGGGTGGTAGCGCAGGTGGGGAGCGGGGTGGAAGGGCTCTTGGAGCTCGGGAAGGGGGGAAGCCTCCTCCGGGGTGAGGCTGTAAAGCCATAGCTCCCGGCCGTCTTTTTTGCGGTGAAGGCGTTTAAAGAAGGGGGGCATAGTCCAACTCCTCCCCCTGTAGGCTAAACCGGTAGGGCCCAAGGCGCCGCACCTTCCCCTCCTCCGAAAGGAAGCGCTCCAGGGCTGCCCTTTCCTCCTCCAGAAGCCATGAGGGCGGGTCCGAGGTGGCCTTGAAGCCGGTGAGGTGGGCTAAGGCCTCCTGCAGCCGCCGCTCCTCGAGCCGAAGCAGGTTGAAGCGGCTACGGAAGTAGACCACGTCCGGGTCCACGTGCACGTTCCCCATAAGCCAAAGCCGGTGAAGGGTGGTCCGCAGGGCGTTCCTGAGCCCGGGCCCCGTGGGGTCTTGGAGCCAGAAGGAGCGGTCCTCGTTGTCCCAGTAGGGGGCCACGTCCGGCCCCACCCGGAGGCCGTCGGCCAGGCCCAAGGAGGCGAGGACCGGAGCCCCGCAAAGGAGGAGGTAGGCCTCCCCCGCCGCCTCCCGGATCCTTTCCATGGCCCTCCGGTAGCGCTCCTCCCCTTCCGCCCCGGGCAGGGCGGCGGCGTAGAGGAAGTCCAGCTTCAGGTAGTCATACCCCCAGCCCCGCACCCGCTCCACGAGCCGGGCCAGGTAATCCAGCACCTCCTCGTTCCCCGAGTCCAGGGCGTAGAGGGGCTTTCCCCAGTTAAAACCGGCGGGCAGGGGAAGCCCCTCCCTATCCCTTAGGACCCAGTCCGGCCTTTCCCGGAAAAGGGGGCTATCCGCCGTCACCAAGAAGGGGGCAAGCCAAAGCCCAGCCCTAAGGCCCTTCTCCCGGATCCTCTCCGCCAGAAAGGCCATACCCCGGGGGAAGCGGTCGTTGGGCTCCCAGTCCCCCAAGGCCCGCTGCCAGCCGTCATCCACCTGGAAGACCTCAAAGGGAAGCCCCGCCACCTCCTCTAGGACCTCCAGAAGCAGGGCCTCGCTGATCTCCGTGTAGAAGCTGTACCAAGAACACCAGACCCTAGGCGGCCTCCCGGAAAGCCTCCGGGGAAGGAGGCGGGCGTAGGCGGCGAAGACCTCCTCCTCGTCCCCCAGGGCCAAAAACCAGCGCTCCCCCCCTAGGGCGTACCGGCCCAGGAGGAGGTCGCCCCTTCCCAGGACCCGCGCCCCCGGGTCCAAGGCCCCGAGGAGGAGGACCCGCCCATCCTCGAGGCGGAGGGCTCCGAGGCCACTACCCCACCAGGCCCGTGCCTCCAAAAGGAAAGGATCGTCTGCCTGAGGCCTCCGCTCCTTGGGGAGGAGGGGCTTGGGGGGGCTATCGGGGTCCACCCAGGAGGCCAGGCTCCAACTCTGCCAGCCGTGGCGGAAGAAGCGGGTGCCCCGGGAGGGGGGAAAGGCCCGCACCTCCTTGCCCCGGAGGAGAAGCCCCCCTTCCCCTTCCTCCACGGCCTCGGCCTGAAGGGCCACCTCGAGGTTCCCAAGCCTCGCCCTCATGCCTCCTCCCAAAGGGCAAGGTCATAGGGGGGGATCCGGGGGCCCCCTAAGAGAAACCGCGCCCCCTCGGGGGCCGGGGCCTGGGCCGGCGCCGGCCCGTAGTTGAAGGCAAAGACCCACCGCCCCCGCCGCCTGAGCCGGAGCCCCTCGGGCAAGGGAAGGGGCTTAAGCCCGGCCTCCGAGGCCAGGTCCAGAACGAGCCGCCCCAAAAGCTCCGGGGAGGGCCAGGCAGCCAGGTAAAGGTACCGCCCTTCCCGGAAAAGCGCCCCCCGGCCGTCCCCGAAGGCGAGGAGGGGCGCCAAGGGGCTTTCCACCCATTCCCGCCAAAGGCCCAGGGCGAAGCGGCCCAAGGCCCCCTCGGCCACCTCCTCGAGGCCCGGGGGCAGGCTTTCCACCCGCACCACCTTGAGGGGCAAAAGGGCCTGGAGGGGCCCTGGGGGGAGGTTCTCGGGGATCTGGAAGGCCTCGGTCTTGCTCCCTGAGCGGGGGCCAAGGAGGACGATTCCCTTGGCTTCCCTAAAGGCATTTAGGGCCGCCTCCCGGACGATGGGCAAGGAGGGGACAAGGACCAGGGCATACCCCTCCAAAGGGGCCCCCGGGGGCACGATATCCACGTCCAGCCCAAGGCGCCTAAGGGTCGTGTAGAAGAGGTAAACCAAGCCCAGGTAGCTCCACTCCGCCCCCTGGGGCTGGATCTCAAAGACCCAGGCCGCCTCCGGATCGTAGACCAGGGCCACGGGAGCCCGGGCGGAAGGCGGCAAGGAGAGCCCCTTAAGCTCCTCCGCCACCCGCTTGACCTCAAAAAACCCCTGGTCCGGGAGGCCGTCGGGCCGGTGGAGGCCGGCGTGCATCTGCTCCTGGGCGAAGGGCACCTGCCGCCAGCGGAAGTAGGAGACCACCTCCGCCCCGTGGGCCAAGGCCTCCCAGGTCCAAAGGCGCACCATCCCCGGGGCCGGGCTTGGGTTGTGGGGCGCCCAGTTGACCGGGCCGGGCTGCTGCTCCATCACCCAAAACCGCCCCCGCCCCACCGCCCGGTAGAGGTCGTGGTGGAAGGCGGCCACGTCCGGGTGGCCGGTGCGGGCGTAGCGCACCCTTTCCTCCTGGGATAGAGGCATGAGGTCGGTAAGGCCCAAGGGGTAGCTATCCCAGCTGGCGAAGTCCAGGTCCTCGGCCAAGGCGAAGGGGTCCAGGTCGGTGAAAAAGCCCATGAAGTTGTGGGTGACGAACTTCCCCGGGGCAAAGGCCCTAAGGATCTCCACCTGGAGGCGGTTGTAGGCCCGCACCTGGTCCGAGGCGAAGCGGTAGTAGTCCAAGAGGTGGCTGGGGTTGGCCTCGGCTACGGTGAGGTGGGGAAGCTCCACCTCGGCGAAGTCCCGGTAGCGCTGGCTCCAAAAAACCGTGCCCCAGGCCCGGTTGAGGGCCTCCACCTCCCCGTAGCGCTCCCGCAACCACCCCTGGAAGGCGGCCCGGCACCTTGGGCAGTAGCAGCGCACGGTCCCGTGGCACCCGTACTCGTTGTCGGTCTGGAAGCCCACCACCCCGGGGTGCCTTCCGTAGCGCTCCGCCAGAAGGCTCACGATGCGCCGGGTCTCCTCCCGGTAGACGGGGCTGCTGAAGCAGTAGTGGCGCCTGCCCCCAAACCGACGCCTGCGCCCCTCCCGGTCCACGGGCAGGATCTCGGGGTGGCGGTCCACCAGCCACTTGGGGGGCGTGGCCGTGGGGGTGCCCAGGACCACCTTAAGTCCCTCCCCTGCTAAGGTGGCGATGGCCTCGTCCAGCCAGTCCCAGGCCAATTGGCCCGGCTCCGGCTCCAAAAGCGCCCAGGCGAACTCTCCGATGCGCACGTAGGTGAGGCCGAGCGCCCGCATCCTCTGGGCGTCTTCCTTCCAGCGTTCCTTGGGCCAGTGTTCGGGGTAGTAACAGACTCCCAACATACCCTTACTCCTTCACGGCGCCCGCCGTAATCCCCGCCACAAAGTAGCGTTGCAAGAAGAGGAAAAGCACCACGAAAGGGACCGTCATGAGGACCGAACCCACCATGATCCCACCCCAGGAGACCCGGGTAAGCCCGATGAGGGTACCCAGCGCCACCGGCGCGGTGTACATCTCCTTCTCTGAAAGGATCAAGAGGGGCCAGAGGTAATCGTTCCAGGCGTTGAGAAAGAGGATTAGGGCCAAGGCCGCGAGGGAAGGAGCCACCACGGGCAGAGCGATCCGGAAAAAGATCCGAGCCTCGCTGGCCCCATCCACACGGGCCGCGTCCAGGAGGGAAGAGGGAAGGGAGAGGAAAACCTGGCGCATGTAGAAGACACCAAGGGCGTTAGCCAAGAAAGGCAGGATCACGCCCCAATAGGTGTTGGTAAGCCTAAGCTCCCGAGCCACCAGGATGTACTGGGGAATGACCACCACGAAGTAGGGAATGGTAAGGGTGGCCACAATGAGGGAGAAGAAAAGGGCCTGGCCCCGAAAGCGGTAAACCGCCAGGGCATAGCCCGCCAGGGCGCTCAGGAAAAGCCCGCCCAAGGTGTAAAGCCCGGATACTACGAGGCTATTCCAAAGGACACGGAAAAAGTTGGTGTCCGCCTGGAGGTTTTGCAGGTTATTCCAGAAAGCCTTTCCTGGAAGCAGGGGGGTCGGTACCCGGAAGATCTCCTGCTCGGGATGGGTGGAAAAGACCAGCATGAACCAAAGGGGCGCAAGCCAAAGCAAGGCCAAGGGGGTAAGGAAAAGGTGAAGCCCCAGGGAAGCCCAAAAACGTTGCCTTTTCACCGTTCCCTCCAAAGACGAAGTTGGAGGAAGGAAAAAGCAGCCGCAAGCAAGGCCACCGTGTAGCCGATGGCCGAGGCGTACCCAAAGTTAAAGCTACGGAACCCCTGCTGATAAAGATATAACCCCAGGGTCATGGTGGCGTTTCCCGGCCCCCCGGCTGTGATGAGGAAGGGTTCGGTGAAAAGCTGGAGGGTCCCGATGATGGAGAGCACCAAGCAGAAGAGGAGGACGGGCCTAATCCCCGGCAAGGTCACATGCCAAAACCGCTGCCAGGGTCCGGCCCCATCTATGGCCGCCGCCTCGTAAAGCTCCCGGGGAATGTTTTGGAGCCCCGCCAAGAGAATGATGGCGTTGTAGCCCGTCCAACGCCAGGTGAGGGCCAGAATGATGGCCGCCATGGCAGGCCCTGGCGTATAAAGCCAGTCGTAGCCCGGATGGCCCAAGGCCCGCAGAAAAGCGTTTACGGCCCCAAACTCCGTGTTGAAGAGAAGCCGGAAGATAGCCGAGTAAGCCACGGCCCCCACCACCACGGGAGCAAAGAAGGCAAAGCGGTAAAAGCCCTTTAAGCGGAGCAAAGCTGAGTTCAGGGCCATAGCGAGTCCTAAAGCCAAGACCAACATCAGGGGCACCTGGACCGCCAGGATGAAGAGGGTGTTTTTCAAAGCGACAAAGAAGAAGGGATCCTGAAGAAGGCGGCTCCAGTTCAGGCCTGGATCCAGGCGCCAGGGGTAAACCCGGGTGTTGAGAAAGGAGAGGTACAGGGCATAAACCACTGGCCAGGCCCAGAAGAGGCCAAAAAGGATCAGGTAAGGGGCCAGGAAAAGGTAGGGGGCTCGCGTGCGCATAGGGAAAAAGGGGGGCTATGGGCTTGCCCATAGCCCCCGTAGACTACCTGGCGATAGGCAGACCCGTAGCCTGGCTAAGCTGGCGGGCCGCGGCGTCTAAAGCCTCCTTGGCCGTCTTGTACTTACCTGCCAGAAAGTCCGCCTGGATGGTGGTCATGATCTGGCGCGCCTCCTGGAAGAACTGGGTTCCCCGAGCGGGGGGAACCTTCCCGAGGGTGCCCAGAACAAGCTGCCAAATAGGCTGGTTACCCCAGTAGGGCTGGGGTTTCCGGACGTAGGGATCGTTAAGGACGGGGAGGTAGGAGGGAACCAGGCCGTACTCCTTCAGCATGGTAACCTGGCCCTCAGCTGTAGCCAGGGCATACTTGACAAAGGCCCAGGCGGCTTCCTTGTTCTTGCTAGAGGCCGGGATGGCCAGGGCAGAACCGCCGAGGTTGGCTGCCCGAGTCCCACCCTTCTGGGCGGCGGGCATCAGGTAAACGCCCCACTTACCCGCCTGCTCGGGTGCGTTACTCCGAATCGTCCCCTCATACCAGGCGCCGAACATAGCGCTGGCCACGGTACCTGCCTTGATGTACTGAATCTGTTCGTTCCACCCTCCAAAGACCACCACCCCGGCGTCCACCAGCTTCTTTATGATTTCCAGAGCACGCACGCACCCGGGCTGGTTGATGGTCACGGCCGTGCCCTGGTTGTTGAAGTAGAAGCAGCCGTTTTGGTTGGCCAACATACGGAACCACTCATCGTCCTGACCGTTGGCGATGGTCCCCATCTTCACCTTGCCCCCGGTAGCCTGGAGCATCCGCTTGCCAGCGGCGATGAAGTCGTCCCAGGTCTCTATCTTGGCAGGGTCAATGCCCGCCTGCTGATAGAGGTCACGGCGATAGAAGATCACCACGGGGCCAGCGTCCCAGGGGATGGCGAAAATCTTGCTTCCCATGGTGAGCTCTGTCCACTTGAACTCAGGGAAGTCCTTGCGAAGCTGGGCCGCTCCTAAGCCGGTAAGGTCAGTGAAGCAGTTGGGGAAGCGGCTCCAAAAAACCTCGGCCTCGTTGTTTTCCACAGAGTAAACATCGGGCAGGTCCATCCCCCCCGCAGCGCACCCCGCAAGACCCCGGTCGTACACCTGCTGGTTGCCCAGGTCCACCACCTTAACCTTGACGTTGGGGTAGAGCTTGTTGAAGCCCGGGACTACCGCCTCGAGGGCTTTGGCCGCGATGTCCCAGCTCCACACGGTGATCTCGCCCCGCAGGGCCGTGCTTTGGCCCAAGGCCAGGCCTAAAAGCGCCGCCAAACCCAATAGCCTTGCCTGCATGGCTACCTCCTTTGTGCACCCCTAGGGGGTTGGCTACATCTTATAGATGCTTTTCTTCTCTTGTCAATATCCGAGTTTTAGCAGGCTTTAGCAAGCTAGCAAAAGCTTTCGGAGGAAATGGGTATGGCACAATGGGGGCATGGCGACCCTGGAAACCCAGGCGCGCAGGGAGCACATACTGGAGATTCTGCGCAAGAAGGGCCAGGTCCGGGTGAGCGAACTGGCCCAAGCGCTGGGGGTCTCCCAGGTGACGGTGCGGGCCGACCTGGACGCCCTTGAGCGGGAGGGGAAGCTACGGCGCCTCCGGGGCGGGGCGGTCCTTTGGGAGTCCAGGAGGTGGGAGCTCCCCCTCGAGGTCACCCGCACCCTCCACGCCAAGGAAAAGGAGGCCATCGGCAAGCGGGCGGCGAGCCTGGTCAAGGACGGGGACGTGGTGATCCTGGACGTGGGCTCCACCACCACCGAGATGGCCAAGGCCCTCTCCCCCAACCTCCGGGACGTGGTGGTCATCACCAGCGCCCTCAACATCGCCCTCCTCCTGGAGGGGCACCCGGGGATCACCGTGATCGTAACCGGAGGCAAGCTAAGGCCCCTCCAACACTCCCTGGTCAACCCCTTCGGCACCCTCCTCCTGGAGGAGCTCAACGCCGACAAGGCCTTCCTGGGGTGCAACGGCGTCCACCCCGAGCGGGGCTTCACCAACACCAACCTGGAGGAGGCCGAGGTCAAAAAGGCCATGGTGCGGGCCGCCCGGGAAGTCTACTTCCTGGCCGACCATTCCAAGCTCCTCCAGGTGGCCGCCGCCAAGATCGCCCCCCTCTCCGCCGCGACCCTCCTCCTCACCGACCGGAAGGCCCACCCCGAGGCCCTAAAGGCCCTCGAGGAGGCCGGGCTACGGGTGGAGCTGGCCTAATAGGCCCCTCAGGTGCTGGCCCTTGACAGGTTCCTCGAGGACCCTTAGCTTAAAATCGCTATGAAGAAATGGATCGTATACGGGCTTTTGGGACTGCTTAGCCTGGGAAGCCTGGGGCAGGCGCAAGGGGTGCGCAGCCTCGGCATGGGGGGCGTGACCCTGCCCGGCCCTGGCTCCGCCTGGGCCAACCCCGCCTATGCCAGTTTCCCCAACACCTTTGAGCGGGAGGGGTTTAGGGTACCCTTGGGGCTCCTGCGGCTTCTGCCCCTCTTCCCCGACACCAGCCCCTTCCTCTACTTCGCCGATCCTGAGGCCTTCCGGCAGGGGTTTGACCTCCTTTCCTTCTACGACCAGCTGACCCATCTGGACAGCTTCCTCATCAACCCCGCACGAAGCCCCGACGAGGTGGTCTTCCGGGTGAGCGCCGGGGGTCTTTCTATAACCGACGGCCAAGGAAGGAGCCTCGTCCCCACCTTCCAAGTGGGCAACAACCCGGGAAAACCCACAAGCCTCGTGCCCTCTCCCTACATCCCCCTTACCCTGGACCTCGGGCCGGGTCTCCGCCTTAGCTTCGGCCCCTTCCTGGGCACCCAGGGTCTATGGGTGCAACCCTCCCCCGAGCTTCAAAGGGCGCTGGAAGGAGACCTCGAGGCCTGCAAAACCACCACCCCGAGCCCCTGCGCCCTCACAGGCCAAGGAGCCTTCGCCCAAGGCCTGAGCCTCGCCCTGGACTTTAGCACCCCCGTGGGGGAGGTGCCCGGGCTGGGCAAGGTGTACGTGGGGACACGGGGAGAGGGGTTTTACGGCCTGGGCTACCTCGAGGCCCAAACCTCTGCCCGGCCCGTCTTTGACGGGGACGGTAACCTCACCGGGGCCAGCTACCAGGTGCGCTACTTTCTGAGCTACCCCGAGTTCCTGGAAAGCAACCTGGGTCTTGGGGGCGGAGGACAGGGGTACGGTTTTCGTGTAGACCTGGGGGCGGCGGTGGAGGGGGAAAGCTGGGCCTTCGGGGTGGGCGTGCGGAACCTTCTGGGCCTTAGCGAGTGGCGCGGGGTAGAGGTCACCCTAGAGGATGGCGAGGAAACAGGCCGCCAGCCCGCCACCCGCAGGGGTGAGATCTTCGCTCCCGAGTTCTTCATGAACGGGGCCTACCGGCTTCCCCCCGAGGTGGCCCCCCTGCTGCTGGCCGCCGACCTGCGCTTTGGGGCCGTGGCTCCCGCAGGGCACCTGGGGCTGGAGTACTACGGCCTGGAACCAACCATTCTTCGCGCTGGACTGGGCTATGAGGGAGGGTTCCGCCTGGGCGTGGGGGCTGGGTGGAACCTGGAAAGCTTTAGCCTGGACCTGGCCCTCACCACCCACGAGGCCCCCTTGGTGGGAGGACCCGTCTTTGGCCTGGCCCTGGCCGTGGGGTTTTAGGAGGCGAACCGTGAAGCGTGCGCTTCTTTTCTTCGGCTTGGCCCTGGGGCTTGCCGCCTGTAGCGGCCACACCGTGCACCGGGTGGAGGTGGACCTTTTGAGCTTTGTCCCCGAGGCCGACCGGTCTGGGGAACTTGTGGGCCTGGGAGAACTCAGGATACCCGACGATCCAGCGGGCCAGCCGGTCCCGGTTCCCGGAGCGGAGGCCCTTTTGGACGGGCGCATCGCTTTTGAGGCAGCCTTGGAGAACACGGGCACCACCCCCGCCACGCTGGACCTCGAGGTCCGCATGGCCCCCGAGGGCGACACCGACCTCTACGACGGAAGCGGAGGGGATCTCCAGGTAGCCCAGCAAAGCCTTACCTTGGGGCCCGGGGAAAAGGGAACCCTCCGGCTTAACCACGAGTTGAGGCCGGGCGACCCCGCCTTTGACCTGGTGAAGGGAGGGAACTTCCGTATCGGTGCCCGCCTTACCCTAAGCGGGGACCAGGTCAGCTACACCCTCACCCAAGGCGAGGTCGTCCTCCGCCTGAAGCTCTTCAACCTGATCCCTAACCCCTAGGGGTGGGGATGTCAGGGCCCCGGGGCTACCCCGGGGCCTTTAAGAATTTTGCGCCGAAAGCCCTTTATCCTCGCCCTCCTCTCCCTCGCCTGGGCCCAGGTGAACCTCACCCTCTCCCCCACCCGGGCCGAGGTCCTCCTCCTTCCCAAGGAACCCTTCGCCCTCACCCTCACCTTGAGAAACAGCCTCCCCCGGGAGGAGCCCCTCGCCGCCCGGGCGGTCCCCTTCCGCCTGAACGAGGAGGGCGGGGTCCAGGACCTCCCCGAGGAAAACCCCCTTTGCGCCTCCTTGCGGGTGGTTCCCACCAACCTCACCGTGCCCCCTCTGGGGAGCGCCGAGGTGCGCCTGGAAGGGGTGGCCCCCAAGGGGGAGGGGACCTTTGCCTGCCTCGTGGTCTTCGCCGCCCTGCCCCGGAGCGTGGAGGCCAAAGGCCTCCTCCTTTCCGTGAGGCCCGAGATCGCCTTCGCCCTCTACGTGACCCTCAAGGGGACCGAGCGCCCCGCCCTGGCGGCGAGGCTTTCGGGAGAGGGGAAGACCCTCACCCTTCTCCTGGAAAACCCGGGGAACGTCCTGCAACGCCTCTTTTGGGAGGTGGTGGTCTTCGCCCAGGACGGCACCGTGGCGGCCCGCTTTCCCATCCCTGAGGTTCCCCTCCTGCCTGGGGGAAGGCGGAAGCTTTTCTTCGAGGCCGCCCTCCCCCCGGGGCGGTACCGGGCAGTGGCGGTCCTGGAAAGCCCCCACGGGCGCTATGCCACGGAGGGAGCATGGCCCGTGCCCTAGCCCTTCTCCTCCATTTTCCCGCTTTGACCTTCGCCCAAACCGTGAACTGCGATGCGGGCGAGGTCCGGTTTGACTTCTCCGCCTCCGGGGCCTTTACCACCTACAGCGTGGGAGGCACCCCCTACCCCATCGCCAACCTGGCGGGCTACCTTGCCTTCCTGGACTCCGGGACCACCACCCGCTTCCTCCCCACCCAGGTGGTGGGCGGGGTCTACGCCTACCGGGTGACCTGCGCCATAACCACTCCAAACCGAGGCGGGGGTGGAGGGACCCTTTGCGGGGTGGGGAACACCTGGTGCTTCCGCATCTCGGGGGTCTCGGGAAGCCCGCCCCTGGACCCCAACACCCGGCTCTACGTGATGGTCCAGGTGGCCTGGCAAATCTTCGGATTTCCCCCAACGATACACGCCCCTACCTTCACCCCCTTGGGGAGCCTTCCCGACAACCGGGGGCTCGCCAGCATCCCGGGAGGCGCTTTCGTCACCTTATACATCTGGTTCCTCCTGGAGCTTTCCCCCACCGACACCTTCCCCTCCCTCCCCACCTCGGGGACCCTCACCCTCACCTACGCCCTGCAGAGCAACTGAGGGCAGGCCGTGAAAGCCAAAACCCTCGCTCTTGTTTTCTTTCTCCTACCCGCCTTGGCCGGGGAGGGCCTCCCCGGCCAGACCCTCATCCTCCCCTTCCCCGGCCTCGAGGGCGAGGCGGTCTTCCAGGTGGCCCCCTTCCGCCCCCTCCTCCTTCCCCGGGAGGCGGAAGGGGTGGCGGTCCTGGTCCTGGAGGTCCCCCAGGACACGCCCCCGGGGGTCTACCGGGTGTGCGCCCGGGCCCGGGAGGTGGTCTGCCAGGAGGTGGAGGTGCCCGAGGTGCGCCGCCTGGAGACCTCCCTGAGGGCGGACGGCCTGGGGGGCGTGGTGGTGGTCCTGGAGAACAGGGGGAACCGCCCCGAGACCGTGCGCCTCTCCCCGGAGGGGGAAAGCGACCTGGGCTTTGCTCCCCTGCAGGTCACCCTAGCCCCCGGGGAGCGGAAGACCCTTCGCCTCGCCTTAGGACCCGGGGTCCTCCTCCTCCGGGTGGAGGGGGGCGGGAGGGTGGAGCGCCACAGGCTCGAGGTGAAGGCCCCGGGCGGGAAGCCCCCGCCCTACCGCCTCAAGGGGAGCCTGGAGGGAAGCTTTCCTTTGGGCCTTTGGGGAAGCCTGGAAGGCTCCCTTTCCCGGGGAAGCGCCCTCGCCCTCCGCCTCCAGGGTCTCCCCTCTCCCGGGGTCTTCGGGCGGTTCGTCCTAGGCGGGGCCTTCGCCGAGGGGGCCTTCGGAAGCCAGGGCCTCGGGGAGGCGGCCTTAGGGTACGAGGAGAAAGCCTTCGCCCTGCGCCTCGCCTACCCCCTCGCCCTCCGGGGGGAGTGGCGGACGAAAGACGGGGTGTGGTTCCTGGAAGGGGGCGAAAACCGGGTGGCCCTGGGCTACGGGGGAGCGGGGTTTTCCTTCCGGGCCTCCTGGGCGGGTAGCCCCGCCTTCCGCCTGGAGCGTTCCGGGGACGGGTGGGCCTACCTGGCCTACGAGGGGACCTTGAGGGCGGGGGGAGGGTTGCCCCTGCCCCAGGGGGCCTTCCTGCAGGGGGAGGCCGCCCTCTACCCCGAAAGGAGCCTGGCCCTCGCCCTGGGCGGGCCGGGGTACCGCCTCGAGGGGAGGGTGTCGGAAAGGGGGTGGGGGGCCTCGGCCACCCTCGCCTTCCCCCTCGGGGGGTTCGGGGCCTGGGGAAGCCTCGCCCTGGGGGAGGCTTCGGGCCTCGTCCTGGGCCTTAGGGGGCAGGAAGGGGGGCTTTCCTGGAGCGTGGAAGGAGGCTTCCGGGGAGGCCCCGTGGCCCAGGCCCGCCTGGCCTACGGGGAGGGGCCCTACGCCCTGGAGGGAGCCTTGGGGTACGGGACAGGGGGCTTCCGGGGCGAGGTCAGGGGGCGGTACGCCTTCGCCCTCCCCGTCCCGGAAGGCCTGACCCTGGCCCTCGGGGGGTACGAGCAGGCACCCGTGGAAGGCCTGGTGCGCCTCGAGGGGAAGCCCTTGGCGGGGGCGAGGGTGGTGGGACGCCACGGCCTGGCCCAAACCGATGGGGAGGGGCGGTTCCGCCTCTTCCTGGACCGGGAGGGGGAGGTCTTGAGGGTGGAGCCCCCGGAAGGGGCCCTGGCCCTTCCCAAGGAGGTCCCGGCCCGCCCCGGGGGGTTTTTGGCCGTGGACCTGGAGGGGGCGGGCCTCGTGCGCCTCCGGTGCGAGGGGGAGGGGGGCCTCGGGGCCTACCTCCTGGGGGAGGCGGGAAGCCTCTACCTTCCCTGCCCGGGGCAGGGGGTGGTGGTCCCCGGGGTCTACCGGGTGGTCCCCCAGGGCCGGGAAGGGTTCAGGGCCGAAGGCTCCCCCGAGGCGGTGCGGGTGGAGGCCTTGAAGGAGGCGGAGGTCCTCCTCCGCTTCGGGCCCCTGCCCCTGGCCCCCGCTAGGGGGGTTTCGGGCGGTCCATCCCCACGTGCGTGGGGACTACGCCCCCCTCGGAATAGGCGTTAAGGGGGTAGACCGGTCCATCCCCACGTGCGTGGGGACTACGGTGCAAAGTGGCTAGACTTCAGGTAAAAACCCGGTCCATCCCCACGTGCGTGGGGACTACGGTGGAGCTGGAGTGGAGTGGGAGCGTTCTGTCCGGTCCATCCCCACGTGCGTGGGGACTACGTAGGGGCACAGCTCTGGCGGCTGAGGGTAGTCGGTCCATCCCCACGTGCGTGGGGACTACGGATGATCCGCCGGGCCAGGGTAGATTTGCCACGGTCCATCCCCACGTGCGTGGGGACTACGGTACTACCCACCGGATTCGGACGTGCTTCTTTTCGGTCCATCCCCACGTGCGTGGGGACTACGATAGCTAGCAAAGGTCCGGTTAGAGGACAACCGCGGTCCATCCCCACGTGCGTGGGGACTACTAGAGGACAACCGCCGCTCCAACCAGGACCGCGGTCCATCCCCACGTGCGTGGGGACTACGTACATCACCGTGCAGAGGCCGCCAGAAGCCGCTGGTCCATCCCCACGTGCGTGGGGACTACCCGTTCCCCATAGGGGCGGGCGTACAGCCTCCCCGGTCCATCCCCACGTGCGTGGGGACTACAACCCCTTCATCGCTTAGCACCTCCCCCTCCTCGGTCCATCCCCACGTGCGTGGGGACTACGCCTCGCCTCCTCGCCCTTCACGGCGAAGACCGGTCCATCCCCACGTGCGTGGGGACTACTCGGCTTTTAGACCCCGCAGGTGCGGCTCCCACGGTCCATCCCCACGTGCGTGGGGACTACCCCTCACCCGGTGGAGGAGATCCGCCACCTGGCCGGTCCATCCCCACGTGCGTGGGGACTACGAACGCCAGGGCGAACCGCCCGGGCGAAGTGAACCGGTCCATCCCCACGTGCGTGGGGACTACACATGACCAGGACGGCAAAAACGACCCCTAACCCCCCTTTATGTGTCTTTTCGGGAGTGATTACGGGTTTTGGCTTTCAAGATCCCCTTCGGAACCCTCGGCAAAGTGTTTCTTTAACCGCGCGACTTGTTTGGCCAGCTTCTCCGCTTTCCGCACCGCCTCGGCGTTCCGAACGCTCACCAGCAATATACCATCAAAGTCCCGCAGGAAGCGGTCCGAGTAGCCGTGAAGCCGCAAGGCGAAGCCCTGCTCGTTGTTCGTCCGGTAGGCGAGGGCCACCCTTCCGCCCCCGGCCTTCTCCACGGCCCGCTCCCAAAGGAGTTCCCGCACCGTGGCGCTGACCCGGCCCACGAAGACCCCGGTGTCCACCTCCACCAGGAAGCGGGTGAGGTCACCCCTCAGGCTCCTCGGCACCTTCTCCAGGATCATCACCACCATAGGCCACCCCGCCCTCCACCTCGCCCTCGAGGTCCCATAAGCCCCCAGGGCGGGTGGGGTCTTCTTCCACCGGGTCCTCCTCTTCGGGGAGGCCCAGGCCCTGAAACAGGGCCAAAAGGTCTTCCGCCATGCGTTCCAAAAGCCTTCCCTCCTGGATGGCCTCCCGCAGGGCCCGGCGCACCCTCCGCTCCACGGCCTCTTCGGACTCGGCCACGGTGCGGAAAGCGGCGGGCACCAGGTAGTCGGCCTTGTAGAGGTCGGCGATGTCGTAGACGAAAGAGAGCAGCTTCCCCGTGTGGATGAAGCCCAGGGCGGGGCTAAAGCCCAAGGAAACGATGGCGGCGTGGGCCAGGCCGTAAAGGTAGCTGGCCCCGGCGGAGAGGGCCCGGTTCACCGGGTCCGCTGCCCGCCAGTTGCCCCGGTCGTAGCTCCGGCCATGCCAGGGAACCCCCGTCTCCCGGCTCCAGCGGGCGTAAGCGTTCCGCACCCGCACCCCCTCGAGGCCCCGCACCTGCTCCAGGGTGAGGCCCTCGGGCAAGGGCTCGGAGAAGCGCATGCGGTAAAGGCGAAGGACCACCTGGAGGTGCAGGGCGGGATCGGCCCAGGCCCGGGCCTGGCGGTAGAGGCGGAGGGCGCTCCGGGTGTCGCCCAGGCCCTGGGCGTAGAAGCGGGCCATCCCCTCCCCCACCCAGGCCACGGTGCACCCGTTCTCGGCCAGGAGGCGGATGGCGGCGTGGGTGATGCGGGTGCCGGGCCCGAGGAAGAGGACCCCAAGCCCCGCCACCGGGGCCAGGGTGAGGCCCTCCTGGTCGTAGATCCCGATGCCCCCGGCCTCCCGCTCCACCACGGCGTGCTCCACGTAGAGGTAGGAAAGGCCGTCCCGGAACTTGGGAAGCTCCTTGAGGTTCCTTTGGCTCGGCACCGGGGGCACGGGAAACCTCCTAGGGGCGCCCGAGGGAGAGGAGGCCAAGCCCCAAGGCCTTCCCAGGGCCGAGGCCCGTCCTGAGGGTCTTTAGGGCCTTCTCCGGGTCTTCCACCCGCAAAAGCCCCTCAAAGAGCACCGCCTGAACCTGGATGCGCTGCCCCGCCTTGGGGACCTCGAAGAAGGTGTCCTGAAGGATCTCGGCCCCTAGGAGGCCAAACCCCCCTTCCTCGAGGCGCCGCTTGAGCCAGGCAAGCTTCTCCTCCCGGGTTTTGAGGGCCACCCGCTTCCCCGTGTCCCGGGCCCGTTTGGCGGGGTTAGCTTGCAGGCGGAAACGGAGGAACTGGCCCGCCTGCAGGGCAGGGGCGAAGGCCTTGGGCGGCCAGACCTCGGCGTACCCCGGTTCCAAGACGCCCCAGTCGGGCTCGGTAAGGGTTTGGACCAGGACCACGGGGCGCTCGTGAGCCCGGGTGGGCTCGAGGCGCCAAAGGAGCCGCTCCCGCCCTTCCTTTAGGGCCTCGGAGACCGCCCGGCTGAGGGTGCGGTGCATCTCGTAGGGGTTGGCCAGGTCGCGGCGGGCGGCCCTGGAGCGGGGGTCAAGCACCAGCTTGCTCACCCACATCCTCCACCTCCCGAAAAGGCGGGCCCTTGGGCACCCGCTCCTTGGGCAGGACCTTTTCCTCCACGTAGCGGGCGGCGAAAAGGCGCCGGGCGAAAGGGCCTTGGGGTTGGTCGTAGACCAGGCGGCCTTCCTTGGCCTCCAGGACCAGGAGAAGGTCCTCCTCGGGGCTTTCCCCCAGGTAGGGGTAGCCCGCCAGGGCTTCCTCCAAGGGGGCCTCCACCAGGCCGTCGGGGAGGTAAGGAGGGGGGCTCGGCACGTAGCTCTTTCGGCCCAGGTAGAGGGGGAAGCGGGGGTTTTTCAGGGCCTTGTGCAGTACTTCAAGGAAAGCTGTTTCCCCCTCGAGGCCCACCAAAAAGGCGGCGTCCGCCAGGTAGTAGCGCCAGCTTTGCACGTTGCCCCTGCCCTTCAGGTCGGCGGTGAGGACGCCCTGGGCCGTCTGGTAATCCACCCTTAGGACCCCCTTCCGGTCCACCCGCACCCCCATGCGGAGGGCGGCGAGGTCGGAGACGTCCTCCTCCCGGTCCCGGCCCGAGGCGGCGGCCAGAAGGCCCACCACCCCGCTTTTGGTGGGGTAGGGCCAGGTGTCCCGGTGGTCAAAGCGGCTCCTTGTACCCCAGGACTGCATGGGGCCTTGGAGCCTTAGGAGCAGGGTGGGCACGCTACACCTCCAGGAGGGCCTTAAGGGCCTTCTCCGCCTCCCCCTTAAGGGCGGCCAGGCTCTCCAAGCGCCCAAGTTTGCCCAGCTCCGCCTCCGTTAGGTCCAAAGCCCCCTTCCATTCAGGCTCAAGAGGCCCGTACACCTTGTCAAAGCGATCCCACTCCTGGACCAAGCGCTCCACGGAGAGGGCCGAAAGGGCCTTGTCCTCCCGGGGACGCACGGGCTTTTCAAAGGCGGTGGCCAGGTTCCGGGGCATCCCCTTCCCCGCCCGGAAGGCCACGAAGAGGGGCGGGTTGTGGGCGGCGAAGCTGTTCTGCTTCCCCGAGGGCAGGGTGAGGGCGAAGGCCTCGAGGAAGGCCAAGGCCCCCTTAAGGGCCAGATCCTTATCCCCTTGCAGGTTGGCCACAAGCTGGTCCAGGTTGACCACGGCGTAGCGGTAGAGGGTGGCGGAGTAAAACTCCACGTCCCCCATCATCCCCGCGCCGGTCTCCTCCTCGGGGTTCAGGTCGTCCACGGCGGTGTAGAAGTCAAACTCCCGGTCCACCTTGTGGGTGGAAAGGGCGTGGGCCACTTGGGCCGCGGCGTCCACCCCGAGATCGGGCCGGTCGGCCAGCATCCTGCCGAAGAGGGCCAGGTCCACGGCCTTGCCCCCGTCCAGGACCCGCTCCAGGGCCTTTTTGAGCTCGGGGGGCACCTCCGCCTTCTTCTTCCCCTTCACCTCCCCCGAGAGGGCCTCGAGGTTCTCCCGGATGCCTTGGGCCAAGGCATCAAGCTCGCGGTTTCCCAGGAAAAGCAGGTACTCCGTCCTTCCCTCCTTCACCCCAAAGCCCAAGGCGTTCAGGGCGTTCTCTATGGCCCGGCGGGCAAGCTCCTCCTCCACATCCGCAAGCCTGCGCAGAAGCTCCTCCACAAGCCGCTTGGTGCGCACGGCCCGCTCCTCTGGCTTTAGAAGGGGCCACTCCTTGAAGGCCACCCGCACCGCCCGCTTCTGGGCCTGGCTGGAAATGCGTGCCCGGCGGAACCCGCCGAAGGTGGCGTCCTTGGGGCTTCCTGTGTCGTCCCGGTTGAGGTTGCTGGGGGCCACGGTCTGCAGAACATGGATCTCCAGAAGCTTCATGCCTCCACCTCCTTTTTCTCCTCGTCCGAAACCTACGCGCCGCAGAACTCCCTCGCCCACCTGGCCTGGACCCAGCGGTCGGGGTGGAACCAGGAGCGGAGGTCCCTAAGGAGCTGGGCGAAGTCCACCCCGCCCTCCAAAAGCCCCGCCGCCTGGCGCAGGCGGTGGGGAAGCTGGTCCCGGTCGGCGTCCAGAAGGGCCAAGAACCGCCTCTCCAGGCTTTCCGAGCCCCGCCCCTCCCGCGCCTCCCTGAGGGCGCGGGCCAGGGTGCGCCCCTCCACGTGGGCCCCGTCCAGGAGGGCGTAAAGGGCGGCCACCAGGTAGTGGGCTTCCCGGGGCCATCCCTCCTCCCGCACCCAGGGCTCCACGAAGGGCATGGCCGGGGGGTAGGTGCCCGGGTCAAAGGCCAAGCTCCGGCGTAAGACCGCCCGGGCCCGGGTCCAGGCCTTCTGCCCCTTCAGTTTCTCCAGCCAGCCGATGAAGTCCTCGCTCATGCCCGCACCTCCTGCAGAATCCCCGCCAAAATGCCCTCTCCCCGGGCCAGGGCCTTGAGGTGGCGGCCCTGGGTGCCCACGAAGACCCGGGTGGCCCGCCATGATTCCAGAACGGCCTTCTCCAACGCCTCTTTCCAGGCCTCCCGGGCACCCTTCTGCCCGGTCTGTTCCAAAAAGCCGGGAAAAGCCCGGTCCAGGCCGTGCCAGTAAAGGCGCTCCAGGGGGAGGGAGCGGGTGAAGGCCTCCAGCTCCTTGGGGTCCTTCTCCCCCAGGACCTCCCGGGCCAACCGGTAGGCCAGACCGCGAAGGGCTTCTCCCACCTTCTCGGCCCGCTTCAGGGCGAAATCCAGGTCCTCCTGGGCCCGGGGGTCCAAAAGCCCCGGGGGCAGGGGGTAGACCTCCCGGCGGACGTCCAGGATCTTGGCCTGGTCGGCCACCTGGCCCAGAACGCGGAGCTGGCCCCTAAGCCCCCCTTCCCGCTCCAAGTCGCTGGCCCACCCCAGGGTGGCGGGCCAAACCCCACCCGCCCCCGGGAGGAGGGCCCCGAAGTCCCGCCAGAAGCTCCTTTCCACGCTGAGGCGCAGGGGCAAGAACTGGTTCTTCCCCTGGCGGTAGGCCACCATGGGATCGCGGAAGGCCACCTCCTCGGGCCTCACCCCCGGGCCGTAGGCCATGTACCGGACCCCCTGCCCCTCGTCCAGAAGCCTCACCCCCCGGCTCGGCCAGGTGTAGACCCGGGCCACCCCTGTGAGGGGCCAGACGGTTCTTTCCCCCTCCACGTCCTGGGTCCGCAAAGGGGGACGCTCCCAAAGGGCCTCGTCCCCTTGGGGCTCGTAGGCCACCAGGTTTAAAAGGAGGGTCTCACGCAGGGTTTTCCCCACCGCCAAAAAGCAGGCGGCCCCGGCCAGGGGGGCTCCTTTGGCCGAGGTGACCCCGAGGCGCTTGAGAAGCCCCCCGGGGGTGAAGGCCTGGTGCACCAAAAGGGCCCGGGCCGCCTCGGCGTAAGAAAGGGGAGGCACCCGGTCCTCGGTGCTGTGGTCAAAGAGGGTGGGGTTGTTGCCGCTTGCCCGCTCGGGGAGGAGCTTGGTCCAGGGAAGGGGGTCCTTCTCCGGGAGGTCGGGGATCTGGAAGAAGGGGGCCTTCTCGTGGAACAGGTAAAAGCGGGAATGGTAGCGGTCCAAGTAGGCCTGGACCGGTTCTAGGGGGAAGCCTTCCTCCAACCAGTCCAGGGCCTGGTCCAGGTCCTTAGGGCCCCCTAGGGCCCGGTGCAAAAGGGTGAGGAGGAGGCGGTGCAGGGCGGCCTCTTCCAAGGGCGAAGGGGTTTCCAGGCGTTGGATGCCCTCCGCCCGCAAGAGGGCCTCCCCTAGGCTCACCTCCACCACCTGTCCTTCCCGCAAAACGGGGATCCAAGGCCCTTCCAGCAGGTTAAACTTGGCCAAGGTTCTCCCTCCTAAGCCAGGCTAACCGGATAGTCCGTCATCCCGTGTCGGTTTTTCACAGGGCCTCCTCCACGCGGGCTAGGGCTTCCTCTACGCTCTCGGCATCAACGAACCTTTCCGAGATCCAACGGCTCATTTCTCTCCTCCTACCCGGAAGATAACCCCTTCCACCTTTTATGTCAAGTGGTTTGCTCTAATAGTCCCGGGGCCAAAACAAAACCCCACGAAGGTGGGGACTCACTCACTCAAGAGCCAACCACGGTCCAACCCCGAAACAGTCAAGGACTACTCTTCACAATACACCACCCCAAGCTCCGGGTGCAGCTCCACCGAGACCCCGCCCCGCTCCCGGGGGAAGAAGCGGCCCACCTCCAAGGGACGAAGGCCCCGGAGGAGGGCGTGGCGCTGCCAGGCGGGGGGAGGGTCCTCCGCCAAGAGGGTCTCGGGAATGGGCTTCCGGGAAAGCCGCACCGCCCGGCCCCAAAGGGTAAGGACCTCCTCCGGGGAAAGCTCCCCCCGAAGCCGGGCGGGCCGAAGGCCCTCAGGGTCCAGGGAGTACCCTTCCCCTTTTCGGTAAAGGGGCACCACCGCCACCTGGGGCGGGCCAAGCCGGGTGAGGAGGCGCTGGGTTTTCTCGTCCTCGGCCTCGTCCTCGAGGCGGAAAGCGGCCGGAAGGTCCTGGCCCCTTTGGGCGGGAAGGAGGTGGTCAAGCCGGGAGAGGGCCAGGTTTTTCGCCATCTCCTCCTCCTTCTGACGGAGGTTTTGCAGGCTTTTATAGCTTTGCTCGGCCCGCCTGGCCCACTCCGGGGGAAAGCCCTGGGGAGACCGGCCATAGACCTCTTCCAGGAGCCCCCCGAGGTCCTCGGGCACCTTAAGGGCTTCCCGGTCCTTCAGGGAAAGCCAGGTGGAAAGGAGGACGTAGTCCTCGTAAACCCGGTTCCAGTGAAGCCCCCGCCAGGCCTCGGGCCCCTCGAGGCCTCCCACCCAAAGCCGGGGCCTTCCATGCCCCTTGCGGTCCCGCCCCCCGTGGCGCCAAAGCCTCCCCACCCGTTGGAAGAGGAGGTCTATGGGGGCGAGGTCCGAGTAGAGGAGGTCAAAGTCCAGGTCCAGGCTCTGCTCCACCACCTGGGTGGCCACCAGGATGGCCCGCTCTGGCCTCGGCCCCCTCTTGCCGAAAAGGGCCAGGACCACGGCCTCCCTCAGGGCGCGCTCCTCGGCGGGAAAGCGGGCGTGAAGGAGGAAGACCAGGGTGCCGTCTCCAAGGCGCTTGCCCACCACCGCCTTCCCCCGTTCCTCCCGCAGGGCGCAAAGCTCCCCCCAAGGGCCCTCCTTGGGGGCTTGGGGGAAGAGGTCCAGAAGGCCGGCGAGGGTCAGGGGTTCCCCTTGGCCCAGGCTCCGGTAGAGGTCCTGGGCCCGGTCCACGGTGTTGGCCACCGCCCCCAAGCACCCGGGGAGGGCGGAAAGAAGGGCTTGGGAAAGGGAGGGGGGGTCCAAAGGTGCCCTTTCCAGAAGGATCGCCTTGCCCTCTCCCACGGGCAGGGCGCGCCCCCCAAGAAGCCTCTCCCCGGCGAAGGCCGCCACCCGGGGGTAAGGGGGAAGCCCCGCAAGGGCCGCCTCCGCCACCCCCCAGGCGCCCAGAAGCTCCTTCCGCTTCGCCGAAGGGAGGGTGGCGGTCATGAGAACCACGCTGGAGCCCAGGGCCCGAAGCCAAAGGAGAAGGGCCTTGAGAAGCCCCGAGGTGTAGGTATCGTAGGCGTGGACCTCGTCCAGGACCACCACCCGGTTCATGAGGCCCCAGAGGCGCACGAAGTGGTGCTTCACCTTGAGGACGCCCAGAAGGGCCTGGTCCAAGGTGCCCACCCCGTGGGGGGAGAGCATGGCCCGCTTTTTGGCGGAAAACCAACCGGAGGCCGCCACCCCGGCCTCCCAAGCTCCCGCCTCCTCGTCGTAGACCTCCTTAGGCCTCGCCCTTTCCCGGAGCTCCTGGTACTGGGGGTTCAGGGGAGCGGCCCCGTGCTGGAGCTGGAGGTCCAAGGGAGCGTCCACCCCCAGGCCCTCCAAAAAGGCCCGCACCCGGACGAAGAGGCCGTTGGCCGTGGCCTGGGTGGGAAGGGCCACGTAAAGCCCCCGGTGGCCCAGCCGCTGCAGGAGGAGGTAGGCGTAAAGGGCGGCCTCCGTCTTGCCCAGGCCCATGGGGGCCTCCACCAGGAGGAGGACGGACTCGGTGGCCCCGCCGAGGAGCTCGGGCAGGGCGGCCTGGAGGGGGTTGGGCGGGAAGGGGAAAACCTCCTGGAAGGCCTTTTGGGGCAGGGAAGGAACCCTCCAGGGCAGGGCGTCCAAGACCCTTGTGGCCTCCTCCCTGGCCCGATCCAGGTAGCGGGGGTCCAGGGGGTCCAGGTCCACCCGGGTGTAAAAGCCCGGGTCGGAGGCGATCCAGTCGGCGAAGGAGGCGAGGGCCATGATGCGGAGGAGGGCCTCGGGCCTGGCCTCTTGAATAGGGGGCACCTTTACCCCCAAGGCCTTCCTCAGGGCTTCCACCAAAAAGGCCCGGGCCTCTTTCCAGGGGGGGTCCTCGAGGGCAAGCTTCCGGTCCGCCTTTCGCTTTTCCTCCTCCCCTGCGGGAAAACCGTGGTGGGCCCCGAGGCCCTGGGCCAGCCCCCGGGCCACCCTCCGGGGAAGGCCCAAGGCCTTCAGGGCCTCAAAGGTCAAAAGCTCGGTGAAGACCCCATGGGCCACCCAGTCCTCCTTGTCCCGGAAGTCCCCTTCCTCCCACGTGAGCCCCGCCATCTTCACCCGCCTAGCCCCCTCGGGCCACTGGGCCTGGAAGACGGGGGTGGCCTTGCCCAGGTCGTGGAGGCCCACCAGGAAAGCGGCGAAGCGGAGGGCCTCCCCTTCGGAAAGCCCCCAGTCCTCGGCGTAAAGCCTTTGGGTGCGGGGGGGCTCCCGCTCCAAAAGGGCCCAGGCCACCGCCGCCGCGTCCAGCATGTGGGCAAGGAGGGAACGGAAAGGGCTGCTCTTGGCCCAAAGGGTTAGGGCGGCTTCCCGCTCCATGGGCTTACCCTACGCCCCCTTCCCGACAACGGCCGTCGCCTTGGCCGCCACCTGCCTAGCCTCCTCCAGCCAGAGGGCCCGGAGGGCCTCCGGGGCCAGCACTTCCACCCGAGGGCCGAAGCTTTGGATCCAGGCCAGGACCTCCCAGGGCACCCCGCCCTTGAAGGGGGCGGCCCTAAGCCGGGCGAGGAGGCTGCCGTCGGGGAGTTCCCCTTCCACCTCGAGGCCGGGATAATCCCCTTCCAGCACCCTCCAGGCGGCCTCCGGGGTGAAGCGAAGCCGCACCTCCACCCCCTCCCCCAGCACCCCCACCACCCCCCAGGCCTGGCGGAAGTAAAGGCCGGGGTCAAAGTCCTGAGGCAGCTCGTAGGTTTCCTCCAGAAGGCGGGCGTTTCGCATCCGGGAGAGCTTGAAGGTGAGGACGGCGCGGTGGTAGGAACGCTCGTAGCCCACAGCGTAGAGGCCCAGGTTGGCGCGGTTGGCCTCTAGAAAGTAGACCAGAAGCTCCTTGGGCCGCCAGTTCTTGGAGCCCGCCGAGCGGTACTCAAAGGCCAGCACCCGCCTTTCCAGAAGCGCCCGGGCCACCATCTCCAGGGTGCGGGTATCCCCCTGGCGGGCCTTTAGCCCCTCAGTGCTCCGGAGGAGGAGGCCCCTTAGGGGCTCGGGGAGCATGCGGGCGAGCTTTTCCAGGGCGCTTTGGTACTGCTTCGTGGGGGCCTGGTGGTAAAGGAGGCGGCCTGCGGCGAAAAGGGCCAGGGCCTCTATGGGGTGGAGGCTTGGGGGGCGGTCGGGGATCCGGTAAAGGCCCCGCCCCACCCGCTCCACGGGGTAGCCCTGGCGGGAGAGGGCCTCGAGGTCCCGCTCCACGGTGCGGTCGCTTACCCCGTAGAGCCGGGCCTGCTCGCCCACCCGGTAGGGGCGGAGCTTAAGCCGCTCTACCAGGTCCAGAAGGCGGAAAGCCTTCTCCTTTGGCCCCATGGGGAAAGGATACACCGCCTTCCCCCTCCTCCCGGGTTAAAATGACCTTAAGGCCCCACCCTCCTCCGCACCCTCACCGGGCCGGGCCGGGAGAAGCACCCGGCGAGGACCTTGACAACCCAAACCCCACGCACCTCCCGGTTTCTTTGGGTCTTTTCCCTTTAAAGACACATAAAGGGGGGTAAGCGGGGGTTTTTGCCGTCCTGGTCATGTGTAGTCCCCACGCATGTGGGGATGGACCGGGAGAATCGCCCAATGTGGGGGGAGGGCTAGGCGTAGTCCCCACGCATGTGGGGATGGACCGCTCATGCAAGAAATCCTGCGTCTCAGCGGCATGTAGTCCCCACGCATGTGGGGATGGACCGGTTCCGGCAGGCCCCCTCTAGGGTGCGCATTCGTAGTCCCCACGCATGTGGGGATGGACCGACGCTTGAGGCTAAGGCAAAGCCTGCTTCGAGGTAGTCCCCACGCATGTGGGGATGGACCGAATGCCTTCCGAAGCGCCGTAGAAACCTACCAGTAGTCCCCACGCATGTGGGGATGGACCATATGCGCCTCGGCCTCCCGGAGGAAGCACGGCCGTAGTCCCCACGCATGTGGGGATGGACCGTCCGCTCCCGTCCTCACCGCCCTCCACGAGAGGTAGTCCCCACGCATGTGGGGATGGACCGCCAAGGGCCCTGGCATCAATCTTGGGGAGCAGGTAGTCCCCACGCATGTGGGGATGGACCGCCACATAGAACCCCGAGGCCGCCTTCGCTGGGGTAGTCCCCACGCATGTGGGGATGGACCGCGCCTTGCGTAGACGCTCGGCCCGTTCCGTATGTAGTCCCCACGCATGTGGGGATGGACCGTTCCCCCGCGAGCGCTTCGCTAGCCCGGGGAAGTAGTCCCCACGCATGTGGGGATGGACCGCGCTGGGTCAGATTGCGTCAGGTTCAGGCCCGTAGTCCCCACGCATGTGGGGATGGACCTGGGGTTATCCGGCAGGTCTGCGCCGAGCGGGGGTAGTCCCCACGCATGTGGGGATGGACCGGTTAACCCCGGGCGATTGCCCGGGGCTAGTGGGTAGTCCCCACGCATGTGGGGATGGACCGGACCCCAACTTCGTCCGGGCTACTGACGCGGGCCGTAGTCCCCACGCATGTGGGGATGGACCGCGCCCACTCACGTATGGCGGCATACTCCCCACGTAGTCCCCACGCATGTGGGGATGGACCGTCTCCGGTTCAAGCGGTTATGCGGTTCAGACCGTAGTCCCCACGCACGTGGGGATGGACCGACCTCTAGAGGACCGCAGGCGCCCTGAAAGGAGGCCGGGGTAAACCCCCGAGGGGCCTTTCCGCTTCCCCCTGCCTTGCTTTAAGCAGGAAACAAAGAAACCCGGTTTCTTGGTATACTGAAATCATGGAGCTGGCCAAACTCAGCCGCAAGGGCCAACTCTCCATCCCCAAGCGCCTCCTTAAGGCCTTGGGCGTGGAGGGGGAGGCCTACTTCCTGGTGGAGCTCGCCCCCGAAGGGGGCCTTCTCCTGCGCCCCGCCGGGGTCTACCCCCTGGAGGTTTACACGGAAGAGCGCCTCCAGGAGCTCCTGGCCGAGGACGCCCTCACCGAAGAGGAGCGCGCCCGCCTTGCCGCCCTCGCCCGTTAGGCTCTTCCTGGATGCCAACATCCTCTTCGCCGCTTGCTGGCAAGAGGGGAGGGCGCGGGCCCTTTTGGAGCTGGCGCCTAGGGCCAAGGTCCTTCTCCTCACCTCCCCCCACGCCCTGGAGGAAGCCCGGCGCAATTTGGAGGTCAAGCGGCCCGAGGCCCTGGACCGCCTCCAGTGGATACGGGAACGGGTGCGGACGGTCCCCGAGGCCCCGATGGCCTTGGTGCGGAAAGCGCTGGCGGAAGGCCTACCCCTTAAGGATGCCCCCATCCTGGCAACCGCCTGGAGCGCCGGAGCCGAGGCCCTGGTAACCGGAGACCGGCGCCACTTTGGGCACCTCATGGGGAAAAGGGTAAAGGGGCTTCGGGTGCTCTCGCTGGCGGAAGCCCTGGCGGGGGTGATGGACCTCTTGGAGGGCAAGGGTTAGACGGGAAAAGTCCGTACCTTGAACCCGGCGGTACGGCCACCCGGTGAAGCCATAGACCCTGGATAAGGCCTTTTCACACCCCGGGGGCGTTCCCGCCCCGCCCTCGAGGGCTCGGTTCAGGCCTAAAGCCCGAAAGGCTCCTGGGCGAGGCCTCATCCGTGGCGGAGGTTCCTACCCGGCCGCCCGGGGCCACACCATCCCTCTTTCGGATAGACTTAAAGCCATGGCGGAAGCCCAATCCCCCTTCCAAGCGGTGCTGGTGGTGGAGGCCACCGCCCTGCCCCCCAAAGGCCCCGGCCACCTCCCCGCAGTCCTGGCCCTGAACCAGACCTTCCCCGTGCCCAGCAACCGCCTCGCCCCCAAGGCCCACAAGGCCCTTCCCGGGATCCTCCAGGCCTTCTTGCGCCGGAACCCCCAAGGGGGCCAGGTCCCCGCCCTCCTCTACCCCAGGACCGAGGGGTGCCGCTTAGACCCGGTGGGAACCCTCTTGGCCAAGCTCTACACCACCCAGGCCCCGCCCCTTCCCCCAGGGCGGTTCCGGGTGGTGGGGGTCGTGGTGGGTATGGAGGGGGACCGCCTCGAGGTGGAGATCCGCCCCAACGCCCACAAGGGGACCCTGGCCGATGTCTTTACCCTTTGCCTCCTCCGGTCCCCGGGGCTTGCGGCTTCCTGGGGAAAGGGAGAGGTGTGGGCCTTCCAAGGGCGGCTTGAGGGGGAAAGCCTGGTGGTGGAGGAGGCCGAGAGGGTTTAAGAAGAGGCCCTAAGCCAGGCGGTAGACCCGGGAGGGGCGCCCCGCCCCCTTGTAGAGGGGTTCGGCCCGGACCCGCCCCTCCCGGCGGAGGGCCTCCAGGTAGCGCCAGGCGGTGACCCGGGAAAGCCCCAAGACCTCTGCCACCTCTTCTACCGTAAAGCTTCCTCCCTCCCCCAGGAGGCGGAGGATCCGGTCCATGGTCAGGGGGTCCAGGCCCTTGGGGGCAGGGCGGCGCCCCAAGAGGTGGTCCAGGTCGGCCTGGGAAACCTCCCTTTTGGCCTTGAGGTTCCAGAAGGCCCGGAAGCGGGCCAGGGCCTCCCGGAACCGGGCCCGGCCGAAGGGCTTCACCAGGTAGTCCATGGCCCCGCCGAGAAGGGCCCGCTCCACCGTGGGCACGTCCTTGGCGGCGGTGATCACGATGGTGTAGATCCCTTCCAAAGCGGGCAGGAGGTCCAGGCCGTGCCCGTCGGGGAGGTATAGGTCCAGAAGAACCAGGTCCGGGCCCTCCTCGGGCGGGCCGGAAAGGGACGCCCAGGCCTCCTGGAAGCGCCCCACCACCCCCAAGACCCCGAAGCCCTCCTCCTCCAGGAAGGCCCGGTGGAGGGCGGCCACCTGCCGGTCGTCCTCCACGATCAGCGCCCGGGGAGGCGAAGCCAGAAAACCGTCCACCCTTCCCTCCTATGGTAGCCCACCTCGCCCCCCAAGGCCCCCACCCGGGCCCGGACCAGGGCCAGGCCGTAGCCCCGCCCGGGACCCCGGCCGCTCACCCCCGGGAGGAAGAGGGGCTCCCCTTCG
The DNA here is from genome assembly GCF_014647535.1 of Thermus composti. Taxonomy (GTDB): domain Bacteria; phylum Deinococcota; class Deinococci; order Deinococcales; family Thermaceae; genus Thermus; species Thermus composti. Next base: position 8,060 of record NZ_BMPJ01000017.1, on the reverse strand, counting down.
GGGAGGCCCGGACCGTCGTCCCAAACCTCCACCCCAAGCCCTTCCCCGAGGAGGAAGCGAAGGCGCACCTCGCTTTGGGCGGCCTCGAGGGCGTTTTCCAGGAGGTGGCCGATGGCGCTCGCCAGCTCCTCCCCCAAGGGGGCGTAGCGGGCGGGAAGCCGTCCCTCGAGGCGGAAGGCCAGGCCCCGCTCCCGGGCCCGGCGGAGCTTTCCCAGAACCAAGGCCGCCACCAAGGGCACCTCCACCCCTTGGAGGAGGGCCTCCACCTCCTCCTCGGCGGCAAGCTCCCCCCGGATAAGTCCCAAGGCCTCCTCCACCCGGCCCAGCTCCAGAAGCCCCCCAAGGGCGTGAAGGAGGTTTTGGAACTCGTGGGCCTGGGCCCTTAAGAGCTCCAGGTGGCGGCGGCTTTGGGTGAGCTCCTCCGCCAGGCGCAAAAGCTCCGCCTGCTCCTGGAAGACCACCACCCGGTAAGCCCCCGCCTCATGGACCCGGGCCCGGGCGGGGCGGCCCGTGGGAAGGGGGAGGTGGTGGTCGCCCTCGGGGGGCGCGGAGGCCAGGCGGGCCGCAAGCCCCGGCCAGACCCTCTCCAGGGCGAGGGGGGGCAAAGCCCCTGGGGGCAGGCCCAAAAGGGCCTCGGCCCGGGGGTTCCAAAGGACCGCCTCCCCTCCCCGAAAGACCACCACCCCCTCCTCCAAGGCGGCCAAGGCGGCCGCGAGGGCCTCGAGGCGCCCTCTTCCCTCCTCCAGGGAAACCCCCAAGGCGCGGCGCAAGGCGCTCTGGACCCGGGCCCAGGCCCAAAGCCCCGCCCCCAGGGCGAAAAGCAAGGGCCAAAGGGGCGAGGGCAGGAAGGGCGGGTAGGCCCGCACCACCTCCAACGCCCCCCCGGGCCAGGGGCGCGCCGCCCAGGCCCAAAGCCCCGAAGGCCCCACCTCCACCCCCGCCGCCGCCTCCCCCAGGAAAGGGGAGGCCACCCGGGGGCTCGCGGTAAGGCGCACGCCCACCCCCGAAAGGGCCTTGGGATCGGGAAGCCGGGAAGCCGCCTCCGCCAGGGCCCGAACCTCCCCTAGGGCCAGGGCCAGAAGGTGGCGGTTGGCCTCCAGGGTAAGCCCGGCCCATAGCCCCAGGGCCAGGGCCAGGAAGGGAAAGAGGATGGCCCGTGCCACAAGGCCGATTATGCGGCTAAGCGGCCGCACGGTGGTTTCGCAACACGAGTTGCCCGAAAGGGAGCTTAGGAAACTCCTTTTGGGGCCCCCACCGCGGCGAAAGCCGCGGTGGGGTACTTAAGCGGGGTAGGCCAAGGCGGCCTCGGGCTCCAGGGAAAGCCTGAGGCGGGCCTCCCCCACGGGAAGGGGACTGGTGAAACGGATCAGGGCCTCCCCCACCCGCACCCAGTGCTCGTAGTGGCTCCCCAGGTAGAGGCTATGGGCGAGCTCCCCCTCCAGGACGTTCACCTCCCCGGGGCCCGCGGGCCGCAGGGCCTCCGGGCGGAGGACCAGCTTGGCGAGCCGCCCCGGGGTCAGGGCCCCCATGGCCCGGGCCCGCAAGGGAAAGCCCGCAAGCTCCAGGCGGGCCATGCTCCCCTCGAGGCCCACCACCAGAGCCTCCACCACGTTGGGATTCCCCAGGAAGTCGGCCACGAAGAGGGTCTTGGGGTGGCGGTAGAGCTCCTCCGGGGTGCCCACCTGCTCCATCCGCCCCTCGTTCAGGAGGGCGATGCGGTCGGCGATGGCCATGGCCTCCGCCTGGTCGTGGGTGACGAAGAGGGCGGCCTTCCCCGTGGCCTTCAGCGTCTCCCGAAGCCAGACCCGGGCCTGGTCCCGGAGCTTGGCGTCCAGGTTGGAAAGGGGCTCGTCCAGGAGGAGAAGCCTGGGGTCGTAGGCCAGGGCCCGGGCCAGGGAGACCCGCTGCTGCTGCCCTCCGGAAAGGGCTCCCGGATAGCGGCGCTCCAGCCCGGTGAGGCCGAGCCGGTCCAATAGTTCCAGGACACGCTTCCGCACCTCCCCCTCGGGCACCCTGCGGAGCCTGAGGCCGTAGGCCACGTTCTCGTAGACGGTGCGGTGGGGCCAGAGGGCGTAGGACTGGAAGACCAGACCCAGGTTCCGCCTTTCCGGGGGGAGGAACACCCCCTTGGCCCCGTCAAAGAAGACCTCCTTGCCTAGAAGAATCCGCCCCCCCGTGGGCCGCAAAAGCCCCGCCACCGCCCGGAGGAGGGTGGTCTTCCCCGAGCCCGAAGGCCCGAGAAGGGCCACGATCTCCCCCGGGACCACGGCGAGGTCCACCCCCTTGAGGACCGGGTTCTCCCCCAGGCGCACCTCCAGGGCCTCCACCACCAGGCGCTCCCCTTGGGTGCCGTCCATGGTTGCCTCCTTCCTATCCTGCGTGGAAAAGACCCAACCCAACATCCTTACCTCCTTAAAGTCCCTGGGGCCGCACCCCAAGCCGGTTGGCCACGAGGAAGACCCCGCTCACGATGAGGACCTGGAGGGTGGCCAGGGCGGCGATCACGTCCACCGCCCCCGTCCCCCAGAGGGCCACGATCTGGGCCCCCAGGACCTCGGTCCCCGCCGTGAGGAGGTAGACCCCGGTGGAGTACTCCCGCACGAACTGGATGAAGAGCAGGAACCAGGCGGTGAGGATCCCTCCCCGCAAAAGGGGCAAGGTGCCCTGGAGGAAGGCCCGCACCGGCGAGGCCCCGGCGATACGGGCCGCCTCCTCCACCTCCCGGCCCACCTGGAGGAGGGCCGCCGTGAGGAGGCGGACCCCGTAGGGCATCCAGACCGCGGTGTAGGCCAGGATCAGGGCGAAGAGGGTGTTGCGCCAGGGGGCGAGGGGCTTAAAGAAGAGGAAGACCCAGAGAAAGGCGAGCCCCATGACGAGGCCCGGCACCGCCCGGGGAAGCCCCGCCAAGTAGTCCAGGACCCGCCCAAGCCCCGCCCCCCGCTGGATCCCCAAGGCGATGAGAAGGTAAAAGGCCAGGGCCAACACCCCCCCGAAGGCCGCCACCCAGAGGGTGTTGGTCACCGCCCGGCTCAGGTTGGGCAGCTTAAAGACCTCCACGTAGTGCCCCAGGGTGAAGGCCTCCCGGAGGTCCACCCCGGGCCCCCAGCTCGTCACCAGGCTGCGGAAGACCACCCCCAGGACTGGGAAGACCACGGCCACCAGGAGGTAGACGGCAAGCACCAAGGCCCAGAAGTAACGGAGCCGTCCCAAAGGAAGCCTCTCCGTGCGGTAGCCCCGGGCCCCGATGGCCACGTACCGCCCTTCCATCCGCCCCACCAGGTAGCGCTGGAGGAGGACCAGGGTCAGGGCGATGGCCACGATGAGGACGCTCACCGCCGCCATCAGGTGGTAGGCGGAGGTGCCGGTGATGGCGGTGAGGCGGTAGAGGTAGGTGGTGATCACCATGATCCCCTTGGCATCCCCCAGGACCAAGGGCAGGCCGAAGAGCTCAAAGCCCAAAAGGAGCATGAGGATGGCGCTGTAGACCAAGGCGGGGCGTACCAGGGGAAGGGTCACGGAAAGGGCCACCCGGTAGGGCCTGGCCCCCGCCACCCGGGCCGCTTCCTCCAGGGAGGCGTCCACGTTCTGGATGGTGCTGGCCACGTAGAGGTAGACGTAAGGCACGTGGGTGAGGCCGGCGATAACGGCGATGGCGGGAAGCGTGTAAATCGTCCAGGGAACCCGGCCGAGGAGGGCCTCCACCCAGCCGGAGACCACCCCCGAGGGCCCGAAGGCCACGATGAAGCCGATGCCCAGGATGATGGCCGATATGAAGATGGGAGCGAGGAGCAAAAGCTCAAAGAGCCGGGCGAAAGGGAGGTCGGTCTTGGTCACCAGGAAGGCGAAGAGGCTCCCCAGGGGCACGGCGATGAGGACCATACCGAGGCCGATCAGGAAGGAGTTCCTCAAGGCCTCAAAGAAGTAGGGGTCGTGGAGGACGAAGCGGTAGGCCTCGAGGGCAAACCGCTTGGCCGGGGAAAAGAAGGGGGCGGTGAGGAGGCTCTGGTAGAGGAGGAGGCCGATGGGGACCAGAACGAGAAGCCCCACTGCCCCCACGAGGAGGGCGAGGGGCCAGGAGGAAGGGGCCGAGGACCGCACCATCCCTTACTGCCCCCGGATGGCCTGGCGCCAGAAGGTGAGGAAGCGCATCCTCTCCGCAGGGTCCAGGTTCTTGAGGATTTCCGTGGAGACGGGGATGGCGTAGACCTTATCCTTGCCGCCCACCGCCTTGTAGAGGGCCTGGGGCGTGGCCTCCCCCACCAACGTCTCCCTGCGGGCGAAGATCAGGGCGGTGTAGGCCATGAGGTTCTGCCCCCTCAAGGAGAGGAGGTAGTCCAGGAAGAGCTTGGCGGCGTTGGGGTGGGCCGCCCGCTTGTTGATGAAGGCCACCCGCTGGATGGCCACGGTGCCGTCGGTGAGGTAGACGATCCCCAGGTCCTTCACCGTGCGCTGCCGGAGGAGGGCGTAGGAGCCGAAGAAGCCGTAGGCCAGGTAGTGCTCCCCGGAGATCACCTTCTCAAAGGCCGCCCCCGTGGAGGAGTAGAGGGCTGCCTGGGCCCGCCCGAAGGCCCGTACCAGGTTCTGGAAGGCGGGGAAGCGGTCATAGTCGGCCTTGAGGATGGTGAAGCCCACGGCGCTCCGCTCGGGGTCCCAGGTGGCCACCCGTCCCCGCATCCTGGGCTCTTGGAGAAGCCGCACAAGCCCTTCCCGGGTGGTGGGCACCTCCTCGGGCTTGAGGAAGCGCTTGTTGTAGACCACCACCGCGGGCTCCAGGGTGGTGCTGTAGGCCAGGTTCTCCAGGCGGGCGTTGGCGGGCCAGTTCTTGGCCTCGGGGGAGTTGTAGGGCAGGGCGTAGCCCTCGCTGGCCAGCTTCACCTGGAGCTCCATGGCGCTGGACCAGAGGAGGTCGGCGCTTTGGGCCCCGGCAGCAGTCTCGCTCACAAAGCGGTCGTAGATGGCCTGGGTGCCCAGATCATTGTACTCAATCTGGATAAAGGGGTAAAGCTTGCGGAAATCGTTCAGAAGGGCCTGGGCGCTCGCCTGGTCCGTGGAGGAGTAGATGACGAGCTTCCCCTCCTTCCTCGCCGCCTCCACCACCTGGGGGTCCGAGGCGGGCCTGGACTGCTGGGCAAGCCCCAGCGAGGCCACCAAGACCAAAAGCCAAAGGATTCCTTGCCGCATCCTTCTTCACCTCCCTTAACGGGCAAGGGAAAGTCTAAGGGAAAGCCCCCTTCCGGGCAACCTTTGCTTCGTTTTTTTCCCGCTCGTGCCCGGGGTCCCCAAGACCCTAGAGGGGCTCCACCATGGGGCGCATCCCCACCAAGAAGACCCGGGCGTGGGGGGGTTGGGCCAGGGCGAAGACCACCGCCTCGGCCACCTCCTCGGGGCGGAGGAAGGCTTTAAGGCGGGGGTCTTCCGGCGTCCTTCCCGTCCCAAAGGCGAACTCGGTGTGCGCGCCCCCGGGGGCCACCACGCTCACCCGGATCCCCTTCTCCTCCTGGATCCGGGCCGAGGCCCCCTGAAAGGCGGGGGCGTGGACCTCCCGGGCCCACCAGCCCGCCCCCACAAGGCCCAGCCTCACCATCCTCCCCTCCAAAGGTCCGGCCTTCTCCTTCCCCCCACCTCCAAGGAGGGCCAGGCGGGGTCCTCCGTGAGGTTCAAAAGACCCGCTTCCGTCAAAAGAAAAGTGTCCTCCACCTTGGCCCCGGCCAGGCTCGGGTTCCAGGCCAGGGCCATCCCCGCCTCCAAGGGCAAGGGGTGCCCCGGGGTGGCCAGAACCTCCCGGGACCGGTATCCCCCCACGCCCCCCTGGTGGTGCTCCTCCCAGGCCCCGGGGTGGCCCACCCGGGCGTAGGCCTCCTGGATGGCCGCCAGGATCCCGCCCAGGGTGGCCCCGGGCCGGGAGGCCTCCAGGGCCACCCGCTCCACCTCCAGCACCTTCCGGTACCGGTCCTCCACCTCCTTAACCCCCAGGCTGACCATCCGGGTCAGGTTGGCCACCAAGCCTTTCCGCTCGGCGCAGACCACCGCCATAAAGGCCCTCCCCAGCGGGCGGTCCTTGGGCAGGGGGTGGCGGTGCCGGAAAAGCCGCTCCTCCCCTGCCACCAAGAGGAGCAGGGGCCGGAGGCCTGCCCCCCAGAGGGCCTCGGCCAGGGCCCCCGCCAGCTGGTATTCCCGCCAGTCCGCCCCCGCTTCCCGCACCACCTCCCCCACCGCCCTCGCCGCCTCCCGCCCCAGGTGGAGGAAGGCCTCCTGGGCCTTGGGGGAAAGGACCAGACGCAAGGGGGTGAGGTCGTGCTCCAGGTCGCTCGGGCTTGGGGGCGGGGGGAAGCGGTACCAGGGGTGGACCTCCACGGGGATCCCCGGGACCTCTTCCTCCGCCATCCGGGGGTGCTCTATCCGGCTTGTGTGGAGGCGAACCCCCTCCCCCACCTCCAGGTAGGCCACCCCCTCCCCCATTCCCAGAGTGTTGGCCCCGCCGGTGAGCCAGGCGAAGTTCTCGGGCCGGGCCACGAAGAAGCGGGAAAAGCCCTTCCCTTCCATCCAGGCGCGAAGCCTCGTCAGGTGCTCCTCGTTCATGCTCCCTCCCGATAGCGGGCGAGAAGCGCGGCCGCCCAGGCCTCGTATTCCCCAAAAGGCGCCGGGGAGGGGTAAAAGCCGGAACCAAGAACCCCTCCGACCCCCTCACCCGGGACCGACCGGAAGCACGGGACTTTCGCCATGGCTCCTGAGCTTACCCCAAAACCCTTTCCGCCCGGTAGGGGCGAAACGACCCAAGCCGGAAGACCCCGGCCCCCACCCCCTGGATAGCGCCACCCCAGCCCCCCTCACCCACACCGGGAACCGCGGTTATACAAGCTGCCCACGGCGGCCACGACACGGCACTCCTCGGAATCGGCCAGGTGGCGAAGCAGAAGCTCGGGAATGCGGTTCTGGAACGCCGCCCTGGTTAGGGCGGGGTTGTTGCCCAGCTCCTAGAGGTTCAAAAGCTCCACCAAGGGCGCCAGGCGCGGGTCGCGGGCACCAGGCTCTATGCGGGCCAGGGTGGCCGCGACCCAGGGCAGGTCTTCCACCGAGGGTGTGGGCAGGTAAGGGCTACCCGGGTTGCCGGTAAGGGCCCCGAGCTGCCCGCGGAATTCCTGCTGTCGGAAGTACCCTGCCACGCGCCGGAGCGTCTCGGGCTCCTCCCAGAGCTCCTCCACCAGCCAGCGCACGCTGGCGAAGCCCCACCTTCCCGCCGTGGTGGCCACCTCCCGGGCGGGGACGGCGGCGAAGTGCTCCGCCACGGCCCGGCGCACCTCCGGATCGGGGTCCCCCAAGGCCTCCCGAAGCGTCCCCTCCACCCCCTCCCGCCAGGGGCCGGGTTGCGCGAGCTTCAGCGCCTCAATGGCACGCCGGCGCACGGCGGCGCTGGGGTCCTCCCGGGCGATCCTGGCCAGTTCCCGGGCGAGGGAAGCCTCGAGGGCCGGCCGGAAGCCGCTCAGGAAGGTCTGTTCAAAACTTGCACTTACCCATTGCCCCTCAATTCTATGCAACCTGGGCACTTGAAAAGGGCTGTGGTTTTCCTGTCTCTGGACTTACGCGGCCCCTACGTTTGCCGATAGCAAAGGGCTCAAATCCAGCCTCAACCTGCCGGAGATGAGCTTCCTTCGGCATTGGTAGAAGCTCAACCCCAACCCCTCCCGCTGCCCTGTCAGCCCGTACACCACCAACCCCAGCTCCTGCTGCAGGCCCCTCAGCCTCCCCGTCTTGACCCAACGGGTACCCCCATGCCTCATAAGCTGGACACCGTCCAGCACACGGTTAGACCTGAGCCTCGCGACGAAAGGCCAGCCGCGATCATGGAACCACATCAGGACCTCCTTCGCCGCGTACCAGGCGTCAAAAAGCACCCCCTCCGGCTTAAACCCCTCCTCCTCGGCCCACGCCAACAGGGCCAGGGCCAGGTCCAGCTTTCTCTCCTCCTCCCCGAAGTAGGGCAGGAAGGCCAGGGGGATCCGCCGCTTCCCATCCGTCCAGGCCAGCACCACCAGGGAAAGCCCGTAGACCCATGCCCCCCG